>CAYVBK010000012.1:0-122723 GCA_964449465.1 uncultured Anaerolineae bacterium
TTTTTTTCAAGTGCTTGAGCGTTTTGCGCTCTGGTTGCGCAAAACTTGCGCTAAAACAGGGTTTGTCTCCATTTTGCACCATTCCGCCCTCATTGTCAAGCGAAAAGCTATCAGCCAACAGCCAGCAGCCAGCACGCTGACCACTGACTGCTGACCGCTGAAAGCTGACTGCTAATTGCTCTCCAATACCAACACCCAGTCCTGCTCATCCGGCGGAATGAACGTCGTCGTCTGCCACGGCGAGACCTGCACAAGCGGCAGAGGACGGCGTTCACCAGAGCGCGGATCGTACCAGCAGGCTTTGAGGCGCGGGCCTTGCAGGATAAAGGTGCGCAGCGCGGCCGGCCTGCCAGATGGAAAGTAGGCCAGAGCGTAGCGGGCGTCGGGGGCGCGGCAGGCGGCGACGTAATCCGGCGCGGGCAGGTTGGGCGGCTCAACCAGCGAGGGATCGGGCAGGCGGTCAAAGTACGGCCCGGATTCGATCAAGGTGCGGGCGTGCTGCATCTGGCCGGCGCCGGGCAGGTGAATGGCCTCATCCCAGGGCAAATTGGCTCCGATGATCGGCGGATCGGGGCGCTTCCACATTTGCCAGATGTCATTGCAGCCATAGGTGTGGCCGCACGCGCCGCTGAATAGCGCCCAATAGCAGAACCGCCGCACATGGATGGCCTGCAAACGCGGGTTGGCCGGGTTAAAGGCGTGTGGAATGTTCTCATAGCCCGGTTCGCCGTCCAGCACGGGCTTGGGCGGCGTGCGGTTGTATTCGGCGGCAATCGAGGCATAGTTGTCACGGTGCAGCGTGTGGCCGGTCTGGATCATGTTCAGGTCGAGCCACTCTGTATTGTGGAAATAGATCGCCGAGCTATACTGCCCGATGGGGTGAAAGGTGATCAAGTGACGGCCTTTGTCGCCCTCGCGCAAGCCCTGCGCCAGCGACTCGATGATGCGTCGCTCCTCATCGTCGCCCACAAACTTGTCACCGCCGAGAATCCAGATGATCGGCTTGTGGCGGTAGCGTTCGCCCAGGAATCGCCCATAGACCAGGGCGTTTTCCGGCGTGAACACCAGCGGGCCGGTGCCGCCGTTCTTGTGCCACTTGTCGCCCCAGGTAGGCAGCATGCCGATGTAGAGGCCTAGTTCCCCGGCGCGGTTCACTATCCAATCCACGTCCTGGAAATACGGTTCGTTAGGTTGGGTGGGATCGTTGTCTATCAAGGGGCGGTGTCCGGCGGGATTCGGCGTGTTGAGGCCGTCCAGTTCGGCCAGAACAACGGCCTGAATTACGTTGAACTTTTTTGCGGCGCGGTCGCGCAGATACACGTCGGCCTCGGCGCGGCCGAGGCGATGGAACAGCTCCCAGGCCGTATCGCCCAGCCAGAAAAACGGCCGGCCATCCTGGTCAATCAGGTAACGGCGGCCGGTGTGAACCTGGAGTTGAGGCAAGGTCATAGACGATCTCCTTTGTATTGTTTCAATCGCTTTTGCAGCAAGATGTCACGCTACAAGCGTGACCTGCTCGAACTTGTTGAGCCTGTCGAAACCAACACAGTTTTAATCAGCAAACACCACCACGCGCGGCGCGCCCGATTCGATGAAAACCGGGCCGTATCCCTCACCCTGTCCAACCACCTCGCCGCTGCGCGGATCGATCACCCGGTAGCGCGGCGGAACGCCGTCGGTGCAGGCCAGGGCCAGCCCGCCACCGTTGGGCAGGTAGACGATAAACAGTTTGCCCGGCCCCCACAACCCGGCCCGCCCATAGGTATGCACATAATCGGGCGACATACCCTCAAAGGGCAGCTCCTCAAAAATGCGCCCAAACAGCCCCACATAACGCGAGCCTTCAAAATCGAGCGCGCCGCGCCAGTCGGCATGGGCGGCCATACACCACTCCTGATGCACCTCTTCCAGATCGAGCCGCCACTGCCACAGACTGCCCGCACCATAGACGACGCCCATCGTGCCACCGGCGGTGAGGTTGTTCCAGGCCTCGTGACCCTGCCACCAGCCGGTTGCCCGCCCAAACTGGCCGATGTGTTCGTAGGTCGGCTCGCCGTTGGCCACCGCCTTGACCGGCCGCTGCTCCCACATCACCGCCACCCGCTGCGGCACATGCTCGCCGTTGTGGCCGGTCTGACACCACTGAAAATCCAACCAGGCGCGGTCTTGATAGGCCCAGGGATATTGATGCGGAGCATAGTGGATGCCGGTAGGCTGCCCGTAGGCATCCCAGCGTTCAATCTCCCAACCGGCGGGGTCCACGCCGGGGGCCAGGCCGTCGCCGTCGCCCGACACCAGCCACATGGCCGGTTGCGCGCCATAGCGGGCCACCAGGTAGCGGCAGTAGCGGGCATACTCGGCCGGCGGGACGACCGGCCCGGCCACCGACAGCCCCTTCCAGCCATAGCCGTGAAAGACCGGCTGCCACACCGGGACGATCTCGTGTGCCACCAGAATCTCGGCCAGGCGATCCACATACTGGAAATAGGCGGGGTTGAGTTGATTGATGTGACCGTTGGGCAGGTCTTCAAAGCCCACGTCAAAGCCATCGCGTTCAGTGCGACTGCGCGGGCCGCGTGCATAGCGGTCGGGCTGGACGGACATCAGCAAAACCGCGTTAAAGCCTTTGGCCTGACGGTCGCGGGCATAGATTTCGCATTGCTCCCAGGTAGCCCGCCAGGGCAGCGCCCAGGCCGTGTCGGCGACCAGCAAAGCAGGCGTGCCGTCGGCGTGAACGAGGTTGCGGCCACCTGGCGGGATGCGCCAAAAGCCGCGCCGATAAAAACGATTGGCCGATTCACTCTGCGTCACGCACAGTTCGCCGCTCTGTCCGGCCAGGCCAGGGTCGCGCGGCGCGCTGAAACTCTGCCAGCGCCAGATGCCCTCGGCCAGCGGCGAGGCAAAGCGCGCCTTCCAGGTGTTGCCGCCGTCCCAAAAGGCCGGGCGAACAATCTCGACGCCGCTCTCGTGGACAAAACGCACCCACACGTCCACATCGGTATAGGGGTTGGCGTATTGGTCTGCGGCCGACAGGGTAAATTCCATTTGCTGCCATGGAGAAAAGAGCTTGTTCATCAAGACCTCCGACAAAAAAATCGCTCTGCTGAAAGGATCGGCTATGCATATCCGCGTTTTTTGGCTTCTTCCAGCATCGCCGCGGTGGCGGTGGCGCCACAGCGAGTGCAGCCCAACTCGCGAACACGCAGCAATTGGTCGAGGTTGCGCACGCCGCCGGCGGCCTTGATCTGCACCTCGGGCGCGCTGTGCTGACGCATCAGGATCAGGACATGTTCAGTGGCGCCGCGATAATTATAGTCACCGCTGGGCTGCTTGACAAACCCATAACCGCTAGATGTTTTGACAAAGGCCACTCGCAATTCCGAGCAAATCTGGCAGAGCTTGATCACATGCTCATCCTGGAGATAGTCGGTCTCGAAAATGACCTTGAGGATGGCCCCGTTGCGCAGGCAGGCCTGGTTGACGGCGTCAATATCGGCGCGCACATAGTCCCAATCGCCGCCCAGGGCTTTGCCGATGTTGATGACCATGTCAATTTCAACGGCGCCCTCACGGATGGCCAGCTCGGCCTCGGCCACCTTGATCCGGGTGGTGTGGTTGCCGTGCGGAAAGCCAATGACCGAGCAGACCTGCACCTCTGAGCCTTGCAGGGCTTGTTTGCACATGGTCACAGCATAGGGTTTGACGCAGACGGTGGCGACGTTGTACCGGTGAGCGATTTCGCAACCCTGAAGAATCTCGGCGTCGGTCATGGTCGGGTGCAGGAGCGAGTGATCAATCATTTTGGCCAGGTCTCGTAAAGTTGTGTGGCTCATCTTTTTTCTCCTTGATGTGTCAGTATATTCTCTCAATATCTTAACGCCAGCAAGATGCTGGCGTTCCCCTATTTTTACCTGTGGGTTCACTGAAAAAACTCGCTGAGGTGCCCGTCACTTGAATATAGTTATACATTAGAAGCGTCAAATTTTCGTAAAAGCTTGCCAAAGTGACGGGCACCTGACCTGCAAAGACTTTTTTCAGTGCAGTCATCTGTCGGTCGTCTTAGTTATTCGCCCCATCGAAAAGCCGCCGTGATCAGCGGGGAATGAGCCTCCGCAAGTTCGGCATAGGTTTCGGATGCGGCTTCGGGCGGACGCACCGCACTGATCAGGCCATCCAGATTTAATTTACCCCGCGCCATCAGGCCCAGCACGGTGTGGATATCGCCGGGCTGAACATCCCGCGGCACCCAAAACGACAGTTCCTTCATAAAGGCCAGGCTATAAGGTATGCAAAAATCGGCCGGGTAACTGCCCTGGATGATGATGCGCGCGCCCATAGCCGGTGAGTCATCCCAGGCTTTGGCGCGCGCAACCTGGATCGCCGCCGGCAAAACAGATGGCGCGCCGGTGGCATCCACCACCACATCGGCTCCGCCCGGCAAGAGATTGGCAAATGCTTCGGCCAGGCCATCTTGTGGGGCAATGGCTTCGATCCCGGCCTGTTGAGCCACCGCAACGCGCACCGGAGACAAATCCGCGCCGATCACTCTGGCCCCGCTGAGCGCGTGAATCCGCGCCGCAAGCTGGCCGATGGCGCCCAGCCCGATCACGGCTACGTTTTCATGGGGTTTGGCCTGGCTCAGGCGCAGGCCGCGATAGGCAATGGCGGCCAGTTTTGCGCCCGCGCCCCACAGAGGGTCTACACCTTTTGGCAGGATGTACACGTCTTGCTCGGAGCGGACGGCCAGGCTGCAATGCCCGCCCCAACTCTGATGAACGCTGGCCCGGGCGGTGCCGCTGCAAAAAACCAGCGTGCCGGGCTTGAGTGTTGTGCCGACGCCGTTGGCAATAACCCGGCCCACAAACGAATAACCGGGGATAAAAGGAAAAACGGCTCCCTGCTGTTTTCCGGCCCGACAGCGCAATTCGGTGCCAGGGCTGATCAGGGTATAAACAGCCTGGAGCAACACCTCCCCCACCTCAGGTTCTGGCACATCTATTTGCTCAACCGAAACCTGGTTGATCGCTGTAAAAAGAATCGCTCGAGCTTGCATCACACATCATCCTCTCAGTCCACTTGGGTTGAAACCTGTTGCGCTTTCCTGGTCAAAATTTCCGGTTAGCACCAACACCCAATCGGTGGGATGCCCTTGCGCGTCCAGTTCGTCGGGCGCGACAAAGACAATTCCTGCCGCCGTGCAGGCGGCAGGCCGCGCCGTGTCGAGCGCGCCGGTGCGTGGATTGTACCATTGGCCTGAGACCGACGCCGTGTCTTGGTCCCATATCAGGGTGGCCGCTCCGCCTGCCGGAAAATAGACGGCGATCAGGCGGCGGTCAGCGGCGGCCAGTGCGCGGGCGCGATAGCCTTCTGCAACATTTTGCGGACAAATCAGGTCCGGCGCAGGACGCAGCCTGTCAAAGGGGACGATAGCGGTGAAAAAGTGATGCAGGTGTTTCAGGCAGGCCACGCCTTCTTGATCGTGAACCAGGTCCATCACCGGCCCCCAGGTGTTCTCCAGGCCGCTGATGATGCCCAGACCGCAGAACGCTCCGCGCCACGCCCCACGCCGGTTGTGTGCAACGCCGGTATGCTCGAACCCGGGAAAGGTGATGGGAAGATCGGGATTGCGCTCATAGGCATATTCTGCCAGTACGGCCGCGCCGGACCACTCGCGCAAGGCGTGCGCAGTTTTATTCTCGATGCCGGCCGCCAGCCAGCCATCTTGTTCGCCGCAACTGCCCCACTCTTGAAACATGATCACATCAATGGCCTGGGGATCGAGGGCAAAGCGTTGTCTAAACGGTGTCTCTTTGGGGCCGTTATGCACAGCGATGACATGTCCGTGCGGCGCGGTCGCTTTGACCCAGCGCGCCGTCCGCATGGCCCACCGGTCGGCGACATATTTCTCGCGACAATTGCCGTCGGGGTAAAATTCGTATTCGTTCAATAACGTCCAGATATAAACACTGGCAAAGGCATCGTATCGGGCAATGAGGTAACGCAGCCACAATTCCTCCCATTCGGGCAGAAAAATGGCGCGGTTGTTAAAGGGGAACTCGAACCCCCAGGCTTCCATAATCATCTCAAAGCCGATGCCGAGCGCCGCCGCCTGCTGCACCACCTCGTCTACGACATGAAAATAAGCCAGGTTGAACCGCTCAAACTGCGGCGATTGCGGGCTGCCGCCCCATGGCCAGGTCGAGAGCGTCTGCCAACGGCTGTAACCGTCCGGCGGGTGAAAGGGGCTGACCGGCACGCGCACGCGCAAAATGTTAAAACCTTGCGCTGCTCGTCGCTGCAAAAAGGGCCGCACATCCATACCGCAATAGGCCGCGCCAAACAGATGATAGACCGTGTCACCCATGAGAAACACTGGCGCGCCAGATTCATAGCTGAATCCCCAGGCCCGGTCCGGCGTCGCCCTCAAAAAACCAGATGTGGCACGCTCTGTCACCTCAAACTCACCGATCTGCGTCAGTCCGTCGTCGGCCGGGTGCGACGTGATGTGATACCGCCAGCGCCCGACCTCACCGGGGCTAAAGCGCACCCGCCATGTATTCTCGCCGTCATAGAAACCAGGCAGCGTATAGACCTGGCCCGAAGGGGCGGTCAAGCTCGCCTCCACCCACACATGGATAAAGGGCTCGGCATAGGCGCGCCCACTGTGCAAACTCCACTCTCCCACCGCGCGGCGCGGCAGCGATGTGGATTCTGACATTGAAACAATCGTAGATTGTAACATCGCTCAATCATACTCTTTCTGTGTGTGCAGCAAGACCTGCAAAAAGACCGCCCGCGTCTGCGCAGCGCGCTGTTCCCTTTTCAGTGCGGCAACCAACCTCCGGGCCATACTGTACAAGCTGGCCTGCGGGTCACCCTCGACCTCGACAAAGAAATCCGCTCAGACAACCATACACAGCATCCAAAATATCTCTGGACATCGTCAACCTCTCATCATATCCGGGTCCATCGAAAAATGCCCGTCATTCTCTGTTCTCTGCGCCTCTGCGGTGAGTCTTGGCAGCAGATTTATTCCTGTGGAGGGTAAATCTTTTCCGGCTGCAAGCGCATTTGGGGCCGCTGAATCAGTTCGATGGTCACCCCGATGATATGCTCGGTGTCCAGATACGCATAATGCCCATCGCCGTCGGCGCCAAAGCCAGCCCCATCCATGGTCATGGTCAGCCCGGCGGCCGCTGCCTCGGCGAGGGCGGCCTCCATATCGTCTACCAGCACGCCAAAGTGATGCACGCCATAGCCGTGTTCGCGCACAAAATCGGCATAGACGGTATCGCCTTCCAACGGTTGAATCAACTCGATGCGCGTCGGACCCAGATAGCCCAGCGCAATGCGCATCTTGTACTCGGCGGGCTCGCCGTGATAGGTCATGTGCTTGACCAGCGGCTTGCCATAAGTGTAGATGTGCCATGGCCCAATGCCGAACAACGTCCAATACATCTCGATGGCCCGGTCCAGGTCCGGCACGATGAGGGCCACCTGAGCAATGCCCTTTTTCAAAAAAGATAGAGGGTTTTCGGCCATTTATTTTTCCATCGCCAGTTGTGCATCCTGCATCTGCCGCAGTTTGTACACAAACAGGCTCGAATCGGGGGCAAAGTTGGCCCAGGTGAGCAGTTCGCCTTTGCGGATTGGCTGCGTCACCCGCCCGCCAGGGGCCAGGCCCAGAGGGATGGCCCCTTGCGCCTGCGCTTCCTGGTAGATATAGGTGCGCCCAAACACGTCGGCCATGCCGATTTCACCCACCACGTCGCCGGGTTGAAGGTCGCGCTTGGCCAGGGTGCATACCTCCGAGACCATCTGCCTGGAGACGATGGCGGCTTCGCCGTACAGCACCGCCTCAGCCACCGACAGCGGCGTCTCGACGTTACATAGATGATAAGGGCGGTACAGGGTGTAATAGGGGCCGTGGCCCATCGCCAAAAACTTCATATCGGCGCGAATGCGCTCGTCGGGCGAGGTGATCACGGCAAACACACCCGGCGCAACCTTGCCGGTGGAATAATCCACGCAGCCCTTGCGGCTGAGCACGCCGCCATCCTGCCTGGGAACAAACACCTTGTTGAGTTCGGCCACGTCGGCGCGGGCGCCGTGCATGCCGGGCACGTCGGGTACCAGGCCGGTGGCGTTGGACATGGCCGCCAACTCGACCATCGTTTTCGAGCCGTCCTTAAAGGCGGCCAACATCTTGGGGTTCATGCCCCGCGCCAGGGCCTCTTCCCGGCAGTTGTCGGGCGTGGCGTCAAAATCAATGACATTGTTCTTGCCCTTGCCCAGGCAGACCACCTCAAAGCCCAACGAGGCAGCCTGATTGTACAGCATCATACACACGCCGGGCTCATCGCCGAACGCGGCGGTATACACCACGCCGGCCTGCTGCGCCAGACGGTACAGCAGCGGCCCCACGGTGACATCGGTCTCCACATTGAGCATGATCACGTGCTTGCCGCTCATGATCCCCGTCCAGGCCACCCGCGCCCCTACTTCAGTCAGGCCGGTGGCCTCGACCACGGCATCCAGCCCGTCGAGTTGGGCCAGCATGGTCGAGTCCTCGGTCAGCACACGCTTGCCGGCGCACAGAGCATCCTCAGCCTCGCCGCGCCGGTTGGTGATGCAAATGTCGTCGTCGCTCAAGCCCAGCTTGTGCAGCGTCTCGCGCGCCCGCGCCGGGGCCACATCGGCGATGGCGACGGTGTCCATCCCCGCCATCTGGTGGGTGACGTGTACCATGCCCGACCCCATGTGCCCGCAGCCGACCAGCCCCACGCGGATGGGCGTGCTGGCGGATTCAAGTTCTTGTAAACGATTGTAGATTTCCATCAATTACTCCTGTTTGATCTAATTGAGATGTCCTCTTGTCTCAACATTTTAGAGCCTCATCTCGTGACCGCGAATAAAAACACAGCCAATGAGGAGTCAAGCACGCCCACGCGCCTGGCTGCGCCAAGTCCCCAACCTGGAGCAATCTTGGCGCACTGAGTGGGGCGTCCCCGAACAAGTTCGGGATCCCGACATTTTCCAGTGGGGCAACGAGATGCTCGACGATGTTCGTCACCCCAAGCCAGATTTATCCGGCCCCGTTTCGGCGCAAAAACGCAAGCCGTGCCTGTGCTCAGCATCATCATTCAACATCAGCTCGCGCTGCCTCTAGCCTAGCTTGAGCCACCTCGACATACTCTGGATTGCTCTCGATCATCACCCATTGCCGTTCCAGGCTTTGCGCCGCCACGCCGGTGGTGCCACTGCCGCCAAAGCAGTCCAAAATCAGGTCGCCCGGCCGGGTGGCGATGCGCACAATGCGGGCGATCACCTCCAGCGGCTTTTGCGAGGGATGTCTGCCGTGCTGCCGCTCGGTTTTGGATGGATAGGGAAACTCCCACATGTTGCGCATCTGCTTGCCGCCGTTGAGGGCTTTGGCCTCCTCATAATTGAACACCCAGCCGGTAGCCTTGTCTTTGGGCGCATTGCAGGCCCAGATGATCTGCTCGGTGCTTTCGGTCAACATGCGGCAGGTGATGTTGGGTTGGGCATTGGGTTTGAACCAGATGATGGAATTGACCACCTTGAGGTCGAGAGCGTGGAGGATGTGGCCCAGGTCATAGATATTGTGGAAAGAGCCAAAGACAAAGATATTCCCGTTTGGACGCACCACCCGGCACACCTCGCCAAGCCAGGCATGACAAAATTGGAGATATTCTTCGCGTGGATAAATATCCCATTCCTCGTTCATGGTCACATGGGAGGAAAAAGCCCAACCCAGCCCGTTCTTTTTGCTCATGTTGTATGGCGGATCGGTGATGCAGTGGTCCACACAGGCATCATCCCACTGTCTCATAATCTCTAAACAATCGCCTTGATACAAGGTATTCGATTGAGGCTTCAATGCTCAACTCCATCCGCTTTTCAAATCTGCCCGCGCAGCCGCGCCAGTTCGACATAATCCCCTTTGATATGCTCGTAAATTTTCTTGTACAGGGCAAAATACTCCATATAGCGTTCGTGGTTGGCTGTGTTTGGCGTCATCGGCTCGATGGTCTCGGCCCACTGCCGGGCAATGCCAAAATCGGGGAACACGCCGGTGGCTACGCCGGCCAAAATCGCATCGCCAAAGGGGGCGCCGGTGCGCCGCTTGACCAGGGCAATGGGGATGTTGAACACGTCGCAGATGATCTGCCGCCACAGCGGGCTGACCGCCCCGCCCTCGTTGAGGGCCATCGGCAGGTTGATCGGCAGGCCGCTCTGCTGGATCAGGTGGAACGAGTCGTACATGGCAAAAGCCACCCCTTCCATCATCGCCCGCACCCAATGCCCTTTGGTGTGATTCATCGAGAGGCCAAACACGACGCCGCGGGCGTACACATCCCAGATCGGCGTGCGCTCGCCCATCAAAAACGGCAAAACGATCAGCCCGTCGCAGCCCGGCGATACCTTTTGCGCCTGCACGTTGAGCAGGTCATAAGACGATACGCCCAGCACTCGCTCCGTCTCTACCTCGACCTGCCCAAACTGATCGCGCAGATAGCGGATGCACTGCCCGCCGGTCATCGTAGTCGGTACGGTAACATAGGTCTGCGGGATGGTGTAGGGAAAGTTCATCATCAAATAGCCAATGTCGGAAAAGGCAAATCCAACATCCTGATAGACGATGCCAAAGTTGCCCACCGAGCCCAGATTGCTCTGAAAATCGCCCGGCGCGATGGCCCCCGCCCCCACCCAACTGGCATTGCAATCCACCTGCCCGGCAGCCACCGACGTGCCGGCCGCCAGGCCGGTCTGGGCGGCAGCCTGAGGCGTCACCTCGCCCACCACCGCCTCGCACGAATACAGGTCAGGCAAAATGTCGGGCGAAATGCCGATCTCGTCCAGCATTCCCTCATCAAAACACAGATCACGCAGGTTAAAAGCCACCCCGTAAAATGCCCCGCCCGACTTGTGCAAAGTGGCCTTGCCGGTGAGTTTAAGGGTGATAAAACCGTCAATCGTCAATGCTTTATAGATTTTTTGGAACGATTCGGGGCGATTGTGCTTTTCCCACAGCAAATTCACCAACGAGGGATGGTCTTCCAGGCGATAGCCCGAAAGCTGATAAATGCGCTCGCCGCCGATTTCGTCTCGCAGCCAGGCCGCCTCGGCGGTGGCGCGACGGTCCATCAGGTTGTAGGCGCGGTGGATGGGGTTGTGGTCGGCGTCTACCATCACCATCGAGGGCAGGGCCGACGAGACGGCCACACCGCGAATCTGGCGCGGATCGGCCCGCGCTTCGGCCAGGGCCTTTTGAATGATCCGGCAGGCAATTTCCCAATACAGGCCGGCGTCGTGTTCCGACCAGCCGGGGTGATCGTGGTAAAAGGGGTATTCTTCAAAGGCAAACCCCAACACCTGGCCTTCGGTGTTGATGATGCACACCTTGGCCCCGCCAGTGCCATAATCTATACCGAGTAACAAGTCTGGCATCATACCCTCCCACTAAAAAATTGGATGGTCATAAAATAATTTCGTATTGCGTATTCCGTGCTCGATTTACGCAATATGGAATACGCATCACGCTCACCTGCCACGTTTCACATCTCTTCTGCCAACCGCCGCCCGGTCTCTTCATCCGTCACCAGCACGTGGATCAGCCGGCCGCGCAGGGCCGCCCGCACCACCTCGTACTTGTCTGCGCCGCCGGCCACGCCGATCACGCGCGGGATGCGCCGAATCTGCTCCAGGGTCAGGCCGATGATGCGATTGTTGATCTCGTGTTCTACCGGTCTACCTTGTGCATCGAAAAAACGCAGCGCAATATCGCCCACCGCACCCAATGCCCGCAACCCGATCAGCTCTTGCTCGCTCAAAATGCCCGCGCGCATCACCACCGAATTGGGCGTAGGACGGCCCAACCCTACCAGGGCCATATCGGCGCGCCCGCTCAAAGCCAGCGTGTCGGCAATCTGCGGCTCGGACAGCAAGGCGTCGCGCACCATCGAGCTGCTCACAATGCCCGGCGCCGACAGCATGCGCGGCCTGGCGCCCAGGGCCAGCGCAGCGCGATGAACCAGGTCTGCGCCATAGACATCGGCTTCGGGCTGCCCCAACCCGCCCAACATCTGCACCACCTTGACCTCCGGCCAACTCTGCGGGGTTAGCTCGTCAATCACGGCCAGCAAGGTGCTGCCCCAGCTCAAGGCGATGATTTCACTGCCTTGAATGCAGCGCGTCAGGCAGTCGGCGGCGGCGGCACCCAGTTCGTGGCGCAGTGTGGCGGCGTCGAGGGATAAAAAAGACACCAAAATGACTTCCAGCAGGCCATAGCGCGCTTCCAGGCTGCGCTCCAGATCGGCATTGGGGTTTTGCGGGGGCAAAATGGTAATCTGGACAATCTTGTCTTCGCGGGCGCGGGTGAGCAGCCGCGACACTTTGACCCGTGACAGCCCAAACCGCTCGCCGATTTGCTGCTGAGTGAGATTATCCTCGTAATAGGCGCGGGCGATCTTGTACAACAGTTTGTTGGTCTCAACCAGAGTAGACACCGTCACCTCGTGTTCATTTGTTCAGGCCTGTACACAAGATCGCATGCTATCACGGTTCTGTGCAAATGTCAAATGCTGAACATCTGTTCAGGGGCGACATTTGCCCGATTGTCGAGATTGGGTCTACAATGGATGAAAACCAAAGGGCGAGAGCAAAATGACCGTTTTCAGACAGGAGGATATCATGATTGTTCGCGGAGACGAGATCGAGGTCAAGAATGGCCGTCGGCCCTATGATCTGGGCGGGCGGCAGGCGATGGTGCGACATTTTGTTACCCGCGTCACCACGCCCGACAACCCCTTTAAACCACACCGACACGAACAGCCGGAATTCTGGTACATTATTGAGGGCGAGGCCTGTGTGTCGCTGGACGGCGCAGATCACGCTGTACATGGCGGCGATCTGGTCTTGATCGATCCCTGGATAGAGCATGGCCTGCGCACCGAGAGCCAGGCCACCTGGATCTGCCTGGGGTAGGGGCAGGCCTTGCACCTGCCCCCACAAGGCGAGGGCAAGCCTCGCCTCTACATCTCTAAAAGGCCATACGCCGCCAACCAGGGACGGGCTGCGCCTCCAGGCCGAGTATTTCACGCGCTGTTTTCACATAATAGCGATAATTTTCGAGCGGTGTGCCGTTGGGGATGCGATGATCCAGACCAAAGACCATCCCACCCTGGCACATAAGAGACTGGAGCTTGTATTCCAGTTCCTGGCGAATCTCGGCGCGGCTGCGGCGCAGCACATGCTTGTCTATGCCCCCCAGCATGGCCAGGCGTGGATAGGTCTGCCGCACCCGCACAATGTCCATGCCAGCGGCCGGCTCCATCGGAAACATGCAGGTCAGGCCGCAGTCCAAAAAAGCCGGAATCACATCATTCATATTGCCGTCCGAGTCCTGCTGGAAAATCTGCGCCCCGCGCGCCGAGAGCATGTCCCAAACGCGACGATAGTATGGGCGGATAAACTCGATGATCTGGCGCGGGCCAAACAGACTGCCGCTCTTGCCAGCCATATCCTCATGCACCGAAAGCTGATCCACCTGCACCTGCTGCGACACGCGCTCCAACACCCGCTCTCCCGTTTCGCCGATGGTGTCCAAAATGTCGTGCAAGAGTTCGGGTTGATCGTAGCAGGCCATACACAGACCCTCTTCGCCCACAAGCTGACGCGGTTCGTCAAAACCGCCCGGCATGTTTACCACGATCAAGGCGCCCTGTTGGCGGGCCTGCCGCGCCGCCTCGGCCCAGCCTGGCTTGAAGCGATCCTCAGAAAATTGATAACACGGCTTGATCCGCCGCCACGAGTCCATGTCGGTCACGGGATAATCCAGCGGCAAAGCGATGGTGGAAACGCCGCGAAACATCTTGACGCGACGGCCATAGCGGTCGCGCCCAAGGGTGTATTCGGGCGTTTCTTGCAGACAAACTTGCTCTGCGCCGCCGTGCAGGCCGGTGTTCACCCCGACGTGATGATAGCGCACGTAATCAAAGCCAAAGGCGGTCAGGTTGATTTCGTCTTCTGAGGCGCCCTGCGCCCGCCATTCATCCTCCAGCCCCACTAGCGGACCGAACAACTCGACCAGCAGAGGACGCTCGACCTGTCGAAAGGTCATATAATCCAGATACGGCTCTCGCAAGATTTCCAAATCTGCTCCCCAAATTTTACCACCACGTCACAATGGGCAAATCGCGCATGGTCAGCAGACCGGGGGCGGCAGCGCAGACGCGGCGAACGGCGTTGACCAGGATGGCCACAGTGGCCAGGTCGCCGTTGGTGCCTTGCAGCGTCACCTGGAGGGTGGGCTTGCCGGTGATGGTGATGGTATCTTGCTCCTGCCCGGCCACCTCGTCGGCGTCCAGAGCGGCCACAAAGGTCAACGTCATCCACTCGCCTTCTTCAGCCCAGGCGCGAGCCGTCTGCTGAAGGCCGATCACGCGGCCGACCGGCACTTCAAAGTAGGGCGTCTTGTGCAATCGCTGCGCCACCACCGGCTCGACATTGGACTCGTAGCGCACCAGCTTTTTGCCCAATGTGTCAAAAACCATCCCAATGGATTCGGGCAGACCGACATGCCCCATTCGTCCGGCCTGCATTTTGGCCTGAAATTCTTCCACAGTCATGCCAGAGCCGATCTTGGCCTGAAAGGGGCCGCGCCGGGTAGAGGCATTGATCACCCGCCGCACATCAATGCGATCCACGCGCTGGCAGATGGCAGTGAGATTGAGCGGCAGCGAATCCATCAAAAAGCCGGGGTTGACACCGGTGGCCAGCACTGCTTTGCCGGCCTGTCTGGCCGCGGCGTCAATTTCGGCGGCCTGCTGCGGATGGGCCAGCCAGGGAAACGACAGCTCTTCCGACGAGGAAACAATGTGCAGGCCGGCGGCCAGAATTTCAAGAACCTGCGACTTGAACAGGTCAAAATACGAGCCGGTGGTATGCAGCACCACGTCGGCCTGAGCGCGAGACAGAGCCTGCTCCAAAGTGGCCGAAACCGGAATGTCCAGCGCGCGATCCAGGCCGATCACCTGGCCGATGTCCTGGCCGATCTTGGCCGGGGCAATGTCTACCCCGCCCACCAGTTCCAGGCCAGGCCGCTCCATCACGTGACGGGCCACCGCGCTGCCGATGGGTCCCAGTCCATATTGAATCACACGAATTTTTTCAGTCATCAATTGTTCTCCTTTATCAAAGAAATAGCCCTGACGGGCGCAAAAGATTGGCGGTGAATAGACGACGGTCCCAGCCGGCACAGGGCTTCCAGGTGGGCTGCCGTGCCATAGCCCTTGTGTCGGGCCAGACCATAGCCTGGAGAAACAGCATCCAGGTGAATCATCTCGCGGTCGCGGGTGACTTTGGCCAGGATCGAGGCGGCGGCAACGGACAGCGAAACCTGATCGCCGCGCTTGATCGCCTGCTGTGGCAAATCCACCAGAGGCAGCCGCAAGAAATCAATCAGCAGGGCCGTTGGCGACGGGTTCAGCCGGGCGATGGCCTCTTGCATGGCCTGGCGAGTGGCGGCCACGATGCCGATCTGATCAATGCAGGCCGCCGGCACCAGCGAGACGGCCCAACTGACGGCGACCTGGCCGATGGTCTCGTAGAGCCGTTCGCGCTGAAGCGCGGTGCACATTTTGGAATCGCACACGCCGCGCAGCCGCCCGGCCAGATCGGGCATATCCAGCGGCAAGATGACGGCGGCGGCAGCCACCGGCCCGGCCCACGAGCCGCGCCCGGCCTCATCCAGCCCGGCGATCAGCGTATGGCCGGCCTGTGCCAACGCTCGTTCGTGGTCGAGAGTGGGGTAAAATTTGCTCAAGCCTCAAACTCGCTGCGCAAAACGCTCATCACCAGCTCATCGCAATAGCGACCATGCCGAAAAACGATCTGCCGCAGGCGACCTTCCAGCTTGAAACCACATTTCTCATAGGCGCGGATGCCGCGGGCATTGTCTTCAAACACGCGCAGTTCAACGCGGTTGAGGTTGAGGGTGTGAAAGGCATGGCTCAAGGCGACATGGATAGCGTCGCTGCCATAGCCCTTGCTCCAATAATTCTTTTCGCCGATGACAATGCCCAGCGTGGTATGACTATTGACCCAATTGATGTCGTGCAGCCCCAAATTGCCAATGTGAACAGGCATATCGCCATCAGATGCCTCGATGGCAAACAACTCGGTGTCGCGGGCATCTATCAGCCGTTCAAACCAGCGTTCTTCTTCGGCCAGCGACATGGGGCGGTTGATCAGCAGATATTCGCGCACCTCGGGGTCGTTGAACCAGCGCACAAAAGTGGGAATGTCGGTGCGCTCGACATGGCGCAGACGAACTTTTTGTCCGAAAAGCATTTTACACCTCTTTAGAATGATATATTGATGCGCGCCCACCAGGCCGATAGAAGAGACAAAGCCAGGCATAACAAAGCCATGGCCATATCGCGCAGACGCGCCCAGGGCAGATGGTCGGTGTACAGGCGATAGATCCAAAAGCCCACTCCCGACACGGTGGCCACCAACAAGGCCATGTGCGCGTCGGTAGAGGGCGACGTGAAATGGGTGGTCAGCGCGGCGGCAGCCAAGACGCCAATGCACAAGGCGGCATAGCCGGTGAGGGCGGCCAGGGGGGCCTGGCGAGGCAGTTGATCGCGGATGCGCGAGACACGTTGCTCCAGATAATACAGCCCGCCGGCGATAAAACTCAGGGCATACACGGCCAGAATGCCCGGCACGATCCACAAATTGAGGGCGTTCATATGTCGGCATGTCCTTGAGCATCCCGGTCGTTCATCGGGTCGGCGGCAGGTGGCTCAGAAGCGACGCCCGCAATGGGAATGACAGATGCAGAGGCAAACTCGCCCAAGGCAGCCTGGATGTCGGCGATGGGCCATTCACGCGGCCAGGCCGGCAAGCGCACTTCGATCTTGAACTCGGCGGGCCTGCGCCGACCTTGCCGGATGACCTCTTGAAGTTGGGCCGTGCCGGCGCGAACACCGACCAACCGCGCCGCCAGAGGTGTGTCAGCCTGACCGCTACCCTCGCGCTGCCGGCCATCGGCCAGGCGCACAAGTTGCCAGCGAAACGAGGCTGTGCCGGCGCCCTGCTCCGGCTCGCTCCACACGTTCAAGGCATAATCGGCCTCGAACGGCGGCGCAGCAAAAAATTTTTGCACATCGGCAAAGCGCGAGGTAGCGCGGGCCGGCGGCAGCGATTGCAGCACCGAACTGCCGTATCGCTTGGCGGTGAGGCGATTGTCGAGGATGGCCACTACGCCGCGGTCGGTTTTGGTGCGGATCAGCCGGCCAAAGCCTTGTTTGAGGGCCAGAGTCATCAGGGGCAGAGTGTACTCGGTAAAAGCATTGCCGTTCTGCTCGGCGATGCGGTTGGAGCGGGCCTCGTGCAATGGGTCGCTGGGCGAAGGAAAGGGCAACTTGTCAATGATCACCAGCGACAAGGCATCGCCTGGCACATCTACCCCTTCCCAAAAGGACTTGGTGGCAAACAAGACACAGTGCGGCGTGCTTTTGAACAGTCGCAGCAACTCGGAGCGCGGCTGCTCGCCTTGCGCCAACACCGGCCATGGCAACAGCGGGCGCAGCCGGTCGCACACATACTGCATACCCGACCAGCTGGTGAACAGGCAAAAAGCCCGCCCCCGGCTGACCTGGAGCAGGCGGACGGTTTCGTTGGCTACGGCATCAAAATACTGCTCGCGGTTTTGCCAGTCATAGGTGGGCAGATCGGGCAAATAGATCACCGATTGGCGGGCAAAGTCGAACACCGGCTCGCCGATCAGGGTGATGGCGTCATCCGGCACGCCACAGCGCGACTTGAACAGGTCAAAATTGCCGCCGGCAGACAGGGTAGCCGAAGTGCAAATGACTGTGTGTTCGCCAAAGAGGTGTTTGCCCAGCGATTCGGCGGCCGAGATGGGCGTGGCATGCAAGATCAGGTTGACGTGCCGTTGCCGCACCTGCTCGACATAGCGCACCACATCGCCATCCTGGTCGCTGCGGCTGACGGTCTTGATGTCGTCGCTGGCCGAGTTGACCGCCTGGATCAGCATGCCAAAGCGGATGTTTTCCTCTTCCATGTCCTTGTCGTTCTGATAAGGATTGTTCTTTTCTAGTTCTTTGCCGATCTCGCGCAACGTGCGGCCAAGTGCCAACCCTTCTTCCCAATCGCCTTGCAGCCGGACATGCGATTCGGCCACGGCAGCGCGGGCGCGCTCGAAAAAGAGGCGGTTCTGCTCGGCCACCCGATCCAGCTTGTCGGCGGAGGCATGGTCACGCAACAGGCGGCGCAAGAGCAATGACGGCACGGTGTAATCGGTGACAGTGGTCTCAAAAATGGACGAGGCCACATCTTCGATCTGATGCGCCTCGTCGCAGACCAGAATTTCACTGTCGGGCAGGCTGACGCCGCCGATGGCGCGCAGGCGCAGGTCGCTAATCAAAAGATGGTGGTTGGTGATCACCACGCGGGCGTCGGCGGCAGCCTGACGCACCTTCATCACAAAACAGCGGTCATAATACAAACAGTCGCGGTGCAGGCACTCTTCGGCCGGGCAGGTGATGTGCGAGAGCGTATCGCCATCCAGCATCATGGGCAGTTCTTCCAGATCGCCGGTTTCGGTGTGCCGCACCCAGCGGTCCAGTTCGTCCAGATCGTAAACCTGCACGCCATCTATTTGGGCAAAACGACGCTGTTCGGGTATTTCTGATTGATATTTGCGCAAACAAACATAATTTTGCCGCCCTTTGATCAGGACAATCTCAAAATCAAGGCCGAGGGCCTGGCGCACAAATGGCACGTCTTTTTCATAGAGTTGAGCTTGCAGGGCCTTGTTGGCGGTAGAAATGATCACGTTCTTGTCGTGAAGCAAAATCGGCGCCAGGTAGGCGATGCTTTTGCCGGTGCCGGTGCCGGCCTCGATCAAGGCGTGGCGGCTCTCGGTGATGCTTTGCCAGACAGTCTGGGCCATCTTGATCTGAGCAGGACGATGCTCGTATTCGCCCAGCAAAAGAGCGATGGCGCCACGCGGCCCCAGAATGTGGTTAAAATCGGGTGATTGAGTCATCTTGGTTTATATCTGCCGACGCGAGGTCAGGCTATCATAGACGTCGCGGCCGGTCTCATCGGTGATCCAGCTTTTGACGGCGGTCAGGTCGCTGCGCAGGCTGTCGGACATGTCTATGCCGGTGGCCAGCCGGGTTTGCTCGATAGCCATCGCGGCATAGCCAATGTTGTTGCGCGGCTCGATGCGGCTGAGATCCTCGAAAAACCAGCCGCACGAGGTATACATGGCCTGGCAATAGCGCTCGGCCTCCAGCAGGTGAATGATGCGGATGGCTTGATCGGTGGGAATGGTTTGGGTGGAAAACTGACGCAAAAGCTCCTGCCCGTCTATTTTGCCCAGCATGACATTGATATAACTGTCGCGCAGCAACCAGGGCTGACCGATCCAGCGACGACATTCGCTTTCGTACAGGGCATCAACGCCGCCGGCCAGCCGATCAAAGGCGGTGCGCAGGCGAGGCTTCCACTGTTGATTGCCGGGCGTGCAAGAGCAGCCAATGCTCCAACGGGACACCCCATGTCCACAACTCCAGGCCGTATTCTCTACCAGAGTCACCTCGCGCTGCGGGGGGTGGCTCTGCACATAATCGCCCCAAGCCACCACGCGCAGCCCCACCTGGGCAGCCTGCTCGCGCAGCAGTGACTGTAAAAAGTATTGGCGGTTTTGCTGGTGATGCCCAAAGGTTTCGCCATCGGTGGCAATGATGATCAGGCCGGTCTCAGCCTGGATCACACTGCGACACCATTGGGCAAACTGGGCCGCATCGTGGGTCAGATCCGGGTCAAAAGCCAGGCGGTTCGAAATTTCTTCATCGCGCAACAAAATGGTCAGGCGTCTTCCGTTGGGCAAACGCAACCAGTAGGGCGAGCGACTGTCCACCCAATCGCCGTTGAGATAGCGCACCTGAAACGGACACAGGATGGTATAGCGGAGGCCCTGGCTCTCTAAAACCATCAGCGTGTCCAGGTCTACGGCCATTTCGGGCAGCCACATTCCTTCGGGCATGCGCCCAAAGCGGCTGCAAAAATCGGCCACGCCCCAGGCGATCTGTGTGATCTTGTCGCGGTGCGTGGCCAGCGGAAGGATGGAATGGTTGAACGCTTGCGCTACGGCATTGCCGACGCCAAATGTGCGGCGATGGTACTGATCGGCGGCGACGATGCGCTGATAGGTGGTGGGAAAGCGTCTTTGCAGCCAGCCGGCCAGGGTAGGACCAAAGTTGAAACTGATCAGGTCAAAATTGCCCAGGTCGGCATTAGGTTTGTAACATTCGTGATGGATTTTTTCGTTAAAGTTCTTGAAAGGTTCTGCGCCGGGTTCGTCGGGAATAAGGCCGGTAAACGGATTCTCGCGCGGCGGCTGGTAAAAGTGACCATGGACACACAAGTTGAGATCGGTCATTGATCCCTCGGCTGTAACTGGAATGGAATGAATTTATTTCAAGCTGGAAAGGAAATAATCTCGCGCCACAGTTTCCCAGCTCATTTTCTGGCTGAGTGCATATCCGTGATCGAGCAAATTTTGGCGACCGGCATCGTCATACGGCAGGCGATTGATGATCTCATAGGCCACCTGGCGCGACTGGATGCCTTCAATGTGATCGCGGCGGCTCTGGTCAATGGACAGAGCGGCATGGATGCTTTGCCCCCACTCGCCGGCCTGAGTATAATCGGCCACAATGATGTTGGGCAGACTCAGGCCGCCGGCGCGCTGAATAAAGCCAATGCAGCCGCACACATTCGACACCACGCAGATGGTGCCAAAGCTGAGCGTCTCAACCTGGGCAATGCCAAAAGGCTCGTACACACTCTGCCCAAACTCGACATCAGCGCCTCGCCGCAAGTCGGCAAAGGTCATTTCGGCAGGCATGCGCCGCCCGCAGCGCTCTTGGTTCCAGCCAAATTGGTTGATCAGGATGATTTGTGAAGAGCGGGCGCGCTGATTAAACTGCTCGATGGCGCGGTAAAAGGGGATTTCGTGCGCCACCAGGTCCGGCACATAATCGCCTTCGACATAGATGGGGTATTCCAGGTGATGCACCGGCCAGCCATAAGCCGCCTCCATCGCCATAACGGCATGCGAAGGACGCCCCATCGGAATGACGCTGGCCAGGACAAACAGCACGGCGCGCTGATTTCGCTCGGCCAGCAAATGATCCAGGTGTTCCATCACTCGCAGATCACGCCAGATGCCCTTGGATGGCACAAAACGAGTGACGTGCGTAAACACATAGTTGGGCGTATAGTGGAGCAACTGCCAGCAATACCGCTCCAGCAGGCTGTGCGAAGCCTTTTTCTGCTCTAGAGTGATGGCCTGTGAGGGAATGCCGTTGTACACCAGGTCAATGTTGGCGCGGGCCCAGTTGACGCCCAAAAAGCGCATTTCATCCACCACCCGGTCGCCGACGGCCAGAATATTGTCGCAGTGCGTTGGCGCCGGTTCAAGCAGCCCGTGTTTGAAATAGCCGGCCTGGCTGCCAAAGATATTGTCCAGGTATAGGCCGTGCTGACGGGCCTGCGCCAGCACGTTATAGAACATGGTATCGTGGCCAGAATGATATTCAACAATCGGTCGCACCGTCGCCACCTCGTGGCCGTAAAAGATGGTGCGATATTTGCCCGGCGCGTGCAGCATGGCACTATAGCACAGCGGCAGGCCCATAAATTCGTGGGCGATGATAAACCGTCGCGGGCCGGACTGCTCGGCAACCGCATCCAGAGCCAGATAGGCCGGCTCGGCGGCGCAGATCAGGCTATTATACTCTGAGTCATGTTCATAGCGGTCCGACTGGATGCCCAGCCGCTCGTACAATCGGGCTTTGAAGGCATTGACCCACTCTGGAGCGGCCTGCTGTCCGTCTACCAAAATGATCTCGTGGCGAGCGTCGCCCCAGGCACGCCGACCATACAGGATATGCACATGATAGCGACATTCCAGCACGTGCATACGATTGCTCAGCGACGTATCGAGTTGGTCTATGCCATGATAGGATGAATACAAAATGTCCACGCGATTGCGCGGCGCAGTCAGGCGAGACATTTCTTCGCGATTCTGGGTATTCATCCCACCAACCAGGATGGTGCGGCCCACCTGGCCAACATACGTTGGGGCACTGAGCAGCCCCTCCAAAACAGCGCCAATGCCACCCATTTTGATACCCGCTTCGTGCGTGGCATGGACGACAAGATCGAACCCGGTCGTGGATTGCCCGTTCATTGCCACCCCCTTTTGCTCGTTTGTCGTACAGTTTTGTCGGCTGCGACCTTGTTTAGAGGACTTGCGTGACGTATGATAACACGAGTGTCAGAAATAGTCAAGGGTTTGTTTGGGGTTTGCTTTTTGACTAGAGGTATGCTATCATTTTGCGTTGATCGGAAAGTCATTGATGAGAATTGAGGATGGAGAGCTTGGAAGATTTGAGACAGATTGACCATCTTGATGTATTGGTTGAGGCTTTGCCGGCGGATGAGCGGGCCATTTTCGACCGCATTTTTCATCTCCAAATCTCTACTGGACGGCTGGCGGCGCCGCTCTCTATGCACGACTGGCTGATGGAGAATTTCGGCAATGTGGAGCAGGTTGGTACGCAACGGGTGATCAAAGTGACCAACCGCATCGCCATGGAAGGAGCCTTGTTCAACCCGCTGCGCGGCCGCCGCCCCATTGACATGCCGCCGGATGAGGATGTGCAGGCCGCCATCGAGCGCACACGTGGCGGGCCATTTTGCCATCCTCAAGAGATGACCCCCGAAGACGTTTTTGCCGACGGTGACGCCGGGCGCGTGCGCGGCCGATACTGCATCACGGCCAGCAATGTGGCGCGATGCGACGGCTATCACGGACTGGTGATCTTTGACGAGCACAACCCCTTGCTGATCACCCACGAGCGCGTGCGCGATTACATTGACACGGCCATGCACTGGGCGCAGCGCGCCCATCACGCCGACGCCGAAGCGCGATATTTCTTTTTGATGTGGAACTGCCTGTGGAAGGGCGGCGCATCGGTGGTGCATGGACACATGCAGGTGATGTTGGGGCGCGGCATGCATTATGCGCGGGTAGAACACTGGCGACGGCAGGCTTTGCTGTATCGCCTGGCGCACGGCGAAAACCTGTTCGACGACCTGTATCGCATCCACGAGGCACTGGGGCTGGGCATGCGCGTGGGGCAAACCCGGGTGCTGGCCTCGTTGACGCCGATCAAGGAAAAGGAAATCTGGCTCATTTCGCCGGGGCGCTGGATACGCAGCGGTGATTTTCAAGACGCCATTGCCTGGGCGTTGGATAAATACATCCACGCTTTGGGGTCGCAGAGTTTCAACATGGCCTTGTTTCAACGCCCCATTGACAACCCGCCCGCAGACGCACCCGCCGAGGATTGGGATGAATTCCCGGCCGTGGTGCGGATCGTGGATCGCGGCGACCTCCAGGTGCGCACAGCCGATGTGGGTTGTATGGAGTTGTACGGCTCTAGCGTGATTTTCAGCGATCCGTTCAGAGTGATGGACCTGCTGAGGTCCTAGACAGAGAAACTTATGAGTCACAAGATACTGCTGATTGACGACGACCAGGCACTGCTCAATATGCTGCAATTTGTCTTCAAACAGGCCGGTTATCAGGTTGAGACGGCCCGGTCCGGGTTGGAAGGGCTGCAAAAAGCATTCAACTTTCGCCCCGACCTGGTGGTGATGGACGTGGCCATGCCGGTCATGGACGGCATGACCGCCTGTGAGCGGCTGCGTGAACTGACCGACGTGCCGATCATTATGGTCACAGCCCGCACAGCCGAAGAAGATGTGTTGAGCGGATTTCGCAAGGGCGCAGACGATTATGTCACCAAGCCGTTTCGGGTCAAAGAATTGTTGGCCCGTGTCGAGGCTCTGCTGCGCCGCACTCATACATCATCTCAGATGGATGATTTGCGCATGTTTCGAGATGGTGAGATCGAGATCAATTTTTCCCGCCGACTCTTGACTGTGCGTGGTCAACAGGTCAAGCTAACCCCCATCGAGTTTGATTTGCTGAGTTGCCTGGCACGCAATGCCGGACGAGTGGTCACTCGTGAGACCTTGCTGTCTGAAGTATGGGGACAAGACTATGCCGAAAACACCCAGGCCCTCAAACTGTACATCCGCTATCTGCGACAAAAGATCGAACAAGACCCGGCCAACCCGGAATACATTCTTACCGAGTGGGGCGTAGGATACAAGTTTGAACTTTGAGCCTTTGGGTATATTGGCCTGGCAGTCTGTCGGAGAGACTACTCTTTGCCCCACTTGAGGATGTCGGGATCCCGAACTTGTTCGGAGACACTCCACTCAGTGCGCTAAAATTGCCCCGAGTTGGGGGCTCGCCACCGCTCAGAGGTCTCCAACAGCCTGTTAGAAGGCTGCTGAAAAAGTCTATTTTTACCACAAAGGACACACAGGTTTGCAATACTTGAGTTTTTAGGAATGCTTTGTGTCCTTTGTGTCTTGATGGTGAGAGGGTTTTTCCGTACGCTTCCAGACGACCCAAATCAAAGGAGCCCAGGTTGGATGGCATAAAAATCTTGCTCATAGATGACGACCATGCGTTGACCCAACTCTTGCAAATGATGTTGCAAAGGCAGGGATATTATACCTCTGTTGCTCATACCGGATCGGAAGGCCTCAAGATGGTCTGGCAGTGGCGTCCCAACCTGATTGTGCTGGATTTGATGATGCCCGGTATGGACGGCACCCAGGTGTGCCAACGGTTGCGCGAGGTTTCCAACATACCGATCCTGGTCTTGACGGCCAAAGCCTCGGTACAAGATACGGTCGAAATGCTCCGAGCCGGAGCCGACGATTTTATGGCCAAGCCTTTTCATGCTCAAGAACTGGTAGCCCGCATCGAAGCGCTGCTGCGGCGAACAACCCAAGTCCACGTCCCCGACCGACGTTTCTTTCCAGATAGCGGCATAGAAATTGACTATGATCAGCAACAGGTGACGATAAATGGCGTTCAAGTGCATCTCACGCCGGCCGAATTTACTGTGCTGAGATGCCTGACCGTCAACCATCGCCAGATCATCAGCAAAGAAAATCTGCTGGCCGAGTTATGGAAAAACGGCAACGTTTGCTCTGAAACCGCGATCAAATTCTACATCAACGGCCTGCGGCGCAAGATCGAGTCGGATGCCACACAACCGATGTGGATTTTGAACGAGCGCGGCGTTGGATATCGGTTTGATGGGTAATTTTTTTTCTTACCAGCCTGATACAGATAATTAACCAATTTATGCTATCATCACTATTGCTCATCTTGATCCTCATCATACAGGCAGGTCGGTAGGCCTGCCTTGATTTTGGTATTGGCCCATCTTAACATAGGGCAGGAAAGAGTGAAAATTGACCGGAGAAAGAATCCTGGTCATTGATGACAAACCGGAAAGTGTAGACTTGCTGGCAGAATACCTGCTGCGTCCCAACGGTTACGAGACCATCGTAGCCTCGAATGGCGCGCAGGGTTTGCAGGCCGCCTTGGATCAGCACCCCGACCTGATCATTCTCGATCAGCGCATGCCCGAAATGAACGGTTTGCAAGTCTTGCGGGCCTTGCGCGAGCAAGAGAACGATGTGCCGGTGATCCTGATGACCGCTTTTGGCGATGAATCGGTGATCATTGAAGCGCTGCGTCTGGGAGTCTGCGATTACCTTGCCAAACCCTACCAGGTTGATGATATGCTGAATGCGGTCAGAAAGGGGCTCAATTCAAGCCAAAGCCGCCATCAACGCGAACACGTGTGGGGTGAGTTGCAAGACATTATCAGGCAGATCGGCCACATGTTTGTCGAAAGCATAGACAAAGTGTTCAACCTGGTGGTCGAATCGGCTGTGCAAATGACCCGCTCTCAAGAATCCTATCTGCTTTTGTTGGACAAAACCACTCGCGAGCTTTATCTGCGCGCCGAAAAAAACCTGGATGATCAGGTGGTTCGCCATATGCGCATGCGCGTGGATGATTCATTTGCCGCCCACATCATCCAGACTGGACAGCCCATCTTGTTCAACCCACTGGATGCCGAGCAGCGATTCAAGATAAAAACCGGCTATCTGGTCCGCTCGATGATCAACGTGCCGCTCAAGTCCAGCGGCGGGGTCATTGGCGTCTTGGGCGTAGCCAACAAGCAGGGCCAAGACCTGTTCACCCGCACCGATCTGGCTTTGCTCACCTCGCTGGCCGATTATGCCGCCATCGGCATCGAACGGGCCGGCATGTTTAACCGGACCAAATCGGAATTGGGACGACGTATGCAAGAACTGTCGTCCATTCAAAAGTTGAGCCGTGAGTTTAGCCGCACCCCCGACATAGACCGCATCATCAACCTGGTACTAACCCAACTCATCCAGGCTACCTGCGCCACCTCGGGTATGGTCGGTATCATTCGCGACGAACGCCTGCTCTGGACGGCGCGCGGCGGCTGGCAGCAGATATTCAGCGACGGCGGCTGGCATCGCTGGAATGACGGCTTGATCGATCAGGTCTTGCGCACGCAAAAAGAAGCCTGTCGGTCTATGCCGGAGGAAAGTATTCTGGTGATGCCCCTCATCCAAGACGAGCGATCCATCGGCATAATCTGCCTGGCAGGTCCCGCCGACTCACCTTTTGATGCCAATCAGGTCGAATTTGTGCGCGGCCTGGCCGATCAAACCGTGATGGCGATGGAAAACGCCCGACTGCTCAACGCCATAGTCGAAGAACAGCGCAAAAACAGCATGATCCTCAGCAGCATGGCCGATGGTGTCTATACCGTTTCCAATACCCTGCGCATCACCAGTTGGAACGAAGCCGCCGAACGCATCACAGGTTGGCATCGCTTTGAGGTCATCGGTCGGCTGTGCCACGAAATCATTCCGCCGTATCCAGAACCAACCGGGTGTCGTAGCCAGGCCAGCCTGCTCCAACAAGCCATGCAGACCGACCAAACGGTGACGGTCAATCAGGGCGATTTGACCATTGCTCATCGCGACGGACATCCGATTATGGTCTCATGCAGCATTGCCCCGCTCAAAGACCATGCCGACCACATGATAGGCGGCGTGGTGGTGTTCAGAGATGTATCGGCCGAGCGCGACTTGCAACGCGCCAAAAGCGAACTGATCGCCATGATTTCACACCAACTGCGCACCCCGCTGGCACACATTCAACTGTCGGCCGATCTGCTGCAAACGTTCGATCTCGACGCCGACATGCGCCGGGTCACTACATCGGCCATCCAGGCCCAGGCTAATGCCCTCTCAACCGAAGTAGAGCGGATCATTGTGGTAGCCGAACTGGCCGCCCGACGCGTGAGCATCTCCAAACAGCCCTTGATGCTCGATATGATCATCGAACAGGCCATCTCGTCGGTCCAGGCCACCCGCCCGGAACGGCAGTGGATCAAACAGATTCCACCTTCACTGCCAGTGGTCTATGCCGACCTGGACAAGACATTGACCGTACTGCACAATCTGCTGGACAATGCCGTCAAATTCTCGCCTCCTCACACCCCCATTCAAATTCAAGTGACGGCACAGCCGGAACACGCCGTGATCTCGATCATAGACCAGGGAGTGGGCATCCCGCCAGAACATCAGAGCAAGCTGTTTGAGCCGTTTTACCGCATAGACAACTCGTCCACGCAAACGGTTTACGGCATTGGGCTGGGCCTGTACATCGCCCGCCGTTACATCGAATTGCAAGGCGGTCGAATCTGGGTGCAAAGCCAACCTGGCCAGACCACCTGCTTTAGCCTGAGCCTGCCGTGGTGGTCGCATGAGCAAGACGATTGCCCATCGCCGCTCAACTGATCGCCCCGGCACGCCGTCAGACAAACCGGATTCTAATACAAATCTAATACTTTTCTAATGCCGGTCTAATGCAAAGCATGTATGATACAAATACATGCTTTTTTGCTTTTGCCAGACGCCTTATCCCCTGGTTGAGCAGCCCCAAAAACCAAATCCTGATTTTATAAAGGAGAGAAGAATCTATGGATCGTTCAGTCTTTCAAAACTATGTCCACCTGGTCGTAGAGCGACATGGCGCGCCTGCCCCGTCCGAGTTGCCGCGAGTCCAACGCGGGCCCGCTTTTGCCCAAAATGAATGGCGGCGCGAAAATGAAGCACTCACCCTGGCGCGCGGCCGTGTGGACGAAGAGCGGATTCTCGGTCACCTGAGTGTCATGTCGCAGATCGAGTTGATCTCTGGTTTGCCGCTGGGGGTGGCTCAACCACTCGACGAGGTCATCCAGATCGAGCCCAAACTGGTTCTACTCGGCGCTGGCGGCGCCGGCAAGACGGCTGCCCTGCGCGCCTTGCTCACGCATACCGCCGCCCAGGGCGAATTGGTGGCGTGGATTTCGCTGCCCGATTTGATGGACAGTGTCGAATCGCTGCCCGAATACCTGTCCCAAGACGCCCAACGTCGGCTGTCTATCGAAATGCCCGCCGACGTATTTGCGCAAGCCCTGGTGAACGGCCACAGCCTGGTGTGCCTGGATGGGCTGGATGGTGTGGTCGGGCAGGCCGCGCGCTCCCAGGCGGTGCAACTCGTGCAAAAATGGGCCGAGCGATTCCCGCGCTGCCGCTTTGTGGTTGCGTGCCGCACTGATGGCGAGCAGCCCGACCTGGGTTCTCAGTTCGCCCGCTATTTTTTGACCGCGCCCCAGCATGCCGGCGACACCCTGCGCCAGGCCTGGAACGAATCGCTGGACAACTGGACGGCGGAACCCCGTCAGGCCAAAAATTGCTACTATGCCTCCCGCCATCGCCTGTGGGCTATGCTGGCCCTGGCTATGTTGGAGCAAAACATCGCCGCCGCAACAACCGAGCAGGCCCAAGACTGGCTGGCCGCGGCCGCCGAGCGCGACAAGTCGCTCAAGCTCAACAAACGACAGGCGCATCACGAGGCCGAATTGCTCTTGAAAGAAAGCCCGGCACATCTCAAACTGCTGGCTCTGAGCAAAGACCTGATTTCATTCGAGCCGCGCCTGACTCGCGAGGTGCTGGCGGCCCAGGCCCTGGTGACGCGTGGCATCGAAAACGGCGTCGAAGCCATCTGGACGCGCCTCGCTTCACACCTGTGGGATGTCAACTGGCGCGAAACGCTGGCCCTGACCTTTCGATTCCTGGCCCAAGAGCAGCCGGCGCTGTGGAACGAACTGATCGCCCGCATCCTCACCCTGGCCGATCAAGACCCCCTCGAACTCAAACACCATCGCCATACCTTGCTGGCCGCCTCGCTGCTGGCCAGCAGCCCGGCATCGCCCGAATTGGAACAGACGCCCATCCTGGATCGGCTGATGGCCTGGTTGCACGACGCCACCGCTGCCGGACACCGGGATGCCTTGAACGTGCTGGCGCAGATGGAAGCGAATCCGGCGGCCTGGTCGGCCCTGTATGCACTGGCCCAAGAATCGGGGCTGAGTGTGGGCATCCAGGGCAGCGTGGCTTTGCTGCTCGGCCAACTGGGCATGTCATCTGCCAACGAGGCCGCCGATCTGCTGATCGGCTGGGCCGACAATGCCGACCTGCCCGATCTGGTGCGTCAATCGGCCGTCTACGGGCTGAGCCTGCTGGTTGGGCGCGGCGGCCCCGCCGATGTCATCGAACCCCGCCTGGTCGAATGGACACAGCACCCCGACCTGCGCCTGTATGTGCGCATCGATGCAGTCGAGGTGTTGGGGCGTGTGATCGCGCAGACACGCACTCCAGCCGCATTGGACGTTCTGATGGCTCTGGCGCACGGGCAAAACGCCAAAGAAAAGAGCGTGCCGTTCTCCATCCAGGATGCCGCCGCCCGCGCCCTGCTGCAAGTTTGGGCCGCCACGCCAGATGAGGCGATGGATCAAGCCTTGTGGACGATGGCCCAAGACGAGCAGGTGCACGACAGCGTGCGCGTCTTGCTGGCCGAACCGCTGGGCCGCGCCGGTCACGCGGCCGAGACGGCGCAAATCCTGTTGCGTCTGGGTCGCCAGGCCAGCACATTTGTGGGGCAGCAAGAATCTTTGCAGGCGTTGGCTCGGGTCGGTTATGCGGATCAGGACATTTTGGACGGCCTCAAGGCAATGGCGCAAACCTCCGACCGCAGCATCAAGGATTTTGTGCGCCTGACCGCCGCTCATACACTGGGCCTGCTGGGCGAACGCGACCTCTCGACCCAATATATCCTGCGTATATTGGCCGACAAGAGCATCTATCGCTCCACCCGCCTGGATGCCTTCAAGATCATCCATCAGATGGGATGGACCGGCATCGCCGACCTGGATCAGGCCATGATCACGGTGCTGCGTGTATGGGCGCGCGAAGAAAACACCACCGAAGATGTGCGCGAGCAGGCGATGGAAATTTTGTCCTCGTTTGGGGTGGATCAAGAAGCCTTTGTGCAAGACCTGATCGCCAACCTGCAAAACAAGCGCGAATATACCCGTGTGCGTCGCGTGGCCGCCAAAGCATTGGGTGTTTTACCTGCCACATGGCAGCCGCAGGCCCGCGAAGCCCTGAACACCGAACTGTACGATCAGCAAGAAGGCAACGACAATCTGCGGGTGATGGTATCGCGCTCGCTGCTGCGTTTTGGCCCTGATGAAGTGGTCATCAAGTACCTTCAAGAAGCCACCGTCCAGTCGTACCTGGCCCTGGTACGCTATGAATCGTCACTCTACCTGGGCGAATACGGCCTGGTCGAGCCGGCCATTCCGGCCCTGATCGCCCTGATCCAGGACCCGCAAATCGTTGACACCATCCGTCAGGGTGCTCTGTATGCCCTAAGTCTGTGGGGCGGCGGTCGCCAGGAGGTAATTGACGCCGTCGCCGGAGTGTTCGATCAGCCTACCCTGGAGCCCAACGTGCGTCACCAGGCCTATCAATGCCTCAAAACCGTTCTGTCTGCCTGATCGGTGCGATGAAAGCCGTGCGATGGGCAACATCCTGATCGTGGTCGAGTCCCCGGCCAAAGCTAAAACCATCGCCGGTATGGGCGGTTGGCCGGTCGGTTCACCAGGTGAACCGACCGGTCGGCCGCGCCTGGTCGCCTCGATGGGCCACGTGCGCGACCTGCCGCACAAGAGCATCGGCATAGACGTTCAAGACGGATTTCGCCCACACTATGTTACCGCGCCGGGCAAACAAAAGACCATCCACAAACTTCAAGAGGCTGCTCAGGGCGTCCAGGCCGTCTACCTGGCCACCGATCCGGATCGCGAGGGCGAGGCCATCGCCTGGCACGTGCTGCAAGTGCTGCGCCAGGCCCTGCCCAAAGGAACGCCAGTTTATCGCATCACCTTTCACGAGATCACGGCGACGGCGGTCAGGCTGGCTTTTGAACACGCCGGCCCGTTGAACCTGGCTCTGGTCGAAGCGCAGCAAGCCCGACGCATCCTGGATCGGCTGGTGGGCTATTACATCAGCCCGTTGCTGTGGAAGCACGTGCGCGGCGGGCGCGGCCTGTCAGCGGGGCGGGTGCAGACGGTGGCCCTGCGCCTGGTGGTAGACCGTGAGCGCGAGATTCAGGCCTTTGTGCCGGTCGAGTATTGGAGCATCGAGGCCGAATTGCAGCAACAAATGCGCAGCCCCATCAACCCGCTGGGGCTGACAGAGCCGCTCAAGCCAACGCCATTTCGCGCTCAATTGTGGCGCATTGCCGACGCGCAGGGACAGCTTCAAGAGCCAGACCTGAAAAACCGCGCCGACGCCGATGCGGTGGTGCAGGCTCTGGACCAGGCTATGTACTGGATTGACCGGGTGGAGCAGGAACGCAAACCGCGCTACCCCCCACCGCCATTCATCACCAGCACCTTGCAACAGGCGGCCTCTCAGGTTTGTGGCTTTCCACCCAAATTGACGATGCAGATCGCTCAACAACTCTATGAGGGAGTTCCTTTGAACGGACAGAGCGGCGCCGTAGGGCTGATCACCTATATGCGCACCGACTCGCCCCATGTCGCCCCCGAAGCGCAGACCGCCGCCCGTGAGGCCATCCTCAAGTTTTGGGGCCAAGCCTATCTGCCGGCCGCGCCGCCCACCTACACCGCCCGCGTCAAATCGGCCCAAGAAGCGCACGAGGCCATCCGTCCCACCGACCCGCACCGCACCCCCAAACAGGTCAAACCCGACCTGGACGACAGGCAATACAAACTGTACGAGCTGATTTGGCGGCGATTCATTGCCAGCCAGATGAAACCGGCTCTGTACGACCTGACCACCGCCTATATCCCCACAGCACCGGCGGCGCCGCCTGCCCCCGACGCCCGTTTACATCCCAACCGCCTGCCCTTTGTGTTTCGCGCCCAGGGGCGTGTGTGCGCCTTTGACGGTTTTCTAAAGGTATACAAAGAATTGGGTGAGGCCGGCGACGCAGCCGAAGCAGAAACCCGCCTGCCACCGCTCACGCCCGGCGAGTGGCTGGAATTGCTCCGATTGATTCCCGAACAGCATTGGACCCGCCCGCCGTCACGCTATACCGAGTCATCGCTGATCAAGGAACTGGAGCGACGCGGCATCGGGCGGCCTTCCACCTTTGCCAGCATGGTGGCAATCATCCAGGAGCGCGATTATGTGCGTCGCCAACTCAAATTCCTCGTCCCCACCGAACTGGGCATGGCCGTCTGCGACATGCTGGTGGCCGCCTTTGCCAACCTGTTCGACTATGACTTTACGGCGCGCATGGAAGATCAACTGGACGAGATTGCCAACGGCCCTGTCCAGACGGCGCAGCAGCAACGGTTGGACATGCTGGCGCGGTTTTGGGCCGAATTATCGCCGGCGGTAGAGCGGGCGCAGGCCGATATGCCCCAGGTGCGCATCGAGCCGGACAAGCCGCAGCCCACCGGTCAGACCTGCCCCCAATGTGGCAGCGAACTGGTTCGGCGCAGAGGCAAACACGGCTATTTTGTCGGCTGCACCAGCTATCCTCAATGCAAGTATATCCAGAAAAAGACAGAGAAATCGGCGCAGCCTTCCGGTCGCGCCTGCCCGCTGTGCAGCGGCGAGTTGGTGCTACGGCGCAGCAAACGAGGGCCATTTCTGGGATGCAGCCACTATCCCACTTGCAAACACACCGAGCCGCTCGATCAAAAACCTGCCTGATCCGGCGACGATGACAACAGCCGCATGCCGTTCAACGTCACCAACACCGAAGCTCCCGTATCGGCCAGCACAGCCATCCACAAGGTGGCCCAGCCGCCCAACGCCAGCAGCACAAAAACTGCTTTGACAGCCAGACTAAAAGCGATGTTTTGTTGAATCACCTGCCGGGCGCGGCGACTGGTGCGCACAGCATCGGCCAGGTGATTCAGATCGTCTTGCATCAAAACCACGTCGGCGGTCTCCATCGCCTGGGCTGTGCCGGCACCGCCCATAGCGATGCCCACCTGCGCCGCCGCCAGAGCCGGCGCGTCATTCACCCCATCGCCGATCATGGCCACCTCGCCCCGTTCGCGCTGCAAAGCCTGCACGGCAGACAGCTTGTCACCGGGCAGCAGGCCGGCGCGCACCTCGTCTATCGCGCCAATCTGATCGGCCACGCGCTGCGCCGCCGCTGCATGATCGCCGGTCAGCATAACCACATGAGCACCCGGCACGGCCTGCTTGAGATGGCGCAAGGCCGCCGCGCTGGAGGAGCGCGGCGCATCGGCCAGGCCCACAAAGCCGACCAGGTGATTGTCTTTGCCGACCATGATCACCGTATAGCCGTCATCTTGGGCCGCCCACGCCTGCTGATGAAAGACGGCGCACTCGGCCTGCCGCTGATGAAACAGGGCATGGCTGCCGACAGTGATGGTGTGATCGCCCAACACCCCTTCGACCCCCTGCCCCGCCAAGGCCTGCACATCGACGGCGGCCGGGTATCGGTGCAGCACATTGCGATGAGTGGCCTGCGCCAAAATAGCCTGCGCCAGCGGATGCTCGGAGCGTCGCTCGACGGCGGCGGCCAACGCCAGCATCTCGTCGCAAGAGGCACAATCCATGGGTATATCGGGCTGATGCAGAGCCGGACACTCTAGCGAGCGGGTGATCTGCACTGTCGGCCGACCGCGCGTGAGCGTGCCGGTCTTGTCCAGGGCAAAGGTCTTGATTCGCGCCAGCGTGTCCAAAAACGCCCCGCCCTTGATCAACACCCCACGCCGGGCCAGGGCAGTCATGGCGCTGACCATCGTCACCGGCGTGCTGATCACCAGAGCGCAGGGGCAACTGATCAGCAGCAGCGACAGAGCGCGATAGATCCAGCCGCGCTCACCACCCACATCGAACCAGGGCGCACCCCACAGCAGCGGCGGAAGGCAGGCCACCAGAATCGCCGTCAAGACGGCCGCCGGCGTATACCAACGCGCAAAGCGGTCTATGAACCGTTCGACAGGAGCGCGCTGTGCCTGCGCCTGCTCGACCAGACGCACAATGCGACCGATGATCGAATCTCCGGCCGGGCGGGTAGCCTGCACCTGAATGGCTGCCTGGCCGTTGATCGTGCCGCCAAACACCTCATCGCCGACAGTGCGCGACACCGGCATACTTTCGCCCGTCACCGGGGCCTGGTTGATCAGCGACACGCCGGCCACGATGCGCCCGTCTACCGGAATGTTTTCGCCGGGGCGCACCAACACCGTTTCCCCCACCTGCACCTGCTCCACATCCACAACCTGCTCGTGCGGCGGACAAAAAGGACAGGGCCCGCCGGTATAACCATCTCGCCCCAAATGCCCGGCGCAATCCATGCACGGACGCAGCACCGTCGCTCGGTTGGGGCGCCAAGATAGCAGACTGCGCAGCGAATCGCGCGCCCGCTCGCCGGTATATCGCTCAATGGCCTGAGCGACGGCAAATAGCAGCATCGAACTAGCCGCTTCGCCGGCTTCGCCGATCCACACCGCTCCCAATGCGGCCAGGGTCATCAGCAACTCGATGGTCACCTGCCGCCCTTTGATCAGAGAACGCGCCCCGCGCCAGGCCACCGGATAGCCGGCCAGGATCATGGCCCCAATCTGCGCGCCCGGAACAGCCCAGAACGGAACAGACGGCAGAACCGTCAGGATCAGGCTGAGACCGAACAAGGCCGCACCGCACCGGGCCAGCGCGACAGCCGGCTCAACTCGCCGCGAACGCACCATCAGGCCGGCATCATCCCGGTCGCTCTGAGCCACCTGATAGCCCAAATCGCGCACACGCTGTATCACCAACTGCTCATCGGCCGCGCCGACCGCTTCCAGCACGGCGGTGGTAAAATTGACCTGGACGCGCTCGATGCCCGGCAATTGGGCCACGCTGCGCTCGATGGTCAGAGCGCAGTTGGCGCAGTCCATCCCTTGAATTTTCAAATGAACGGTTTTCATTGGTTTTCCTCAATCCACTGGATGCCTGCTACCCGATCACACGCAGGCACTGGCTGATATTGGACACCATGATACACCTTCAAGTGGGGTTCAAAGTCAAGTGCCGGTTTTCCAGACTTGCCCGGAATTGACTTGTCAGGTAAAATGACATAGCTCGAAAAGCAGTTTTTATACGCGATGCTCGCACATCACCCGGCATGAAAACGTTGGGTGAGGAGTTTGGCACGCCCTCGTGCCAAATTTGCATTATTCTACGATAACGACGTTCTCTCAAGATATTGAGCAGGTCGTACTTGGCCTGATACCCTTCTGAAAGCAATTTCAATGTCTAATTTACCCAATATTCTCTTGATTTACACCGATCAACACCGTTTTGACTGCCTCGGCGTGAACGGCCATCCGCTCTTACAAACGCCGCACCTGGATCGCCTGGCCGCTGAGGGCGTCAATATGACGCACGCCTTTTGCCCCATCCCGGTGTGCATTCCGGCGCGCAACAGCCTGTTTCACGGGCAATGGTCCACCAGCCATCTGGCTATCGCCAACTGGGATACCGAAGCCCCACGCCCGGCTCGCGAAGGGCTGCCTTCCTGGAGCCAATCGCTGCGACAGGCCGACTACTGGCTGGGCTATGTGGGCAAATGGCACGTCCACCCTCGCCTGACTCCGCCCGATTACGGATTTCACCGCTATGTACCGGCGCGCGAATACGCCTCCTGGCGGGCCGCCTGCGAGCTTCCCCCTGTGCCATCCACCGACTGGCGCGGCGGCGCCGATGCCGCCATTCAACCGCATCAGTCGGCGTTGGGCTGGGGCGCCGAGCAGACAATCCAGATGCTCCGCGAACGCGCCGCCCCCGACCAGCCTTTTATGATCGGCTGGTTTACCGACGAGCCACACCTGCCCAACCGCCCGCCCGAACCATACGCATCTATGTACCCGCCGGCCGACATTCCACCCTGGCCCGGCTGGGGTGACGATCTGATCGGCAAACCCTACATCCAGGCACAACAGCGACGCTCCTGGCAGGTGGAGGGCTGGACATGGGAGCAGTGGGCGGCGGTCGTCGGCCGCTACCTGGGAGTGATCAGCCTGTTGGACGCCCAGATCGGGCGGGTGCTGGATGCGCTGGACGAATTGGGGCTGGCCGAGAATACGCTGGTGATCTATACCGCCGATCACGGGGACATGTGCGGCAGCCACGGCATGGTAGACAAGCATTTTGTGATGTACGACGACATTGTGCGTGTGCCCTTGATCTTGCGCTGGCCGGCGCGGCTGCCGGCCGGACAACAATGGGACACATGGGTCAGCAATGGCCTGGACCTGGCCGTCACCCTGTGTAGGGCCGCCGACGCGCCGGTGCCGGATACATTTTGCGGCCGCGACCTGCTGGGCGGCGACACGGGCAGATCTGACATATTGACCATGTATCACGGCAACCAATTCGGCCTGTACAGCCAGCGCATGGTGCGCGACCGGCAGTTCAAATACGTCTGGAACGCCACCGCCGAAGACGAACTGTACGATCTGACCGGCGATCCGGGCGAACTGCACAACCTGGCCGGTCAACCCGGTTTGGCAGATGAACTGGCACGACTGCACCACCGCCTGCTGGCCTGGATGCAAGAAATCGGCGATCCCCTGCTCAACGGCTGGGTGCGCGCCCAACTGGAGCGAGGACTCTAAAAACAAGAGCAACCTGGGGGCGCGTTGCGTGTTTTGATGGATGCAAAAATATTCTCAGCAAGGAGGTCAAATGATTATCGTCTTGGTTTTGATGGTTGCGGTGATTTCATACCTGATCGGCTCGACGCCGATTGGCGTATTGGCAGCGCGGTGGATCGGGGGCGTAGATGTGCGGGCGGTGGGCAGCGGGCGCACCGGCACCACCAATGTCTATCGAGCGGCCGGGCGGTGGGGCGCCGTGCTGACCACGTTTGGCGACGTATTCAAGGGCATCTTGCCGGTGTGGATCGCCCGTCTGCTCACGGCGCGGTTGATGCCCCAATCGGCGTTGGTGATGGCACCGTGGATGGAAGCCATCGCCGGCATTGCCGCCATCACCGGTCACAACTGGTCGGTCTTTCTCAAATTCAAGGGCGGCGCCGGCACCATCACCACGATGGGCATCCTGGCGGCTATGAACCTGCCGGCTACGGTTATCTTGATCGTCATGTCCGTGATTGCCCTGCTGATCTCGCACATGGCCTCGGTGGCCTCACTGACCATTGCCTTTACCATGGGGCTGATGCTGTGTGTGTTTTCCGCTCTAGGGCTCTCGCCGTGGGGATATGTGGTGTTTGGCTTTGTGGGTGGAGCTATGACCACCTATGCCTTGCGCCCCAACATTGTGCGCATCCTCAAAAAGCAAGAGCGGCAGTTGACCACATCGTATTGACCTTTGTCCTGATGGGGCAAGGGAAAGCCCTGCCCCTACCTTTTCATCCATTGCCATACGCGTTGGTTGAGTTTATCGAAACCAACGTTTTGCACAAGCCTGGAGATCAAAAAACGGCTCAATGGCGCCATTGAGCCGTTTTTTATTGATCCATACCGTTTTTATTCTCCCAAATAGGCCTTTTTCACATCGGGGTTTTGCAACACCTCTTGCGCCGGGCCATCCAGCACAATGCGCCCGGTCTCTAGCACAAAAGCCCATTGAGCAATCGAAAGTGCCATCGCCGCGTTCTGCTCAACCAGCAAAATGCTGACACCCTGTCGGTTGATTGCCGCAATCATGTCAAAAATTTCTTCGACCAGGATGGGGGCCAGCCCCATAGACGGCTCATCTAGCAGCAGCAGCTTGGGTTTCGCCATCAAACCACGCCCCATCGCCAGCATTTGCTGCTCGCCGCCCGACAGAGTGCCTCCAAGCTGGCTCTGGCGTTCTTTGAGGCGCGGAAAGCTGGCAAAGACCTGCTCCATCGAACGAGCAATTTCGGCCTTGTCGGTGCGTGTATAGGCGCCCATCTCTAAATTTTCACGCACGGTCAGATTGGCGAAAATCTTGCGGCCTTCTGGCACATGGATCATCCCTCGCCTGACAATCCAGTCGGCCGGCTGACCGACAATGTTTTGCCCCTGATACAGAATCTCGCCGGCGGCGGCATGCAGCAGGCCCGAAATCGTCTTGAGGGTAGTGCTTTTGCCCGCGCCGTTGGCCCCGATCAGGGTGACAATTTCGCCCTCTTGCACCCGAAACGAAATGCCTTGCAGCGCGCGAATGGCGCCATAGTTGACCGACAAATTGCGTACTTTGAGGATATTTTCCATCTATGCCTCCGCCCTTGCACCGACCACCTTGCCGCGTCCCAGATAGGCTTCGATCACCTGACTGTTGGTTTGAATTTCGCGCGGCGTGCCACGAGCGATCACCTCGCCAAAGTCCATCACCGTAATCTGCTCACAAATGCCCATCACCACGCGCATCTGATGCTCGATCAACAAAATCGTCAACTTGAAACGGTCGCGGATAAAGTGGATCAGATCCATCAACTCGATGGTCTCCTGGGGGTTCATGCCAGCAGCCGGCTCGTCAAGCAGTAGCAATTTCGGCTCGGTGGCCAGGGCACGGGCAATTTCCAGCCGACGCTGCTGACCGTAGGGCAGGCTGGAAGCAATCTCGTCTTGCAAGTCTTCCAGGTGAAAGACGGCCAAAAAATCCTGCGCTTCTTCGGTCAACTCGCGCTCGCGCCGCTCAAAACGGTCGGTGCGCAGGATGGCATCCATCATGGTATAGGCGGCATGCGGGTGATAGGCAATGCGCACATTGTCCAAGACGGTTAGACGAGGAAAGATGCGAATGTTTTGAAAGGTGCGGCCAATGCCGGCCTGGGTGATCTGATGCGGTTCCAGGCCGACAATTGAATGATCCATGAATTGAATCTGCCCCGACGTGATCGGAAAAAGGCCGGTGACCAGGTTGAACACCGTCGTTTTACCGGCGCCGTTCGGCCCGATCAACCCATACAAAGCCCCTTGCGGCACCTCGATGCTGAAATCGTGCACCGCGCACAGACCGCCAAAGAATTTGGTCAGAGCATCAATTTTCAACACGGTCATCTTGCTTTCTCCTCGGCCAGATTTTGGACTTGAGAAAACCCAATTCGCCGCCGCCAAACAAACCCTGCGGACGCAGCAACATCACCAACAGCAAAATCAAGGGATAAATGACGTATCGCCACAGTTCCATACCCGAAGGCAGCAAACGCAACCCCTCCAGGCTGATGGCCCAGGCAAAAGCGGCCACCACTGTGCCGGTGATACTGCCCATTCCGCCAAAGACCAAGATGATCAGCGGATCGAAAGATTTGATAAAGTTGAACAAAGAAGGATGCAAAGTGGAGTAAAGATGGGAAAACAGCGCGCCGGCCAACCCGGCAAAAAAGCTGCCCACCACAAAAGCCAGCGTCTTGTAACGGGTCGTGTCAATCCCCATGGCCCGAGCGGCGATCTCGTCTTCGCGCACCGAAACGATGGCCCGCCCGCTGCTCGATTGCAGCAAATTGCGCATCACCACCACCGTGGCCGCCAAAAAGAACAGCGACCAGAACCAAGTGGTGAGCTGCGGCGTGCCGACCATACCACGTGCCCCTTTCATTTCGGGGAAAACACTGTCGGCATTATCGGCCAGCACCTTGACCACGATGGTAAAACCCAGGGTGGCAATGCCAAAATAGTCGCCGCCCATTTTCAGCACCGGCAGACCAAACAAATAGCTGATCGCCGCCGACAGCGTGGCGCCAAAAAAGACGGCCGCCAGAAAAGCCACCTGCCCGGCCAGAAAGGGCGGCAGGTGATTGATCAGACCGCAGGTGTCTCGCAAAAACACCCAGGGGCTGGCCTGCCCGGTGACAATCCAATGTCCGATCCAGCCCAACACGCCGACGCCCAACACGATCAGTGCAGTGCGCTGCACCCAGCCCTTGCCCTTGATGGCCAATCCCAAAACGATCAACACCGCCATACTCAGCACCACCGCCAGCCCCGACATGTCATCGCGCGCCCAACGGTAGGTTACGTCGGCCGAAGCATACGCTCCGATGGCGTAAAAACCCCACTGCCCCAGAGAAAACTGACCGTTAAATCCATAAATCAGGTTCAGGCCGAGCGAAATAATCGCCATAATGCACGCTCGCTGCAAAATGGTGGCCCAATAGGTGGTGATGATTTCCAGGCTGATCAAGAGCTGCATCACCGCAAACACCACCACCAGACCGACGATCCACGGCCATTGTCCGAAAAATCGCTTGAACATAACCCGCTCCTATGCTTTTTCCCCGCCAGCCTCGCCAAAAATGCCGGTAGGCCGAATGATCAGGACGAGGATCAGGATGGTAAAGGCAATGGCGTCGCGCATGGGGGTCGAAATAAAGGCCGCGCTCAACTCTTCGGCCTGCCCCATGATCAATGCGCCGAGAAATGCGCCGGGAATACTGCCAATGCCGCCCAGCACCGCCGACACAAAGGCACGCAAGCCTGGCATAATGCCCATAAACACGATCAATTGCGGATAGGCCACTGCATACAGCACGCTGGCCGCCCCGGCCAGCGAGGCCCCCAGCGCAAAGGTAAACGATATCACCTGATCCACATTGATGCCCATCAAGCGAGCGGTCTGCTTGTCCCAGGCCGATGCGCGCATCGCCTTGCCGATTTTGGTTTGGTTGACGATATATTGCAGCGTCACCAACAAAAAGACCGAGGCGGTCATGACCAAAACCTGGATGTTGGTGATGCCAATGCCGGCCAAAGTCAGGCCCATATACAGGCTGCCCACGCCGCCGGCCAGCAGACCAAAACGAACGCCCAGTCGCAAAAATACGTTCTGAGCTAGCGGATGGACTGGTCCATTCTGATTCTTGCGGGTCAGATACCAGATCAAAGCCTGCCCGGCGACGCCCAATACCAACAAGATCAGATACACAACCAACAGCGGAATGTTGAGATTGGCATTGTTCCAGCGCACCAGGTCAAACGGGCGATTATAGGTGACATAATCGGGGCCAAAGCCAAAGTCGAGCGCGGAAAAGTATTCCAGGAAAAAAGAAACACCGACGGCCGTGATCAGGGCGGCGATACGCGGGGCATTGCGCAGCGGCTTGTAAGCCACTCGCTCCACGACAATAGCCAGAAATGAGCTAGCCGCCATCGAGATCAGAATGATCAGCAACACGCCGATAGCCAGCGTCCACCCTGGCGCCGACGATGCGCCGGTCAACCGAACATAGAGGGCGCCGGGCCATTGATGCATCTTGAACGAGGAAATGGTGTAAAAGCTGACAAACGCGCCGATCATGAAAAAATCGCCGTGCGCAAAGTTGATCAGGCGCACCACCCCATACACCATAGTGTAACCCAAAGCGATCAGGGCATAGATAAAACCCTTTTGCAGACCGCCGACCATAATCTCGGTAAACAGGCTGGGGTTGAGAAAAAATTCGCCGACCAGTTTGACCAGAACGCCCGTTGCCAAAGCCCACGTCCATCCTTTGGCAGCCGTCTCTTGAGGCGTGCGGCGACGAATCAAGCCGCCCACCCCCCAAACAATCCAGGCCGCTGCCGCATACACAACGGCAGACCTCAGAGTCAAAACGATGGTCAGAGGCAGGCCTTGCAAGCCGGTTTTCAAATCGCCTTCAGAGATGGCCTGCAACACTACATCTCGCTGCTGGGCAAACATGGGTATGCCCCAATAGAGGCCCAGTACACCCACGCCGAATAATATAAACCACCATCCAATTGTCTTGATTTTCGATTCATTCATCGCCAACTCACCCACCTGCTTTTTGACCAATCGGGCTATCTGGGTTGCGCTACAAAACAAGGAGAGGGGAACTGCGCTGTTCGCCCTCTCCTCTCTTGAGTCATACCCCCAAATTACTTGGTCGGTGCAAAGAACTTGAGGAACGGCTTTTGCCCACCCTTGATCTGGATGATAGCCGCCGTCTTGACCGGGTCATGATTCTTGTCGAACGTGATCTTGCCCGATACACCTTCGACTTCGATGGCCGCCATCACATCGCGCACTTTGGTGGTGTCGGTGGTGTTGGCCTTTTGGATGGCCGAGAACAGGATGGTGGCGGCGTCATAGGCCAACACGGCCAGGGCATCCGGCTCTTTGCCATATGTGGCTTTGTACTTTTCCAAAAAGTTCTTGACGATAGGGCGTGGATCCGAAGCGGCATAGTGGTTGGAGAAATAGCCGCCGTCCACCGCCGTCACATCCAGATCGGCAGAATCCCAGCCATCTCCGCCCAGCAAGACAGCGGTGATGCCTTTTTCTTTGGCTTGCTTGCCGATCAGGCTGACCTTGTTGTAATAGTCGGGCAGGAACATCACATCGGGCTTGGCATCGGCCACTTTGGAGAGGATGGCCGAAAAGTCAGTGTCGGTATCGGTATACGCTTCATAAACCAACACCTTGCCACCTTTTTTCTCAAAGGCATCCTTAAAGTACCCGGCCAGACCCATCACATAGTCGTTGCCCTTGTCATACATCACGGCAGCGGTCTTGGCGCCCAGGTCGCTCATGGCAAAAGAGGCCATCACATCGCCCTGGAACGGATCCAAAAAGCAGGCGCGAAAAGTAAACGGCTTGACGGCGCCGGTCTTGTCATCCACCGTCACTTTGGGGTTGGTCGAAGTGGGGCTGATTTGGAGCACTTTTTTGGTGGCTACAATTTCAGAAATAGGAATGGATGCGCTAGAGCACACTTCGCCAATGATGAATTTGACTTTGTCTTGATCGATCACCTTATTGGCAGCATCGGTGGCCGCGGCCGGGTCACACTGCGAGTCGCCAACAACCCACTCGATGGGCTTGCCCAGCAAACCGCCCTTTTCGTTCCACTCTTTGATGGCCAGTTCGGCGCCTTCTTTGGACGACTGCCCAAAGGTCGGTACCGGCCCGGTCATCGGAAAGACCAACGCCACTTTGACCGCTTCTTTGGAGCCGGTCTGGCAGCCCACCGAACCCAACACGGTGGCCAATACGATCAGCAACGACACGACTTTGAACACGTTTTTCATCGAATGAACCTCCTCCTTGGAAAACCTGATTAAAAACGAGTCTGACAACGCCTGGGAGCCTACCCCATTACCAACCAAAGGTGATCTCACCCCTTTCGTCGAGATTGGTCAGGTTATCCTTCTCCTCGTTGAAAAGTTATTCTTCAAACACCAACTGCACTTCGGGCCGATCAATGTAGGTCAAAATAAGCCAGGATGCCGCCACCGAAAGAACATAGGTGATCAAGATAGGCCAGTTCAATGCCTGTGCCGAATAGACATTGGCCCAAAAAGTGATCAGTCGCACAATGATGTTGAATCCCTGCGTAAAAATGAGCAATTTGCGGCTCCAGGGTTTGTGATGAACTAGCGACCATCCCAATCCGGCGCACATCAGCACAAACAGGGCAATCAAAATGGCACTGGAGGCCGACAGCGGCCAGGGAAACAGGATAAAGGGCAAAATCTGAGACCAAGCGATCCAGGTAATGATCTGTGTCTGCTTTTCCATATCGCCAAACTTTCACATCAGGCAAAGAACATTCCGGCGTTGGAATGTCTGGGGTTGAAAAACCGGGGTTTTGTTCAGACGATTGAACGCGTATTGACTTGCAACATGGTGATTTACGGTTGGATAGAGATTATATCACCATGATCTGGTTGTGTCAAAAAGACACATTGAGCGGCAGCGGCATCTGTCGCGGCAGATGCCGCGCCCACGGCGCGTGCAGGGTTTCCAACACGCGCTGCGAAACCTGTGAGAGATGCTGCTCATTATGCGCAAAATCCAGGTCATCGGTTGGGACGGTTAGCACGGCGCAAAGATTGAAATGAGCGATCCAATCCTCATAAAAGCGATTCAGCCGCTCCAAATAGGCCATAGAAATCTCTTGTTCATAATCGCGACCGCGGCTGTGAATGCGTTCCATCAATGTAGGCACCGAAGCCTGCAAATAGATCACCAGGTCGGGCGGCGGCAGAATGTCAATCACTGTCTCGTACAACTGGCGATAGCTGGCATAATCGCGTTCGTTCATATAGCCCTGCTCGTGCAGGTTACGAGCAAAAATTTCGGCATCTTCATAGACGGTGCGATCCTGGATCACGGTGCCGGGGCGTTTTAGAATTTGGTGATGATGGCTCAGCCGTCGCGACAAAAAGAAAATCTGCGAGTGAAAGGCCCAGGCGCGCATGTCTTGATAGAAATCGGCCAGGTATGGGTTTTCGCCCACCGGCTCGTAAAACGGCTCCCAGAGATAATACTCGCACAATTGTCTGGCCAGCGTAGACTTGCCCACGCCGATATTTCCGGCAATAGCGATAAATTTTTTCATGGCCGGAACCGCATCTCAATCCAGGTCTACATCAGCCGAAGCCGGATGCAGGTATTTGATCGCCCCCTTGCTGATCCACACCTCGGGGCCTTTGGCCGGCCGGATAAAGATCTCGTATGTGTCCACGCCGGTCAGCACGCCTTTGAGCACTTTGCCATCCAAAAACGTCACCTTGACCCACTTGTTTTCCAACGCCGCCATGTAAACCGCCTGGCTTTGTCCCCAATTTTTCTTGGCCTTGTCGTTGTTCATGCTGCTTCCTTTCAAAAGATAATGGCTTTTCACAGGCCTATTGTACTCGAAACTCGGCTCAGGGCAAAACGGCAAAAGGCAGTCACGCTTGCAGTAACACCTTGCTGAAACCGAAATGTAACCATTGCCCGTCCAACGTCTTTCAACGCGTAATAGAACTTGCAGTAACACCTTGCTGAAACCGAAATGTAACCGACGGCGAAAAGCAGGTTGACAAATTGGCCTGATGTAGGGTATACTAGAATCAGAAATGCAACCTGCCAAATGGAGGCCAGTGTGAGCTTGGAACCTTGTCGTATATTGACGATATTTCAAACACCAGGTGTGTCTGTGTGAGCCTGGTGTTTTTTGTTTGGTCGCCGCCGGATGACCGGCTTGTCTTGGAAGGGAGAGTAGAATGGACTCAGGGATGATCGGTAAAATTCTCAAGGCCAGGCAGTATGCAGAAGAGCGAGATCGAGTCATGTTCGACCGATTTTCTGTCACTTTTCGTGGCGAGAATAACGATCACAAGGTAGAGTATCAAAACGGAAAATGGGCCTGCACCTGCGACTTTTTCTCTTCGCATCAGTTGTGCAGTCACACCATGGCTCTGGAGCGCATCCTGGATCGTATGATCCACCCCATTGATGAAACCGTCGCCGAGACGGACCCAACCACCTCAATGCCAGAGGTGGCACTGGCCTGACACAGACCCAACTCACCGGGCCAGATAAATCCATACATTGCAGAACCCCTCCCACCAAATCAGTCGGCGGGAGGGGTTTTGTTACAGCGTCATAATCAAGGTTTGGCCCGAATACAGCTCTTTGAATCGCTCTGCATCGTTAACAGTGCCAACCACACCGGCGCCATAGTGCATCGGCACAGCCAGGCGCGGCCGAATAGCCTGGGCAGCCTGAGCGGCCTCCTCGGCGGTCATAACATAGGTGCCGCTGACCGGCAGCAGGGCCATGTCGCAGTGAATCTGCGCCATTTCGGGGATGTGATCGGTGTCGCCGGCAAAGTAAATGCTCTCGCCGTTTAGCGTGACCACATAACCGTTGTGCAAGGCATCTTGAGGGTGAAACGGCACGCCGGGACTGCGGAATTTGGTCAGATTGTAGGCCGGCACGGCCTGAACGGTCACATCGCCAAGAGTCAGCGTTTCGCCGGGGCGCATGACCCGCACATCGCCGCACGGCGAACCGCCCAATTTGGGCGCGGCGGTCTGATTGCACACGATCACCGTATGCGGGCCGCTGATTTGTTTGACATCGCCCGGCGAACAATGATCGCCGTGTTCGTGGCTGACCAAAACAATGTCGGCTGCGGGCATGCCCGGCGGCAGCTTCCAGGGATCAAAATAGATCACCGGCGGCCCGTCCAACCGAAAACTGTCATGCCCCAACCAGTGCAGTTTATCCACCAGATTGATCTTCATGCTCTGAACTCCTTTCTAAACCTGTATCATTGCGGCTGCGCACCAGCACATGCCAGTCACCAACCTGCACCACCTCACCGCGCTGATTCAACAATTCCAGATTCAATATCACCCTTCCCCCGCCAATGTGCGGTATAGGCCGGACTTCGTTCACTGTCAATCTGACATGCACCGTATCGCCAATATAGATAGGTTTGCTAAATTTGCAGGTCAATTCGCGAAAAGCGATCATCGAACCTTGCAACATCCCCATCTGCATGGCCAGGCCAGAAGCGATGGCCAGCCCCAGCAGCCCGTGAGCGACGCGCTGTCCAAAAGACCCCTGCGCGGCCACCACCGCATCGGTGTGCAAAGCGTGAAAATCGCCCGACAGCCCGGCAAACAGCACCACATCGGCCTCGGTGATGGTGCGCGCGGCGGTGTGTATCTCGAGCCCTGCCTGGAAATCTTGCAGGTACATGCTGTGATCGATTATGTGGTGTGTCATCGGCTTTTCCTCTTTTCTCTACCGCATCCCCAAACCGCCATCCACAGAGATGACCTGCCCGGTGATAAAAGCGGCCTCGTCGGAGGCTAGAAACGCCGCCAAAGCCGCCACTTCATCCGGGCGACCAAACCGCCCCAATGGAGTAAGGGTCAAAGCCTGCTGCTTCCACTCGGCGGCCAGGTTCGCAGTCATGTCGGTCTCGATAAAACCGGGGGCAACGGCGTTGACGGTGATGCCGCGCCCGCCCACTTCGCGCGCCAGCGAGCGGGTCAGGCCGATCAGCCCGGCTTTGGCAGCGGCATAATTGGCCTGCCCCACATTGCCCATCAGCCCGGCCACCGACGAAACATTGATGATCCGCCCCCAGCGACGGCGGATCATGCCACGCAGTACAGCCCGCGCGGCATAGAACGCCCCATTGAGGTTGGTTTGCAGCACGGTATCCCAATCCTGGTCGGACATGCGTGCCATCAGACCATCGCGGGTGACGCCAGCATTGTTGATCAGCACATCCAGGGCGCCCCATTCCCGTTCGATCTGCGCCACCATCTGATTGACCACCTCGGCCGAGCGCACATCGGCCTGAATGACCATAGCCTGCCCGCCTTGTGCCTGAATTTCGGCGGCCACCGACCGGGCCGCCTCATCGCGGACGGTGTAATTGATGGCCACAGCCAGACCTTGAGCGGCCAGGCGGACGGCGATGGCTCGCCCGATGCCGCGCGACCCGCCGGTGACCAAAGCGACACGGTTGTTGTTCATTCCTTCCTCCTGTTCAATGCGCCGCGAATTCGACCTGCAAGGTGACCACCTCGCGACCGCCGACCGCCATCTCGATATGTCCATCGGCGGCGACGAAAAGCCGTTCCAGGTTGCGCTCGGCCAGATTGCAACGCGCCGCGCCGACGGGCGATTGCCAGAATCGCACCATCGCCCGGCAGGGACGGGTGTCGGTATTCCAAAATCGGACGATCAGCCCGTTTCCTTGCTCGGCTTCCTTGATCGCACTGATCATCAGGTTGGCCGGCTCGAGGCGCACAAAACTGCTCGCAGCCGGCAGCGACCCACCGTGCGCCGATGCACAGACAGCGCGCAGCGGGGCGTTCCAGGCCTGCGCCTGCTCCATCGCCGGCTGCCGGTCGGCAGCAAAGGGAATCAACGCATAATGACAGGTGTGCACGCCGATACACTGCGCTTCGGGCGTGGGCAGACCGGGGCCAGCGTGGCCGTGTCGGCTGGACATGTCGTCGCGAGACAACCAGCCCACCGAACGCAGCAGGGTCAGGGCGATCTCGCTGCCTTGAGCCGTCCGCAAGGCTTCCACCTCGGGCAGGCCGCGGTTGGCTACAAGCAATCCGCGGCGACCATCGCCCACCGCCGACCAGGCACGCTGAGGATAAGTCGGAACGGGTTGCTCAACCCAATCGGCTGTGTCGGTGGGCAAATCAAGTGAGCGAGAAACGATGTCAAAGTGATTTTCTGTATCAAAAGAATCCACCTGCACCGGCACAGGGAAATGAGCGCGCAGGCGGTGATCGGCGGCAGTGTTCTCGACGGTGGTTTCAATGTCCACCCGACGCACGCCCGGCGACAGCGAGACGCGGCTGGTGATGGGCAGTTCGACCCACTCGTCGCTGCGCTGCATATGCGTCTCGTCGAGGCTTTGCGGCAAGCGATAGGTCAGCGATATTTCGAGCATCTGGCGGGCCGGGCTGCTTTCAATCAGGCAGATCAGCGGCTTGTCGGCGGCGGCCTGCACAGGCATATCTCCGTCTACCGGGCAGAAATTGTACTCGTCGCCGCGGTCGCCCACATCCACAAAACGATTCAAACCATCGTAAACAACACCGGTCTCTTTGTCGGTCAAGGTCAATGTGCCATCGTCGGCCACGCGCAGGCCCAAGAACTCGTTTTCGATGAACGGTTCAACCGGCACGGGCTGTTCCAACCAGGCCGGCACAGATTTGAGCCAAAAGGTGCGGTATCCACACCCCGGCACATCGGGGGCCACAAAACTGCAACGAGCGCGTTCGCCATGATGGACGACAATGTGCGTCTGCTGGATATGCCCCTGTGCCAGCAAGGCCTGAATCTCGGCCTGGCCACGCTGAACCACATCGGGACGCGGCGGCAGCCCGCGCCCCAACTCGATCTCGATGTGCAGCCATTCACCGTCTACATGGAGGCGAACATGTTGGATGCCCGCACCCTCGATCTCGTAGGGAATTTCGCCGACCATCAAGGCCAGTTGGGTTGCCGGCACATTCATCTCGACCAGCACATCGCGTTCTGGCTCGCCGAGTTGCGGCACGACAATCCGCCCATCCTCGGCCACCAGCACCAGACCAGCCTCGCTGCCGCCGAACGGCACCATCACCTGCGCCCGATCGGTGCGCGGGCGAGCTGTAGGATTAAAGACGATAATAGACGGCGATTGATCGTCACTGGTGGTGTCCACCAGCGCAGCCAGCCCATCCAGGCACTGCTCCGTCATCTGCTCGCCAATTTGCTCCACCCAATCGAAACGCACGGCCATTTCCTTGTGCACCTGGTCAATGCTGCACCCGCAAATCGAGTCGTGGGGATGGTTTTGCAGCAGATACCGCCAGGCCTGGCGCACCAGCGCCCCTTGCCGGCGCAGGGCCATCGGCGTGTCGAGGATTTCAACCAGGGCGGCCAACGGCTCGGCCCAGGCGGTGAGCAACGTTTCGCAGGCGGCATTGCGCTGCTTGATCCACATGCGCGTAGACAGCACGCCGGGCAAAAGGGGAGCGGCGGCGCACTGCCGCAGTTCGCCCGAAACGGTCTCCAACGACGGCGCAGCCGCACGCACATCGGCGATAAACTGCGGCAAAGTACCGTGCCGAATGTCCACATCGGGCAAGGCGGTGCGGGCGGCTTCAAGCAGACGCGGCAGTTCGGGCATCGGCTCCAGGTGATCCGAGCCGTTCATCGCCAGCAAGTGCGGTGTGGTGGCAGTGGGGGCCAGCTCGGCGACGATCTGGCGGGTGCGCCGGATGAACGCTTCCGGATCGGGGGGCATTTGGGCGGCATTGCCATAGCCATTGTGCTGATGAATCACCAGCACCTCCGAGCCGTCGGGAGAGCGCCACAGCCACTCGTTGGCCACCCCGCCGATGCCGCGCCAAAACACGGCCACATCTATGTCAAACCCGCGCAAAATCTGGGGCAATTGGCTGATGTGACCGAACGGGTCGGGAATGTTGCCCACGTCCATGCGCCGCCCAAAACGAGCACAGGTCTGCGCCCCGATCAGCAAATTGCGGATGGTAGATTCGGGCGAAACCAAAAATTCATCGGGCAAAATGTGCCAGGGGCCGATCTGGACGCGCCCTTGCTGGACATACTGACGGATCGCCGCCTCTTTTTCGGGGCGAATAGCCAGATAATCGTCCAGAACGATGGTCTGGCCGTCGAGCATAAAATACTTGAAATCGGGGTCGGTGTCGAGGATGCGCAGCAGTTTGTCCATCATCTGCACCAGGCGGATGCGAAACCGCTCAAACGGCTCATACCACTCGCGATCCCAGTGTGTGTGCGAAACAAAGGTCAGAGTATGTTTGAACATAAAAAATCCTTTCCCATCAACAGCCAACCTGGAGTCAACCCAATTCCAGGCAGGCATCGGCGGCCAACCAAAAGAGATTGCGACGAATGTCGGTGCGGCTCTGCCAGGAGCGATTGTCCCACTCGTCGCCGCTGAGATCATCGCCACCATACAACACCTGGCCGAACAGCACCCCGCGATGCTGCGCCACCGCCATCATACTGGCCGCCTCCATCTCGACTACCAGGCAGCCTTCTTGTCGCCGCCGCTCGACCTTGTGCCGCGTCTCGCGATAGGGCGCGTCGATGGTCCAGGTTTTGCCCACACGAAACGGGATGTGCTGTCGCTCCATCGTCCGCACCAGGGCTGCCACACCCTGCTCTTGGGCAACAATTTCGCGAGACGGCGGCACATAGTGATACGAGACGCCCTCATCGCGCACGGCCGCCGATACCACGATCAGGTGGCCGACGGCAATGCCCGGTTCCAGCACGCCACAGCCGCCGCAGGCGATGAATTGGCGGCAACCCAGGGCGATCGTTTCTTCCAGCAGGCCGGCGGCCATCGGCGCGCCCACGCCGGGTTGAAAAAAGGCCAGCCGCTGCCCGCAATACTCAATCTCGTATAGGGGATGGGGACCATCTTCCCAGTGATGCTCGAACAGTATGCGAGCATTGCGCTCGCTCACCACCTGCTCCAGCACCTCATGAAAAAAACAAATCACACAGCGAGTCGGCACATCGCCGGGCTGCACCAATCGAGACGGCTCGATCACGGCCTCTGGGGCAGGGTCAAATTCCAGAATGGGGTAGGTCATTGGATTTCCTTTCAAGGATGGGGTAGGTCATTGGGCTTTCAAGCCGCACGCCCACGCGCGGCGGAAACTCTAGGGCAGGCAGCTAGAAAACGACCACCTGCGCCACGCCGATGAGCATGATCAGCGCGCCGACGGCGGCATTTACGGTAGGCACTTCACCGAGCAGCCACCAACTCAACAAGATGCCGCCAGTCACTTCTTGCGTGGCAATCAGGTTGACTAAAGTAGGGTGGACGCGGCGCAGGGCAGCGTTGTAAAGGGTATGGCCGAGGCCCAACGGAAAAACGCCCAAAATCAAAATAGATAATAAAGGCAGTCCGGGATGCACAGGAATCTTGAACGTCAAAACGGCCAGCGGCAACAGCCACAACCCGGCCAAGCCATACACACCGGCGGCATAGGTCAGCAACGGCCAGCGCGCCCGCTGCGCCCGTCCGGTGGCCGAATAGAGGCCAAAGGTGATCGCCGAGCCGACAGCCAGCAGATCGCCCCAGAGCATGCGCCAGGTCCAGGCCGGCTCAAACCCCGACAGCACCACCATACCCAGCAAGGTGATGATCACACCGATCCACTTGGTACGCGGCAGTGGTTCGCGGTTGAGCAGGCGGTTGAACAACGAGACCCAGATCGGTGAGGTATAGACCAGCGCCAGCGAATGTGCCACCGTGGTGTAACTCAATGAAGCGATATAGAACACAAAGTGCAGCGCCGTGATCAATCCCCACAGGGCAAATCGCCCCCAATCGGCCCGCTCGATGCGCGGCCGCTGCCCCTGAATCAGAGCGATCAGCAACACGGTGGCCGACCCGACCAGCATACGCAGTCCGGTGACGACAAACGGCGACAGGTCGGCGGCCCAACGGATGAACACCGGCGTGGTAGAAAAAGCCAGCACGGCCAGCGAGACATACAGTAAACCGGTTCGTTGGGCGTCAAATTTCATCGTCGAATTTCTAGCGGTCTGTCGGAAAGACTATTCGTTGCCTCACTTGAGGATGTCGGAACCCCGAACTTTTCGGGGACACCCAGCCTGCTAGCCTGAAAACGAGGCATGCTCGGTGCGGGCAATGATCTCGTCTTGCAGGGCCGGGCCAAGATTGCAAAAATAATCACTGTACCCGGCCACACGCACGATCAGATCACGGTACTGGTCGGGATGCTGCTGCGCCCGACGCAAAGTGGCTGCGTCTACCACGTTGAACTGGATGTGGTGGCCGCCCAACCCGAAATAGGTGCGGACCAGCGACACCAGGCCATTCAGCCCGGCGTCGTCTTGGAGCAGAGATGGCGCAAATTTTTGGTTGAGCAAGGTGCCGCCGGTGCGATGGTGGTCCATCCTCGCCGCTGAGCGAATCACGGCGGTGGGGCCGCGCCGGTCGGCCCCCTGCACCGGCGAAATGCCCTCCGAAACCGGCCGGCCGGCATGGCGACCATCGGGGGTGGCCCCCAGCACGGCGCCAAAATAGACGTGACAGGTGGTGGGCAGCAGGTCAATGTGATAATGTCCGCCGCGCATGTTGGGCCGCCCGTCAATCGCCGCAAAATAGGCCTCGAACACCTGCCGCATCACCTCATCGGCGGCGTCATCGTCATTGCCATAACGGGGCGTCCTGTTGAGCAGCTTGAGGCGCAGCGGCTCGTATCCGGCAAAGTCGGCCTCCAGCGCGGCCAGCAATTCCCCCATCGAGAGCGTCCGCTGCTCGAACACGTGCGTTTTCAGTGCACTCAAGGCATCGGTGATGGTGCCCAACCCCACCCCTTGAATGTACGAGGTGTTGTAGCGCGCCCCGCCATCGTGATAATCCCGCCCCTTGTCAATGCAATCCGAGATCAGCAACGACAGAAAAGGCACCGGCATGTGCTGCGCATAGAGCCGCTCGATCGCGTCGTTGCCCTGCATCTTGATGTCAATGAAAAACTGGAGCTGTTTGCGATACGCTTCAAACAACTCGTCAAAAGTCTGCCAGGTAGTCGGGTCGCCGGTCGGCAGGCCGATCATCTGACCGCTACGCGGGTTGCGGCCGTTGTGCAGGGTGATTTCCAGCACTTGGGGCAGATTGAAATAACCGGTCAGGTTGTAATTTTCCTTGCCAAACGCGCCCACCTCCACGCACCCGCTGGTGCCGCCGGCGCGGGCATCGGCCAGCGATTTGCCCTGCCGCAATAACTCGGATACGGTGGCCTCGGTATTAAAGACCGAAGGCTGTCCAAAACCGGTGCGGATGATCTCGGCAGCACGGCGCACAAATGCGTCAGGATTTTGGCGACTGACTTGGATGGAGGAGCTGGGCTGAAGCAGGCGCATCTCTTGAATCACATCGAGCAGCAAAAACGTCACCTCGTTGACGCCATCCGAACCATCAAGGCGCAGGCCGCCGGTGTTGATCTGGCAAAAATCGGTGTACGTGCCGCTCTCGGCGGCGGTCACGCCCACTTTGGGCGGGGCCGGCTGATTGTTAAACTTGATCCAAAAGCACTGCAACAGTTCTTCAGCCTGGGCGCGGGTCAGCGTGCCGTCGGTCAGCCCTTGACGGTAAAACGGCTCCAGATGTTGATCCAGCCGGCCGGGGTTGAACGAGTCCCAGGGATTCAATTCGCAGGTCACACCGAGATGGACAAACCAATAATACTGCAAAGCCTCCCCAAAATCGCGCGGCGGGTGGGCAGGCACCCATTCGCACACCCGGGCGATGCGCTCCAACTCGGCGCGTCGCACCCCCTCGCCCGCCACGGCAGCCAGTTCGCGAGCCTTGTCGGCATGTCGCTGTGCCAGATGAATCAGGGCGGCGGCGCAGCAGCGCATGGCCCAAAGTTGCTCTCGACGGGCCTCGGCGTGCGGATCGTCCCGGTCTGACAGGCCGGCCAGCGCAGCGTCAATCTGCGCCTGAAAATCCAGCATGCCCCAACGATAAATTTTGTCGTCCAGCACAGTGTGGCCAGGCGAGCGCTGCTCCATAAACTCGGTAAACAGGCCGGCCCGGTACGCCGCCAACCATTCGGGGGTCATGCACTCGAAAATGGCCTCACGCATTGTCTGACCATGCCAGAATGGAATGATCTCGGTTTCATAGAGGCGGCGCGTTTCGGGGCTAACCACAAAGGGGATTTTTTCTCTGGAATCCAGCACATCCAGGTCTTGCAGGGTATGACAGCACAGTTCGGGATAAGTGGGCGCAGCCTGCGGCGCAGGGCCTTTTTCACCGACGATCAACTCACCGTCGCCGATCCAGATGGCCTTGTGCGCCATCAAATACTCAAAGACCAGGGCGCGGCGGCGCGGCGCCGACATGGGTTGTGTATTTTGGCGATAAAATGCGGTAATCAAGATCGCCCGCTCGGGCGACAGAGTCGGCACGGCAGTCAGGCTTTGCTGTCGCAGTCGAACAACCCGCTCGGTCATCGGCATGTTCACATCTCCATAGAACGCATCATCCAGAGAGCCTCAACACGTTAGGGGTTCCTCGCCCTTGTACTCTCTGCCGGTTGATAGTATAAACTAAAGCCGATGAATCCGCAACTATGGCGCGAGGCAGTAAAACGAGGTATAATAGTGTCTTGATTCCTACATCTCACCTGGAGGAGCAACCCCTTGTCTACTCAATCCCTCAACCAGATTGCCGAAATTCACAAACGGTTGCTGGCGGCATACGGCGAGCCACAATGGAGGTCGCCGTTGGATCCGGTCAGCGAGCTGGTTTCGACCATTTTGTCGCAAAACACCAACGATGCTAACCGCGACCGTGCCTTTGCCCGCCTGCGAGCGACGTTCTCCACCTGGGAGGCAGTGCGTGACGCCGACCCCGACACCCTCCAGGAGGCCATTCAGGTGGCTGGGCTGGCCAACCACAAAGGCCCGGCCATCCAACGCGCCCTCAAACACATCGGCGAGCAGCGCGGCGAATTGTCGTTGGACTGGCTGCGCTCGCTGCCGGTCCAAGAGGCCAAAGCCTGGCTGATGGGAATCAAGGGAGTGGGACCCAAGACGGCGGCCATTGTGCTGCTCTTTTCGTTGGATATGCCGGCTTTTCCGGTGGATACGCACATCCATCGCGTCAGCGGGCGGCTGGGGCTGATTTCGCCGCAAACGAGCCGCGAGCAGGCGCACGAGGTGCTGGAATCGCTAATCCCGCCCGAGTGGTATTATCCCCTGCACCTCAACCTGATCCGGCATGGCCGCGAGGTGTGCCACCCCCGCCGCCCGGCTTGCGCCGCGTGTGTGTTGAACGATCTGTGCGACGCTTGCCCAAGCCAGCATTAATTTCGACAGGCTCAATCAACAGCCTGCCATTCTTGCAGACTCAACACATCCATCTGGCTCTCGCGCATGGCGCGGATAGCCTCTACTGCCGCCGAGGCCGCCGACAGGGTGGTGGTATAAGGGACATTGCAGGTTACGGCGGCGCGGCGCAGAGCCAACTCGTCAAAGAACGAGGCTTTGCCCAGTGGCGTGTTGATGATCAGAGACAACTCGCCGTTCACCACATAGTCCACCGCATTGGGACGTCCCTCGTTCACCTTGAACACGGCACACGTCGGCAGGCCATGCTGACCGAGATAGGCCGCCGTGCCAGAGGTGCAGAACAGTTGAAAGCCCAATTGATGCAGTTTTTGGGCGATGGGTAACAGGGTGGGTTTGTCGTTGTCGTTCACCGACAAAAATACCGCTCCGCCAAGAGGCAGTTCGCCACCTACGCCGCTCTGTGCTTTGGCAAAGGCCCAGCCAAATTCGGGGGCGATGCCCATACTCTCGCCGGTGCTTTTCATTTCGGGGCCGAGCAGGGTATCTACGCCAGGGAATTTGTTAAAAGGCAGAGCTACCTCTTTGACAAAATAGCCGCGCGGCAGGGGCAAGATGCTCTGATCTTGCAACCCCAATTCGGGCAAAGTCTGGCCAGCCATCAGACGGGCGGCGATCTTGGCCAGCGGCACACCGACAGCTTTGCTCACAAACGGCACCGTGCGCGAAGCGCGCGGGTTGACTTCTAGCACATAGACCACCCCATCTTTCATGGCATATTGCACATTCATCAGCCCACACACCTTGAGCGCACGCGCAAGCTGCACCGTATATTTTCGCATCATTTCAATGTGTTCTGGCCTGACCATATAAGTGGGCAGCACGCAGGCCGAGTCGCCCGAATGGACGCCGGCCAGTTCGATCTGCTCCATAATTCCCCCGATCACCACATGCCCTTCGCGGTCGGTCAGGGCGTCCACATCCATCTCGAACGCATCCTCCAGAAAACAGTCAATCAACACCGGCGCATCGGGCGTCACGGCCACTGCTTCGCGGATGTATCGTTCCAGGTCGGCTTCCGAGTGGACAATGGCCATGGCTCGCCCGCCCAGCACATAAGAGGGCCGCACCAGCACCGGATAGCCGATCCGTTCGGCCACCTGACGCGCTTCTTCTAGCGAAAAGGCCGTGCCGTTTTCGGGCTGAGGGATGCCCAATTGCTCCAACAGCGCGCCAAAGCGACCGCGATCCTCGGCCAGGTCAATGCTGTCGGGCGAGGTGCCCCAGATCGGCACGCCGGCGGCTTCGAGGGCGCGGGCCAGTTTGAGCGGCGTCTGTCCGCCAAACTGCACCAGCACGCCGGCAGGCTTTTCGATATCCACGATGTTTAGCACATCCTCCAGGGTCAGCGGCTCGAAATAGAGGCGATCCGAGGTGTCGTAATCGGTAGAGACGGTTTCCGGGTTGCAGTTGACCATGATGGTTTCGATGCCCATTTCTCTCAGGGAAAAGGCGGCGTGGCAGCAGCAGTAATCAAACTCGATGCCCTGACCGATGCGGTTGGGGCCGCCGCCCAAAATCATGACCTTGCGGCGAGAGGTAGGAGCAGCCTCGCAGGTCGTTTCGTATGTCGAATAGAGGTATGGCGTGAACGATTCAAATTCGGCGGCACAGGTATCCACCCGCCCATACACAGCGCGGATGCCATAGGAAAGACGCTTTTCGCGCACCTGCAACTCGGGGCTTTTGCCAGACGGCAGACCAGAAGCCTGCCCCACAAGCAAGTGCGCCAGTTGTACATCGGAAAAGCCGGCGCGCTTGGCGCGGCGCAGCAGATCGGGCGGCACGGTGTCGAGAGTGAACGCTCGCAGCCGGCCCTCCAGGTGAACCAGGCCTTCAATCTGACTCAAAAACCAGGGATCAATGTGTGTCAAGGCGGTCACCTGCTCCACCGACATGCCGGTTTGCAGGGCATAGCGGATGTAGAAAATGCGCTCCTGGGTGGGGGTGATCAGCTTTTCGCGCAGACGGGCAGGGTCAATTTTATCGCGGCCATCGGCGCCCAGGCCATAACGGTCGGTCTCTAGCGAGCGCAGGGCTTTTTGCAGTGCCTCTTGAAAAGTGCGGCCGATGGCCATGGCCTCGCCCACCGACTTCATCTGCGTACCCAAAGTGGGGTCGGCGCCGGGGAATTTTTCAAAGGCCCAGCGCGGCGTTTTGACCACCACATAGTCCAATGTCGGCTCAAAAGAGGCTGGCGTGACGCGGGTGATGTCGTTGCGAATCTCGTCGAGGGTGTAACCGACGGCCAGCTTGGCGGCGATCTTGGCGATGGGAAAGCCGGTGGCTTTGCTGGCCAGAGCCGACGAGCGCGAGACGCGCGGGTTCATCTCGATCACCATCACCCGCCCGTCGCGGGGGTTGACGGCAAACTGGATATTTGAGCCGCCGGTTTCCACGCCGACGCGGCGAATGATTCGCGCTGACATGTCGCGCAGGCGTTGATACTCGCGGTCGGTGAGCGTCTGCGCCGGGGCCACGGTGATGCTGTCGCCGGTATGCACGCCCATCGGGTCGAAATTTTCGATAGAGCAAATCACCACAAAATTATCGGCCAGGTCGCGCATCACCTCCAGCTCAAACTCTTTCCAGCCGATCACCGACTCTTCGACCAAAACCTGATGCACCGGGCTGGCATCCAGGCCACGGCGGATCATGTCGCGAAATTCTTGAATGTTGTAGGCAATGCCGCCGCCCGTGCCACCCAGGGTGAACGAGGGGCGGATGATCGCCGGAAAGCCGGTTTGACGGGCGATCTCGACGGCCTCGTCTACCGAGTGGGCCACACCGCTGCGCGGCACCTGGAGGCCAATTTCGAGCATGGCCTCTTTGAACAACTGGCGATCTTCGGCCACGCGGATGGCCTGCCAGTTGGCGCCGATCAGTTCGACGCCATAGCGGTCTAGCACGCCCTGTTCGGCCAGGTCGGAGGCCAGGTTGAGGCCGGTTTGCCCACCGACAGTAGAGAGGATGGCGTCCGGCCTTTCGCGGGCGATAATTTTCTCCAGCACCGACACGGTCAGCGGCTCGACATAGGTACGGTCGGCCATGTCCGGGTCGGTCATGATCGTGGCCGGGTTCGAGTTGACCAGCACCACGCGATAGCCCTCTTCTTTGAGCGACTTGCAGGCCTGGGCGCCGGAATAGTCAAATTCGCAGGCCTGGCCAATGACGATGGGGCCAGAGCCGATGATCAGAATAGAAGCTAGATCGGTTCGTTTAGGCATAAAGATACTCCGTACTCTGTTTTTATCCCTGTCTGATAGACAGAAAATGCTCTGTGATCAAAAATCTGGTCAATCCGACCGCCTCGGCCAGCCGGATTGACGGCAGGTTATCCTCACGCACTTGATAACGCGGGACAAGGCCGCGTTTGAGCAGCTCATGCACGGCGGCCTCAACCACGCAGCGGGCCAGTCCCCGCCGGCGATGGCCTTCGACTGTGTGCACGCCGGCAATCTCCCACACATCGCCATAATTGGGAAAACAAAAGCAGGTCGAAAGCGGATCGTCTTGCGCATAGATCGTTGCAGCAAACGCGCCGCGGGCAAAATAATCTGCCACCTCTTGCTCCGAATAGCCGTTGGCAGCATAGAGAGGCAAACAGCGGGCATCAAGATGCCCGGTCATGCGAACATTGGCAGCCGGTGACAGGTCGGAAATCCGCTCTGTCGAACAGATGCCTGTATAGGAGATGTACGCTGTTTTACGTTGCAATTCAAATTCTAAAGATAGGACCGACCGGGTCGGCGCGTCAATCAATTTGAATACCAGGTCGCAGTCGGTGGGGATGTACACCAACAGCGCCCGTGCCGCCGTCTCGTCCGTCGCCACAGGCAACACCACATAGCGGGTCAAAGGATACATTTTCCGGTCAAATGACGAAATTAGGGTTGGCAGCAAGAGAAGCACGCCCTTTGATGAGCCCCTGGAAAAATACTGGCCCTGGATCGCATCGGGATAAGCGGCCAACATTTTCAAATGAACGATGTGACGCAAAATATCGCGCTTGAAAAAGGATAGAATATAGGTAACCGTTCAGGTACAAAATAGCCGATTTCCAAACTTTGCAACCACAACTTGTAGTGTATCAGTGTGAAAAACACAGCTTCGGTGCGGCAAAAAACTGTGGCCCTTTAAGCACACAAATACTACAAGTTGTAGCTTATGCACAAGAAACACAACGGGTAGTAGTACTACCCCCCTGAACGGTTACGAATATAGTTGGTCTCGTTTGGTCTGGCGGCAGAATGTCTTGTCATCGAAGGAGAGGTCTCATACGAATGTGTCTGTCTTTGACAACGGCAAAATGTCCGGCCCAATCTGCTCGACTGGATAGAGCAGCAACGGCTAGAGTCCCATTGCCTCCTCGCAGAATTTTCAGGCGTGCCAGGCATTTCAATGCTCACGTAGGATGTCGGCCGGGCGAGCCGTTTGGATCAATGGCGGCAATCGATCCAACTGTTGGCGATCCAGCGTGACCAACGTCGTATTGTATTGTTGAGCTACCGCCGCGTAGACAGCATCCACGCCGCGCAATCGCGCCATGGCTGCCAGGCTGGCCGCCCGCATCGCTACCGACTCATCCAGGGAAACGATCACCTGGTTGGACAAACCACGCAATGCCGTCGCCCAGTTAACTGCCCGCTCTGCATCGCCCAGGACAGCAGAGACAGCCGCAGCCACTTCAACCAGCAACAAAGAAGGAGAAAACACAAGCCATTGTTCCCGCCGCACCAGGGACAGAAAAGCCTGGCTGTCTGCCGAATCAGGCTCGGCCGGGTTCAACGCGCTCACATGAACACTGGCATCAATAGTGTACATACACGCCTCTTAGCGACGAACCATGTCCAACACATCCTGCGTGGATAGATCAACAGGCCAATCTGCCCGCAGGTCTTTGGCCAATCGCTCGTATTGTTCCCACGAATCGGAAATCGCTCGCTTGCTGGCCAACACCATCTCCTCTTCTGCTCGCTCAACGTTGAGTGGCAGCAACACGGCTACCGGCCGCCCCTGGTAGGTGATCACATACTCGGCTCGTTCTTCGCGCACCCGGCGAATCACTTCGCTGGCCTGTTCTCGCAACTCGCGCACTCCGATCAAAGCCATTTTTGCGCCTCCTTACTCAAATGTAGCATCAATTGATACTACATTGTATCACACCCTCATTCCAGGTCAAACACGGCGCATCAGTTCGACAAACTCACCGAACAGCGGGTTGGCGTCGTGCGGGCCGGGCGCGGCCTCTGGATGATATTGGACGCTGAATGCCGGTAAAGAACGATGCCACATGCCCTCCAGCGTGCCATCATACAGGTTGAAATGCGTGGCCTCGACCTCGCCGCACAGTGAGTCGGCGTCAATGATAAAGTTGTGGTTTTGGGCGGTGATGGCGATCTGCCCCGTTCTTACTTGCTTGACCGGGTGATTGCTGCCGTGATGGCCGAATTTCAGTTTGCGCTTTTTTCCGCCCAGAGCCAGCCCCAACACCTGATGCCCCAGACAGATGCCGAAAATTGGCACGCGGCCCAGCAGGATGCGCACCATCTCGATGGTGTACGGCACGTTTTCGGGGTCACCGGGGCCGTTGGAGAGAAACACTCCGTCTGGGTGGAGGGCCAGCACCTCTTGGGCGGTGATGTGCGCCGGCGCCACCGTCACCCGGCAGCCCACACCGACCAACTGCCGCAAAATGTTGCGCTTGATGCCGCAGTCCAAAGCCACCACGTGCAAATTGCCAGGCGCAGATTGCAGGCGATCCTGGTCAATTTGCCACCCGGCATCCAGCGGTTCGACCCACTCATAAGGCTGCCGGCACGTTACCTCGGCCACCAGGTCCACATCTGAGGTGGTAGGGGCAGCCTGGGCCTTGCGGCGCAGCGAAGCGGGGTCGAGGTCTATCGTTGAAACGACACCGCGCAATGCCCCAAACTGCCGCAGATGGCGGGTAAGAGCGCGGGTATCCACCTCGGTGAGAGCCATCACCTCATGTTCGTGCAAATAGCGGGTCAGAGTCTGATGGGCGCGCCAGTTGCTCTCACGCAGGCTCACCTCACGCACGATCAGGGCGCGCAGGTGCGGCCGCGCCGATTCGCCATCCTCGTCATTGATGCCAATGTTGCCAATATGCGGACAGGTCATGGTCACCATCTGGCCGCGATATGAAGGATCGGTGAGAATTTCTTGATAGCCGGTCATGCCAGTGTTGAACACCACCTCACCCACCTGCTCGCCGGGCGCGCCAAACGAACGACCGCGAAACATCATCCCATCCTCAAGAACCAGCAAAGCATCCATCCCTTTACCCCCTATCCCTTATTCCTTACCCTAGCTTTAATACCACCGCCGTCTCGTCGCAGTTGGGAAACTTGGCACAGTCCATACACTCGCCCCACACTTTGCGCGGCATGGTTTCCTTTTCCACCACCACAAAACCGAGCCGTTCGAAAAAGGGCTGCTGATAGGTCAAGGCAAACACCTGCGGCAATCCGAGTTGGATCGCTTCCTGGATCAGCGCTTCAACAATATGCCGCCCCACGCCGTTGCCTTGAAATTGCTCAGCCACGGCCAGCGAGCGAATTTCGCCCAGATCGGCCCACAGAACATGCAGGGCCCCGCAGCCGGCAAACTGACCTTCTTTTTCGGCCACCCAAAAATCGCGAATGTTTTGGTACAAATGACTGCGCGCTTTGGCCAGCATCAGGCCCCGCCCGGCAAATTGATTGATCAATGTGTGCATTTTTTCAACGTCGCTCAATGTGGCACGATGAACCAGCAAATCCGACATACAACCTCCTGAAATATCAAACCGCTTTCAAAAAATCCGATCCAACAACTGCACCGCCTGCTCGATCTCGGCTTGTTCGACAACATAGGGCGGCAAGAGGCGCACCACATGCTCGCCAGCCGCGCCGAGCAGAATGCCGTGTTGATAGCCGGCCGCGAGAATGTCTTTGGTCAGCAGGGTTGTCTCGACGCCCCACATCAACCCGCGCCCGCGAATAGCCGTGATCGAGGCATGTCGCCCGGCCAGCTCGCTGAGCAGCTCGCCCAAATAGCCGCCCTTTTCGCGCACCCCGGTCAGACATTCGGGCGTGTTGATGATGCTCAAGGCGGCGTGGGCAGCGGCGCAGATCAGCGGGTTGGCAGCAAATGTGCTGCCATGATCGCCCGGCTCGATCAGCGCGGCCACCCTGTCGGCGGCCAGCGCCGCGCCGATGGGCAGACTGCCGCCCAGCGGCTTGGCCGCGGCCACCAGATCGGGGCGGATGCCGCTGGCCTCGAATGCCCACAATGTGCCGGTGCGCCCCATCCCGCACTGAATTTCATCGCAAATCAACAGAGCCTCGTTTTCATCGCAGACGGCGCGCAGCCCTTGCAAAAACTCGTCGGTGGCCGGATAAATGCCACCCTCGCCTTGCACCGCCTCGACAATTACGCCGCACGGCTGCACCCGCTCGATCAAGGATCTGGCCGCCCGGAGGTCGTTGAACGGGGCAAAATAAACGCCCGGCATCAGCGGCGCAAATGGCTCCTGATAACGCGGCTTGGCCGTGAGAGCCAGAGCGCCCATCGTCCGCCCGTGAAACGAGTGTTCAAAGGCCACAAAAGCCGTCTTGCCGCCATGCGCCTTGCCCCACTTGCGGGCAAATTTGATGCAGGCTTCGACCGCCTCGGTGCCCGAATTGGTCCAAAAAACGCGGTCGGCGCCGGGCGTGCTTTCCACCAAATCGCGCGCCAGCAAGGTTTGCGGCTCGGAATGATACAGGTTGGAAATGTGCATCAACTTGCCGGCCTGCTCGCGAATGGCCTGCACCACCGCCGGGTGGCAATGTCCCAGCGCGTTGACGGCAATGCCACCCAAAAAGTCCAGATAGGCCTTGCCTTCAGTGTCGTACACCCACACACCCTGGCCGTGATCCAGCACAAAAGGCGGGCGGGCATAAGAATGAACCAGGTATTTTTGCTCCAGAGCCATGATCTCTTGGGTATTCATCTGTGCGATCCTTTCTTCAAAATGAAAATATGAGTCCACTGAAAAAACCACCAAGAACACCAAGTACACGAAGAAAGTCAAGACTTGAATTAATTATTTCAATGTTGTATTTGAACAATTTCAAGCTCAACCTGAATTTTCTTTGTGACCTTTGTGTTCTTTGTGGTTAAATCCACCTTTTTTCAGGAGAGTCAAATATGAGCCGTCCATTATACCTCAGACATGACAAAGCACGTGCCTTGCCCCTCCATCAGCCCTGGCAGGTTGGCGATCCGCACCTGCCGCACGCCCTGCGCCAGCGCGTCCAGGGCGGCGCGCACTTTGGGAATCATGCCGCCGCTGATCTCGCCGGCAGCGATCAAGGCCTCTACATCTGAGGGCGTCAGCAGCGGCAGGCAGGCTCGCTCGGCGCCGGCCAGCACGCCCGGCACATTGCTGACAAAAACCAGTTCGGCGGCGTTCAGAGAAGCGGCCAGGGCCGCCGCGGCGTGATCGGCATTGACATTGTAGGTATGTCCATCGAAACCGAGCGAAATCGGCGATATGACAGGGACAAGGCCATCTTGCAGCAGGGCCGTTACCACCGCTGCACGAGTCTCAACGATTTCGCCGACCCAGCCCCAGTCCTTGCCGGGGTGCTCCAACCGCCGCACACGAATCAACCCATCGTCTACGCCACTGAGGCCCACCGCGCGCAGCCCCGCCGAAACCAGCCGCGCCGTCAGCCGCTTGTTGGTCAGCCCCGACAAGACCATCTCGGCCACGTCCAGCGAAGCATCGTCGGTGACACGCAGGCCATCCACAAAACGTGCCGCCAGCCCCAGCCGGCTTTGCAATTGAGCGATGGTCTTGCCACCACCATGCACCAGCACCACAGACCTATTTTTTGTCAATTCATGCAGCACCGCGATCAAACCGGTCACAAAATCATCCGCTGCTGCAGGAGCAATCTGCTCCAGTTCACTGCCGCCAATTTTCAAAACCAGTCGTTCCATCATTTCTCCAAATCAAGACTTGAAGGCGTTGGTTTCGACAGGCTCAACCAACGCTTTGACATTAAAACAAAAAGCGGAAAGTGATATATTGCACCGCCAACCACCCAACCACCTAATTCTCCAACCCCATCTTTTCATCCAGCCCAAACATCACATTCATATTTTGCACCATCTGCCCCGACGCGCCTTTGACCAGATTGTCCAGCGCAGAGGCAATGATAAACTCGTTCGCGCCGGCCTGGGCAAAGGACACAGCAAAGCAGTTGGTGCAGGTGACAAAAGCCAGCGAAGCCAGTTTGCCGGGTGACAAGACGTGAATAAACGGCTCGCCGGCATAGGTTTTGGCATAAAATTCCACCAGCCGCTCCACCGACCATCCGCCATCCAGAGTGATGTAAATGGTGGACAGGATGCCGCGGTTGACCGGCAAAAGGTGCGGCGAAAAAGTCACCCGCAGGTCGGTATCGCCCCAGGCCTTGACCTCTTGCTCGATCTCGGCCAGGTGGCGGTGCGCCCGCCCGATGCTGTAGGGCTTGAAATCCTCATTGACCTCGACAAAGAGCGAACCCACTTTGGGGACGCGGCCGGCTCCCGACACGCCCGATTTGGCGTCAATGATGATGCGCGGGTCCTGCAAATGGCCCCGACTGACCAACGGATAGAGGGCCAGCAAAGCGCAGGTAGGATAGCAGCCAGGGCAGGCTACCAGGTTGGCGGCGGCGATCTGGGGGCGATACACTTCGGTCAACCCATAGACCGCCTGAGAAATCAGCTCTGGAGCGTGGTGTATCGTCTTGTACCATTGCTCATAGGCGCGTACATCGCGCAGCCGGAAATCGGCCGAGAGGTCAATGCAGCGCACACCGGCCTGATAGGCCCGCTGCACCCACTCGACCGACTCGCCGTGCGGCAGGCAGAAAAAGGCCACATCAATCTGATCCAGCGGGGCCTGCTCGGCGGCAATCAGCGGGACGTCATAGGGACAAGGGTATAGGTCGCTGATGCGCTGCCCGGCGTTGCTCTGCGAAGTAGCAAAGACCAACTCAACCTGAGGATGTTTTTGAAAAACTTTGATCAATTCATAACCAGTATAACCGGTGGCGCCCAAAATACCTGCCCGAATCATCTCTACTCCAATCTACATATCGAGCCGTTGTTGATTTCGACAGGCTCAATCAACGCCGGCGAAACCGGCGAGCGGCCATTCTTGATATGGCGCAAAAAAAGGCGGCCCTCCAGTTTGGGGGGCCGCCTGAGCGATCCACAGTGATGCACGACGCGACGATCCAACCTGGCTAGATCAAGTGGAAACCCAATCGTCGTCGCAATGTATTCAAAAAAAGGTCTCTCATCTTCTCAACTCCCAGTCGGCCTACAGGCGACCGACGGCCATAGTGTATCACGAAACCCGCGCCCTGTCAAAAGCTCTTGTACCTTGAGCCGCACATCACCGGCCCGCACCAACGCTTCGCCGACCAGTATGGCATCCACACCCATGTTGCGCAAAAAATCCACATCGGCGCGGGTATGAATGCCGCTCTCGGCCACCACCACCACGCCATCGGGGATCAGTGGGCGCAGGTGGGCGGTGGTTTCAATATCCACCGTAAATGTCTCCAGATTGCGATTGTTGATGCCAATAATGCGCGGACCGAGACGCAGGGCGCGCTCCAACTCGGCCCGGCTATGCACCTCGATCAGCGCCGACATGCCCAATCTGTCGGTCAGCGCGTACAGCGCGGCTAGTCGCTCATCATTCAGAATGGCGACAATGAGCAGCACGGCATCGCTGCCGGCGGCGCGGGCCTCGTAGACCTGATAGGCATCCAATACAAAATCTTTGCGCAGCAATGGCGCGTTGACAGCCTGCCGCACCGCGCGCAGGTCGGCCAGCGAGCCTCCAAAAAATCGCTCATCGGTCAGCACGCTGATTGCCGCCGTGCCGCAGGCCTCATAGGTCTGGGCCAGGTTTGTGGGATCGAGGTTAGGGCAGAGCGGCCCCTTGCTGGGCGACCGGCGTTTGATCTCGGCGATCAGGGCCACCTGGTCAGGACGGCGCAATGCCGCCGCAAACGAACGCGGCGGCATTGCGGCCGCTGCCTCGGCCTGCACCTGCGCCGGCAACCGCACCGCCTGGCATCGTTCTACCTCGATCCACTTCCAGGCCACGATTTCATCCAGGATGTTGGAGGTCATTCCGGTCTCCTTGTTTCGCCAACACAAACCCCACGCGATGCTTGATCTGGCGCATTTTCGGCTCGGTCACTGCCTGGGCCTGCTCGGCCCCCAGAGCCAGCATCCGGTCGAGGGCGGCCGGGTCGGTCATCAACTCGACATACCGCTCACGGAGGGGGCGCAAGGCTTCGATCACCACTTCGGCCAGTTCGCTCTTGAGTGCGCCATAGCCTCGCCCGGCAAAATGCGTCTCGATCTGCGGGCGGCTCTGGCCGGTCAGCAGTTCATAGATTTCCAACAGATTGTTGACCCCCGCTTTTTCCGGCGCGTTGCTAAAGACAATCTCGCGGCCGGTATCGGTGACGGCGTGTTTCAGCACGGCGCGGATGGTGTCGGGATCGTCGGTCAGACGCACGGCGTGGTCGCGAAGGTGCGCCTTGCTCTTGCTCATTTTCTGTGTCGGGTCGTTGAGGGCGCGGATGCGCGCGCCCACCTGCGGCAGCACTGCTTGGGGGATGACAAAGGTATCGCCATAAAGAGCGTTGAACCGTCCGGCAATGTCGCGCGCCAGCTCGACATGCTGCTTTTGGTCCTCGCCCACCGGCACCTCATCGGCGTCATAGAGCAAAATATCGGCGGCTTGCAGCACCGGATAATCCAGCAGACCGGCACCCACGCTCTCTTGCATCTGCGCTTTGACCTTGTATTGGGTCATCCGCTCCAGCCAGCCCACCGGCGTGACGCAGTTGAGGATCCAGCAACACTCGGCATGCGCCGGCACATGGCTCTGGATGAAAATGACACAGCGGCGCGGGTCGAGGCCGCTGGCCAGGTAACAAGCAGCCAGTTCGCGAGTTTTCTGGCGCAAAGCCTCTGGCTCTTGCGGCACGGTGATAGCGTGCATATCTACGATGCAAAAATAGTTCTCTTTGTCGTTTTGCTCGGCCACCCAGCGACGGATGGCGCCCAAATAGTTGCCGATGTGCAGCATACCCGATGGCTGAATGCCTGAAAAGACGCGCGGCCGGGCATGTTGAGACTGAACCATATTTTTCTCCTTGAAAAAGCTCCGCACGCCCACGAGCAGAGCAACACGGCTCTTGAAGGTCCTTTGTGGTAAAAATAGACTTTTTCAGCGGCCTCCTGGCGCGTGGGCGCGTCAGACTCCTCACCCTGCATTGGGTTGCCTCAATCACCTCAGGCAGCCATTTTTTGGGTCAATTCGATCAACCCTTCCAGTTTGCTCAGAGCCGCCCCGCTGTCAATGCTATGCGCGGCCTTGCCGATGCCAGGCAGCAGACCGTCGGCGGCGCCGCCTACCAGCAAGGCCGCAGCGGCATTGAGCAGCACCGTGTCGCGACGCGGCCCCCGGTCGCGACACGATAAAATATCGCGGGTGATTTGGGCATTCTCCCGCGGGTCGCCGCCGCGCAGGTCAGACAGGTCGGCCAGCGGCAGGCCACAATTGCGCGGATCGATGGTTTTGGTCGCCACATGCCCGTTTTCGCCGGCCACGCCAAAATAGCTGACCTGATTGGTGCCGGCGGTGCAAAGCTCGTCCAGGCCGCCGGCGCCATGCACCACATAGGCCGAGCGGGCACCCAATTCTTGCAGCACCCGGGCCAGCGGCTCGGTGAGGGCCGCATCATAGACGCCTAGCAATTGGGCCGGCGTGTTGGCGGGGTTGGTCAGCGGGCCGAGGATGTTGAAAATGGTGCGCACACCCAACTCGCGGCGCGGGCCGATGGCGTGCTTCATAGCCGGGTGCAGTTTGGGAGCAAACAAAAAGCCGATGCCCACCTCGTCAATGCACTGTGCCGCCTGCTCTGGGGTCAGGTCAATGTGGACGCCCAGAGCGGTCAGCACGTCGGCGCTGCCGCAGCGACTGCTGACGCTGCGGTTGCCGTGCTTGGCCACACCCAACCCGGCCCCGGCGACCACAAAGGCGGTGGTGGTGGAAATGTTGAATGTGCCGGCACCGTCGCCGCCGGTGCCGCAGGTATCAATCAGGTCGGCGCGGCGCGGTCTGACAGACACCGCCATACGGCGCATGGCCCGGGCGCAGCCGGTGATCTCGTCTACCGTTTCGCCCTTGAGCCGCAGCGCAATCAACAGCCCGGCAATCTGCGCCGGCGTGGCCGCGCCGCTCATCACCTGGTCCATCACCCCCTCGGCCTGCCCCGCCGACATGGATTGGCCGTTGATTAGTTGTTGAATCGCTTGTTGAATCATTGTCATTCTCCGGTAAAGGATAAAAGGAATAAGGGAAATAGAAATAAGGAAACAAGGGATATGGAATATGGTTATTGTTTAAGAGTTAAAAAGTTTTGCAAAATGTCTTTGCCGTATTCGGTCAGGATGCTTTCCGGGTGAAATTGGACGCCGACCAGGGGAGCGGTTTTGTGCTTGAGGGCCATCACCTCGCCTTCAGAGGTAAAGGCCGTGACCTGGAGGCAGTCGGGCAGCGGCTCGTGGACGAGCAGGCTGTGATAGCGGGTGGCTTGAAAGGGACTGGGCAGTCCTTCAAAGAGGCCGCTGCCATAGTGATAGATGGGGCTGGTTTTGCCGTGCATCAGGCGGGGGGCGCGGTCTACCCGCCCGCCAAAGGCCGCGCCGATGCACTGATGCCCCAGGCAGACGCCCAAAATAGGAGTGTCGCGGTAAAACTCGCGGATCACCTCCAACGAAACCCCGCCATCTTGCGGCGCACCGGGTCCAGGCGAGATGACAATGTGATCCGGTGCGAGCCGGCGGATTTCATCGGCGGTAATCTGATCGTTGCGGCGCACGGTCAATTCTGCGCCCAGTTCGCCCAGATATTGAACGAGATTATAGGTAAAAGAATCGTAATTATCAATCACCAAAATCATTTGATCCTCCTCAAATCAACATCTGATAGGGATAGGGTTCGCCCTGTCGGGCGAGCGCAAGGCTCGCCCCTACTGGCCTGCTTCGGCCATATCAATCGCCACACTCAGCGCCCGCGCTTTGTACAGCGACTCTTCCCATTCGCGCGCCGGATCACTGTCGGCGACAATGCCCGCCCCGGCCTGCAAAAAAGCTGTCTGCCCACGCATAATGATGGTGCGGATGGCGATGCAGGTATCGGCATTGCCGTTGAACCCCCAATAGCCCACGGCCCCGGCATAGACGCCCCGCCGCAGCTTTTCCAATTCTTCAATGATCTCCATCGCCCGCACTTTGGGCGCCCCGCTGACCGTGCCGGCCGGAAAGGTAGCGCGAATCAGATCGCCGGCATCCATCCCGCTGCGCAGTGTTCCGCTCACCCGACTGACCAGGTGAATGACGTGCGAGTAGCGTTCGACCGACAGCAGGGTTTGCGGCTGCACGCTGCCATACTCGCAAACTCGCCCCAGGTCATTGCGCCCGAGGTCTACCAGCATGACATGCTCGGCGCGCTCTTTGGGGTCGGCTAGCAGTTCGGCCTCCAGAGCGCGGTCCTCGGCCTCGTTGTGGCCGCGCCGCCGCGTGCCGGCGATGGGGCAAACGGTGGCTATGCGACCGTGCAAGCGGCAGTGCATTTCGGGCGAAGAGCCGATCAGATAAAAGGGCGCAGCATCCGACGACCCGGCCAGGTCGAAAAAGAACATATAGGGCGATGGATTGAGGCGACGCAAGGCACGATAGATGGCAAACGGCTCGGCCGCAGTGGAGCGAGCCAGTCGCTGTGACAGCACCACCTGAAAAATGTCGCCGGCGGCAATATATTCCTGGGCCTGACACACCTGTGCTTCCAAGTCGGAGCGGGCCACGCTGGAAACCAGCTCACCGTTCGATGCGCCCGATGGGGCCGGCTGATCGGGCAGCGGGGCGTGCAGGCGCGCCTCTAACGCATCCAGGCGAGCGACGGCCTGATTGTACACCGTATCGAGGTCGGCGGTCGGCCTGGCCAGAGTGTTGATCAGGAGCAGTAGCCGGTTGGCTGCGTGGTCAAAGGCCACCAGCGCATCGGCGATCAACATGTGCATATCGGGCAGTCCCAGCAAATCGGCCGAGTCCTCGGGCAGCCGCTCCCAAAAACGCACCATATCATAACCCAAATAACCCACTGCGCCGCCCAAAAAGTAGGGCAGCCCTGGCGCAACCTGCTCTGGCGGCGCGGGCGGGGCATAGCGCGACATTTCGGCCTGAAGGACGTGCAGCGGGTCCTGGCCTGCGGCCAATGTCTGCGTATGAGGCTGGTCGCCATTGTAGATGGTCACAGAGCGGCCGCGCGCCACAACCTGCGTTTGCGGGTCGGCGCCGATGAACGAATAGCGGCCCACCTGCTCGCCACGCTCGACGCTTTCCAGCAAAAAGCTGGCCCCGCGCCCGCGCAGTTTGAGGTAAACCGACACCGGCGTCTCCAAATCGGCGGGCAGGATGCGGTATACCGGCACCGACGCACCGACCTCGGCCAGACGATGAAACTGTTCTCGTGTCAAAAAATTCATCTTGCACTCCTATATCACTGCAATGTCCGGCAGTGCCAGACTCTCCAACGATTTAACCAAAACCCAACAAACCCAACACGCCAAACAAAAAACGCCTCTCATCCGCAACATTCATCGTTGTCAAACAACGATAAACATCGAGGACGAGAGGCGTTCAATCGCTTCCCGTGGTACCACCTCGTTTGGGTCGGCCAGGCCGGGTCGAAACAAAAAAGCGCACGCCATCTCTTGATAGCCGTGCGCGCGCCCAACATGCCAGCCCCACTCTGCGAATACGCTCCGTCGCCGGATCATCCCGGTGCAGGTTGATACTCTGTGCCTTGATAACGGTGGCTCTTCCGGCCTGCCCTACTGCTTTCGGGCAGGCAGCTCCCCGGCCCATTCACTTTTGTCGTTGGCGAGCAGGCTCTCACCACCAGGCCTGCCTCTCTGACGCGCGTTCAAAAGTTACTCTTCCGGTTCTGCGCTGTTGGTTGATGGATAGAATGGACGGCATTATACTCTAAAAGTGGAGGATGTCAAATCAGCCAGCCTGCCAGGTCACAATGTACTCGGTCAGATCGTCAGGACGGGCGACGGACGGCTCGTGAATCGCCCATTGCCCGCGCAGGCCATTCTCCTGGGCGGTCAGCGCAAAATGACACATGGCAATGCCCATATCCACCCGCTGAATGTCGTCTATCTGAACCAGCCCCAGGGCCGGCTTGCGATAGCCGGGGCTGCGTTGCAGGTAGAAATGCCATTGGCCATGATGCTCGTCGCGCCCGCTCTCATGCACGATGCGCCAGGGCTGCTTGTTGGACGCCGACGGCCCCAGCCGCACCATTTCCAGCGACAGGGCGTACAGGCCGGCCGGTTCGGGCAGCAGCGGTTGACCAAACTGTCCATTGAAAAAGAGCTGTTCCCAGCCCAGCCGATGATCCGAGCCGGCCTGGCGGCGAAGAAACCGGTCTACCATGCGCGTTTTGTTGGCGGCATAACCCACCGCGCACACGGCAGACATCATCTCATCGGGACGCAAAGCCATGCGGCGGGCAAAACTGCTGCGGGTAAATGTGCCACCCAGCCAGCACGTGCCAAGCCCCAGGTCAGTAGCATACAGCACAATCTGCTCCATCAAATATCCAAAATCTTCCAGGTTACGCTGGCCCGCGCCCAATGCGCCGATGATAAAGCCAGTTGCACCTTGAATGAACCCATAGGTGCCCAGCCCTCTGAGCGATTGCCGACCTTGGGCATCGGCAGCAATCAGCATAAACCGCGCCCGGCTGCCCAATGGCCCACGTTCCAGTTCGCTCAGGCATTGGTTCAGTTCTCTCTGTTTGTCGGGTTCAATGGGTTGAGCGGTATAGCTCCGGCACGAAGAACGCCGGCGGATCAACTCAATCACCGATGAGATAAATTGCATAAGAACCTCCCCACTTTTTGTACCTGGCGCAATGGGCCAACTCCACGCGGTTTCGATACAACTTTTGACTTGACTTGGATTATAAAGGTAATATCGAGGCCGGTCAACTCTTGGAATATGGTGTCGGCAAATGGACAATTTTTCAGTGGCCCGCCGATGGCTCACATCCCCCACACCGTGATGGGCACCCCGCGATGCTGCTCCTGGCGGCAGAACAGCCTGTCTTCCCACGTTTTGCCCGGCCGCCGATCAAAGATCACCAGATGTCCCTCGTCGGCCCCGCAGCGATCCATATACTGCCAGGTTTGCTCCAACCCTTGCGCAATGGTCTCCTCGACCGACTTGTAGACCAGTTTGAGTTTCAGAACGATGCGTTGTGTTCGGCCAGACGCCAGCGATTGGCCGAACGCCGGCCACACCACCAGCAGGTCGGTGCGCATACGCCCCAGACCGTACTCGCGATCCACCCGCCCCCCGCCGTTGACCACCCGCTGCAAAAAGGCTTGCAACAAAAGCTGTGGCCCGGCCTCTTGATAGTCGAACCGCTCCACCCAATGCTCTGAATGTTCGCGAAAGAACTGCTGAAAGGCTTCCATCAGTTTGGGCATGTCCAGCCGGCCGTCGGCACGGATGTACCAGATGGGTTGGAACATACTGCCCAGATTCAGTTGGGTCACATAGGTCAGTTCGCGCGGAATGACCTCCTGATAGATGGGATTGGCAATCTCTAGCGTGCCACCCGTCTGCTGAATCAATCCCAGGTCTATGACATATTGGATGTTGTCCTGACTCACCTGACCGCTCATATCTTGACCGCGCAACATCGGCTCAATCACCCGCCGCACACGCTCTTCTTTGAGCTTGTCAACCAACTGGTCCAGATGCGTCTCGCGACGTTCGATCAGCCGCTCTTTGGCCGCAATGATCATCTCGGCAGTGATCGTCGCCGAATGGTTGATGCGATTCCAGCCATCGCGCTCACCGGGCATGCGAAAGCAAACCTCGTAGGCCAGCGCATTGACCAGCCATGGCTGCCCGCGAGTCAGTTCCCAGGCCAACGACAGCGCATCCGCCTCAAAGTGCTGCCCGGTCTCCCCGGTATGCTGAAGGTACAACCGGCGCGTCTCGGCCTCGGAAAAATTGCCCAGGCGCAAAGACTCGGCCTTGATGTTGAACGCGCTGCCGCCGGTGATGATGGTCTTGTCTTGCGCTGAATGGATGCGATAGTCGCGCACATCGCGCACCCCGCACAACACCACGCTCTGCGGAAAAAGAGCCGGTCGCCTGGTATAACCTGCGCGCAGTTGGCGCAACACGGCAATCAAGGTGTCGCCTATCAGCGAGTCAATCTCGTCCAGCAAAATCACCAATGGAAGCGCGAACTGCTCGGCCCACAGCGTCAGCACATACCCCAAAGCAGCGCCCCCCGCTTCATCCAGCGCGCGCTGCCAGATACTCTGCGGGTACAGATCGTCCAGGTAGATCCGTGCTGCTGAGATCAGTTCGCCCAAAATAGCTTGCATGGCCTGCTCGACATTTTCTCTGGCATATTGCCCCACTTTCACATTGACATACAGGCAACGATAGCGCCCATCCTGGTTCAAATGCGCCATCAGGGCCAGCAGACAACTGGTCTTGCCGGTCTGGCGAGGAGCGTGCAAGACAAAGTATTTCTTTTGTTCGATCAGCCTCAGAATTTGATCCAAATCAAAGCGCAGCAGCGGCGGCAGACAGTAATGATCCTGACAGTTGACCGGCCCAGCAGTGTTGAAAAAACGCGCCATGCTCATTCCTCTTGGTGGCAACCCAATCCGCACTGCACCCATTATACAGTCAAGTGGGGCAAAACCCAAGCCGTTGGAGAAAAAAGGAGGGGTGTTTGTTGGTTTCGACAGGCCCGACCAAAAGCCGTGGGCAAACCGGCCAGGTTTTTCCCCAGAGAGATGTGTGGTACAATAGCCCTTTGGATTGTCGCAATAACCCGATCAGAGGTCGGTAAAGATGAAAATGAAAAGTGAGGATACAATGCGCTCTAGATCGTTCACGCTGATCTGTTGTCTGATGATCGGTCTGATGTCGGGTGCAGGATGCGTTAGCCGCACGCCTACACCCGAACCCATCACCATCTCGTTTGTCTGCGCCGAACAGCAAGAGGCCTTTTTTCAGCCTTTGGTCGAGACATTTCGCCAGACACATCGCCACATTCAGATCGAGTTTGTGCGCCCGGAACGCTTTGGACCGGCCCGCGCCGATGTACTGTCGGTATCGCCGTTTATGCGCCGCTTTGCACAGGGGCAACTAGACACCATAGACCTGTCGTCCTTTATCGCCCAGGATACGTCGTTCGACCTGGCCGATTTGTACCCCCAGGCGTTGGACATGTTCAGCCAGACCTGGATCACTCAGGAGAACAGAGTCGAGATTTGGGCTGCACCATTGATGATGGATGCGATGGTGATGTATTACAACAAGGACCTGTTCGACCGTTATGGGGTGGCCTATCCGAAGCCCGACTGGACATGGGACGATTTTTTGCGCATCGGGCAAGCTCTGTATGATCCAGATGCGGGCGTCTTTGGCTATGTGCCTGATGTGAGCCTGGACGATCCGCTCAATTTTGTCTATCAGAACGACGGCGGCGTGTTTGATGACCCGCTCAACCCCACCCGCACGACATTTAACGACGAGCGCACCGTCGAGGCGCTGGACTGGTATGCCCGCTTGATGTACGAGTACAAGGCCGCGGCCTCGCCGCGCCAGGCGCGCCAGGCCTGGGGCATCGGCGGGTATACGCTGTTTGGGTTGGAGAAAAAGCGGCTGGGGATGTGGACCGGCATGCTCTCGGAGCGGGGACGGTGGTTTGAGCGCGAGAACTGGGATTTCAAATGGGGTATGGTACCGCTGCCTCGCGGCGTCCGCTCGGCCACTACCGGCTATGTGCAGGGCTATGCCATCTCGGCGCAGGCGGCCAACCCCGAAGCCTGCTGGCAGTGGATCTCGTTTCTGTCGCGCCAGCCGTTTTACGGCGGCATTCCGGCGCGCCGTTCGCTGATCGCTTCAACAGCCTATCAAGACCAGGTCGGCCAGGATGTCGCCATTGTCGCCCGCATGTCGGCCGAAAGCCTGATCATGTTTTCACCTGGATTGTTTAACCTTTACGATGCGCTGCGATTTTATGATCAGGCCGTCGAGTCCATCGTCGAAGGCAGCGCCACCGCCCAAGAAGCGTTAAATCGAGCGCAGATGCAATCACGATTCCAGTAGCCCGGCCGCGCTGAGCGGTCAGCCAGAAGCCTGGCGTTGCGCCAACGGCAGCAAGATGGTGCATATGCTGCCCTGCCCCACCTCGCTCTGAATGCTGATCTGGCCGTGATGTGCCTCGACGATGGTATAGCTGATATACAACCCCAAGCCAGAGCCGTTCTCTTTGGTGGTGAAAAACGGCTCAAAGATGCGCGATAGGGTTTCGGGAGGCATGCCCACCCCCGAATCTTGAAAGGTAATGCGCACGGCCGGCAGCCATGTCGGGTCATCGCGCCCACGCATCTGGTCCATCGCCGTGGCAATGCGCAAAACGCCGCCATCGGGCATGGCATCGGCGGCGTTCAGGGCCAGGTTCAAAAAGACTTGCTTGAACTGGTCGGCGTTCAATTCCACTTCGGGCAGACCCAGATCCCAATCGCGTTCCAGAGTGATCTCGCGCTCTTGAAGCTGCTTGTCAATCAAATCTAGCACACTGCCCAATACGGCGTGCAGGTCTGTGGCGCGCACCCCCTGACGCGTCGGTCGGTAAAACTCGCGGGTGCGGCGCACGATGGCCGACATGCGCTCGACTTCTTCTTCCAAAATATCCAGATAATGATACAGCTTTTCATGACGCAGCCGACCGGCCAACTCTTCGCGGGTCAAGGTCAGGCAACCGCGCATGGCTTGCAGCGGATTGTTGATCTCGTGCGCAATCGAGGCCACTAACCGCCCCAAAGCCACCATCTTTTCGGTTTGAATGAGTTGAGCCTGCGTCTCTTCGCGTTCGCGCAAAGACTGCTTGAGTTCACGATAAAGGCGGGCATTTTCCAGAGCAATGGTCAATGTAGAGGCCAGAGTTTGCAGCATGTTCAGGTCTTTGGATTGATAGACTCCTACCTCGCTGCTAACGACCTCGATCACGCCAACCTGTCGTTCTGGCGTAGATAGTGGCACAGCCATCAAGGCGCGAGTTTGAAAAGAAATCTGCCGGTCTATGCGGGCCGAAAAACGTGCATCGGTCGAGGCATCGGCTGCCAAAACCGGCTCGCCGTGCGCCGCAACCCAACCGGCAATGCCCTCACCCAGCTCTAAACTGAGCGAGCCGTCGGCGGGCAGCGATTCGTTCAATGACCGCACAAAGTACAGCGCGCCGGTATGTGGATCGGGCTGCAAGAGCGACACATCATCGGCATGAAACAGTTCTTTGATCTGGAGCAAGGCATCCTGGACCACCCGGGCGTAATCCAGTTCCGAAGTCAAGGCCCGGCCAATTCGATACAGAGTCGCCAGTTCTTCGGTATAGGCATACAGCGCGGCGTAAAGTCGCGTGTTGACAATGACGGCAGCGACGGTAAAAGACACCGCTTCGAGCATGCGCCGATCCTCAAAAGTAAACCCTCCACGCCGCTTGTTGATCGCCTGAATGACTCCTACCACTTGGTCATGATGAATCAACGGCGCGCCGATCAGCGACTCGATCCCCAGATGCATTTTTTCTCGTAAATCAAAGGAAAAACGCGCATCTTGATAGTCTATTTCATTCAAAACCAGAATCTGCCGCTGAGACATGACCCGGTTCGCCACATCGTCGGATGATAGAGCAGTTTGCTCAAATGACACATCGGATTCGTGGAGCAGCGATTGAGAGACGACCAGCTTTTGACTTTCGGGGTTGTAAAGCAGCAAAAAGCCGCCTTGGGCATCCAAAGCCTGGCAGGTCAATTCCAATATCTGATGCAGCACCGTCTTGGAATCGAGCGAAGAAACGGCGGCCGTACCGATGGCGTTAAGCATTGCCAACCGCTCTGAACGCTCCTGACTGGCGCGGTACAGGCGAGCATTTTGAACAGCCTGGCTGACCCGGCCGGCAATGGCCTGGGCCAACGAGCGTTCGGGGTCGGCAAAAGGCAGGCTGTTGTGCTGCCGCCAAATCAACATCACGGCCGCCAGCTCGGTTTCGCTCCACATAGGCGCCAACAGCCCCGCCGCCCCCCACGATTGCACAAAGCGCGGACACTCTCCCCACTCACACATCTCATCGCTCGACAGCCAGATCGTTTGATGGCGGTTTGCCGAGCGGGTGACCAGTTGCAGATCGTCCATATCCTGCGGCGAGACGGCCAGATCGAGCCAGCCCTGGCTGGTGGTCAACGTCGGCGTCAGGCCAGATTCCTGGCGCGCATACAGCAAGATCAACATGCCCAACGAAGGTTTGAGCGCATCGGTCATGTGTCGTAAAGCGATCTCGGCGACCTGTTCTGGCACCAATGTGGTCGCCAGTTCGCGGTCCAACTCGTTGAGGATGCGCAACTGGTTCACCTGCCGGGCAGCCTGGTAGAGCTGAGCATTGCGCAGGGCCATCCCCACCTGTTGACCAATGGTATCCAGCAGTTTACGGTCGGCATCAGACAGAGACTCGGCGCGCGGCCAAGCCAGGTCCATCATCCCCAACACGTGGCCGGCCGCGCGCAAGGGAATGCACACATAATCGTTCACCCGCACCTGATCGGCCAGCGACGGCGGCAGGCGCAGGCATTGAACGCCCGATTGTGACGAGGCCATCTCGATGCCCAATGCCAGAACGACCTGCTCTTGCACAAACGACAGCGGCACGCCGCGCCAGGCCACCATGCGGGGCAGGTCGGAAGGGGCATCGCCGGGCAGCAACACCCAACCGGCATTCGACTGCAAAACCGACAGCGTGACATCCAACGCAGTGGTCAACAAATCCTGGGGATCGAGCAGAGTGGCTGCCGCCGCCGTGATCGCATACAGCGCAGCCTGCTCATCGGCATAGCGGCGCAACGACTCGCCGGCGCGCTTGCGTTCGATGGCATATTGAATGGCGCGGGCCAGCAAATGCCCATCGAACTGATGCTTGATCAAATAATCTTGAGCGCCGGCGCGCATAATGCGGGCGGCCAGCGATTGATCGTCCAGACCGGTCAGCATAATGATCGGCCACTGTGGGGCGCGGGCATAGACCCGTTCAAACGTCTCCTGACCACGGCTGTCGGGCAAAAACAGGTCCAGCAAGATCACATCTACCGGGTGCGCCGCCAGAAAAGCCAGACCATCGGCCAGCATCTTGACATGGGTGATGGCAAAATGCGGCGACAGAGCATCCTGGACCTCGACCTCACTCAACATCTCGATCAACAGGTCGGCGTCGGCCGGGTTGTCTTCGATCAACAAAATGCGCAAAGTTTCACGCACGAACTATTTTACTCCCAATTGAGCGGCAATGTGGCCACATCCAGCCAAAACGCCCACACCCCGGCCATCACCTCAAAAAACGAACTGGCGTCGGTGGGCTTGACCACATAACAGTTGGCTTGATGAGCATAGGACTCGCCAATATCACACGCGTCGTCTGAGGTGGTGAGCATAATCACCGGAATGTGACACAGGTGAGAGTCGATCTTGATCTCGGCAAGAATCTGGATGCCGTCCTTTTTGGGCAGCTTGAGATCAAGCAAAATCAGAGCAGGACGGGGTACCTGATGATAAGGCCATTGACAACGCAAAAAAGACAGCGCATCTTCACCGCTGGAAACGACATGCAGGCGCACCTGCTGTTCTCGTTGATGCAGCGTCTCGCGCACCAGGTCAATGTTGCCCGGCTCATTTTCAACCAGCAACACATCCACAGGAAAAGATGTCCTATCGCTCACTGATCTGGTCCTTTCAACGGCAGCGTCCAATAAAAAGTGGCGCCATGCCCCGGCTGCGAGACGGCCCAAATGCACCCGCCATGTCGTTCAATGATCTTTTTGCAAATGGGCAGGCCAATGCCAACTCCGGCATAGGCATCCGGCGGGTTGAGTCGCCGGAAAATCTCGAAAATCTGGGTGGCGAATTCAGGGTCAAAGCCAATGCCATTGTCGCGCACCCCAAAAAGCCAGTTTTGCTCCTGGCAAGAAACCGAAATGTGAATTTGTGGCGTTTGAGTGCAAAATTTGATGGCATTGCCGATCAGGTTTTGGAACACCTGCCCCAACTGAATCTTGTCGGCCATCACCACCGGCAGCGGATCGTGGGTGATGACTGCGCCGCTCTTTTGAATGGCAACCTGGAGGTCGTTTAGCACCAGGTCCAGCACAGCCTGACACTCGGTCGGCTCCAGGTCGTGGCCGCGCGTGCCAACCCGTGCGTAATCGAGCATGGCCCGGATCATGTTTTGCATGCGCTGCGCCCCGTCTACGGCATAGCCGATGTATTTATCGGCCTGGGCATCGAGCTGCCCCTTGTAGCGTTTTTCCAGTAAGGCCAGGTAACTGCTGACCATGCGCAGCGGCTCTTGCAGATCGTGCGAGACCACCGATGCAAATTGATCCAGTTCGGCGTTGGAACGCTCCAATTCTTGAGCATAGTGCTTCATCAACTCTTCGGCCTGCTTGCGGGCGGTAATGTCTTCTTTGACGGCCACATAATGTGTGATGCGGCCATTGGCGTCGCGCACCGGTGAGATGGTGGCATTTTCCCAATACAATTCGCCGTTCTTTTTCTTGTTGAGCAACTCGCCCCGCCACACACCGCCCCCGCCGATCACCTGCCACATCTCTTCATAAACCTGGTGAGACATCTGACCGGACTTGAGAATGCGGGGGTTTTGGCCGATGGCCTCCTGAGCCGTATAGCCGGTGATGTGCGTAAAAGCCGGGTTGACAAACTCGATGACGCCGTCCAGGTTGGTGATCACGATGGTGTTATCGCTCTGCTCCACCGCCCGCATCAGTTTGCGCAGCGATTCATCGGCCAGGCGGTTTTGGGTCACATCGCGCGCCGCGCCATAGATGCGCGTCACCCGACCATCGGGCGAGTTGATCACCGGCTGAGCGTCCACATGTAGCCAGCGCACACTGCCATCACGAATCACCACACGCGTTTCGCCAGAAAAGGATTGACCTGCCAGGACACATCCGAGGTCTCGCAAGGACATTGCCATATCATCAGGATGCACCAGACCGACCCAACCGCGCTCGCCGGCCTCGGCCGCTGTCACACCGGTGAGCCGCGTAAACGAGTCGGTGATCCACTCGTTGACCAGGCGACCATCCGGCTCGACACGAAAAGAGTAGGCAAAATCCGAAATCAATTCGGAAATGAGGCGGTAGCGGGTCTCGCTCTCGCGCAGCCTGCGCTCCTGGTCATGGACATACAGGGCGGTCTCTATGGTCACATACAAATCGCGTGTGCTAAACGGCTTGAGGATATAGCCAAACGGGGTTGTCTGTTTGGCCTGTTGCACCACCGCCTCGCTGTCATAGGCCGTCACATAAATGATCGGCACATCCAACAAGGCCCGAATTTGCGCCGCCGCCTGGATGCCATCCACCTGATCTTCCAGGTTAATGTCCATCAGCACCACATCGGGGTGCAAATCCTGCACCGCCTGAATCGCCTCGGCAGCATTGTGCGCCACGGTCGGCACGGCATAGCCCAACGATTGCAGCTTGTGTCGGATATTTTCGGCAATCAAGATTTGGTCTTCAACTACCAGAATGTTTTTACCAGCCATGCAATCACCTTTATCAACAAGTCAGATTGATCTCGATCCCTTGGCCGACCGCCGGTCGAGCCGGCAAATAAACCTCAAATGTGGTGCCCTGACCCGGCTTGCTCTGCACATCAATCCAGCCCTGATGATTCTGCACAATGCCCAGCACCGTCACCAACCCCAGCCCGGTGCCTTTGCCTGCCCCTTTGGTGGTGAAAAAAGGCTCAAAGAGCCGATTCTGCGTTTGCTCATCCATTCCGATGCCGGTATCTTGCATGACCAGGCAGACAAAGCGGCCGGGGCGCGAATGACTGTTGCGCCGCTCCGTCGGTTCAACCACCACATTTTGCACATGGATGAACAAATGCCCTCCATTCGGCATGGCATCGCGAGCATTGACGGTTATGTTCATCAACACCTGCTCCAACTGCCCCACATCGGCTTCAACCGGCCACAGACAGGGTGCAATGTTCAAATCCAAGGCAATATGTTTGCCGATCAGCCGTTGCAACATGCCGCCCATATCTTGCACCACCTGGCCGAGATTCACCCATCGCTTTTCAACGGGCCGACGGCGACTGATGGTCAACAACTGCCGGGTCAATACGGCAGCCAGTTCGGCGGCCTGCCGCACCTCGTCCAATTTCTGATACAAATCTTGACCTGGCTCAAGGTCTAGCAGGGCCATATCCACATTGCCACGAATGATGGTGAGCAGATTGCCAAAATCGTGGGCAATGCCTCCGGCAAACTGGCCGATGACTTCCATCTTTTGCGCCTGCAACAACTGCGCCTCGATGCGCTCGCGCTCGATCTCGTGAGCCATGTGCCGCGCCAAAATCTCTAGCAGGTGAACCTGGTGTTCCGAAAACTGACGGACACGGCGATCCATGACATGAAGCACCCCGATCACATTTTCCCGGCTGTCGAGCAACGGAACACCCAGATAGGTAAATAGGGGGGTTTGAATAAAAAACTCGTCTTGAGGAAACAAGTCATGCAGTGGCTGATGATAATAGCAAATGTTTTTCTGTTGAAAAACCTGCTCACATGGCGAACCGGCCAACGACATCCGGCCACCATGCGAGACCTGCCCATCTGCCACCATTGAAATGATGTCAATCCACCCGCCCGATAATTTTTCCACCGTCGCATGCGATACCTGAAGCACCTGAGACAATTGCATCACCAGTTGATCGCAACGCTCCACCAGCGAGCCGCGTCCGGTGATCACCAACTCGTAAACGGACTGCATAGCCACCTGCTGATCAGCCAATTGCTCTTGAGCGCGACGTCGCTGAATGATGCCGGCCAGCACATTGGCAACCGCCTCCAAAAAGGCCTGCTCACGCGCATCATAAGAATGTCCATCGCGCAAATAGAGGGCAATCACGCCCAACACGGTGTCGTTCGAGACAATTGGCACACAATAATGACCGTGCGGCTCCATTCCGTTATAAACCATCTCGTGGCGCTCGTTGATCTGGCTGGAAAATTGCGTGGTCTGACTCTGCGCCGCCCGCCCGCACAAACAATATCCAAAAGGCACCCGGGCGCAGATCACTTCAAGGCGCGGATCAAATTGCTCGGCCACGCGCAGAGCCAACGTTGAGGTATCATCCTCGACCAGAAAAATGCCACCGCGCGACTGAAAGGCCAGCCATGGCACCGAAATGATCTGCTTGAAAATTTGCTCCAACTGCGCCTGCAAGGGGATATTTTGCATCGAAATGGAGAGCAGTTTGTTCAATACGGTCTGAGTTTGATAATTGCGCTGCGCCTCTTGCTCGGCCCGTTGCCGCTCAATCACCTCGCGTTCCAGCTCCAAACGAGCCGCCTCGGCAGCCTGAGCGCGCACCTGGGCAGCCTGCTCGCGCAGCAGCGATTCCTGGGCGCGTTCGCGCTGCACGGCCAGGGCAAACAACGAAGCGAATCGCTGCGCCAGTTTCAAATCGCGGTCGGTATAATCGCGCGGCGGGTTAGCCAGGGCCACCAGACCCACCAGTTCATCGCCCAACATGGCCGGCGCGGCCAAAAAGCGTTCGATTGGCACATGTCCTTCTGGCACACCCGACGAACGGGAATCGTCTTGAGGACAATTGGTAAGCACCGACTGACAATTCTTGAGCGCCCACCCCCACAAACCGCTAAACTTGTTAAACACGGTACTTTTATCGGACACCCGACAGGCCGACCACACACCGCGCGAAAGGGTATCGCTGACCAGGTATCCGGTTTGAGGGTCCATATAGCCCACAAAGCCAAACCGACTGCCGGTCAACTGCTGCGCCCGCTCCAACACCATGTCGGAAATTTGGCCTATAGACACAGGCGAGATCAGCGATTGGGACAATTCGACCATCGCCGCGTTGACCGCCGATTCCCAACGCAGATCCATCTCGATGCGCTTGCGCTCGATGGCATAATAGATCGTCCGCGCCAACAGATTCCAGTCCATCTGCCCCTTGACCAGATAATCTTGAGCGCCGCTGCGCACCGCCTGCATCGCCAGTTGTGTGTCACTCATACCACTCAACACAATAATCGGCACAAAAGAGGCACGCTGATGCACCCGCTCAAATGTGTCCAGTCCGCGGCTGTCGGGCAGCAGCAGGTCGAGCAGCACAATGTCGGCAGCGTCGCCATCCAACCGGGCCAACCCCTCGGCCAGACAATTGGCCCAATGCACCTCAAAGGACAGGGTGATGGCGCCAGACGCCGCCGCTTCATCCAAAACAATACGCATCAAATCGGCATCACCCGGATTGTCTTCGATCAGCAAGACACGACAAATCTCACCCATGCAGACCTCCCCCTTGATCCAGACAGGGCAGCGAATCAACGGGCTGCACGCCACGAGCGGCCAACTGCTGCGCGTCAAAAAAATGAATCTGGCGCGAAGGCAGCGCCTCGGTGGTGACAGAACGCCCAAATGCCTGACGTAGAAACAAATAGCGTGACGAAAACCACAACGTTTGCCAGTCGGCCGAATAATGCACACACAAAGGCATATCTTTTTTGATCACCAGCAGGCCATAAGGCCGGCGCAAGTCTACCGACAGGGTGGTAAACCGCCCTTCTAACAGGGTTATGCGTTGCTGGGCCTGCTCCAGATAATCGCCGTTGCACTGCGCCGGCGAAATCGTATCCAGCATGCCAAAAATGATCTCGCTATCCACCTGCCCATAGCGAGGCAGAGCCAGCCGTGCAAAGAGATCGTCGTCGTTGTGAATATAGCCATTGTGGATGCCCAGCACATGTCCGCTGAGCAAGGGGTGATTGTTGAGATTATCGAGAGGACTGCCCTTGGTGGGCAGACGAGCATGCCCCAGCATGCACACCGTTTCGCCGCCCACTTGCGCCATCACATCCTGGTACGCTGCGGTTTCTATCAGCTCGGCAGCAGGGCCGGGCTGTTTAAGCAAGGTATAGCGACCATCCTGTTGAATGACGGCCACGCCGGCGGCATCTCGGCCGCGTTCTTGATTCGAGATCAGGTTACGGGTAAACACCTGCCGAATTTCTTGCCAGACCTCGGCAGGCCGTTCGCCGGGCGAGAGCAACGCCGCAGCAATTCCACACATTCCAGACACTCCACCTAACTTTTGAGAACCGGGCTGCCCAATATGGCATCCCAACGCACCCCACGCAGCCGGTCCAGCTTGAGCAGGCGGCGATCCAACTCTTGTGGGGTCAAAAACAATTCTCGCGCCACCGTCCACTGCCACGCCTCAAACGATGGACAACCAGTCAACTCGGCCAGCTCGATGCAGCGCATCAACCGCCGGTCGGTCTGATCGAGTTGGCCCGATTCGGTTTCGGCCCGTTCGGTCAGCAAGGCATCAATTTCGGGCCAGCTGCGCCCGCTAACACGCAGCAGCGAGAGCGGCGTCTCGGCCAACAGACTCAACACTTCAAAAGACGGGTTGCGCTCAAACCGATCCAGGATCGGCTTGAGCAGCTCAAGCAATTCGTGGCAGCCCACGCGCAGTTCTTCGATCACATCGGCCGTCACCCGGCTGGTATCGCTGGTGGCCAACGACCCGTCGTTGTTGCTGAGCATATCCAACAGTTCGATCTTGCGCCGCCACGCCCCAATGCGCCCCACGTGAATCACCCCATACTGGCTCATCTCTACCGCTTTGAGGGCCATCGCCAGGAACAAAAAGGTCTTGGCTGTGATCGAGACCGGCGACAGGTCGGCGTCGCAAAAGCGAAATTCCAGGTGAAAATCGCTGACCGCGCCCTGCTCATCAAAATGGACGTTCTCCAGATTGAGGAAATTTTGATGTTCCGGCACGATCTTGCTATCATGCAAATACTGTTGAATCTGGCGCATTGTCATCGAGCCGGGACTGAGCTTGACCATCTCCAAATGGCTGTTGTGATTGCGCCGCCGGCACAGGCCGCTCAGCGAATCGCCGGCACTGGTCAAAAAGCGCAATTCGGGCGCATAGCGGCGGGTCAGGTTCCACACATTGGCCAAAATGATCTCTGGCACAGCCTGACTCAGCCCCACCGTCAGCAAGTGATAGTGCAAGCCGCAGGTTGGACGGGCGCGAATGCCCTCCGGCAACCGGGCAAACAACTCGCGATACTGTTGCAGCAGCGCGCTGTAATAGGGCTGCCGCCCAATCACCTGCACCTCGATGCCGCAATGTTCACTGATCACATTGAGCACGCCATACCGCCCCAAATTGCTCAAATCCTGCGATGGTTCGAGCGTTTGGAGCAGTTCCGCCATAATGTCGGGTTTGTACGCCCCTTTGGGCAGCGCAAACTCGATCTCGGTACCCACTTTGATCGTGCGATAAAACAGGTCTTTCCAATAAAGGGCCTGTTCTGGGCTCAAGGCATCGTCTCGGCGAAAAATGATCGGCTCTTTCATTTGACCATCTTGTTTCTATGGGCCTGCCCTTGCAAAGGCCGGAGGTCAACTTGGGTCAGGCCCCATCACAGGTATATTGGAGGCCTTTGCAAGGATAGGACAACTCGAAATCAGACCAACTCAAACGTAATGATGGACCCTTTGCCCTCGACCCAGCGCTGCACCGTGCTGCGTACCTTTTCGCCCATCCGCCCAAAAACAGCATTGGCCACAGCCATGTACGGGCAGATAAAGGGATAGTTGACTCCGGCGGCTTCCAATTTGTCGCTGAACGTTCGGTTGATGCAACCGTGCACCTTCATGGTCAGCACATCGCCATCTTCAGAGACGGTCACTTCTTGGGCAAAGCCAAACTCGTCCACAAACAGCCGCCCCACCTCTTGCAGCACGGCCAGAGGCGTCTCGCCGGCAATTTCCAGGCCCATTTCTTTTTCCAGCATCGGCAGAATCTCGTCGCCGATTTCATAGCTGAGGCCACGCGCCCCGTCGCCCAACAGGTCCCACACGCCGGCGGCCAATCCCAGCAGCGCCAGATTGCTCAGGCGGAGCATATTTTGTTTTTTCTGTTCTTCAGTCGCCATCGGTTTCTCCTTTTTTCATTCTAAATCTTGGGTGTTCTTGAGCTCAAGCTCTTTAACGGACTTGTTAGCAGTCTGTCGTAGAGGCTACTCGTTGCCCCACTTGGATGTCGGGAGCCCGAACTTGTGCGGGTCCCCCATTCTGTGCGCTCAAACTGTCAGGTTGAGGACTCGCCGCCGCTCAGGCATCTCTGACAGCCTGCCAGGAGCGTACTGAAAAATCCTCTCACCACCAAGGCACAAAGGACACAAAGCATTTCTAAAAACGCCAGGTATTGCAAACCTTTGTGTTCCTGGTGTCCTTTGTGGTAAAAATAGACTTTTTCAGCGGCCTCCTAGGTCATCGTCTCGGCCACATCGTTGGCAATGTCGCGCATTTCCAGCAGGGCCATACCCAGGTTGACGCTGGGTTCGGTCAGACCCAGCACCATCGCCTGTGGCCCGGCCCCGCTGACAATGACCCATCCGTCTTTGCCTTGCAGAATTGCCACTTTGAAATCGCCGCACTTGAGGTTGCCCAGGGCGCGCTTGCTCAAGCCGACCAGGGCCGCTCCTTCGGCGCCCACGCGGGTGGCGTCGTGTCCACCCATCGGCAGGTTCGATGACAGTACCAGGCCGTCGGTGCCGACGATGACTGCCCCGTGAATGTCGGCCGATTCGCGCAACAACGATTCCAGGTGTTCGGTTAGCACTTCACTTCGTCTCTTGGCCATTTTTTTGCCCTCCTTTGGCATCGTTTCTGTAGAGATGGATGTCTCTTGTACCTCGATTGATTCCGCCGTATCGCCATCACCGACCCCGTCATTCTCGATCACAGGTTGCTCGTCGGTTAGCTCTACCTCATCCCAGACTGGACAGGCCGCCTCGCGTTCGTCAATCAGCCGCATCCCCTCCAAAACCAGGTTCGACCAGGGCGTGCTGACCGTATGCGCCGGGGCTGGCACATCCATTTCCAGCTCAAACTGCCCCTCTTCCCAGGTCAACAATTCATACAACGCCCCCTCGCCCTGCTGTCCATCCAACTCAATGTGGACAATCTGACCTTGCTCGAAAAAGATGCTGGCCTCTCGATCTCGGTCCCATATTCGCAGTTTGCTCTGCTTGTACTCGTTGCAGTTGACCGAAATCAGGGTGGTGAGAGGAATGTCTTGCAAATGTCCTCGAACTGCCACCTGAACCCCCTGTTATGCACGAGATGATACTTTGCGTCGCTTCCATGCCTGCTGAAGCAAAAGCAAAGCCTGAGAGATAATTCGCTCATAATCGCTCTGCGGATCCACCAGAGCGATCAGCACCAACTCTTGAGCGCCGATGCGGGCGCTCTGCGCCACCAGGCGGTGTTGATGTCCAAAGCGGATGCTGATTTCGTCTACCGGCGCCCATTTCATCTTTTTTTGCATCACCTGGGCCATATAGCGAAACCGCGTCACCAGGCCGCTCAGTTCGTCTTGATCCAGCGCCAGCCCCGGCGACACCGAGGCGATATGCAAGCCCTCGCCGCTGGCCAAAAAGGCAGCCATAATCCCTTCTTGATAGCAAAATCGTTCCAACACCTGCCCCAACAGCGTCCAACGCGAAACTCGCTCCGATGTGGCTTGCTCCATCGCTTTTTCCTCTACAATCCCTGCTGGATATTGGCGACCACACGCCCAATCACGGCCTTGAGCGTGTCAAACACACCCACCCCTTGCAGGGCTATTGTCTCAAAGCAGGGGATGGTCTCGTTAAGCTTGAGCCGCTGCTTGAACTCGCTGACCGGCACCACATTGGGCAGGTCGCGCTTGTTGAACTGGATGGCCAACGGCATGCGCGCCGGCGTATAGCCCAGTTCTTGCAGGTGCTTGAGCATATCGCTGAACGAAACCAGGTTGTCGCGCATGCGCTCCACCTGCGAATCGGCCACAAACACCACCCCATCGGCTCCTTGCAGCACCAGCTTGCGGGTGGCGGCGTAATAGGTCTGTCCTGGCACGGTGTACAGGTTAAAGCGCGGCTTGAGCCCTTTGACCTGCCCCAATTCAAGCTGCAAATAGTCAAAGTAGAGGGTACGGTCTTCGCGGGTTTTCAGCGACACCAGATCGCCGCGCAGGTCGGGGTTGGTGTGGCCGTGAATGTACTCCAGGTTGGTGGTTTTGCCGCTCAGGGCCGGGCCATAGTAGACGATTTTCAGTTGAATCTCTTTGAGCTTGCGGTTGATAAACATAGGCTCATCTGACCTTTTTTTCTTTGGAATCAAAGGTTTGCGTCAAAAAGTCCAAAATATCATCGGTTTGGAGCATATCCTCATTCCCACTCAGCCCGGCAGACTTGGGCTGCGAAATGATGTGCAGCAACTCTCCCACCACTTCTTTGGTAAAGAGCCGAATCATACCAATCGGTGTTTGCTCGTCAAACACCGTGATCAGCAGCATTTCTTCGCCCACATCCGAGAGATAGACATTGTTTTTGCTGCCCTCATGCAGCACCATGCGAAAACGCGCTTCTTCGCCCACCAGCCGGGCCAACTCTTTGGTGGCGGCCAGTTCGCCGGCGCCCAGCGCCGACAGCACGGCGGTGTTCATCTTGCCGGCGGCGCCGCGCTCGCTGATCAGCTGCCCGGTAATGTCGGCCAGCAGCACGCAGCGAGCCTCGGTTTCCCAATGCAGGCGTTCCAGACAGGCATCAATGGCTTCGATCTGTTGTTCGGATAGGTCAATGGGTTGAGGGAGCATGACGATATTCCTTCCTACACTTGGATTCAGGCATCTTGACTGGTGTGGATCAGGCCCTGCTGCAAAGCCTGCTCAAAAGACAACAGCGGCGTCGGCCCCGCAGGCTGAGCAGGCCCACTGCTCTCGGACGGCTCGGCAGTTTGAGTCGGCACGGCTGTCTTGGCCGTTGTCGGGGCTGGCACGGCGCGCGGCCCGGCAGTTTTGGGGGAGGTCGGCACGCTCAAAAGCTGATCAAACCCTGCCTCCAGTTCGGCCTGGACATGCTCGGCCGGAGCATGTCCCCACAGGCCAGCTGATTGGGTGACCGGCGCCGTTTTGGCAATCTCGACAGCGGCCTGCTTGGTATAAAACCACACCACGCCGGGTTTGCTTTCTGCGCCAAAGATGACGGCCAGCAGCAATTCGTTATTGATCTGATAAGAATAAATGTTGTAATCGGGGCCTTCGTGATAGCTGGATTTGAACACCGACCCGCTGCCCAACAGCCGGGCAACCTCGGCAGCGGCGATAAAGTTGGCCGCGACCAGCGCGCCCAGGCTGGTCAGGTCGAGGTCTTGGGTTGTGCCGACCGAATCAATGGTATAACCGTCGGCGCTGAGCAACAACACACTGCGCGCCCCGGTGTTGGTGCGCAATGTTTGCAGTTGCGCCGAAGCGTCAAAATCATCCCAGAGTGCGGCCGGTTGGTCGGCATCTTGATGCGAGGTCAACGCCAGAGCATTGCTGACAATGGCGCGAATTTCGTCAATCTTGAAAGGCTTGTCAATGTACCCGCGAATGCCCAGATATTGCGTCCGGTCGCGCAGCCGGTCGGCGCCAAAGGCGGTCATCAAGACCACCTGTGTGTTGGGCGAAACGGAGCGAATGGCCGTAGCCAGGTCAATGCCGCTCATACCCGGCATACGATAATCGGTGATCACCAGATCATAGGGCTGCGGCGCATTCTGAATCATATCCAGAGCCTTTTTGCTGTCTTGGGCTGTGTCAAAAATGTATTGGTCGCCCAATTTTTCCAGCGCATCGGCCAGCACCATCGCCACATGCGGCTCGTCATCCACAATCAAAACGCGCTTGTGTTGTACATTTTTTGCCATCCTGCTCTTCCCCTGAAAGACTGCCCCCCAACAATGTCGGTAACGGACCTGATGATCGCAGAGGCCGTCACGACGCGGACTGTCTATATTATAATGGCAATGTCGCAACGCGCTGTGAGCGTTTTGTAACAGATTGGTGAGTGCCAGCCACTGCCGCCTCTCAAAAAACCCGGCGATGGATCAATGGGGCGGATCGGCATCCTGAGCGTGGATGGTATAGCCCACGCCGCGTACCGTGCGAATCACGTCATTGCGCCCGGTAGCCTCGCGGATTTTGGCGCGGATGCGATAGATATGCTGCCGTACCACCTCGCTGGCCTCCCATCGCTCGCTGGCATAGCCCTGCACCTCTTGGACCAGTTGCAGCGGTGTCACCACGCGGGGCATCTCGCTGACCAGATAGGCCAGCAGGTCAAACTCGGTGGGGCTGAGTTCCAGCAGTTTACCGTCGAGGGTGATAATGTGCCGCGTCATGTCCACAATCAGGTTGCCGTGCTGGACAAATCGCCCTGTGTCGTCCTCGCCGTCACTCGCCACAGGCGACGCATCATCGGGCCAGCCGACCGTGCTGCGCAGGTCTTGCAGGCTGTCCGACAGGCTTTGCTCCAGTTGAGTCAGCAAGGCACGATGTTTTTGTTCGCGACGACGCTTGAGCAGGGCGGCTCGTACACTCTCACGCAGTTCAACCGTTTTGGCCGGCTTGAACAAATAGTCGTGTGCGCCCTGCCGCAGCGCCTCGACAGCCGTCTCCAGAGAAGCATAGGCCGTCAACACAATGGCCGCCGTGCCGGGAGCTCGCTGACGCAGCGCTCTCAGCACATCCAGCCCGCTCACTCGTTTCATTTTGAGGTCAATCAAGGCCAGATCAAACTCGCGCTGTTCGATCAGCCACATGGCCGCCTCACCATTCTCGGCAGCAATAACCTCATACCCATCATGGCGTAGCGTTTCCTCCAAAGTAAAACGCACGTTGGGATCGTCGTCTACCACCAAAATCGTGAATGTCATTTCGGTCTTTCCTCTTGTCACCTCAACCAATGCACCTGCCACTCAGTTTTTGACCAAGACCACCCGCGCCGGCGCCCCATCACAGTTTTGAATTTTCAGCGGCAGGCAGCACAATTGATACTCGCCAGGCATAATTCCGTGCAGATTGAGGCCCTCCAGCAAGACCATGCCGGCCTGCAACAAGACGCGATGGGTTGGCGCGGTCTGCTTGAATGGAGCCACCGACAGGTAATCTATTCCCACCAGGCGCACCCCGCGTTGGATCAACCAGTGCGCCCCATCCACCGAAATGGCGACATATTCGCGCCAAAACGTCTTTTCGCCGTATGCCCACAGCTCAGAATTGCGCGTCTTGAACAGCACCCGCTCTGCGCCGACCGGAATGTTCAAGCCCTGCAAAACCTGCGCCGTCAACAGGTCGGCCGCGCCGGCATCTATCACCACAGCCGGGCCGATCAAGACACTCAAATCGAGTTGATCCACGCCGGCGGCGCCCGACACGAAATGTTTGGGCGCATCTACATGCGTGCCGGTGTGCGCGCTCAGATTCAGCCGGGTGACAGTCGAATTGTCGCCCTGCTCCAGGCTCGACAGCAGGGTGAGCTGCGGCTGCGGATCGCCCGGCCAGACCACCGATGATTCAGAAACAGGCAGAGAAATATCATAGATTTTCATCATTCACCCACTCAAGCCAACGCATTGATCGCCCGGAACAGGCGATAGATTGTCGGCATATCATCGGCCACCGCCTCGATCTGCCGTCCGTTTCGCTGCACATTGGGTAACACCGCCGCCCGGTCGGCCATGTCCGAGTGGGTAAACTCGATGACCAGGGAAATGGGCGGTTGCGGCTGAAAGGGTCGCGGTGACTGGCCCTGCTTGAAACGCGACACGGCTCGCCGCGCCGCCGCCGAAATGACCTCTTGGGCTGCCTGCGGAGGCAGACATTCGGCGGCCATGCGCCCACCGGCGCGCTTGACCACAGCCACCTCGACCTCGCCCAGCAGCGCAACAGCCTCGGCGCAGGCCCCCTGACAGCCCGAAATCATGATCACCGGCGCACCAAAATGGCCGCACACCGCCGCGTTGAGGCCAATCTCGCCGACCGGCTGCCCGTTCAGCCACACATTGGCCACCTGCCCGCTCCAGGTGTGATCGAGGATGGCGTTGGGAGTACCGACGCGAGCGTGATAGCCCACCAACATCACCGCATCCACCCCGTCTTGCACACCATGCACCATCGAAAATGCCAGCGGGCCACCGCAGTTGAGCCGCGCCCGCCCATCCAGTTCTTCGATCAACACATTCTTGTTGCCGCCATGTCCATCCGTCACCACCACCTCGTCGTCGCCAGCCTCGAACGCCCCTCGCACGGCGGCATTGACATCGCCGGTCATCAACCGGCGAAAACGAGCATACTCGGCATGGTTGCTGCTGACGTGATCCCAATGCACCACGCCGGTGATGCCTTCCATATCTACTGCAATCAAGAATTTCATAAACCTCCTCAATTTATCTTTCAATGAGTCCATTGAAAAAAGTGTTTTACCTCCGAGACACAGAGAATATAAAGAGCCTTAAAATTTCGTTGATTCTCGTCATTCCCTGTGTTCTCCGCGTCTCTGTGGTGAAAATAGTCTTTTTCCGTAACTACCCACCCACTTTCATTCTGAGCGCCGTCAGGCACAAAGAATCTCTCTTTGCGGTGTACAACGAGATTCTTCGTCGCCACGCTCCCTTCGCTCCACTCAGGGCAGGCTCTCAGAATGATACTCCCAAAGGCTCATTTTCGGCTCAAGGTAGGTAGTTACGACATCAGAACGACTTGGGCCTGGTTTTCAGCCCCTGCCGACAGAATGTGGGCGGCTTTTGGGGCGTCGTAGGGGACGAGTTTGCCCCCTACAGTGAAATAGCAACAGTCCTTTTTCAGACGGCATTTCGTAAAACATCGTTTTTAATCTAAAATGTTTTTATATGTCCACCAAAAATGAGCGAACCAAAAGTCAATTGACAATTGAAACCAGATGTGATAGGCTAACCGGGAATCAAAGACAAAATCACCAGAAAGGAGAATGGATCATGCAATGGGAACATTTGACCTCGACCGATTTTGCGCAGGCCGTCCGCGAAACCGGCGTGTGCCTGATGGCGTTGGGGGTGATCGAAAAGCACAGTGAGCATCTACCCCTAGGCACCGATTTTTTGAACGGCCACAAAATCTGCTGCCTGGCCGCCGAACAAGAGCCGGCCATCGTCTTTCCGCCCTTTTATTTTGGGCAAATCTATGAAGCGCGGTGTTTTCCCGGCACCGTCACCGTCAAACCCACACTGTTGATCGAACTGCTGCAAAGCGTCTGGGATGAGATCTCTCGCAACGGCCTGTCCAAGATCATCCTGTGGAACGCGCACGGCGGCAACAATCATCTGTTGGCGTTTCTGGCGCAATGCACCCTGTGGGAAAGCAAGCCCTATTCACTGTACCTGCCCACCACCCATATTGACCCGCAACGCGCCGCCGAGTGGCAGGCCATCCTGGAGACGCCCTATCACGGCCACGCCTGCGAATGTGAAACCAGCGTCTCGCTGGCCAACCACCCCCACCTGGTCAAGATGGAACGGGTGCCGTCCACCCCAGCCGACCCGCTAAAGCGGATGCAGCACCTGCCGCCCACCTTTGCCGGCATCGGCTGGTATGCCAATCATCCCGATCACTATGCCGGCGATGCCCGTTTGGCCAGCGAGGAAAAGGGGCGCAAATTGAGACAAATGGAAATAGATTTTTTGGTACAATACATTGCCGCCGTCAAAGCCGACCAGGTTGTGCCAACCCTGGAACGCGAATTTTTTGCTCGCGCGTAACTATCATTCCGAGTGTCGTCAGGCGCAAAGAATCTCTGCGGTGCATAGCGAGATTCTTCGTCGCCGCGCTCCCTTTGCTCCGCTCAGGGCAGGCTCTCAGAATGACACCCCCAAAGGCTAATTTTCGGCAAGGCAGATAGTTACCACGCCACCGCGCTCAAATGCCAGCAGTCTGTCGGAGAGACTACCCATTGCCCCACTCGATGATGTTGGGATCCCAAACTTGTTCGGGGACACCCCACTCAGTGCGCTAAAATTGCCAGGTTGGAGACTCGCCACTGCTCAAGGATCTCTGCCAGTCTGCTAGTCTGACCCTGTGCTAGACATCAAAATACAGTTCCATCTCGTAGGGATGTGGCCGATTACGCACGGCATAGTATTCGGCTTCAAGCTTGTGAGCGATCCAGCGTTCGATCAACTCGATACTAAATACCCCGCCGGCCAGCAAAAAGTCGTGGTCGCGGTGCAGCGCGTCCAGGGCCTCGCGCAGCGACCCCGGCAACTGCCGGATACTCGCCCGCCTGTCTGCGCTCCAGGAAAAAATATCGTCGTCAATCGGCCCCAGCCCTTCACGCACCGGATCGATCTGCCGGCGAATGCCATCCAATCCGGCCAACAACTGGGCAGCCAAGGTCAAATAAACATTACCGGTAGCGTCGGGTGTGCGAAATTCGATGCGGGTTGAATCGGGGTCATGGGCATACTTGGGGATACGAATGGCCGCGCTGCGGTTGCCCAGTGAGAAAAAGGCATTGACCGGCGCCTCAAACCCCGGCACCAGGCGGCAGTACGAATTGGTGCTGGGGTTGGTCAGGGCCAACAAGGCTGGACTGTGCGTCAACAGGCCGCCGATGTAATAGAGGGCGGTTTGGCTGAGGCAGCCATACCCATCAGGATCGTAAAACAGGTTGCGCCCGCCCTGAAACAAATGCTGATGAAAGTGCATGCCACTGCCGGCCTCGCCATAAAGCGGCTTGGGCATAAATGTCACCGTCTTGCCCCGCGCCCGTGCCGTCATCTTGGCCGCATACTTGACCAGCATCGCGGCATCACCGGCGGCCACCATCCCCATCAAGGGCGTTTCGATCTCGACCTGGCCCGGTCCACCCACCTCGTGATGATGATACTTGACCGGCACCCCCATCGCCTCTACGTGGGCGGCAATTTCGCTGCGCAAATTGTAAAGCTGATCTTGGGGCGGGATGGCGTGATAGCCGCCGTGCAAAGGAATGTAATGCCCATGTCCGCCCGCCGCGCTGTTCCAGCCGGCCTCGCTGGAATCGAGGCGATAGCCGGCGCGGTTGATGTCATTTTCAAAGGCCACCTGATCGAACACATAAAACTCGTATTCCGGCCCCCAGCGGCTTTCATCGGCCACCCCGCTCTGACGCAACAAAGCCTCGGCGCGACGGGCCATATTGCGCGGATCATTGTTGAACAGGTTGTGGGTATCGGCCTCGCGCGTCACGCAGATAAAACTCAGCGTAGGACGATCCCAAAAGGGGTCCATCGCCCCGCTGGCCAGGTCTGGCGTCAGCACCATGTCGCCCGATTTGACGCTTTTCAAACCCACCGCCGAACCGTCAAAACCCACCCCCTTTTGCATCAAACGCGGCGTAAACTGGCTCGCCGGCAGAGTGAGATGGTGCCACCGTCCCCACAGGTCGCAGAATTTCAGGTCCACCATCTGCACCCCATGCTCAACCACATAGCGTCGAGCCTGATCGAAATCGTCGAACATCGTTGTTCTCCTTGAATATAATTAAGCCACCGAACAGATGTAAGGGATGGTCATCGGGCCTTCGGGCAGCACACACAGACGTGGGCCATATCGCCCGATCAATTCTTGCAGAGTGGCGGCTATGTTATGGCAAGGCGACATCATGGCCATGCGGATGTCATCATCGCTCAGGCCGCCGGCGAACAGGTGAATGTCGGCGTGCAGGCACAGTTTGGCGTGCAAAAAGGCCTCCCATTGATCGTGCATGCGAAACCCCGGCGCCATCACCCGGTCAAGCATGGCTTGCGGCGAGGCCGCCTCTTGCAACAGCTTTTTGTAATTGCCAAACTCCGGCACCCCATCCCAACACTCGCTGGCCATCAAAATCGCCCCACCCGGCCGCACCACCTGCGCCGCCGCCGAAATGCCTTTGACCGACTGGTACAGGTTGAGATCGAGCGGATACCCCGAATTGGTGGTCAGGGCCACATCAAACAGAGCGTCTACCCCCACCATAGCCGCCGCCCGCACCTGCTCGATGCCGGCACGGTGCGCCAAAACCAGATCGCCGGCAAACACACCGGTGATCTGCCGCTCGCGGTTCAGAGTCACGTTGAATAAAAAATCGGGGTGCGTCATCTGGGCCACCTGAAGCATCTCTTCCCAAATGGCATTGCCCTGCGTGATCCCCCAGGTAGCCGTCGGCGCCGAAAGCATGGGCCCATTGTGGTTATCCAGGATGATCTCGATGCCGGCCACTGCCGGCAACACGGCTTTGGGCCCGCCGCTAAAGCCGGCAAAGATGTGCGGCTCGATGAAACCGGTCAGGATTTTGACATCGGCCTGCGCATAGGCGGCATTGATCCAAGCTTCGTGCCCCCAGCGTGTGCGCCCCAAATTGACCATCTGACTCTTGTCGTGCGCATCGTGCTGGATCAGGCGATACCGCTCCACCAGATCATGGCCCAACATGGCTCGCAGTTCGGCGTCGGTGTTGGGGCGATGCGTGCCCAGTCCGTTGATCAGCAGCACATTCCCGACCGGCACGCCGGCCTGGTGCAACTCATCGAGCAGCACCGGCAGCATCCGCTCGCGCGGCTGCGGGCGGGTAATATCGCTAAACACCACCGCCACCTGATCGTGAGGACGCACCAACTCACGCAGCGGCGGGCTGCCGATGGGATAACGCAGCGCGTCGCGCATAGCCGCCTGCTCGTCCAGCAAACCTGGCACAAAACGAGGTGTCAACACGGTAATCTGCGCCTGTTCAGGCAGCTCGACATCCAAACCTTGCCGACCATAGGCGATATGGATTTGCATCACCGACTCCTTGTCAGACCATCCAAGAACGACAACACATCCCTTTTGCCCATTTTTTAACGTCAACTGAGCATATCATAAAAGAAAACCCTTGTCAACCACCCTGTCGGTTCTCGAAACCGCCAGACTTTGCCCCAACCCCATTCTGTGCTATACTTGCACGGTAATTTTCCTTGAGGAGATTGGATATGAAATGTTGGAAATTTGTGGCTGCGGCAATTGGGGTGATCGGCTTGATCGCCATTACGGCCGCATGCCAAAATCGCCCCCCCGATGGGCCTTTTACTCTGACCGAAACGCTAGGGCAGGTCTCATTTCGCGCCGGCCCACAAGACGACTGGCAGCCAGCCCTGGGCGGCCTGCAACTGCACACCGGCGGACAATTGCGCACCGCCGCCGATGCCGCCGCCCTCTTGCGCACCTCTAGCGGCGATCTGGTGCGCCTGGCCCCTGCCACCATGCTGGCCGTCAAAGCCGACGAGCAGCACAATCAATACCTGATTCTCTCGACCGGGCGGGTTTTTGTCGAAAGCCGCAACCCCGATGTGACTTTTTATGTGGAAATGCCTTGGGGAAAAACCTCTTCCCGTGCGGCCCGATTCAGCGCAGCCGTGCTGGCCGACAAGAGCGCGTCTATTTCGGTACAGGTAGGCAGCGTCAATCTGGAAACAACCAGCGACTCGTTGGCTGTAGACTATGGACAGCAGACCACCATCGAGTTTGGGCAAAAACCGGCCCAGCCCATCCCGCTGAGCAGCGCCGAAGAGATGCTGTGGAAACGATGGGCTTTTGGCCCCGAACTGGGCATCGCCGTGCTGACGCCAACGGTTTTCCAAACGCCCACCAACACGGTCACGCCGACGCCCACGCGCACGGCCACACCAACGATGACGCCCACACCGACCCACACGGCCACGCCCACCCATACGCCGACTGCCACAGCCACGCCCACCGAGACACCCACCATCACACCCACGCCGACCCACACACCCACCGTCACGCCCACGCGCCCGGCGCCCACCTCGACACCCCGGCCCACGGCCACGCCAACGCCCACCACAGCGCCGCTAGACTTTGACTTTTGGCTGCATGACGTGGTGCAATTGGACCGCTGGCGTTGGAAAGGCGTTTTGACCATCAAAGCCAAAGGCGGTCGTCCGCCCTATCGCTATTCGATAGATGAGGTCATTCAACTCACCGGCCCCGAGTGGGAGGTGATCTGGGCCTATGACACCGCTATGTCGCGCTCGATCCAGGTCACAGATGCCAACGGCACACGCGTATCCAAGTCGTGGTATGAACAACCACGTCCGGCACCGGTCCAGCCATGAGCCGTCCCGACGACATATCGAACAACGAACCGCCGGTTGACCCTCGTAACTGGCTGCACTATGTCCTGGTCGGCCTGAATCTGCTGACCCACATCCCACCTCTCGGCTGGGTGCTGATCATCCTGCTGATCGCCGCAGGGGTGGGATGGGCCTGGCATACCGTCGCCGGTGTATGGCCGGCCGCTTGGATCGCCGGTGCGGGCAGCCTGATCGCCCTCGTCGCCGACTGGGTCTGGCTGGAATCGCTGCCGAGACGGGGCGTGTCGTTCGGCCCGGTCGCCCCACCGTTGGCTGGGCTGTGCGGGGTGCGCGCGCTGATCGGCCTGGCAGGGCTGCCTGGCATGTGGATGCAGTGGCCGGCGGTCACCTGCGCGGCCGCATCCATCCCGATCCATCTGCTCGCCAGCGCAGCCATCTGGTATGCCACCCGCATCGAACCCTTTCGGCTGGGCATCACCCGCCTCTCTCTCGCCACCGACAAACTGCCGCCCGACCGCCATCTGCGCCTGGTGCAAATTTCCGACCTGCACGTTGAACGCATCACTCAACGCGAGCAAGAGCTGATCCGCCAGGTCAACGCCCTGAACGCCGATTACATCTTGCTCACCGGAGATTATCTCAATTTTTCATACATTGGCGAAGCCAGAGCCATCGCCGATGCGCGGCAGGTGTTGGGAGCCTTGCGCGCTCGATGCGGCATCTATGCCGTGCGCGGCACGCATCAGGTAGACCCCAACGCTCTGATGCCGGCTCTGTTTGACGGACTGCCTGTGCGCTGGCTGCGTAACGAACACATCATCGCCGGCAACGACGGCGCACAGATAGCCCTTGTAGGCGTCACATGTAGCCGCGACCGCCGCATTGATACGCCGGCGATGGATCAAGCCATCGCCGGTCTGCCCGACAACCTGTTTCGCGTGCTTCTGTATCACATGCCCGACCTGGCCGCCGAGGCCCAGGTCAGAGGCATTGACCTGTACCTGGCCGGACACACGCACGGCGGACAAATTCGTATGCCGATCTATGGCGCGTTGGTGACAGGCACCCATGTGGGCAAAAAATACGAAATGGGGCTGTATCGCGTCCAAAATATGACCATGTATGTTAGTCGAGGCATCGGCATGGAAGGCAAGGCCGCCCCCCGCGCCCGTTTTTTGTGTCCACCCGAAATTGTGTGCGTAGACATGAGCGGTTGTTCTCAGCCTTCGACACGAATACAATCAAACGAGTCCACTGAAAAGTGTTTCATCGCCGAGGCACAGAGTTCACAGAGAATATAGATAGTCTTAAAATTTCTTTGATTCTCATCATTCTCCGCATTCTCCGCGCCTCTGGTGAAAATAGTCTTTTTTCACGAGTCATCAAATCAAACGAGTGTGTTTCGAGTTAGGACAAGTGCGGCACAATAGTGCGGCACAGATCTAAAAGTGGGCTATCTCTGATGAGTGCCGCACGCCCATGTGCAGGACTTTGGAGGACAATGCCAGTTTGGCACATAGGTGTGACAAACTCTTTATCCTTTGCCAGGATTTACCCCAACTATAGGGCAGGTGGATATGAACACAAAACAATGGACATGGATCGGACAGGCTATCGGCGTCGCCGGGCTGATGACGGCGATCATGATGCTGGGTTGGGGACAGGTGCGTGGTCGGCAGGCGGCTGCGCAGACCAGAGATGTCTGGGCGGCCTGGCCGTCTACCGAGCCGGTCTCCACCACCATCACCAACTGGACCCAAGATGTGGTCTGGGTCATTCCCCAATACGGCATCACGGTCACATTTCCGGCCGGCTCGCTGAGCTATAGCGCCGTGTTCACCCTGACACCGCGCCTGTCCGAGACACTGCCCACGCCCTCGGCCGCTACGCCCTATTTCTTTGACATCTGGGGCAAATACACCGGCGGCGGCGCCGTCAGCCCCAGCGGGCTGATCTGGCTGGATGCCCGATACAACGAGGCGGATCTGCTGCCGATGAGCGAACACTCGCTGCACATTTATCGCTGGAACACCAAATTCACCCGTTGGGAATCGCTGTCGGCTCAAGAGTCATTCAATGTGCAAACAGCAGCCAACACCTTTTGCCTCAAATTTCGCACACCGGGGTTCTTTGGCGTGGGCGGCTATGTCGGTCGCGTTTTTTTACCCTTGATAAGAAAGAATTAGAGGAGCGATCATGGTCAATCCGCTGTCCAAACTCGAAAACCTGGCCGAGCAACTGGTCGAATCTACCCTCGAACGCGCCCTGGGGGCACGTGTGCAGCCGATCCAGGTAGCCCGCCGCATCGGGCGGGCGATGGAAGATGGGCAGGTGATCAACACCAGGGGTGAGATCGTGGTGCCAAACGAATATCAGGTCGCCCTGCACCCGTCAGACCTGGCCGCGCTGCAAAATTACCAGGACGCCCTGCGCGACGAACTGACCCGCTATGTGGCCAACCTGGCCCGCAAGGCCGGCGCCACCATGGTCGGACGGCCGCGCGTCACCCTCCAGGCCGATCCGGGTGTGACGCCGCGCAGCGTGCGCGTGCAGGCGCAGGTGATCGGCGCGCCGCGCGGCGGGGCCAATTTCACACACACAATGGCTCTCCCCTCTACGGGCGGCCCGGCCGCCCCAACCGAAGCACCCGCCCTGGCCCTGTTCGACGGCTATCGGCGTATGCCCATCTCTGAAGCGGTGATCTCGATTGGGCGCAGTCTGGACAATGACATTATCCTGGACGACCCGCGCGTCTCGCGCAAGCATGCCCAACTGCGGCGGCGTTTTGGGCAGTATATCCTCTATGACCTGAACTCGACCGGCGGCACCACCGTCAACGGGCAGGCCGTCCGAGAGGCCGCCTTGCAGCCCGGCGACACCCTGACTTTTGCAGGCATCATTGTGCGGCTGGAAACGGCTGCCCCCTCGGCGACAAATGTTGCCGCGGCAGCATTTGCCACACCGCCCGCCGCTATGCCGCCCGCGTCACCGCCCGCGTCACCCGATGCCACCCGTATGATGCCGCCGCGCCGTCCTCGTGGAGGTGGCGCATGAGCCTGAATGTGGTGATTTTGGGGCTGCGCGTTCTCGGCGCCGTGCTGCTTTATGCTTTCTTGTCGGCGGCCATCTGGGTGATCTGGTGTGAAGGGCAAACCACTGCCCATCAGGTAGCACAGCAACGTCAGGTCGCCGCTCAACCGTTGGGACGGCTGGTGGTGGTACAGCCCGGCGGCAGCGACCTGGCAGTCGGCGAGACCTGGTCGCTCGATGCGGTCAGCCGCATCGGGCGGGCCGCCTCAAACACCGTGTCTATCCAGGATGCCTTTGCCTCGGCCGAACATGCCCAACTCTCCTTTCGCAGCGGACGATGGTGGCTGGAAGACCTGGGCAGCCGCAACGGCACCTTGTTGAACGAAGAACGCCTCACCGCACCGACCATTGTGGCCACCGGCGACGTGATCGGCATTGGCGAGGTCAGACTGAGGATTGAAATCTGAGCGAGAGGTAGAGCGTGGTTGGGTATGCCCATACAGATGCGTTTGTTTGAAGATAAAGAAAATTATCAAGTTTGACGCCTTAATGCCGTCAATGTACAAAGATTTCTTTAATTTGCGCCAAACATCAGCACCTATGCCATCGAACCATAATCATCCGCGACCGCAAGGAGGACTTATGCACCCCATCCCCAACGCCGTTATCGGCGGCAGCGGGCTATACAACCTGCCCGGCCTGACCAACCTGCAAGAATTGGACATAGACACGCCCTTTGGCAAACCATCCGACCGCATCATGGTCGGCGAATTGGGTGAACCCGGTCGGCCCACGCCCATCCGCGTGGCCTTTTTGCCCCGCCACGGGCGCGGGCATACCATCTCGCCCACCGAGTTGCCCAACCGCGCCAACATCTGGGCGCTCAAGAGCCTGGGTGTGCGGCGGATCATTGCCAGCAGCGCCTGCGGCTCGTTGCGACAAGACTATGTGCCGCGCCACATTGTCATCCCCGATCAGCTTTTTGACCGCACCCGTCACCGCGCCCCGCACACGTTTTTTGATGAAGGCATTGTCGCCCACATCGGCCTGGCCGACCCGTTTTGCCCCACTTTGCGGCACATCCTGATCGAGTCGGCCCGTGCTGCCGGCGCCATTGTCCACGACGGCGGCACAATGGTGGTGATCGAAGGGCCACAATTTTCCACCCGCGCCGAATCCAACGCCTATCGGCAACTCGGTTTCGACACCATCGGCATGACCGCCCTGCCCGAAGCCAAACTAGCTCGCGAGGCCGAAATCTGCTATGCCACCATGAACCTGGTGACAGATTATGACGTGTGGCATCCCGAACACGATCAGGTGACAGTGGATATGGTGGTGGGCAACATGCATGCCAACCTGGAAACAGCCCAGGCCATCATTCGCTATGCCCTGCCGTTGATGGAGACCATAGGCGACCCGCCCGGCTGCACATGTGCGCACGCCCTGGCCGGGGCCATCCTCACTCAACCGGCACACATTCCGCCGCACAAAAAAGTGCAGCTCGAGCTGCTGATCGGCCGATATGTCTAACCTGCGCTATCTCGAACTGGCCCTGATCGTTCTGGCCGTCTCGTTCGTTGCCTGCGGCCTGGTCACTCTGGCTCTGGCAGAGCAGCGCGCCGACGCCCTGCATTACGCCGGACCGCCGCTGGTTTTGGCTGTGCTGGGCATCGCCGCCTGGGGCGTGTTGGCCTGGCGACTGCCCGATCATGACCCGCTGCTCTTGCCCATCACTCTATGCCTGAGCGGGTGGGGCTTGATCGAGGTGGCCCGCCTGCAAGAAACTTTTTTGGCCCGCCAGGTGATCTGGCTGGCAGTCAGCGTGACAGCCATGTTGCTGGCGGCTGCCCTGCCTTATCGCTGGTATTGGCTTAGCCGCTATCGCTACCTGTGGCTTTTTGTGGGACTGGGGCTGCTGGCCCTCACCATTCTGTGGGGCGTCAATCCATTGGGCATGGGCGACCGGCTGTGGTTGAGCATCGGCTCGCTGATGTATTTTCAGCCATCCGAACTGCTCAAAGTGCTGCTGGTGGTGTTTCTGGCCAGCTATCTGGCCGACAAGCGCGAAATGTTGAGCCTGACCATCACCCGGCTGGGCCCGTTGCGTCTGCCACCGCTGCCCTACCTCATCCCCCTCTTGTTGATGTGGGGTTTTTCGCTGATTTTGCTGGTGTGGCAGCAAGACCTGGGCGCCGCCATGCTGTTCTTTGCCACATTTCTGTCCATGCTCTATGTCACCACCGCCGACCGATTTTATGTCTGGGGCGGAGTGAGCATGCTGATTGCGGCGATGGCGGCAGGCTATTTTCTGTTCGACCGCATCCGCCTGCGCGGCGACATCTGGCTGAACCCCTGGGCCGATCCACGGGGCAGAGCGTATCAGATTGTGCAATCGCTGCTGGCCTTTGCCAGTGGCGGACTGTTGGGGCGCGGCGTTGGTCTGGGCCACCCCACCCCCTATATCCCCGCCGTCCACACCGATTTTGTGCTGGCCGCCATTGGCGAAGAGTGGGGATTGCTCGGCGCGCTGGGTGTGCTGCTGCTCTTGCTGCTGCTGGTGATGCGCGGGCTGCGCGCAGCCACACGTGCCGCCGCCGATGAGTCGGCCTTTGCCTCGCTGCTGGCCGTAGGCCTCTCGGCCATGTTGGGCTGGCAAACTCTGATCATCGTCGGTGGCGTCCTCAAGGTGATCCCCCTTACCGGCGTCACCCTGCCACTGGTCAGCTATGGCGGCAGCTCGCTGCTCGTCTCGTGCCTGATGGTCGGCCTGCTGCTCAAGGTATCCAACAGAAAAATCATACGGTCATCATCATGAATCCTCGTGGATTGGAACAACAAATCAAATCCCTGGCCCGCACCCTGATCGTCGGCCTTGCGGTGATGGCCCTGGCCGTCGGTTATTGGGCGATCATCCGCGCCCCGACCCTGATCGTCCGCGATGACAACCCCCGCCGAATCGAGGCCGAACGGCGCATCCGGCGCGGCAACATCCTGGATCGGCAAGGACAGCCGCTGGCCCTCAGCGAGCCGGAACGCATGGGCGTATGGCGACGCGTCTATCCGCTGCCGGCCGCCGCCCCGGTGGTGGGCTATTACTCGCTCAATCAGGGCACCGGGGGCATCGAGCGAGCCTATGACACCATCCTTCGCGGCGACCGCGCCATGTCGTCTCTGGAGCAGCTTCAGGCCGACCTGTTGCACCTGCCCACTGGCGGCGTCAGTGTCACCCTGACTCTGGACGCCGGTGCGCAGCAGGCCGCCTTCCAAGCCCTGGAGGGATGGAGCGGGGCGGTCGTGCTGTTAGAGGTGCGCAGCGGCGACATTTTGGCCCTGATCAGCCGTCCCACATTTAACCCCAACACCCTCGGCCAGGACTGGCCGACCCTGCAAACTTCTCCGTCTCGCCCCATGCTCAACCGCGCCACCCAAGGCCTGTATGCCCCCGGCCTGATCATGCAAACCGTCACCCTGGCTGCTGCTCTGCAAGAAGGCCTGGCCGCTCCCGACTCGGTATTCAGCGATACCACCGGCATTTTGCTATCGGTTGAGCCACCCGTTGCCTGCCCTGCGCCGCCGGCCCGCGCCCGCTTTACCCTGACCGATGCCTTTTTGATGCCCTGCAATGTGCTGTTTGCCCGCCTGGGCCTGGACCTGGGTGGTGACCGACTGGCCGATTATGCCACCCGATTGGGCATCGGCCGGCCGCTCGGCCTGCCCCTCGACGCCGCCACCGGCCAGCTTTTACAGGGCGGCGCATGGAACCGCCTGCTGACAGCGCGCACAGCCATCGGGCAGGGCCAGGTGTTGGTGACGCCACTGGAGATGGCTTTGATGGCCGCCACCATCGCCAACGACGGTATGCGCCCGTCGCCGCGTTTGGTTACACGCATCGGCGACGCCGCGCAGCCACCGACCGACTCGCGCCCAGCCATCAGCACAACGGTGGCCCGCGACATCCAGACCATCCTCATCCGTGCCTGGGAACAAGGCCGCCCCGATGAGGCCACGGCCAACATGGGGGGGCGGGCCGGCAGCGCCGACAGCGGCCGCCCCGGCGCCCCGCCACACGCCTGGTTCATTGGTTTTGCGCCAGCTATCCAACCACGCTATGCCATCGCCGTGCTGGTAGAACATGGCAACGACGGCTGGCAGGTCGCCGCGCCCATCGCCCGGCAGGTATTCGATCAGGTGTTAAAATGAGCGATCAGGACAAAACCAGAGAACAATTAATTCAAGAGGTCGCTCTGCTGCGCCAGCAAATCGCCGACCTGCAATCTGTTCAATCGCGACGCGCCCAAACCGGCCGCGACTGGGAATCGGTGGTAGATTCATTGCCGCAATTTGTCTGCCTGTTGGACAAAAACGGGCGGGTGCTGCGAGCCAGCCGGGCCATCGAACGATGGAACCTGGGACGGGTGCGCGACGCCATCGGCCTGCCAGTACATCAAATCTTTCACCCCCATTGTGTAGACACGTCTTGCTATCTCAAAACTTTTCTGGTTCAGGCCTGGGAAGATGTCAGACAGAGCCGCCTGTCCGAACTCGAAGTGCTGGACCCGCTCTTGCGCAGCTATTTTCGCATCCAGGTGCGCCCGGTGCTGTCTCCCAACCAATCCGACGACGGGCCAGCCAGCTTTGCGGTGATGACCATTGATGACATTACCGACCGCAAGCAGGCCGAGCAGGCTCTGCGCGAAAGCGAAGAACGCTACCGCGCCCTGTTCAACCAGGCCTACGACGCCATCATTCTCAAAGATGAACGCGGCCAGGTCATTGACGCCAACCCGGCAGCCACCCATTTGTTCGGTTATGGGCGGGCCGAGATGCGCAAGATCAAAACCGCCGAGTTGCGCCTGCCCGATAGCACCCGCCAGACCGAGGCATCGCACTTTGAGACCTGGATGCGACACCGCTCCGGTGATTCGATTCCGGTAGATGTGACCATCACCCCCTTGCAGGCCGGCGAACAAACTCTGTTCCTGTCCATCATCCGCGACATGACCGAGCGTCAACAGGCCGTCGAGCGACGGGCCACCCTGTACCACCTCAGCCAGCAAGTCGGCGCCACCCTCGACCTGGAAACCCTGTATGCCACCATCCATCGCGCCGCAGCGCAACTGATGCCGTGCGATGGGTTTGTAGTCTGTTTGTCCGAGCAAGAGTACCATCCCGTCGAAGCGGCACGCCTGATCAACAACCTGCAAGAGCCATCCTGCCTGGATCACGCCTTTTATGGCCAGTTAGCCCGATATATCCTCACCGCCGGGCGGCCCTTGCGGACCGACTCGCTCAGCCAGAAAAACCTGGCCCAGTGGGGCATCGCGTTGAACGATCCCCCTGACACAGCGCAAACCGCCATCCTGGCCGTGCCGCTGCGCGCCGGCAACAGGGTGATCGGCATGCTGGCCACCCAAAACTGCCGGCCACATGCCTACACCGACGAGGATCAAGAACTGCTGGAACTGCTGGCTGCCCAGGCCGCCATCGCCTTTGAGAACGCCGCCCTCTTTCAGCAAGTGCGGGCCGCGCGCACCATCCTGGAACAGCATACCGTCGAACTCGAAAAGGCTCTGGCGCAGCTTCAAGAACTCGATCAGATCAAAACCCGCTTTATGGCCAACATGAGCCACGAGTTGCGCACACCGCTTCATTCGATCATCGGCTTTTCCGAACTGATCATGAACGGCGAAATGGGACAAACCAATCCGGCGCAGCGCCAGGCCCTGAGCAACATCCTGACCAGCGGCGAACGCCTGCTCGACCTGATCAACAATGTGCTGGACATGTCCAAAATCCAGGCCGGACGGCTGGAACTGGAAGAAACCGACCTGAACCTGCAAGACACCATCGAGCAATTGGCCGACGTGATGGCCCCGCGCGCCGCCGAAAAGAAACTGGAACTCGTCTTTTACGTCTCACCTAGCGTGCCAACCCGCCTGCGCGGCGACCCCTTGCGCCTGTTCCAGATATTGGTCAACCTGATCAACAACGCCATCAAGTTCACCCAGCAAGGCCAGGTGGTGATGCGCGTGGTCATGCTGAAAAAAAATACCGAGAACGTAGACCTGCTCTTTTCGGTCAACGACACCGGCATCGGCATCCCGGCCGACAAACTCGACCATATCTTTGAGAGCTTTATCCAGGCCGATGAAAGCATCGCCCGTCGCTATGGCGGCAGCGGGCTGGGGCTGTCCATTGCCAAAGAACTGGTCGAAATGATGGGCGGCAGCATCGGTGTCGAGAGCGAGGTGGGCCAGGGCAGCATCTTTTTCTTTACCCTGACGCTCAAACGGTCGCCCAACAGCGAAGTCGTCGAACCGGCCACCAACCTGAGCGGCCTGCGCGTGCTGATTGTAGACGACAATGCCACCAGCCGCCAAACCATCCGCGAGACATTGGACTCGTTTGGCTGTCGCCCCGACATTGCCGCCAGCGGCGTGCGCGGGCTGGAACTGCTGCGCCAAGCCGCCGATTCGGCCGGCGGAACCTTTGACCTGGTGCTGCTCGATTCGCACATGCCCGACGCCGAAGGCCTTGATGTGCTAGAGATCATGCGTCAGATACCGGCCTTGAGCAATCTGCCGGTCATCCTGCTGGCAACTATGGACACAGTAGGCCGCATCACCGACCGACGCGATTTGGGGCCGACCGCCTATTTACTCAAGCCGATCAAACGCTCTCAACTGCTCGCCACCATCATGGCCCTGACCCGACATCCAGCGGACACAGACCAAACGTCCGCGCCGGCCGCCCGGCCAACATCTGCCGCCGCCGACATTCCTCCACTGCGCCTCTTGCTGGTCGAAGACAACGAGGTCAACCGGCTGCTGGGGCAAATGATGCTCAAGCGCCTGGGGCACCAGGTTGAACTGGCCGGCAGCGGTCAAGAGGCATTGGATATGCTGAAACGCCTGCCAATAGACCTGGTATTTATGGACGTGCAAATGCCCGATATGGACGGCATCCAGGCCACCCAGATCATTCGCGCCAATCCACAGTGGAACCGCATCCCCATCGTCGCCCTGACCGCCTACAGCCAGGCCGGCGACCGCGAGCGGCTGATGGCTGCCGGCATGGATGATTATGTGAACAAACCGGCGCGCACAGACTCGTTCGCAGCAGTCATTCAGCGACAGATGGACCGTCGCCGTCAGCCTCCTGCGCCACAGCCAGAGGTGGCCGAGCCGGCCGCGCCAGTTATTTTCAATCGCGCTTTTGCCCTCGACATGGTGCAGGGCGACCAAAACATGCTCAGCGACCTGGTCGAAATGATGAAGAATTATGCCACCGAACAGGTCGCCCAAATGGCTCAGGCCGTCAAAGCCCAAGATGTCGTTCAGGTAGGTCGGCTGGCGCACAGCATCAAAGGCATGGCCGCCAACCTGGGCGCCGAACGGGTGCGTCAGGCCGCCGAACACCTGGAGCAGTTGGGGCGCAGCGGCAGCCTGCCGCCCATGCGTGGCGACCTGGCCCGGCTGCACGGTGAGTTGGAGGCTTTTCGCGCTGAAACCCAGGATATGATCTCAACCGCCCCAACCGAGCGATGAACACCGCCCTCCTGATCCCTCAACCAACCCGCCTGTCGGTGTTGATGGATATGGCCGGCTGCCCCAACCGCTGTCGCCACTGCTGGCTGGGGCATCACCCCAACCGCCCTATCTCGAAAGAAACGCTGCGCCAAACCATCGCCCAGATACGCCGCTGGACCCATCCACGCGGCATCGGGTTGGGCGTATGCACCTGGTACCGCGAGCCCGATTTTTCGCCCGATTACCGCCAACTGTGGGAACTGGAGCAAGAGTTGAGCGATCTGAGACTGGCCGAGCGATTTGAACTGCTCAGTATTTGGCGGCTGGCCCGCGACCCTGATTATGCCGGATGGGCGCGGCAGGTTGGCACCGCCGCCTGCCAGATCACGTTTTTTGGGCTGCAAACCACCACTGACCGGTTCTTTCGGCGGCGCGGGGCGTTTCAAGACAACCTGACGGCCACCACTCGCCTGATTGCCGCCGACATCCGGCCGCGCTGGCAGGTTTTTGTAACCACTCACCTGCTGCCTGACCTACAAGACCTGCTGGATCTGACGCGCTCGCCCAATTGGAAAACATCGCTCCAATTCTTTGTCAATCTGCCCACCCCTTATGGTGAAGCCTGGCACATTGAACATCTGCGCCCCACTGCCGCCGACCTGGCCCGACTGCCCGTTGAATGGGTTGACATGACGCTGGAACATTTTGGCGCATCGTCATTAGAGGAATGTCTGGGGAAAAGTGAAGAGGACTGGCTGCCCGAATTGCTGGAGGATGACCGCCCGGCCGCCATCTGCCCCGAACGGCTGGCTCTGATGGTCACACCAGAACTGAATGTCTATGCCAACATGGGCGAGTTGACGCCATGGTGGAAATGGGGCAACCTGGCTGCGGACGGCATCGAGGCGGTGATGCGCCCTCTCCAGGCCGACACGCCGCTCCGGCAACTGCCACCCGGCCTGGTAGCCCATTTTCAAATGCCAGTGAGCGAACTGGCCCGCACCTATGGCCGCCCCCATAGCCGGCAAATCTATAGCCGCGACGACCTGATCGCCCGATGGACGCATATGTGGGGTCAAGAGCAGGCGGCGCGCTGACGCCTCACCTCGTACAGCAAAATGGATGCCGCCGCCGTGACATTGAGCGAGCTGGCCGAACCCGACATGGGCACCAGCGCATGCACGTCGCACATCTGGCTCAATCGATGGCTCATCCCCTCCATCTCGTTGCCCAACACCAGCAATAGCGGGCCGGCCAGATCGCACGCCCACGCAGCAAGCGGCGCATGCGCGCTGCTGCCCACCACCTGGAAATTGGGCCAGCGGGCGCGCACCCCATCCAGCCAGCTCCCCAGCGTGTCCAGACTATCCAGACGCACGGTGGGCAAAGCAAAAAACGACCCCATCGAAGCGCGCACCGTGCGCGGTGCATACAGGTCTACGGCGTGACCGATGATCAACAGCCCATCTACACCCAACGCATCGCAAGAGCGGATCAGACTGCCCAAATTGCCGGGGCTTTGCGGGCGGTCGGCCAACACCGCCAACAGCCGCTCTGAAAGAGGCAGCCGCGCCAGGTTATCATCAGCCTGCCGCACCACCGCCATCAACTCGGATGTTTCCTGCCGTTGACTGAGCCGCTCCATCAAATAGTCATTCACCTCCACACGAGCGTTCGGGTCGGCACGGGCAATCACCTCTTGCGCCCAACCGGACAACGGCCGCTCTGTCGAATAGATCAGCATGTCCACCGGCCAGTTGTATTGGAAAGCACCGTTGATCGCCCTGACGCCCTCGACAAAAAACTGGTGATGTTGGGTGCGATACTTGCGTTGGGCAATCAACCCGCGCACATGTTTGACCTTGGCATTGCTGGCCGATGTGATCATTCCGTCAGCTCTCCATCGCCCATCGCGGCGCGGATGGCGCCGGCCAGTTCATCCAGCATGGGGCGCGACGGCATCCGGGTCGGCCAGCGAACCGTCACCGCATCGCCGGCCATGCGCGGCAGCACATGGATGTGCAAATGAAAGACACTTTGTTGTGCAGCACGTCCATTCGCCTGAAACAAATTCAGCCCGTCGGGATGAAACGCAACCCGGACAGCCCTGGCGATACGAACCGTGACCACGAAAAGCCGGGCCGCCAGGTCGTCATCCAACTCGTAGAGCATTTCGACATGTCGGCGCGGCGACACCAAAACCTTGCCCGAAATGGGCTGGTTCACATCCATAAAAGCCATCACCTGCTCGTCTTGATAGACCATGCTGGCCGGAGCCAGCCCGGCCGAGATGCGGCAAAAAACACAATCCTCAATCATTGCACCATCACGCCATCCATTCATCAAATCCAAGACAACCAAGGCGCCCATCTCAACACAGGTATCAACCCAACCCAGGCAGGAAAAACTCAATATGCCAGCGACAACGCTCGAAAGGGCTTTTTGACAGCCGGCAGCCAAAATGCCATAGCCAAAACCAGGCCACAGGCATTCCGCCCGGCATGCATAATATAGTCATAGACATCTGGCGGCATCAGAACAACAAAGATGCTGTAATACCAGCCACCAGATCATCGGTGAATGTCTTGGATCTCGGAACAGATAAAATAGAGACCCTCCCAATAATAACAGCCCTGGCAATCCCACAAAAACCAGGCTTGAAGTTCGTCCCGATTCCCAGGTCAGATATGGAACAATTCCGTGCAGAGGAATCAATTTCAGAGACGGCCCGGCCATTATGGCAATACGACCAAACTTGAGCAACAAATAGCCTATTACCAGCTTTGTCAAGATTTGTTGGATCGCAGATGCTTTGTTCGCCAGAAATCTGGCAATCTTTGTTGCGCGAATTTTCAAACAAACAGGTTCTCAATTGACAGTCCGCTCCACTTTTGCTACAATAACCTCACAGGGGAGGCAGGAGTACAGCATGAACGACCAAAATCAGGGCATCGAATCGCATCAGACCGAGCATTTGCTGGCCATGCTGGAAATCAGCCGCATCCTCAACTCGACGTTAGACCTGGGGCATCTGTTACGCATCATTGTCAACTCGGCAGTCAACCTGACCGACTGTGAAGACAGTTCGATCATGCTGATTGACGAAAAAAGCGGCAAACTGTTCTTTCGCACCTCGGCACGCATCCGCGATTACAAACTCCGCGCCATCACCATCCCGATGGATTCCAGCATTGCCGGCTGGGTCGTTCGCCACAACCGCCCGCTGGTCATTGACGACGCCCAAAACGACCCTCGTTTTTTCAAGCAGGTAGACAAAACATCGGGGTTAACCACCCGCTCGGTGCTGGGTGTGCCGCTGGTGTTCAAAGAGCGGGTCATCGGCGTGCTGGAAGCGGTCAACAAAAAACAAGGCCGCTTTGGCGATCAAGACACCGAACGGCTGACCATCCTGGCGGCACAGGCGGCCATTGCCATCGAAAACGCCCGCCTGGTCAACGAGTTGCAACGCGCCTATGACGAACTGAGCGAGTTGGACCGCCTCAAAACCGAGTTTATCACCACCACCTCACACGAACTGCGCACCCCGTTGACGGCCATCAAGGGCTATTTGCAACTGGCTCTCAGCGGAATGATGCCGCCCGAACAGCAAAAAAGCGCATTGAACATCATCGCACATCACGTAGACACCATCATCCACCTGGTCAACGACCTGCTGTTTATGCAAGAGATGAACGCCATTGAATTCAAATTCACCCATACCGATATGGCTGTGCTGATCAACCAGGAAATTGCCAGAATGAACGACCGCACCGGACAAATGCACATCCGCCTGACCTCCGAACTGGTCAGCCCTTCGCTGATGGTATGGGGCGATGCCGAACACCTGGGACGTATGTTGCACAATCTGCTGGATAACGCCGTCAAGTTCAGCCTTGACGGCGGCGATGTCACCGTGCGACTGTTTCAGCAGGACGAGCAGGTGTGCATCCAGGTCGCCGATCAGGGCATCGGCATCCCCCTGGATCAACTGGACAAGATCTTTGAGCGATTTTACCGTGTAGAAGAGCCAGGTGGCAGGCTGGTGGGCGGGCTGGGGCTGGGGCTATCCATCGCCCGGCACATTGCCCAGGCACACGGCGGCCAGATTGATGTGGTCAGCGCACCGGGTCAGGGCAGCACCTTTACCGTGAGGCTGCCGCAGCACCACTCTTCCGACTGATTTTTACACCAGCCGCAAAATCTCACCCAGCACATCTTCGGGCAGTGGCACCACCCCGCCGGTCTTGCCATAAAACGAAATGGTCGCCCGATCCTGCACTGCCAGGCGCACATCCTCCAACATTTGCCCGGCGTTCAACTCAAAGACCAACACCTTTTTCCCTCCGCTCACAGCCTGCGCCAACGGCGCATAGGGATACGGAAAAACCGAGATCGGCCGGAACAAACCTACTTTAATCCCCTGCTCGCGCGCCTGACGAATGGCCGTTTTGGCAATTCGCGCGGCCGTGCCAAAAGCCACTACCACCACATCGGCGTCGTCACACTCGAACAGTTCCCATCGCTGCTCATGCTCAACGATCTGAGCCAGCCGGGCCTGGATGCGCAGATTGATCTCTTCCAGAGCCGTCGCACTCAAATAAAGTGAAGTGATCACCCGCTTGGGCCGCCCCTGACAACCCTGCAAAGCCCAATCCCACTCGCGACGTTTCGGCTGACTCATTTCGGGCAGTTCGACCGGCTCCATCATCTGCCCGATCATGCCGTCGGCGATCACCATCACCACTGTGCGATACTGTTCTGCCAGATCAAAGGCCAGCACAATCATGTCCACCGTCTCCTGGATGGTAGATGGCGCCAGGACGATGGGGTGATAATCTCCGTGACCGCCAGCCTTGACCATTTGCGCATAATCTCCCTGCGCCGGTTGAATGTTGCCCAAACCGGGGCCACCGCGCATCACGTTGACCAACACCGCCGGCACTTCGGAGCATACCATATACGAAATGCCCTCTTGCATCAGGCTAAAGCCGGGGCTGGACGTAGTGGTCATCACCCGCACGCCGGCGCAGGCCGCGCCGTAGACCATGTTCACCGCAGCCAGCTCGCTCTCGGCCTGCACAAAAGCCCGCCCCAACTGGGGCATGCGGCGCGACATGTATTCCAACACCTCGGTCTGTGGCGTGATCGGATAGCCATAGTAGGCTTCACAGCCGGCCCGCACGGCAGCCTCGCCAATCGCCTCATTCCCTTTCATCAGTATCCTGGCCATGTCAACGCTCCTTTTCATCCACCATCGCCGACGATACGCCGGCAACCGTCCGCCGTTTCTGCGGCGGTGTGCGATAGACCACAATCGCCACGTCAGGACACATCATGGCGCAGTTGGCGCACCCAATGCACTGGCCGTCGGAGTCCACCATCTCTGATGGGCGGTATCCTTTGGCATTAAAGCGATTGGAAATGCGCACCAACTGATACGGACAGACCAACGTGCAAAGCCCGCATCCTTTGCAGAGATTTTCGTCAACCACCATGCGAGACATTCAACCGACCTCCTTGTCGTCCAATTGTATCGTCTCAAAAATAGAGGCCGTCAGGACAACGGCGTTCCCTCAAGACATTAAAGGAATATTTTTAAGCGTCGTCGAGCATCAAGAAAAAGCGATGGATGACCAGCAGCGGCGCATCGAGATGCGCTGCATCCAGATCGGGCTGCCCCATCTGCGCAAACAGCGACTCGCTCATCGCCACCAGCGAAACAGGGAGGCCCAGGGCCACTGCCGCCGCCCTCACCCGGCGATGCCCCTCCCAGAACAGTTCTGGTGTGCTTTGCGACATCAGGTGAGGATTGCTGATCAACGCACCGACGTGCAGGCGTGAACTGGCCTGAATCTCGTGAACAGCCGCGACAATTCCCTCTATGGTATCCATAAACGGACGGTAGGGGTTAACTACGAAATTCATCGTATATCCAATACGCTCCAAATGCAGAGCATACTGCGCCAACGCCCTGGCCCCCTGACGATCCCCACCCACATCCAGCACCACCGGGCGGTACGGCTGCTCCAGCGCGCCCAAAATGCGCGGGTTCACCGCAGGCAGGTCGAGATACTGCGCCACATCAAAAGGGGCAATCACCTCCACCCCTTGCCGACCCATCTCGTCTGCCCTTTCGCGCGTGCGAAAATAGGGCGTGACCAGGTCCAGGTCAATGAGAAAAGGTGATGCCCCTGTCTGGGCCAGTCGTAGGGCATAGTTCAATGACACCTCGGTTTTGCCACTGCCAAACCGGCCGCTCATAATCACAATTTGCGCCAACCCACCCGGCTCCTTGTCATGCCGGCCACCCCATGAGATTGGGGCCTGCCGACCTACTCCATTGTAGTGCAAGGCAAAAAAGGAAATTCCATCATCCGCCCAACGGTTTCGGATATACGGTCGAGCAAGGCCATCACGTCACCGGCAATCAACTTGGAGCGGCCCGATACTCGCACCGGCTTGAAACCAGGGCTAAACTGCTCAAACAGAGATTGATAAGCCACATCGCCATACACCGGCACGCCGGCACAGATCACCAGGGCAATGTCGGATATATCCGCAGCGATCAGGCCGGCATATGGGCTGCTCTGCTGATCCGGCACAATCACCAGATCGGCCTCATAACCCGGCGCAATACGCCCGCGCCGTCCCTCCAGCATCAAAGCCTGCGCCGCTCGCATCGTCACCAACTCGACCAGCCAGCGGTCAGAAGGCGGCGCGCCGGTCAATTCTTGCCAGGTCCACTGCGCCGTGCGCAACTCATCCAACAAATTGAGGCCGCCGGTCAACGAACTGTCGGTACCGAGGGTGACATTGACCCCCGCCGCCAACAGGGCCAATACATCAGCCGTCTGCCCATAAAGGAACCGGTTGGAGGCCGGACACCAGCACAAGCTGGCCCCCACGCGCGCCATCAGACGCATATCTTGAGGGCGCAACGAAACACCGTGAATGATCAACGTGTTACGTCCCACTGCATTAAAACCGACCAAAATATCCATCTCGGCCATTGTCTCGTGGTCCAACCCCTCGGCCAGATGAATAATATAGGGCTGCCGGCTGCGCACCGCATACTCGTACTCGGTCCACACATCTCCACCCCAGGCTGTCTGCTCGCGAGGCGTCCAGGTGCGCCCATATTCATACAAAACGTGGATGGGGTGACGGGTATAGAACGCCGCCCCGTCAATGCGCTTGAAATGATCGGCTACGGTGGTCACGCCCGAAATCAGGTTGCGATACATACCCAGATCGTACACATCCTGCACCGAATTTTGCATCCGGTCATATCGGGTGGGACTGCCATCCAGGTCGGTTAGCCATTGATAGACATTGACATAAGGACGGCTGGGGCCTACACGCGGCCACCAGGTGCCGTTGAGGTGATCGTGAGCATTGATCAGGCCGGGGAAAATCAGATAATCGCGCAAATCCACGCCACATCCAACCGCCGTCTTGCCCCAGGCGGCGATCTGGTTCTCCCAAATCGTCAAATCAGTATGAGTCAGCACCTCATCGGGCGTCACCACAGCAGCGCCCCGTAAACTGTACGTTCGACCTCGCATCCCCCCGGTCCTCGCATCTCGATTGTTTACAACGTCATCACCACGCCCAGCGCCACCGAATGGAGTTTGGCCTCGGATGGGTCGGAACGAGACGGCAAAATGAGCGGCGATTTGGCCCCCACCACTACACCGGCCATCGGGCTGCCGCCAAAATAGATGATGGCCTTGGCCATCAAATTGCCGGCGTGAATATCAGGCGGGATCAAAATATCGGCGCGGCCAGCCACCGGCCCGCCGATACCTTTGGCCGCCGCGGCTTCGGGCGAAACGGCATTGTCCAGACCCAGCGGCCCATCTACCCAGGCCCCATTGATCTGCCCCCGGTCGGCCATCTTGGCCAGAGCGGCGGCCTCCAGGTTGGCCGGCATCTTGGGGTTGACTGCTTCTACTGCCGCCAGCACGGCCACTTTGGGTTGTTCGATCCCCAGCTTGTGCGCCACGACGATGGCATTACGAATAATATCGGCCTTTTGCTCCAACGTCGGCGCAATGTTCACCCCGGCATCGCTGACCAGCAGCAACCGATTCATGGCCGGCACATAAAATACGGCTACATGACTGAGCAGTTCACCGGTGCGCAGACCATACTGCTTGTCCAGCGCAGCATGCAGGAACGTCGCCGTGTCTACCTTGCCCTTCATGGCGATCTGCGCCCGCCCTTCGGCGATCAACGACATGGCCCGGTGCGCTGCCTGCTCCATATCGGTCTCGTGAACGATCTCCATCCCGTCCAGGTTGATATGGAGCGTGACCGCCAATGCACGAATTTTTAGCTCGTCGCCAACCAGGATGGCCCGAGCGATACCCCGCTGACAGGCCACACCCAACGCTTCCAGCACAGCATCTTGATGCGCGCCAACGGCCACCACCGTGCGCGGCCCCCCCTGCTGAGCCGCCTGAAGCAGCTCATCCCAATTTGTAATTGCCATCTCATTCCTCCATTGGAATGTTGCGGTCGGTGATCATGGCCACCGGCACGCTAAACGTAAATGTGCTGCCGTGTCCCAACTCGCTTTCCACTTTGACCATGCCACCATGCGCGTCAATGATCTCTTTGACAATGGCCAGCCCCAGCCCGGTGCCGCCAAATCGCCGCTTGCTCGACCCATCTACCTGATAAAATCGTTCAAAGATGCGCGACTGCTTGTCTTTGGGAATGCCGATGCCCTGATCGATCACATCCACATAGACATAGCCCTGCCCGCTGCGCGCCCGCACCCGGACTGTGCCGCCATCCGGGCTGAACTTGATGGCATTGCCGATCAGGTTGTTGAACACCTGATCCAGACGCATACGGTCGCCCCAAATCGGAGACAGATTCGGCTCATATTCTTCAATCAATACCAACCCATTTTGCTGCGCAGCCACCTCGGCGCTCTTGACGGCCATGTGGGCAACGTCTTGAATCGAATACACATCCATGTGCAAATTTTGACGCTCAAGCTGTTGAAGTGACAAAATATCATCAATCAGATGAATGATCGAATTAGTGCGGTTGGACACGATCTGAAATTTTTCACGCTGCTGCTCGTTGATCTCGCCCAACATACCGTCGAGCAGCAAATCTACATAGCCGCGAATAAAGGTGAGCGGCGTGCGCAATTCATGCGAGACATTTTGCACAAACTCAGATTTGAGTCGGCTGGCCTCTTGAAGTTCGGCATAGGCCTGCGCCAGCTTGTCAGCGCGTTCTTTGAGGTTCTCGTACAGCCGGGCGTTGTCAATGGCCACAGCCGCCGTAGCCGCCGTAATGGTCAACAACAACCCCTCGTTGGTCGAAAAGGCATCCGGCTTGTCATCATCCACGCTCAGCGTGCCGATCACCCGTCCTTTGACCATCAACGGCACCACCAGCAGCGAACGCACGGTAGGATCAAAGGTGATAAAGTCGGGATCGAGCCGGGTATCGGGGATATAACGCGTGCGGGCTTCTTGGGCCACCTTGCCGCTGATCCCCTCACCCAACCGCAGCCGCGCTTCACGCTGCCAACGCGGTTTGATACCACTCGAAGCGCGAATCTCCATCCATTCCTGGTCTTCGTCCAGCAAAAAAATGCAACTGCTCCGGCAGTTCAGCACTTTGCGCAGCGTATTGACCACCGAGTCGAGAACGATATCCAGATCGAGACTATAAGAAATCTGATTGGCCAGGGTGTACAGCGTAGATACTTCGGTCAGACGTTGGTTCAAGGTGCTGTACAACTGGGCATTTTCGATGGCGATGGCCGATTGGTTGGCAAATGCATTGAGCAGCGCAATTTCGCGCCCGGTCACCTCAGGACGGCCTATGCCGGCAAATAAACAGCCCGACATTTTATCGCGTGCCATCAACGGAACGGCCACCAACGTCTGCACCGCCAGAGACTCTTGTGCCTTGAGCGCAGTAACCGGATCGCCCCATGGACACAACAGATCGTACAGCGTATGCGTGATCATGGTTCGCGCTTCTTGCACGGCTCGAACGCCCAGGTTATCATATTCATCCATCGAAATACGCGCATCCTGGCGCAATACATCTAGCAAAGGCATCCCACCTGGCTGACCGGTCACATCGAGCGCAGCAAAAACCAGTTTGCGCTCTTTGTCGTCTATCACCGCCAGAATGGCCAGGTTGTAACCCAGCCCGGTGACCAGGCCATTGACCACCAGTTGAAAGACATGCTTGGATTCCAGACTCGACTGCAAGACGCTGCTCAGGCCTTGCAGGGCTTGCATTTCGCGGTTGGCCTGTTCCAGTTCGTGCAGTTGCATCTCGGTTTGCTGATGCAACCACACATTTTCGATCACGATGGACGAATAATCGGCCAGAGAGCGCAGGCTGCGCTGCTCGGCTTCGCCAAATGTATCGGCCTGATCGTGCTGCAAACACAACACACCCAACACCCGCTCTTGCATCACCAGCGGCATGCTCAACCAGGAGCGCGTGTCGGACTGCCAGATGCGATCATGCTTCACCGGCCAGCGGGCGCGCTCCAACTCGGTCATCCGAGCATAATCCCGGATCAAGAGCGGCTCGCGCGCCTGAAGGCTCCAACCGATCAGTCCTCTCTCCTGATCCAGCGACCAGGCCGGCAAGGAAACAGTCTGGCCGTGCTCTCGCACCAGTATAGGCAGCACCGTCTGCTGTTCGGCTTCATACAAAACCAGTGCAAAAGCCGAAAAGCGAAACAATTGCTCAATCTGAGCATAAACAAGCTGCGCAATGTCATCCAGGCACAAAGTCAGCGCGCCGGCCTCGCCAATGCAATACAATGCCGTCATTTCGCGGCTCTGAGATTCCAGCGACCGTTCAAGAGACTGACATTCGGCGGTGAGGTCTTGGAAAGGAGAAATATCCCAACAGGTGATCTGGGCAATTACCTCATCGCCGCGCCGCTGCGGCACGGCGGCAAACTGCATCCAGAGCTTGTGACCGGCTATGGTGATCAGCGTGCCGCGCCACAACACAGTCTCGCCGCGATCAAACAGCGCGGCCAACAGCGGCTCGGTTTGCACCCAGGTGTCCATAGACAGCCACGCATCCAGAGAGCTGCCCAGTAAATTGGCCTCTGCCCGACCCAACCGCCCGGCCAGCCAGCGATTCACAAACAAAAAACGCCGCTCTCGATCCAGAACCATCAGCCCCGCCTGGAGGCCGTCTATCAGTTCTGACTCAGAAAGGGGCGATTGATGGATCAGCTTGGTCTTGCACTCAATCACCAGATTCTCCTAACAACCACCCCCAACTCTTCCAGGTTAGCCCCAGACCTAATGTCATCGCCGCGGCCAACGGTACATAGTAAAAGACCAGGTAAAACCACGAATGTGGATCGCAGAACACCGGCGGGCCGCCGCTCACTTCGAGATAACCGATGCGGATCAGAGCCGTCAACAGCGCCGCGCCGACCAGCCCAACGGCGATGTAAAACCATTGATAATACGACTTGGTTTTGGTGACCAGTTCCCATTTTTGCGTCAGGCTGGCCATGATCAACAAAACCGCCAGAATCGAAGCCGGACCAGCCAGCCCCAAAACAGCAATCAAGACTCTCATCAGCGGCCTCCTGTCATCATCTTGTGGAGATGATAACTTGACCAGGTCAGCACCACGCCGCCGACCAAAAAGGCAATATCGCCGCTACGATGGCCGGAAAAATCGCCCAAGATGGCATACAAAATGGCGGCAAGCAAAAGTGAGATGATGGGGATGATAAAAAACTGGTAATAGGTGCGCTGAGGAGGTGTGTCCTGATACAGCTCGGCATGTTTCTTTTGATAGAATCGGGCAATAGAGCGCAAAATCCAGATCAAACCTGCGCCCAACACCCATGTATAAAGTGTCAGGATGCTGAAAAGGATAGGCATGGCCATCTCTCCTCCCCCCTGGCGGTGAGCAGACCGATCCGATTGGATTTACAGTCGGGTCAACGCATCATCATATGCTGGATGGAGCGGCAAGTCGCTGGCACGCTTGAGGCTGAATGTCAGGGGAACCGCTCAGGCAGGTATTCACCGGCGCACAAAAGCGTCTACAAAAGATTCGGCCATGCTGCGATGCGGGCTGCCGCTCAAAATGCCTTCCTGCCCCTCAAATCGGGCCTGCACATCAATACCAGAAGAGGTAATTTGATATTGACGGATGTCTTTGGCGTGATCGCTGCCGCGCATTTTAAGAACCACCAGAGCTTTGCGGATCACGCTTTCGATTTCGACATAGCGAAGCATCATGTACGAATCCACCACAAAGGTGACGCTCTCTTCGGCATCGGCTTCTCCCAAAATGGTCTCACTTTCTTTGGTCAACAGTGCCGTGAGGCCTTCGCGCTTGAGCGAATTGATAAAGCTGTATTGAATCGCTCGCAGTTCGACCGGATCGCCGGTCAATCGTTCAAAATGCGACAGACTGTCTACCAGGATGCGTCGCGCTCCCATCTCGCCGACGGTGGTCTCGATAATGCCGCCGACATTTTCCAGGTCCAACTTGCTGATTTCGGGGCTGGTCATGATCACTTTGAGCTTGCCCTTGCGCTCCAATTCACGCAGGTCCCAGCCCAAACTGAGGGCATCGCGGTAATACTGTTGGGGAAATTCTTCAAACGTCAAGATCAGGCCGGGCTCATCATATTTGGTGATGCCGTTATAGATAAACTGCATGCCCAACGTGCTTTTGCCCGTGCCGGGCGCGCCTTCAACCAGGTTGGCCGATTGGGGCAAAAAGCCACCATTCAACATCTCATCCAACTCGGGGATCCCCGTCTTTATCCTTTGCATCTCTATCCTCCACCGATAAACTGCTTTTGTGGAACCAGTTGGTCAGACGCGGTTGACTCAACGCATGCCGCGAATGATGTGATAGACCGCTTTGACTCTGAAATGTCGATCCTCGCAGGCCACAATAAACTGCCGAATCAACTCTCGCACCGTTTCATCGGTAGACAGCGAATAAACGACGGTCTGATTGACGACCCGCCTGTCCATAACGCCGCTTTGCGCCAGTTCTTCCATCTCTGGCTCAATGGCTTGCACATTGCGCCCCACATAACGGGCAATGCCCTCGGCCGAATCTACGGTGTTGGGATTTTCGTAAAAAAATCTGACCAGATCCCACTTGATAAATGAGTTAACCTGGAATTTGATCAGATCCAACAACCCCGGATCCATGTCGTTCATCAATTTAGCCTGTATTTCGCACCTTGACAAGAGAATAAAAGAGCCTCGGCCACCAAAAG
>CAYVBK010000013.1:0-6801 GCA_964449465.1 uncultured Anaerolineae bacterium
GCTAAACACCCAAACCCGGCGCAATCATCAGCGGATTTGTTCTCTGCTGACAAGCAATCACCCTACGTCGCCTCAACTCCTCCTGATCGGCGGCGGAGACCGATCTGGCGAGGGACTGCAGAGTCTTGGCTCCGATCTGCTGGTTCGCAGCATCAACCTGGAAATTTCGCCCGGCCCGGCTGTAGATGTGGTGGGCGATGGACACCTGCTGCCTTTTGTGGATGGAGGGTTTGACGCCGTGCTGTCCCAGGCCGTGCTGGAACATGTCGCCAACCCCGCGCAGGTAGTGGCTGAAGCCTGGCGGGTACTGCGGCCGGGTGGGTACATTTATGTAGAGATTCCTTTTTTGCAGTGCTATCATCCGCACCCCACCGATTTTCAGCGTTATACCATCGAAGGCATCGAACGCTTGTTGGGCCGTTTTGAAAAAATAGACAGCGGCGTGTGCGTGGGTCCCAGTTCGGTGCTGGGCGATATGCTCAAATATTACCTGGCCTTGCTCTTGAGCCTGAACAACAATACCCTGTTTCATCTGCTGCGGCGTGGGCTGGGTTGGTTTTTGTTTCCGATCAAGTACCTGGACTTGCTGCTGGCCAACCATGTCAACGCACGTTTTATGGCCAGTGGTCTGTATTATCTGGGGCAAAAGCCGAGGTAGCAGGGTGAAAATCGGCATCGAAACCAGTTTGCTCCAACATCCGGCCGGCATCGGCAAATATCTGAACGGCATAGTGGATGTTCTGCCCCAGGTTGCACCCCAACACACGTATGCGTTTCTCAAAAATCCGCTTTGGTCACCCGATCAGTTTGGCAAAACCAAATCCTCGCTGACCCGCTTGAGATCGGGGTTGGGCAAATTGTGGGGAGAACAGGTGCTTGTGCCCTGGCTGGCCCGACGGCAGGGTGTCGAGGTCTTGTTTGTGCCCGATTACACGGGGCCTGTTCTGGCGTCTCTGTTTGGCCTCAAGCTGGTGGTGGTATTTTACGACATGGCTTTTGCTTTGCGCCCTGAGGAGCAACATCACTGGTATCTGGCTTATTTTCGGATGTTGGCGCCGTTGACAGCTCGCGCGGCGCAGCGTATTATTACAATTTCGCAAGCTTCAAAAAGAGACATCGTGCATCTTTGGAATATACCGGCAGACAAGATCATTCCCATCTATCTGGCTTCCAGGCCGGTCTATCATCAAGATCGCCAGGCTATGGGTCCAACTCTGATTCGCTATGGCCTGGAAGCAGAGCAGTACATCTTGCACGTCGGTACACCCGATGTGCGCAAAAACATCCCCCGCTTGATCTCGGCATTTGACATTCTGGCTGCCGAAAAACGGTTTGATTCATTCAAGCTGGTGCTGGCCGGCGGAGCGGGCTGGAAGCCAGAAGAAGAGCAAAGGATACAGCAGGCCATCTCTTCTGAGCGACTGGCCGGACGGGTGGTGCGCGCCGGTTATGTGAGCGACCAGGAATTGGCGCATTTGTACAACGGCGCGGCGGCCTTTGTCTTTCCCTCATTGTATGAGGGTTTTGGCCTGCCGGTGCTGGAGGCCATGAGTTGTGGCACGCCGGTGATCACATCAAACGTGTCCTCTCTGCCCGAAGTGGCCGGCGATGCCGCCGTGTTGATCGATCCAGAATCAATAGAGGACATTGCGGCAGCGATGCGCGAGGTACTAGACAAACCAGATTATCGCCAGGCCTTGATCGCCCGTGGACTGGAATGGGCACAAACTTTTTCCTGGCCGCGCACTGCTCTGGAAACGGTGCAGGTTTTCGAGTCCATCTGTTCCGGCCAGACGGGCGGAGGACGCTGATGTGCGGCATTTGTGGACGGGTGAACCTGGGCGGGCTGAGCGCGGATGACACAGAGCGGATCGTCTCGATGATGGACGCGCTCACCCATCGCGGGCCGGATGGCAGCGGCAGCCTGAACCGTCCCCAGGCGGTGCTGGGCCATCGCCGCTTGAGCATCATTGACCTGGCTACCGGCGACCAGCCTATCCATAACGAGGACTCGACCATCTGGGTGGTGTTCAACGGCGAAATTTACAATTTCCAGGCCTTGCGGCACGAACTGCAAGAGCGCGGCCATACCTTTTACACCCAATCCGACACCGAGGTGATCGTTCACCTGTACGAAGAACTGGGCGCCGACTGTGTGACCCGGTTGCGCGGCATGTTTGCCCTGGCCTTGTGGGACGAACCGCGCGAGCGGCTGCTGCTGGCCCGCGACCGGCTGGGCAAAAAGCCACTGTACTATACTCTGCTCGACAACACGCTGCTCTTTGGCTCCGAGTTGAAAGCGATCCTGGCCGACGCGACCGTGTCACGCCGGCTGGACCCGGCCGCGCTGGACAGCTATTTGACCTATCTATGCGTGCCGCCGCCGCGCACGATCTGGCAAAACATATCCAAGTTGCCGCCGGCGCATTGGGCCATTTTTGACCGAAACGGACTGCATACCCAACGTTACTGGGACCTGAACTTTGCCACAGATGAGGCACTCTCTGAGAATGAGGCAATAGATGCGCTGCTAGACAAGTTGAGCGAGGCGGTGCGCCTGCGCCTGATCAGCGATGTGCCATTGGGTGCCTTTCTCAGCGGCGGCGTGGATTCCAGCATTGTTGTCGCTCTGATGAGTCGGCTTCAGGCGGCGCCGGTCAAAACCTTCTCGATTGGCTTTGAACATCAAGCCTACAACGAACTGCCTTTTGCCCGTCGGGTGGCCGAGCAATTTGGCAGCGATCACCACGAATTTATTGTCCAGATTGATGCGGCAGCCATTTTGCCGCGCCTGGCCTGGTATTTCGACGAGCCGTTTGCCGATCCGTCGGCGGTGCCGACATTTTATGTTTCACAAATAGCCCGTCAACATGTCACCGTAGCCCTCAACGGCGACGGCGGAGACGAGTCGTTTGCCGGCTATGGCAAGCACCTGGGCAGCCTGCTGCGCCAGCGATATCGCCGCATCCCGGCGTGGGTGCGCCGCCAGATCGTCGGCCGCGGCCTGCACCTGCTGCCGGAAGGGCTCGACCAGAAAAGCGGGCTAAACCGCCTCAAGCGGCTGAACAACCTGTCGCTTTTGCCGCCGGACGAGGCCAACACGTTAGCATCGGTATACAACGGGCTGTATCGCTGGCGAGAGCGGTTGTACACGCCCGAATTTCAATCCACGCTGACCGGCGATCCGCTGGATCACCGGCGGCGGTACAATCAGGATGGTCACGTCGCGGCAGAACTGGATCGTTTTTTGTATGCCGATTTGATGACCTATCTGCCCGACGATCTACTGGTCAAAGCCGACCGTATGACTATGGCCAACAGCCTGGAAGGACGCTCGCCACTGCTCGACCATGAAATAGTCGAGTGGGCAGCAACATTACCCGCACACATGAAAATTCGCGGCCGCACGCTCAAATGCCTGTTACGGCAGGCCGGGCTGCGGTTGGGCCTGCCGCGCGACCTGCTCTACCGCTACAAGCAAGGCTTTGAGTTGCCGGTGGCCGATTGGCTGCGCGGCGAACTGCGTCCGATGCGCGACGAACTGTTGGCGCATGGGCAAATAGCGCAAGCGGGCTACTTCCGACAGGCTGAGATAGACCGCCTGATGCACGAGCACGATCTCGGACAGGTCAACCATGCCGAGCGGCTGTGGAGTCTGCTCAATCTGGAGCTGTGGTCGCAGACGTGGATGCCATCTTGAAAGGCGCTTGACATTGCACAAGGCATTTTCGCGCTGGCCGATCATTCTCAACTTGCTGCTCCTGCTGCTCCTGGCGCGAGCCGCATCCGGCGCCGCCCAACCACCCACCGTGCCGCTGGCCATCGGTGTCAGCGACACAGCATTGATCTTGACCGAAGGACAAACAACCCAATTTTCTGTCTATTTCCCGATGCCGTTAGAACAAGAGGTGGTGATCGTTATAGCATCTAGCAATCCAGAGATTTTGGCTGTATCGCCAGATACACTCACTTTTGAACCCGGCCGAGACATCAGCCTGGTCTCGGCCGGCTTGTACGATGACCTCCACCGCGCCGGGGAAATGGTGAATGTGATCAGCATACAAAATGATGGCATCGCTGACGCCCAGATCACCATCACCCTGGTCATCACGGCCGGCGGCACGGGATATTTGGAACTGCCGATAACAATCATAGACGACGATGGGCCGATGCAAACCCACACCGAGGTCATCACCAACTCGCAGCACGGTTATGAAATTCCTATGCAGGGCACGCTGGATGGCGACAATACCCTCACCCTGCGCTATTGGGGCAAATCCAACCAGTTTCAGCCCAACCTGTCGCTGCGCATCGAAAATATCGGCAATACACCGGTGATCAATCCGCGCATCGTCATCAATGGACGGCGAAACTGGGACACTCTGGATCATCTCATGGCCGAGATCACTGCCGGCCTGGACAGCGACCGCGAGAAAGCCATGGCTATCTGGCAGTTTGTGGCCGAACATCAGTATCATTACTGGACTGCCGACTGCCAGAGGGCATCCCAGGACATTGCCACTCAACAGTGGACAGATCTGATCGGTTGGTTCAATGACACCCAACTCGACTCGCTTCAACCGCAAAACGTTATTGTGACCAGCGAGATCGAAGACCCGGTCAAGTTTTTCAACATCTATGGTTTTGGTCTATGTAACAACGTGGCGGCGGTAATGGAAGCATTGCTGGAAAGCGCCGGGCTGGAGGCGCGGCAACTGCTGGTCTATGGTGGGCACACTGTATCTGAGGTGTGGTACGATGGCGCGTTTCACCTGCTCGATGCGGACATTCGCACCTTTTACCTGCGCCCCGACAATCTCACCGTGGCCAGCCTGGGCGACATTGTGCAGGATCGCGATTTGATCAAGCGCGTCCACCATTATGGCCGCACCGTGCCGTGGAATACCTATCGTAACGAGTCATTAGCCAGCGTTTACAGCGGCGCCATTATCGATCATGCGCCGACGACCGGGCATACGATGACCCTGACTTTACGCCCTAACGAAGCCATCGAGTGGCGGTGGGACAATCAAGGCAAGTATCAATACAGTTGCAGCATGTTTCAACCGTCCACACCATCTGCTCCACCGCTGTATGCAAATGGGGCGTTGGTTTATCATCCCGATTTTAGCACCAACGACTATCGCGCCGGCGTCGCCGCCGAATCCGGACTGGCCTCGTTTGGCGACGATGGGCAGTATCCGCGGCTGCACCTGGCTGCGCCCGGTGAGCCTGGCTCTATTGTGTATCGGGTGCAGTCGCCCTATACCATTGTCGGCAGCACCTTGAGCAGCCTCTTTTATCGCCAGGGCGTGTCGGACACGATCCGGCTGCTTTTCTCTTTGGACGGGGAAACCTGGACGCCGGTGTGGACGGCTGAAGCGTTGGGTGAGTTTGAGTATGTGCAGGCGTTGGATGCGTATATAGACACGCGCACAACGCATGCTCAGTACCGTTATTTTGTCAAGATAGAGTTCCAAAGTGAAAACGACTTGCTCTCGGTTGGGCTAAATGACCTGGAGATCGTCACCGACCTGCAAATGGCCCTGCTGTCGTTGCCAGCGCTCCAGGTGGGCAGCAATCAGGTGGTGTATACCGACGAAACTTTAGAGCCGCACATGGTGAGGGTGACACACCAATGGCGTGAGAGTGCGGCCACGCAGCCGCCGCTGGCGGTGGTGTCGCCGACCTATCCTCTGGACGGCGATGTGGTATCGTCGCTGCGTTTTGCCTTTGCGTGGCCGGCAGCCCAAGACCCCGACGGCGATGGCATCTCGGTGTATCATTTTCAACTCAGCGAGCGGCCCGATATGCGCTGGCCGCTTTCGCCCACTTTTGATCAACTGACCGTCGAGCCGTCATTCACCATCCCCGGCGACGGCTTGTTGAACCACGGTCAGACCTATTATTGGCGAGTGCGCAGCCGCGACAGCCATGCTGTGTGGGGCGAGTGGAGCGCGGTATGGTCGTTTGTGCCGCAAGGCCCGGCCTATCCACTCGATCTGCAATGGGCAGATGAGCGTACTCTGACGTGGACACCCAACCCGGCCGGCGCGGCGCCGGCCTATTACGAGGTCTATGGCAGCGACGAAACCTCTTTTACGGCTGCTGCCGATGCCTATTCGGTGTTGGTAGGATTGGAGCCGTTCCAGGCGGGCATCCGGCCGGCTAATTTATTGTTTACCACCACTCTGACCAGAGCCGTTGTGATCGATCCGCTGATCCCGACATTGAACCACTATTATTATCGGGTGGCCGCCGTGGACGAGGCCGGAACGCGCAGCGGCCCATCGGACTATATCGAGGTGGGGCTGCCGCTGATCTATTCGCAGCCTGTCATCACTGTCGCCACCGGGGATTGGTACACCTATCCGGTGCAGGCCGTCTACTCGGTCGGTGAACTGCAAGCCGTGCCGGCTCATACGCCGGGGCTAACGGCGACGCTGGCTTTTTCGCTGACCTGCGATCCGCCGGCCCTGACCATTGATCCGCAAACTGGCCTCGTTTCCGGGCAGCCTTTATCGCCCGGCACCTTGACCGTAACCGTGCAGGTGGCGCAAACGATGGATTGGCTGACCCACATTTACATCTTGCCAGGGGGGGCATCGCGCCGCAGCGAAACCAGGACATCAACTCAAAGTTATGTGGTGCAGGTGGTCGGCACCCCGGTGATCGAGCCGACGGTCACGCCCACCGTCGAGCCGACGGCCACGCCGACTGTTGAGCCGACGGCCACGCCCACCGTCGAGCCGACGGCCACGCCGACTGTTGAGCCGACGGCCACGCCGACTGTTGAGCCGA
>CAYVBK010000013.1:6901-118972 GCA_964449465.1 uncultured Anaerolineae bacterium
GAGCCGACGGCCACGCCGACTGTTGAGCCGACGGCCACGCCGACTGTTGAGCCGATAATTCAAATGACCAGCACCCTCTATCTGCCCGTTGTGCTCCAAAACCATCCGATAACCGTGTCGACCATCAGCCCAATTTTGCTTCATTCGCTAACCGCTGTCTATATATTCAAAAACGAAAATGGGACCTTTACAAATGCACCTTTGGGAACAGGCATAAACAACACACTTTATTAGTCTTTTATATACATTTAACGATCCTGGGATATGTGCAAAAAAATTCTCTATATCCATCCTAACGCCGATCTGTATGGAGCCAGCCGCTCTCTGCTGCGTCTGACTACCAGCCTGGATCGCGAGCGATTTGAACCGATCGTTGTGCTGCCAGAAGACGGTCCTCTGGCTGTGGCCCTAAGGCAGCACGGCATTCAGGTCGAGGTAATCCCCTATCTGGGCGTGATCCAGCGTCGCGTGCTGCGCTCGTGGCGACTGCCGGGTTTTGCGTTCTCGCTTTTGCCCTCTACCTGGCGCATCTGGCGGCTGATTCGACAAGAGCAGATTGACCTGGTTCATTCCAACACCGCCACCACCATCACACCGGGTTTTGCGGCCTGGCTGGCTGGCGTGCCGCACGTGTGGCATCTGCGCGAGATGTTTGCCGACGACTTTGCACGTTTGTGGCCCTATTTCCGCGCGTTTATGCTGCGTTTTTCCACCCGCATCTTGTGTGTCTCTACACCGATCGCGGCCCAATTTCCTCCTCACCCTCAAGTGCGGGTATTACACAACGGCCTCGAGTTGAGCGAATTTGTTGTTGACCCGGCCGAGGTACAAGCGTGGCGAGATCGATATTGTCTATCACCAGATACGCGGTTGGTCGGGGTGGCCAGCCGCATCAGTCCCTGGAAGGGCCAGGACATTTTTGTGCAGGCCTGCGCCTGGTTGAAAAAGACCGGCCTGGATCAGGTGCGCTATTTGATTATCGGCGACGCTTTTACCGGCAATGAATATCTGATTGAGCAGTTGCAGGCCTACGTCCGCGAGAATGGCCTGTCAGAGGATGTGGTATTTACCGGCTTTGTCGAAAACCCCAAGCCATTGATTGCCGCTTTGGACGTGCTGGTGCTGCCCTCGACCAGACCGGACCCGTTTCCGGGCATCGTGCTGGAAGGTATGGCCCTCGGCGTACCGGTGATCGGCACAGCCATTGGCGGACCGCTGGAGCAGATCGAACACGGGGTGACGGGGCTGTTGGTGCCGCCTGCCGACCCGGAGGCATTGGCGCAGGCCATCGAAAAGCTGCTGCGAGACCCGGTCGGGCGCAAGACGATGGGCCAGGCCGGACGGAATCGGCTCGAAACTTGCTTTACTCTCGATACGGTTGTAGAATATCTTCAAACATTCTATCAGGAGCTTGTACCTCGGCTATGAACCAACCGCGAGTCTATGTTCAACGCACCCATGATGATGACCTGGAACGCATCCAGCAAGGGCTGGAGTGGATCGGCTTTGGGCGGCTGGTGACAGCCTCCTCACGCGTTTTCATCAAACCCAACCTTACCTTTCCCACCTACCGCCCCGGCGTAATGACCAGCCCGCAGGCCATCGAGGCCGCCATCCTGGCCGTTCGTGAATATACGCCGCACATTTACATCGGCGATGCGGATTCGGGTGGCTATAACCGTTTTTCGATGGATGAGGTCTACCGCGAGACCGGTCTGGGGCAGTTTGCCGACCGGTATGGCGTGCAGGTGATCAACTTGAGCCATGTGCCGCGCCAAACCATCCATTTTGCGTATCGTCGGAAATCATTTGCACTCGACCTGCCGCGCCTGCTCACCGACGAGATGGACTTGCTGATCACAATGCCCGTCCCCAAAGTGCATGCCAATACCGGCGTCAGCCTCACTTTCAAGAATCAGTGGGGCTGTATCCCTGAACCTCAGGATCGGCTGCGGCTGCATCCTTATTTCCAGCATGTGATCTGGGAGGTCAACCGCGCGGTCAAAACGCGCATAGCCATTGTAGACGGACGATACGGTTTGAATGTCAACGGGCCGATGAAAGGGCAGCCGGTCGAATTGAACTGGGTGTTGGTGTCCAACGACATCGGCGCCGCCGCCGCCGTGGCATGCGAATTGATGCAAATCCCCTTAAAAAGGATCAGGCATCTGGCTTATATCAAAAAACTGGGAGGCATTCCCGATCTCGCGCAGATCGAAATGAACCAGGACACTCGGCCGTTTTCTACCACCCGCTTTTATTTGCGCCGCAAGTGGACCGATTATCCGGGCTATCTGGCCTTTCAAAGCCCGTTTTTGGCTTATCTGGCCTATTTTTCACCGCTGGCCGATCTGTTGCACCGTGTTTTGTATTTGTTTCGAGAGCCGTTCTATGATCACCAAAAGTATGCCATACCGAAAAACGGAGAAAGAGAATGATACAGCGAGTCAACATATTGGGTGTAGGGATCAGCGCCATCAATATGCAGATCGCTTTGGCTTGCATTGAAGATTGGATTTCTCAACGCCGCTCTCGCTATGTGTGTGTGACGCCGGTCCATAGTGTGATGGAATGTCAGAACGATTCAGACTTGCGACGTATTTTTAATGCCAGCGGATTGACCACACCTGATGGTATGCCCCTTGTCTGGCTGTGTCATCTGCAAGGCTACCGAAATGTCTCTCGCGTTTATGGTCCCGACTTGATGTTGGCTTTATGCGAGCAGTCGCAGGCCAGGTATTCCCACTTTTTTTATGGTGGAACGCCAGAGGTGTTGGATCGCCTGATCGCAAACTTGCAACGCCGATTTCCCGAGTTGCAAATATCTGGAGTCTATTCTCCACCGTTTCGTGATTTGACGCCTCAAGAAGATGCAGAAATTATAAACAAGATCAACAAATCCCGTCCTGATATCGTCTGGGTTGGCCTGGGTGCGCCCAAGCAAGAGCGCTGGATGGCTGCCCACGTTGGGAAAATCAACGCTCCGGTTATGATCGGCGTCGGCGCCGCTTTTGATTTTCATGCCGGTCTGAAAAAGCAGGCACCACCTTGGATACAACGCAGCGGACTGGAATGGCTCTTTCGCCTGCTCAGCGAACCGCGTCGCCTGTGGAAACGCTACCTGATTAACAACCCCCTATTCATCTGGCTGATCTTGGGACAACTGCTGGGTTTGCGCCGATATGAGCTAGATCAACCCACACATTGAGCAGGATGTGCTCCTTTACTTGGCTCTCCTTGTATCCTTTTTTGTCCCTGGCTGTATTCGGTGATAAAATAAGGCGATTCGGGAAGGAGGGGATTATGCTCAAACGATTCAGTGTTAATTTTGCCCTGTTCTCAATGACTTTGGACACAAGTCTGGCTGTGGGTTCACTGGCCCTGTCTGAACATCTCAGGGCCATTTTGCCTTGGGGTAAAATTTTTATCCGCGAATCATATATGCCCTGGGCGTTGTATGCCACAGCAGCCATCATCTGGCTGATCGTCTTGACCTGCCTGTCAGTTTATGATCCGCGGCACATCTACAAAGCCGTAGACGAGTTTCAGACGGTCATCGTGGCCAACGGGTTTGCCTCACTGGTCTTTGCCGGTTTTTTATACCTGACTTTTCGCGAGACTTCACGGCTGCTGTTTGTCTATTTTGCCGTGCTGAGCATGGTCGCTTTGCTCTTGTGGCGGATGGTGGCGCGGATCGTATTTCGCATCAACAACGGGCGCAGTTTTGCCGAACGCCGTGTGCTGATCGCCGGCTGCGGCCAGTTGGGGCAGCGCATCGGCGCGGCCGTGCAGGAATATCGCTGGACCGGGCTGAATCTGGTAGGTTATGTAGACGACGACCCCAATCGCTCGGATCACGATCTGCCGGTGTTGGGGCGCGTGTGCGATACACCGCACATCATCCAAACGCAGCATATTGACGAATTGGTGGTTGCCCTGCCGCGGCACGCTTTTGAATCGCTGAACCAACTGATCGCCGAATTACAAAATGTGCCGGTCAACATCCGTGTGGTGCCAGATTATTTCTCGCTGGCCTTGTTTCGCGCTACCATAGATGATTTTGGCGGCCTGCCACTGATCAACCTGCGCGAGCCGGTACTCAATCCTTATCAGCGGCTGATCAAGCGGGCGATGGATCTGGCACTAGGCAGCATCGCACTGGCATTTGCCTTACCGATCATGGGACTGACGGCCCTGGCCATCAAACTCGATTCGCCCGGCCCCATCCTGTTTCTCCAGGATCGCGTGGGCGAGGGCGGCAAGTTGTTCAAAATGTTTAAATTTCGTTCGATGGTCGTCGATGCCGAGCGGCGGCAAGATGAAATAGTCGAAACTATGCCCGATGGCCGGATCATTCACAAGAAAAAAGACGATCCGCGCATCACCCGCGTGGGGCGGTTGATTCGCACCACCAGCATAGACGAACTGCCGCAGCTTTTCAACGTTTTGCGCGGCGAGATGAGCCTGATCGGTCCGCGCCCTGAACTGCCCTGGCTGGTGGAAAAATATGAACCCTGGCAGCGCAAGCGATTCGCCGTGCCGCAAGGCATCACCGGCTGGTGGCAGGTCAACGGCCGCTCCGACAAATTGATGCACGAACACACCGAAGATGATCTTTACTATATCCAAAACTATTCTACGCTGCTCGATCTGCAGATCCTCTGGCGCACGCTCGGCGCCGTGATCAAGAGGTCAGGAGCTTTTTGAGCATGCCCGTGCCGCCGAAAAAAGAACGGCCGGTTGTGTTTTGGCTCTTGCTCGGTCTGGGTCTGGCACATAGTCTGTTATATGTACTATTGGCTCCACCCTGGCAGCACTATGACGAACCCACTCATTTTGAGTATGCCTGGCTGATTGCCAACCGGTTGCACCTGCCACAGCTCGATGAGTACGATCAAAACATGCGGCGAGAAGTGGCGGCGTCTATGGCCGAACACGTCTTTTTTCACGAGAGCGGCGTCATCCCCGACCTGTTGGCCCAAGACGAGCCGATCTGGATCGGCATCTCTGAGCTTTCTCACCCTCCTCTCTATTATATCCTCGTCGCCGTCCCACTCTGGCTGTTGCGCAGCACCGATATCGTGCTGCAATTATACGCCGCCCGCCTGGTTTCACTGTTGATGTATTTGAGCGTCATTGGATTTGCTTATCAACTGATTTGTGAAATATTCCCTTCAATTTCTCCGCTGCGTTGGCTTATCCCCGGATTTTTGGTTTTTTTGCCGGCTTTTACCGACTTGATGACGGCAGTCAACAACGATGTAGGAGCAGTATTTTTTCTGTCCCTGTTCTCGTGGCTGGCCGTGCGCACCATAATGCGTGGAGTATCTATCTGGCGATTGGTCGGGCTGGTTGGAGCAGCCATCGCAGGCATGTGGACCAAAAACACAGCCGGAATTGCTGTGCTTTTGACGCCAGTGGTGCTGGTTTTGGCTTGCTGGCCACAGCGGTGGAGCGCGCAGTTGGGGATCGCTTCACTGCTGGGCGGAGCAGTGCTGCTCCTGACCGTTTTTCAGTGGGACGGTGTAGCCGCATGGTACCCATCCTCATCGCAAACAGGCCACATCAACCCATCTATGCCAGAAACGCCCTGGGGACAGCGAGCATTCTGCTTGCAAATCACTCCCGCCAATCCCGACCCACAAATCATCCAGTTTGTGACACGCCAGGACATTGCCGCTTTGCGCGGCACAACGGTGACGCTGGGCGCATGGATTTGGGCCACCGAATCGGCTTTTACCAACCTGCCTGTTTTATACGATAGCCTGAATACCACATCAAGAGCCGTTCAGGTTGGTGAGACACCCACATTTTACACCCTTACTGCCACCATCTCTGGCGACACCAATGACATTCAAATCATACTGCGCCCCATGCCATCCTGGAGAACAGATGTCAGCCGAACGGTCTGCTATGATGGCGTGATGCTGATCCAACAAGACCATATTCCCGGTACCCCCACTCTGCTAGACTCACAAGGACGACAACTTGGATGGCAGAAGCAAGTCTGGACCAACCTGGCGCGAAATGGCTCGGCCGAGAACACCATTCCAACAACCCATCCATGGGTCGATCGGTGGATATCCACTTATGCACGCCGTTCTTCTGTGCATTTTGTGGCCTCAATATGTGAGTGGGAACGCACCGGATGGGCGCACCGGGTGACGGCACAGCGGCTGCTGAGCAGCTTTTGGGCTACATTTGCCTGGAACTCGGTTCATTTGGCCGGCGGATGGTATATCACCCTGATCGTGATCACACTTGTGGGCATGTCGGGCGCGGTGGTGATGTGGATCCGATTGATCAGGCACCCATCATCCTGGCGACAGAACCGCACAGCACTGTTCTTGACCTTGATCGGGTTGCTGATATGGGGCAATACTTTTTTGCGTCCTTTTCCATTCTCATCGCCGGCCTCACCCTTTCTTCCGGTAGCTCGCTATGCCTATCCGGCCATCATTCCCTCTGCATTGGCCCTGGTTGGCGGGTGGTGGGTTCTAACTCCGAAGCGATTCCGTCGTTGGTTTCCTTTGGCCCTGTTTTCCTTTTTAGTCTTGTTGGATATGGTTTCGCCACTCACTGTATTGTTATTCTTTTACGGGAGATGAACATGAATCCGGCTCGATTCAAGATGTTGATTTGGACTGTCTTGATGGGACTGAGCGCAGCAGTAGCCTGGTTGTGGACGGCTAATGTACATAAGCCAATTGCTCTGGCTGACAATCCCCCCTCCAATACAGATCGGCGTGTGTCGCTGCAAAATTCGGAGGCGATAACCATTTATTTGCCGTTGACGACCAAAGATTATGTTGATGTCGAGCCGGTATTTGGTGTGCAGATGGAGAGCCCAATTAACAATGTCAGCGGCTTGCAGCAAGCGGTTGACGGTGGAGCATACTGGCTGAGAAGGTTGTTTTTCGCCTGGGATCAGATCGAACCGCAAAGATACAATCCGCCGGTTTACAACTGGGGTGTGGTGGACGAAACCAGCCTGATCAATGCTTCGGCAGCCGGCCTGCAAGTCATTGCCGGCATCCAGTTTACACCTGACTGGGCACAGAAATACAGTGGCTCTTTTTGCGGCCCGATCCGCGCAGATGCCCTGGATGAATTTGCCCAATTTTTGACTGCCCTGGTGAACCGCTACAAGAATCATCCCTACAATGTGCGCTATTGGGAACTGGGCAATGAACCCGACGCACCGGTATGGTATAACCGCAGCGTGTTTGGCTGTTGGGGCGAACTGAACGATCCTTATCACGGCGGCGGTTATTACGCACAGATGCTCAAATATGCCTATCCCGCCATCAAGGCCGCCGATCCTCAGGCCCAGGTATTGATCGGTGGGCTGCTGTTGGAGCAAAGAGAGGGTCGGGAGCGTTTTATGGAAGGAATTCTCAAGAACGGCGGCGGTCCCTATTTTGATATGATCAGTTTTCATGCTTATAGTTACTATGGCGGCAGCCCCGGCGCAATGAATGGATCGTGGCCCAATTCAGCTACCTCGATCCCCGAAAAAACAAATTTCCTGCGCAATGTTCTCACTCAATACGGCTATGGCGACAAGTCCTTGATCAACACCGAAACAGCCCTGCTGTGTACCCAGGCCACCTCAGATTGCTTTGAAACGCAGGCTATGTTCATTCCCAGAGCGTATGCCGAAGCGCTGGCGCTGAAATTAAAAGGGCAGGTATACTATGCTCTGGTCAATACCAGCTGGCGCTATACCGGACTGCTCAACAACGACCTCAGCCCCAAACCGGCCTATCATGCCTTTATCGCTGCTGCCGACTTGCTCACAGACGCCAGATACACCGGCGCAGTGACTCATTACCCCGGTGTGTCGGGATATGCCTTTTATCAGCCTCGCACCGGCAGAAAAATCCAGGTGCTTTGGTCGGCAGATGGAGCAATCCATGCCACTCCCATACCCGATGACGCCCTGGCCTATGACAAATACGGCAATCTCTGGGGCATAGGGGTCATTTCCATTGATGCAAGCCCGGTTTATGTCACCTTTCGCTGATCGACTGGATGCAAAATGAGTACCTTACCCCAACCCGACCATCCTCAACCTCTCGGCGACCGGGCCCAATCAGGCTTGACTCCATGGTGGGCTGCCTGGATATGCGCCACCCTGGTCGGGCTGGCCTTGACTGTCCTGTCTGCCTCTCCCATCTTGTTTCCCTGGCCCTATCTCAAACCTCGCTCTCAAACCTTGCCCGGCGAGTTGGCCGGCTCGTCGCGCGTCTGCCAGACCATCGTTGCCGATTATGATAATTTATCTCATGTTTACCTGAAATTGTTTGACTATGGGCGGCAAAACACAAGCCAGTTTCATTTCTACCTGTATGACGACTCGGACGCGCTGATCGCCCATGTCATCGGGCAGGCCTCTCAGGTACAAGCACAAAACTATTTTGACATTCACTTTGCGCCGGTTGCTCACTCGGCCGGACGCTCGCTTCGTTTTTGCCTGGAAGCGCCCGAGGCCGACCTGGATCAGTCCATCTCGATATGGGGAAACCTGGATGACACTTATCCTCAGGGTCAGGTCGAGTTTTACGATATGTGGGGTCTCAACACTGGCATCCAAGACCTGGATTTCCGCCAGAGTTATGATGTATCTCTCTGGCAGCGCATAATGATCTTGTTGCAGCGCGCGGCTCAATACAAGCCCTTGCTCTGCGGCAGTGCGCCGTTTTACGTCTTTTTGATCGCCATCTATTTGATATTGATGTATGCTTTGCTTTTTCAACTGCTGGCTCGTCTATCCCAGCAGCATTGAGCTGATATATGTCATTAGCCCAAAAGATATTGCGGCTGTCTCCAAAATGGAAACCTCACATACTGGCATTGGCCGGCGTCATGGGCATTGTGTTTGTCGGTATGTTGGGCATCAACGCGATGTTTGACAAATTCCGCTCCGGGCCGCGAGGGTGGGGCAAGGTAGACAGCATTGGCGAGTTGGCCGGCCCATCCCTTGTCGCGGATCGAGGTTAGATTTGCCACGTATGATCGCCAGAACAGCGGCCCATTCACCTTTTCTTTGCGCACCCCCGATGGCAAAACCCTGATTGCGATCACGCACGATGCGTCAACCGTCAAGCCACTGGCCTACCATGTATTCGAGTTTCCGCCGCTTGACCACTCGGCCGGGCAGCGATACCAGTTTTGCCTGGAAGCGCCGCTGGCCGAGCTAGTCAGCGCGGTCACTGCGGTGGGATTCCTGGCCGAAACATATCCCGAAGGACAGGCTATGCTGACCGACATATGGGGAGACGCAGCCGGAGTCAAGGACCTGGACTTTCGGATTGGCTATACTCCAAGCGGGCGTGAGCGGCTGCGTATCCTCGCCAGTCGCCTGGCACACAACAAACCCTTTTGGACTGGGCGCGGATCTTTTTATGCGTTGTTAGCCATCTTGTATTTGAGCCTGTTGTACGTCTTGTTCTTCAAACTGGCCCGGCTAAAAACCAGCAATCAAAATGATCACCTCACACCCCAGGATTGAACAGCCCCCCTCACCTTGATCCTCCTGACCATCTTGGTCTGCCGCCTCATCCGGTTGACCATTCGCCAACCTGCTGTTATAATCATGCCACATACTTCATCCCCTTCTCGACGGGAGAACGATCATGCGCGATCTGCCCATAGGTATACAAACTTGTTCTTACCTGATTTTCAGGCTGATCGGCTTGCAGACCGGCGCCGAGGTACGCACCAGTCGCGGGCGCATTGACGCCCTGATCGAGATGGATGAGGGCGTGTTCATTTTCAAGGTCAAGCTCGACGATACTGCCCAGGCCGCTCTGGAGCAGATTGCCGCGCGCGGCTATGCCCAACCCCATTGCCAGCGCGGCAAGCCCATCTATTGCCTCGGCGTGGCCTTGGGCACACAGCAGCGCGCCATCACCGAGTGGCTGGTGGAGCAAATCGGGTGACAGGAAGCAAAATGCGCCAGAACAACATCCGGGCTGCACATGCGTTCAAACGCACTCACCTGGAATGGGCAGCGATCACCTTGATCTTGCTCTGTGCCGCCTTGCTGCGCTTCTATGACCTGGGCCACATCCCTCGCGGCCTGGAACACGACGAGGTCGCCACCTGGCACATGGTGCAGGGTGTGCTACAAGGCCAGCACGCACTTTATTTTGAAGAAGGCTATGGCCACGAGCCGCTGTACAATTACCTCACCACCATGCCGATGGCTCTATTTGGCTCCAACTGGCTGAGCGAACGATTCTGGGCCCCCTGGTTTGGCCTGTTTGCAGTGGCCGCCACATACTCGTTGATGCGCCGACTGTTCAACCCACTGATCGCCCTCAGCGCGGCCGGGTTTCAAGGCACAGTGCTGTGGGCATTGTTTTTCAACCGCCTCGGCCTGCGCCTCAACCTGCTGCCCTTTCTGCTCATCGTCGCCGCCTATAGCTTTTGGCGAGGACTGGAGGCAAATGGCAAACGGCGAATGGCAAACCGCAGTCAGGTTACAAATTCCAAACCCCATTCCTCCACTCCTTATTCCCTTATTCCTTGTTTCCTTACCCCTTATTCCTCTCTGTTTTGGTTTCTGTTGGCCGGCCTGCTGATCGGCCTCTGTTTTTACACCTATATGTCATCCATCGTCGTTTTTCCTATCTTTGCCCTGTTCTTTCTTTATCTGGTCGGACGTGAGCTGTGGAAAACCCGATTGAACTGGAAATGCACGGCATCTCGCTGGTGGCCGGCCTTGCTCTGTTTGATCGTAGCCGTTCTGGCCATGTCGCCGCTGATTGCCTACCGACTCCATCGCCCCGCCGACACCGCTACGCCGCAACGCGAGGGTCAGGTAGACATGCCGCTGCGCGAACTGCTACGTGGCAATCTCCAGCCGATGCTGCAAAACACCTGGGCGCTGCTCAAAATGTGGAATTTTCAGGGTGAACCATACTGGCAGTTGAATTACGGCTCACGGCCGGTCTTTGTCGAGCCGGTCAGCGGCATCCTGTTTTGGCTGGGCCTGCTGATCGCCCTATGGCGGTGGCGAGAACCGCGTTGCGCCTTGTTGTTGATCTGGGTTGGGCTGGGCATGCTGCCCTCCTTGATCACCTCGGAAGCACCCAGTTGGCCGCGTACCATGCTGGCCTCGCCCGCGGCCCTCACCCTGCCCGGCATTGCCATCGCCCAGGCAAGGCAATGGTTCGAGGCCAAACGTCAAACATCAAACGTCAAGTCTCAAACTCTTATTCCCTTATTCCTTGTCTCCTTACTCCTTGTTTCCTTTTTCTTGACCTGCCGCGATTTCCTCGTTCGCTGGCCGCAGCACCCGCGCGTGCGCTATGCTTTCCAAAGCAGCCTGACCGAGGCGCTGTGGTACCTGGAGCGACAGCCCGATGCCGACGCAGTGGTAATGGCCGGCCTCTCGCCGCACGATATGGACCCCTGGAGCGAGGCCAGCACCCTCAAGCGGCGCGATCTGGGCATCCGCTGGACCGATACCCGCCAGGCGGTGTTGATTCCGCCAGTAGAGCAGTTTCGCCTGGTCACGCTCGACATTACACCGGTAGCCCCATCGCTGGCCGCCTGGCTGGGGCTGGAGCAGGCCGTCATCTTGGCACAGGGCGACCTGGCACCGCGCGGCGGCCGCGAGGATGAACCCCACACGCCGGTTCAATTTGATCCGGCATACACAGTATATCAGCTTGATACACGACAGCTAAAACAACAGATTCAGGTCAGGGCGGCGGGTGTGGGCAGCGATCCATTTTCGCCGACCTGGCTGCCTGACCCGCCGGAATTTGGCGGCATCCTGAGTCTGGCCGGCTATCAATGGCTCACCGATCCGCAGCCGGGCGCGCCGGCGCAACTGCTCACATGTTGGATCGCCCAACAAACTGGCCCCCGTTCCGCCGTCTATGGCGAGCCGTCGCTCAAGCTATTTGTCCATTTGTTGGGCAGCGAAAATCGGGTAGTGGGCGGCACCGACACGCTCGGCGCGGCCCCCGACACCTGGCAACCCGGCGACATTGTCGTTCAGCTACACAGCTTTTCATATCCTGCCGAACCCGGCCGCTACGCCGTCGAATTGGGCTGGTATGTGCCGCCGCAAGGCCCGCGCCTGGCGGTGACAAACACCGACGCTCCCGATCAACGCATTCTCATCACCCCCATCGAGGTGCGCCCGTGAGCCAACCCTTCGACAGGCTCAGGGCGACGTCAACCAACCACCCAACCCTTCGACAGGCTCAGGGCGGCGCCACCAAACTACCTGATTCTTTATCCGTTGTGCTGCTGCTGGCTTTGTTCGCTCTCCTGATCTTGAGCATTCAAAATAAATCGCCGACGCTGGACGAGCAAAATCACATTGCCCGTGGCCTGGCCTACCTCAAAACCGGCGATTTGCGCCTCAGCCAGGAACACCCCCCGCTGATCAATGCCTGGCAGGCCTGGCCGCTGCTGCTTGATCCGACCATCCGCCTGCCGCTGGACAGCCCCAGTTGGGCCAACGCCGAGTGGTACGGTTTCGCCGACCAATTGCTATGGCAGGTCAACGACGGCGCAACGCGAGACCGCATGGTCTTTGCGGCGCGCGTCTGCACGATGGGGCTGACCCTGCTGCTGGCCGCCCTGGTTTATCGCTGGGGCAAGGCACTGGGGGGCGCGTGGACCGGCCTGCTGGCGATGACCGTGCTTGCTTTCGATCCCAATATTCTCGCCCACGGACGGCTGGCAACGACGGATATGGGCATCACCTGCCTGTCCTTCGCGGCGATGTTCGCTCTGTGGGTTGCGCTGCAAGACACAGAGCGCGCTTGTCGCGTGACACATCGTCACTGGGCCGCCGCCGGCGCGGTGTTGGGTCTAGCTCTCACCTCAAAATTTTCGGCCCTGGTGCTGGGGCCGGTCGGTTTGCTGATCATTGGGTTGACCTATCTTGGGCGCAGTTTGCAGAGCAAAAAAATGCTCAACGTCTGGCCCTGGGTGGTTTGGACGGTTCTCTGGCTGACGGCTGTTCTGGTCGTGATCTGGGCCGTCTACGGGTTCGAGTGGGGACCGATTGCCTGGCTCGGCGGGCTGCCCGGCCCGGTCCCTTTATACATGGCCGGCGTCCAAACCATCCTGCAGCGCACCGGCGGCGGCTCGACCGCCTTTTTGCTCGGCCAACTCTCCGAACGGGGCTGGTGGTATTATTTTCCCGTTGCTTTTGCCATCAAAACCCCACTGCCGACCCTGATCCTGCTGGCCCTTGCCCTGTTCCTGGCGGTCAAAGAACGAATCGCCGTTCGCCATTCGCACTCTTGCCTTATTCCTTATTCCTTACTCCTTATTCCTGTTCTTGCTTTCTGGTCAATGGCTCTCACCGGCGGCTTTAACATCGGCTACCGGCACATTTTGCCGTCGCTGCCATTCTTATACCTCTTTATCGGCGCACAGGTGAATCATTGCCCCATCGTCCTTCGCCGCCCGCCACTCGCCATTCGCCGTTTGCTATTTGCTATTTGCTATTTGCTGCTTGCGCTTTTCATTTTTCCCAACTATCTGTCTTTTTTCAACCTCCTGGTCGGCGGGCCGGCGCAGGGCTATCGCTACCTGGTAGACTCAAACCTCGACTGGGGGCAAGATTTGCCCGGCCTGGCGCGATGGGTGAAACAAAACAATATTGAGCGCATCAATCTGAGTTGGTTTGGCGCGGCACACCCAGAAGCCTATGATTTTGATTTTCACCCCCTGCCTGGCTTTTGGCGTTTTGGCGGCGACCCGGCCACGTATGGCTTTAACCCTCTGTCGCCGGCGCTGGGCTGGTATGCCATCAGCGCCAGCAACCTGCAAGGAATCAAGCTGGCCGACTCTGATACTTTGGCCTGGTTTCGTCGGCACAAGCCGGATGCTGGCATTGGTCATTCAATCTTGATCTACCATGTCGCCAGGCCTATCCCATCGCGCGTCGTCGCTCTGGCCGTGCCGACCGCCCGGTTGGCCGACGCCGAACGCGCCCTGCTGGCCGAGGGGGCACAGGTGCGGCAGTTCGATCCGGCCAGCGGCGTGATCGTCCCGACCACCAATGAGGCGTGGTACATCCTGGCAGAATCGCCCGGCTGGGGCGAACCAGTGCGCCAGGGGCCAGGCTATGTGGTCATACGCGGAACGCCGCCGCTGCCCACCGCCGATCTGTCGGCAAAATTTGGCAATTGGGTCAATTTGCGCTATCATCAGGTGCGCCTCGAATCCTCGACCCGCCAACTGATCGTGCAGGCCGGGTGGGAGGTCATCGCTGCGCCGCACCGCACCGCCGTCTCGTTTGCTCATTTGCTGTCGGCCGATGGATATTACCTGGCCGGCTGGGATGGCCTGACCGCCCCGGCCACTTGCTGGCAGCCCGGCGATGTGATCATTCAGAATTATGCCATCCCGTTGCCGGCCGACCTGCCCCCCGGCCGCTATCAGATCGAGGTGGGCTGGTATGACGCCGAAACGGTGCAGCGCTGGCCTTGTCTGCTAGACGGTCGGCTGGTCGGCGACCGGTTCATCATTGAAACGTCCGAGACACTCGAGTGAAAGCATCCAAACCACAAACCTTGTGTGAATGGGCCATCGTTGTCGCGCTGCTGCTGGTCGCTTTTGGGTTTCGCACCTACCGCCTGGCCGACGTGCCGCCCGGCCTGCATCACGATGACATCAAGGACATTTTGCTGGCCGAACAGGTGCGCGCCGGCGATTGGCGCGTCTATTACCCCGAAAATTACGGCCACGAGCCGCTCTATCACTGGCTGCAAGCCATCTATTTCACCCTGATCGGCACAGGCTATCCCGAAAACCGGCTGCTCAACGTGGGCATTTCGATGGTCGGTCTGGCGGCAGTCTATGCCCTGGTCAGGCAACTGCTGGGGCAGCGGGTGGCTCTGTTGACGCTGGCCTGGCAGGCCGTGTCGCTGTGGCCGCTGTTCTACAGCCGGCGCGGCATTCGCGGCATCTTGTTGATTCCCCTGACGGCCCTGGCCGGCTATTTTTTCATTCAGGGATTGACCTCGCCCCGGCGACTGTCCTGGCTGTGGAGCAGCCTGTTCTTCTCTGCCAGCCTGTACACCTATATGGGCGCCCGCGCCTTGCCGATCTTTTTCCTGATTTTCCTCCTCTATCTCTGCCTGGTCGAACCTCAACGGCTGAGCGCTGCCTGGCCGGGCCTGGCTCTTTTTGCCGCCGTGACCCTCGTCCTTTGTCTGCCATTGGGCCTCTATTTGCTAGGCCATTCTGAAGAGCGGATGGGGCAAATCGCCCAGCCGCTCAATGCCTTGTGGCAGGGCAACTGGCAGCCCTTGTTACAAAACAGCCTGCGCGCTCTGGGCATGTTTACCTGGGTCGGCGACCCACACTGGCGACAATTTGTGGCCGACACACCGGTCTTTGAACCGTTGGGCGCAATCTTGTTTTACATCGGCGCGGCCATTGCCCTGTGGAACTGGCGCAAATGGGAGTATATGTTTGTTATTTTGTGGATACCGGTCATGTTGATCCCCGGCATGGTCAGCGAGGGCGCGCCCAATTTTTTGCGCCCCATCGCCGCGCTGATCGCCGCCTTTGCCCTGCCCGCCCTGGCCGTTGACCGACTGACCGAACGCTGGAGCAAGCTGGCCTGGGCACAATGGGTCATTGGCGGGGCGATGGCTGCCCTGCTGGCCTGGAACGCCTGGCGCACCTGGGACGGCTATTTCTTGCGCTGGGCGGTGCACCCCGATGTGCGCTTTACCTACAACTCGACTCTGCTGGACGAAATGCGCTATCTCGACCGCGCCGATACCGGAGATAATATCGTGCTGTCGGGCCATTTTCCGGCCGACCTGGACCCGGCGATGGCCGACAGCTATATGCGGCGCACCGATCTGTCGCTGCGCTGGTGCGACATTCGCCAATCGCTGATCTTTCCGGCCGGACAGTCGGCCCTGGTTTTCCAGCCCGATCATTTTTCTCTGGACGAGACCCTGTTCAACCTGTTTTTCATCGAAAAATCGCCTTTTTACGAGCAGCATCTATCGGATGGACGCCCCGTCTTTGCCGTTTATCGCTCAGATGACCGCCGCCTGGCCGACCGCCTGGCTTTTGCCGGCGCCCGTCCAGTGGGCTGGAGCCGTGCCACCCTCTTTCCCAACGGCCAAGCTGCCGACTGGGCGCCACTTTCCAGACCGACATTTGACGGACGGGTGAATCTGCTCGGCTATGAGGTATTGAACGAAACCGCCCATGCCGGCGACGTGATTTCGCTGCTGACCTATTGGCAGGTCGCCGACCAGCCGACCGGTCAGGCACGCTCTTTTTGGGAAAGGCCGCCCGGCAACTGGGGCATCACCTTTGTGCATCTGCTCAACTCGACTGGGCAGGTCATTTCTGGCTATGACGGGTTTGGCGCGCCGCCCAACCGCTGGATCGCCGGCGATGTGATCGTGCAATTACACCGTTTGGCCCTGCCCACCGACCTGCCGCCCGGCCTCTATCCGCTGGAATTGGGCTGGTATGAACAAAGCAGCGGCATGCGCTGGACCGTCCCGTTGTCCGACGGCAGTCAGATAGACCGTCTGCTGCTGTCCCCTCTTCAGGTGAACAAACGAGGCAAAGAATGAGACTGTTGAGCCAACGCCGTGTGCGTTTGATCGAGCCGACGATATGGCTGCTGATTTTGATCGGCGCGGCCGGCCTGCGCCTGTACCGCCTGACCGACCTGCCCGGCGGCCTGTGCCTGGACGAGGTGATGGACGGCAATTTTGCCCTGGACATTTTGGGCGGACGGCACGGCATCTATTTTCCCGAAGCGTATGGACACGAGACCCTGTTCCACTATCTCCAGGCCGTCTCGGTGGGGCTGCTGGGGCATCACCCGCTGTCCATTCGCCTGCCCGCTGCGCTGTGTGGGCTGGCTCTGGTGGCCTTGATGGGATGGTTGGGGCAACGGCTGTTTGGCACAGTTGGCGGCTGGATTGCCGCCGGCGGCGCCGCCGGTGGCTGGTGGGGCGTCTTTTACAGCCGGGTAGGGATTCGGGTCATCTCTTGCCCTCTTGTATTCGTGGCCGCCATGATCGGCTGGTGGGGCATGCTGCGCCTGGACGGCTGGAAGCGCTGGCTAGCCGGCGGGTTGGGCGGCCTGTTCACCGGCCTGTGCCTGTACACCTATCCCTCGGCACGGGCGATGGTGATGCTGCCATTTTTGCTCGTTCTGCATCAATGGTTGTTTCAACGCATCGCAGTTCGGGCGCGTTGGCGCGAGCTGGCCGTATTTGCCCTGATCGCCATTGTCGTCGGCGCGCCGATGGTCGTCTACCTGTCCACGCATACCGAAGAGCGCGCCACCCAACTGGCCGAGCCACTGGAACAGCTCAAGGCTGGTCGCCCTGCCGCAGTGCTGCGCCTCGCCGCCGACACCCTGTTGATGCTGCCCGGCCTCAAGGGCGACCTGCGCTGGCTCTACAACCTCTCTGGGCGGCCGATCTGGGGCTGGCCGTGGGTGGCCTTGTTTCTGCTTGGACTGGGGCTGTCGCTGCGGCGATTTCGGCAGGCCGAATACGCCATGCTCCCGATCTGGTTGCTCTTGGGCCTGCTACCCGGTATGGTCACGCCTGATGCCCCCAACACCATCCGCACCCTGGCAGCGATGCCGGCAGCCTATTTGCTGGCCGGAGTGGGCGGAAAAGAACTGGCTGAGTGGCTGGAAAAACATCTTTCGCCATTCGCCATTTGCCATCTGCCATTTGCCCTTCTCATTCTCGGCCACAGCTTGTTCACCTGGCGCGACCTGAATCGCTGGAACGGCGAGTTTGAGGCGCAATGGCGTTATCAGGTGCCCCTGTTCGAGGCAGCGCGCACTTTGAAGCAAGGCCGGCAGGAATTGCCGATTTTCGTTTCGCTGCCCCGCGATGCCGAACTGTTCGTCACCTCGTTTCAACTGGCCTTGAATGACCCGACACGGAAATGGCGATGGTTTGTAGGCGACCGCGCCGCGTTCCTGGCAGCCGGTCACTATGTGTTCACCGACGGAGTGCAGCCCGACCCGGCGCTGACCGCCCTCTGGCCGGCCGGAGATGGCTATCGGGAAAGCGCGCTCCAACGACCCGACGGACAACCTTTTTACTGCATCTATGATCGGCCTGCGCCAGACATCTCAATATCGGAATGGGCGCGGCTGTCGGGTGGTTATGTCGGTGAGACGGCCGCCTCGTCGTCGCTGCCGCTGCCCATAGATTGGGGCGGCGCGGTGACACTGCTGGGTTATTACTGGGAAAATATCACCTGGCAGCCCGGCGGCGAGGCGGTGCTGATCACCCTATGGCAGGCTCACACACCTCAAGATCGCTCATTGGCCCTGTTTGTGCATCTCCTCGATGCGAAAGGACAATTTGTGGTCGGCGAAGATCGCCTGGACGTGCCGGCGCATACCTGGCAATCTGGCGATCTGTTTGCCCAGGTGCAGCGGTTTACCCTGCCCGCCGACCTGAAATCGGGTCGCTATTGGCCGGAAGTGGGTTGGTACCGGCGCAGCGATTTTGCGCGGCTGCCTATCCTCGTCAACGAACAGCCCATCGCCGACCGCCTGCTCCTGGAACCCATCGAGATCATACCATGAGATACTCTCTACCCCTTATTCCTTATCCCTTATTCATCATAAAGAGAGTTTGATGCACACCAAATCCCCTTTCCCGGTTTACCTGTCTACCCTGCTCATCCTGCTCCTCTTTGCCCAAATGCTGTTCAGCGCGGCGCAGCAATCGCCCACCTACGACGAAGGCTATTACCTGGTTGGCGGCTATGCTTTTGTCAAACAGGGCGATCTGCACATCCGCGACGGGGCGCCGATCTTGCTCAGCGCGCTGCACGCCCTGCCCCTGCTGGCCCTGCCCAATCTGCGCCTACCGCTGGACGAGCCGGCCTGGAGCCAGGGCGACTTTCACATGCTCAGCGAGCAGTTTATGTGGCATATCAACCCTCGGGCCGACCAGATCATCTTTTTGGCGCGCATACCGGCTATGCTGCTCACCCTGCTGCTGGCGGCGTTTGTGTGTCGCTGGGCCGGCGAATTGTTTGGCGCGTGGGGCGGGTTGCTGGCCCTGGGGCTGTGCGCCCTCGATCCCAACATCATTGCGCACGGCGCCCTGGCCGCCACCGATGGCGGCGCCACGGCCCTGATGTTGATCGCCACCTATTGGCTGTGGCGCTGGCTGCGCCGACCCACCTGGCCCCACCTGATGGCCGCCGGGATCGGTTTGGGGCTGGCTCTGTCCACTCGCTTTTCTGCCCTGTTGCTGGCGCCCATCTGGGTGCTTGTGTGGGGCTGGCAATTGGCGCAGCAGCGATTCCGCGCCTGGATTTACTGGCTGGGGGCCGGGCTGCTCATACCGCTGATCGCCTATGTGACCATCTGGGGGGTTCACGGCTGGCAAATTGGCGCGGTAGCCGGCAAGACCAATTTTCCTGTCCTGGCGCCGGCTTTTTGGGAAGAATTTTTCTACATTCTGGGGCGCATGGGTCGCCCGGCACAGGCTTTTTTGCTGGGCCAGGTATACGAGGGCGGCCGTCTGACCTATTTCCCCATCGCCTTGGCCCTCAAGACGCCCATCCCCACCCTGATCTGGTTGATCGGTGCAACCATCGTGAGTCTGATAGACCGGAAAAAGCAGTTCCCGCCGACCGTGTGGTTGCCGCCGCTGCTCTTTTTCGCCGTCAGCCTGACCAGCAATTTGAATCTGGGCTATCGCTACATTTTGCCTGTTTTGCCCTTTTTGTTTGTGCTGGCCGGGCGGATGGCGCCCTGGCTGGCTGAAGGCCTGGCCGTGCGGCAAAACCAACGGCGCGCCCTGCTCCTGACTGCTGTGACGCTGCTGGGAGGCTGGTCAGTGTGGAACGCCGCCGCAATCTATCCGCACCACCTGGCTTTTTTCAACGAGTGGATTGGCGGGCCAGACAACGGCTGGCATTACCTGGTAGATTCGAACCTGGATTGGGGCCAGGATTTGCCGGGGCTGAAACGGTGGATGGATAAAAACGGAGTAAATCGAATCAAATTGGCGTATATGGGCGAAGCATATCCCTCTTTTTATGGCATCGAGTTCGATCCGCTGCCCTGCCAGCCCGACCGCTGGCAGCACCCCCTATACCACGACCTGTATCCGCTCGACCCTGCACCCGGCGTCTATGCCATCAGCGCAACTTTGCTGCAAGGAGTCAACTTGGCCGAGCGCGACATGTTTGCCTGGTTTCGCCAACGCGAGCCGCGGGCAAAAATCGGCTATTCGATCCTGATCTATGATGTGCCGCAACGCGGCGAGGGACAGGCCGTGATCGGCCTGTCCGGGCTGTCACCGTCTCATATCTCACTTCCAGACTATGCGCGGTTGGAGACAAACAATGTGCGGGTGTTGTGGTTCGACGCGACGCGGGCGGCCGTTTTCCCGGCTGACGGCACAGCCTGGTGGTTTTTGAGCGGCGATACGGCAGTCCACCCGGCCCTGGCCCGCTGGCTGCCGACCGAACCGGCGCACTCGGGCGCGCTGAACAACGGCCGGTCACTGCGCATCTGGCGGGCGGTCGGCGCAGAGACGGTGACACACTATTGGCAAGAGCAGCAGACCGAATCACCGGTCTGGCTGTTGGCGGCGACGAGCTTTACGCCTGACGATCCGGCCGGGCGCGGCATCAGGCTCGATTTGCCGGTGAACTTTGAGCGGCTGGAACTGTTGGGGTACGAATTTGCACCTCAAACGGAGCAGAACGGCCTGAAAACGATGCTGGTGACGTATTGGCGGGTGCGGCAACCGCCAGAGCGACCGCTGACCCTGTTCGTCCACCTGCTAGACGCCGATGGGGTGAACCGGGCCGGCGAGGATCGCGGCGATGTGTGGTATGACCACGGACGGGCCGGCGATATATGGGCGCAGGTTCAAGAGACAACCTGGCCGACCGACCTGCCGGCCGGTCTGTATCAGGTCGAAGTGGGATGGTATGCCCCGTCTACCATGCAACGACTGCCGATCATACAACAAGGCCAGGTCGTGGCCGACCGGGCCTTGTTGCAGCCGCTACAAATAAAATAATTCTTTGCCGATTGCGACAGGCGTTGGTTTCGATGATGATACTGGTTTCGACAGGCTCAACAACATCACCATCGGCGCGGACGAAAATCAGGAATTGATCGCCTCCAGCACCTCATCGCGGCGGGCAATCGCCCATTCATATTCCGAGTCTAGCTCGATGGCGCGGTTAAAAGCGCGCAGGGCATCGTGATATTTTTTGTCTTCGGCCAAAGCCTGCCCCTTGTGCGCAAAAGCCCAGGCATACTCTTGATCCAGCAAAATAGCCTCGTCAAAGGCTTCGGCAGACTCGGCATACCTCTTGAGCAGACGCAACGCCTCGCCCTTTTCGGCCCACACCCAGGCAAAAGTGGTCTCGATGCCCAGGGCCTTGTCCAGCGCGGTCAAGGCTTCGTTCAGGCGATCACTCTGACGCAGCGTTTGTCCCAAACTGCCCCAGGCCCAGGCATAGCCGTCATCCAACGCCACTGCCTGCTCAAAAGCCTGGACCGCCTCGTCATATTCCGACGTCAAACGCAACGTTTCGCCCTTTTGCGCCCACAGCCAGGGGCGGCGGCTGTCAAACTCGATGGCCTGGCTAAAGGCTTGCAGAGCCTCTTCATACTGCTCGTTCTGGCGAAATGCCAGCCCCAGGTTGCCCCAGGCCCACGGATAGCTGCGGTCGAGTTCAAGGGCGTGTTGAAATGCAGCAATCGAATCGGCAAACCGACGGGTCAGGCGCAGCACTTCGCCCTTTTCACCCCAAATCCAGGCCAGCGAAGGGTCAATGGTCAAGGCATGCTCGATGGTTTGCAGGGCCTGCTCGTTTTGCCCCGACATGCGATAGGATTGCCCCATGCTGCCCCAGGCCCACACATAGTCGGGGTCCAGCTTGATGGCGGTTTGAAAAGCGGCGATGGACTCTTCATAACGTCCCATCTGACGCAACGTTTCGCCTTTGGAGCCCCAGGCCCAGGCATAGACAGAGTCTTGTTCGATGGCCTGGTTTAGAGACTCTAACGCCTGTTCAAACCGGCCGGTCTGCCGCAAGGCCTCGCCGCGATGCGCCCAACTCCAGGCATAGCGAGGACGAATCTCCAGGCTACGCGCCAAGGACTCTTCGGCCTGATCAAAACGAGCCATCTGACGATAAACCTCGCCCAGGTGCGCCCAGGCCCAATCGTTCTGTGGCGACATTTCGACCGCTTGCAAAAACGCCGCGGCAGCCTGTTCAAATCGCTCCAGTTCACGCAACGCTTCGCCCTTTTCCGCCCAGATCCAGCTCTCAGGAGCAATCGCCAGAGCGCGATCCAGTGGCTCCAGGGACTCTGCAAAGCGGTTGGCCTGACGCAAAGCCTGCCCCAAACTGGCTAACGCCCAGGAATAATAGGGGTCAACGGCGATGGCCTCTGAAAAATTAGAGATAGCTTCATCGTATCGGTCCAGTTGACGAAAGGCCTCGCCGCGGCTGGCCCAGGCCCAGGCATATTGGGCATCGAGCGAGATGGCCTTGTCCAGAGCGACGATGGCCTCTTGAAACTGACCGGCCATGCGCAGCGCTTCGCCCTTGTGCGCCCAGGCCCAACTGTACTCCGGGTCCAAAGCCACCGCCCGATCAAAGGCCTCAAAAGCCTGTTCGTACTGATGCGCCGAGGCCAGCGTTTCGCCCTTTTCGGCCCAGGCCCAGGCGTTTCCCGAATCGGCAGCCAACACCTGATCAAAAACCTCAACAGCCTGCTCAAACAGGGCGGCCTGGCGCAAGGCCTGACCTTTGCTGGAGAGGGCCCACATGTTGCTGGGATCGAGTTCCAGAGACCGGTCAAAACAGGGCAGGCTCTCATCATAATGACCGGCCTGGCGGAGCGATTCGCCGAGATTGGCCCAGGCCCAGGCATACTGCGGGTCCAGTTCGACCGCTCGCTGAAACGATTCGATGGCTTCTGTATAGCGACCGGCCTGCCGCAAGGCCTCGCCGCGATGTGCCCAGGCCCAATCATATCCGGGGCGGAGCTCGATAGCGTGATCGAACGCGGTCACGGCCTGATTGTACTGCTTTTGCTCGCGCAACTCTTCGCCGCGCCGCGCCCAATCCTCGGCAAATTGCAGACTGTGGCCCGCACGCAACACATTGGCCCGGTCTTTGGGGACTTTTTCCGCACGATCCCATTTGGCAGTTTGTTTGACCATCGTTTCTCCTATCCCGAATCAATCGGAACTGAACAGGGATTTGCCGCCCCGAAAATTACTGCCCAAAAAGCAATGATCTCGCGGGATAGGCACTATCCCGAATCAATCGGAACTGAACAGGGCTTGTTTGCCCGGCAAGACCTTGGCACCAAATGCAACAATCTTGGAAAATAGGCCCTACCTCAACCCAATCAGCGCAGAATCTTGTCCATCGCCTTTCCTTTAGCAAGCTCATCAATCAATTTGTCTAAATAGCGTATTTTTTGCATCAGCGGATCCTGGATTTCTTCCACACGAACACCACACACTGTGCCTTTGATCAGCGAACTCTGGGGATTCATAGCCGGTGCCTGGGCAAAAAAGGTTTCCATGTCATTTCCCTGTTCGATTTGGCATTGTAATTCCGCCAGAGTATAGCCGGTCAACCAGCAAATGATTTGATCAACCTGGTCTTTTGAGCGATTTTTGCGTTCCACTTTTTGAACGTAAAGCGAGTATATATCTGCAAATTTCATCGCAAAAATTCGATGTCCAGGCATCGTCATTCCTCCAATCGGCTGAAACCTGATACATCGCCCGTCAAAGGCCCAACAATCTCATCATGTCCGGCAACTGACCGAGTCTTCAAGACCTGCATAACCCGGCCGAGGCGCGCTCTTGATTCATTGTACCGGAAACAATGGCTTGATGCAAGCCCGGATAAACAATCCAGGCCGCGAACCGATCCTTGGAGCGTGCTGAAAAACCCTCTCACCACCAAGACACAAAGGACACAAAGCATTTCTAGCGACCCAAAAGTATCGTAAACCTTGGTGTTCTCGGTGTCCTTTGTGGTAAAAATAGGTTTTTTCAGCAGCCTCCTTGAGCCTTACCGGCAGGCATCCAGGCCATCCTGCGCCAGCGATTCGAGGCCCAACTCGCGCCGCGACAAGGTGAGCAGAGCGTCCATCGCTGCTTCAAAGTGCGTCCGGGCGTTGTCGCACTCGTGACCGCGCCCCTTGTTGTCCAGATCGAGCTTGTAATAACTCCAGCCCAGCATAATGTGCGACATGGCCTCGTCTGTTGTCGAAAGACCGCCCAATTCAATGGCTTTTTCCAGATTGGGGATGGTTTCTTCGTAATTGCGCAAATCATAATAATACACCTGACCCAGGTGGCGATAGGCCAGGGCATACTCGGGATCTTGGTTCAGCGCCTCTTCCAGATAATCAATCGCCCGCTGTTTCACCGCGCGATCGGAACCCATATAATTGCCATAGGTCCAGCCGATCTCGTCATAACATTGCGGATTGCGAGGATTGACCTGGATCGCCGCTTCAAAAGCGGTCACGGCCTTTTGAAAATAAGGCAACGACTTGTCATCGGGCAGCCCTTGCAATTTCATCCGCCAGCCAATAGCGCGATAGTTGCGCCCCAGGGCAATGTGCAAAAAGTCCAGCCGGTCGTGCGCTCGAATGGCCGCTTCATAATATCCAATCGCCTTTTCATATTCACCTTGAACTTCATACAAATACGCCATTGCTCGCTGTGTATCTGGAATATTGGGGTTGAGGTCAATGCCAATCTGGGCAGCAGCCTGCGCCTCTTGAAATCGCTCACGGTCGGCCAGCGTCTCTGCCAGGTAGGCATATCCCTCTGGGAAATCAGGGTCGGCACGCAAGGCGCGCTCACATACTTTTTGAGCGGTTTGCACCAGGCGACGGGCCACCCTGTCCCGGTCATACTCCCAATCAGGAGACTGCACCTCGTCGGCTTTGAACACGCCCAGCGAAACATAGACCGGCAGCAGGTCCACATTGTTGAACGGCGCATGCCAGTCCAGAGCCATGCACAGCACCGCCTGAGTGCGCACATTGCCCAATTTCTCGTCTTGCAAGCGGGAGCCATATTGCTCCAACACCTGCGCCGTCTGACCGCGCAGCACCATCAGGCGGGCCAAACGAAACAGAGCCACATTGTCTTGCGAATCAACAGCAAAAGCCTGCCGATAGGCAACCAAAGCCTGATCGAGCAAACCATCATTATACAGCGCCTCGGCCTCGTCAAAATACGATTCTGCGCTGCGTGTGGGTGTGGGCGTGGGATCAAAAGGGCGCGTCCAACTGGCACCGCCTACCTGCTGACGCAGCACATACAGCCCGCCGATAATCAAAATCACCAAAACCAACACCCGCCAGGGCGAATCGTGACGTTTGGGTTTGGGGGCACCGAGATACATACACTCCTCCTGTAAAATCCAGCATGCCTGCCCGTGCATGTCAGGGAGCATTATACCATTATGGTGATAGCCATCCAAATGTGATATAATCAGGTCAAAGGAGCAAGCTGAACTTATGATCCAGGATCCCAAATTTTGTCCGCAGTGTGGCGCCGGTCTGGTTTTTCAGTCGGTTGGCGACCGGACGCGGCCGGTCTGCCCGGACTGCGGTTTTATCTTTTACCTCAACCCGATTGTGGCCGCCGGCGCCCTGGTGGAACAAGATGGCCGGGTGGCTTTGGTGCGGCGCGGCGTAGAACCGGGATGCGGACGATGGAGCCTGCCCTCCGGCTATGTCGAATTGAACGAATCGGCCGAAGAAGCAGCCGTGCGAGAAGCCTGGGAAGAGTTGCACCTGCGCATCGAGCTGAACGGGCTGCTCAACGCCTTTTCGTTCACCAACCCATCCAGCCAGGGTGTGTTGCTGGTTTATGCGGCGCATGTGGTAGACGGCGACATTCAGGCCGGCGACGACGCCATAGAGGCCGCCTGGTTCAAGCCCGATGAGCTGCCCGATGTGGCCTTTCGCCAGCATCGCCAGGTACTGCGCCAATGGCAGCAAGCCTGGAGTGTCGTCTATCGCCTGGCCACCTTTGCCGATGCCGAAGTGGTCAGCCTGTTGAGCCAGATTTACGCATTTGAACGCGGCCTGGACTATGGCATTTTTGTCGGTTCAAGCGACCGTGCGCTCTTTGTGGCGGCCGACCAGGGGCAGATTGTGGGATTCTCGGCGGTCTCTCTGTCGGTATCGGGCCACGCCGCCCAGATCGAGGGCGTTTTCGTCCATCCCCACTATCGGCGATGGGGCATCGGCACGCGGCTGGTGCAAACCTGCCTGGATTTTGCCCGGCAGCAGTCCAGCCGGCACATCCTGGTCACGGCGCCGGTCGCTGCAGCCGGCTGGAACATGTACTTGAAACTGGGATTTCACGTCAGCGGCCTGATCAGTGATTACTATGCCCCCCACTCACTCTGTGCCGAACCCGCGCTGCTGCTGGCGCGCCATTTGATCTCTCCCGAAAAATGAATTTAACCCGATCTTAATGAGCCGTTAATACCACTTTGTTATAATCTCTTTGCAAATCGCCGCGGGTAGGGGCAGGGCTTGCCCCTGCCCCTACCTGGACGAGGGCAAGCCTCGTCACTGCGAATTTTTTGTTGACGCTCTGTTTCTTTTGTACTATAATCCCATCGGTCTGTGAGTCTAGATCGATTACAAGTCGTCATCAACGACGCGGACAAACAAAACGCAAAGCGTGATTGCAAAAAGCACACTCTACCCACCAGATCGTCGCCCATTAACCTGGGGTGGAAAGGACAGCGTATGGCCGAACCTTCACCTGCTCTCCCTTTGGGTCTGTTCGGCGGCCGCCGCGGCCGCAAATTGCGCGAGTCGCTGACCGCCTATCTCTTTTTGCTGCCGGCGATGGCGATCATTTTTGTTTTTGGCCTGTGGCCGGTGGTCTATTCGCTCTATGTCAGCCTGCACAAGTGGAACATTACCCCCAAAGGCTCGCAATGCTTTTCCTACTGGCTGGCACACATCGGCCTGGCCGCACCGCAAGCGCTGGAAAAAACCGACTGCCTGGGGCTGGACAATTACATCAGCCTGCTGGGGCTGCAAAGCCCCTGGTCGGTGATCCGACTGTTGGCTGCTCTGGCGTTGGGCTGGGTTGCCTGGCGGGTATGGGGCCAGGAGCGGCAGGCTCAAGCTCGGTCGGTATGGACATATCGAATCGGCTGGATCGCCCTTTTTGTCGCCGCAGTGGGTATGCTGGCCTGGAGCATTCCCGGCCTGATCGCTTCGGGCGAATGGACCTACCTGGTCAGCATCGGCCTGCTCTTGATCGCCTGGCCGGTGTGGAAAAGTGCGGTTTTGGCACACTCGACTATGCGCTCCATCTTGCGGGCAGCCGCAGCCTGCCTGCTGTTGAGCGGTGCAGTGGTGTTTATCCTGATTGATTTTAACCGCATGTGGGAACTGGGCAACCAAACCATGATCCGCTCGCTCATCTATACCGTGTTCTATTCGGTAGGGACGGTGCCGGTGCAGCTCAGCATCTCGTTGGTATTGGCCTATATCCTGTTTCGCGGCATCAATGCCCGCGGGCTGTTCCGGCTGATCTATTTTTTGCCCTACATTGCCCCCACCGTAGCCACCGCTGTGGTGTTCAAACGCATCTTTTCTCTGCGTGAAACCGGGCTGATGAACCAGATGATCGGCGTGGTGGGCATCCCGCCGCTGCGCTGGCTGAGCGAAGCCAAGCCGATCATGCCGCTCCTGGTAGACCTGATTAACCAGAAATTGGGCACGCAGTGGGTCTGGCCGCAGATCGGCGGCCCCATCGGGGTGATCTTGGGCGGCCCCAGCCTGGCCCTCATCTCGGTCATGATCTATAACTGGTGGGTCTATATCGGCTATGACACGGTCATTTACATGGCCGGGCTGGGCAGCATCCCGCACGAGCTATACGAGGCAGCCAGCATAGACGGCGCCGACGGCTGGACGGCCTTTCGGCGCATCACCATCCCGCTCTTGTCGCCCACTATCTTTTTCCTGGCCGTGATGGCCACCATCGGCACATTCAAGGCTTTTAACAGCGTGTGGGTGATGTATGAAACCGCCTCGCGCGGCACGGTAGACACCACCAGCATCCTGATCGTGCGCACGTTTCGCGGGTCGGGGCAGTTTGGCCTGGCCGCAGCGATGGCCTTTATCTTGTTTGCCATCATCCTGGCTTTGTCGGAAATTCAGCGCAAGGTAGGCGAAAGGATGGTGTTCTATGGTTAAAGATCGAGAACTCGATGCCAAACGGTGGAGGCACATCGCCGGACGCGCCGGGTTGTACGCGGTGCTGATCTTGGGCGCGCTGATCATGCTGCTGCCTTTTTTGTGGATGCTCAGCACCTCAGTGATGACACTGGGCGAGGCCAACTCCGGACGACTGCTGCCACGCGCGGCACGACTCAACTGCCCGCACGTCAACCTACCCAAATATATCGAGGGCAGCGTTGAGCGTTTCCAGGTCAGCCCGACGCTACGCCCCAACACGCCCGAATTGCACACCGACAGCTATTATGTCGAGATCGGGCAGATAGAAGACGGCGGCGAATGGCGGTTTCGTCTGGTCAACAACGAGGCCGAGCCGGTCGAGATTGTCCCGGTCGGCGGGACAGATGAAAACTTGACCACAGCCTGGCAGCCCATCCCGGCCGGCGCCTATGACACCGGGCGCGGCCTGATCATCACCTTTGCGTCGGCCGGTGCCTATACCGCCGCCGACCGTCGCAGCGGGGCCGCGCGCGTAGATTATGTGAACTGTTGCGAATATCCAACCTGGGTGCTTGAAAAACAACTGGCCGAAAAGGCCGGGCGAATCTATACCGGCCCGGTCATGTCCACCGACCTGACCACCTGCCGCACATTTGGACATCAGGTTTCTTATTTTGTCAATGATTTCCTCACCGGCAACTACCGACAGGCCTGGGTCACGGCCAAATTCGGCAAATACATTGGCAACAGCATCATCATTACCCTGATCACCATCGTCGGCATGTTGGTCATTTGCACCCTGGCCGCCTATGCCTTTGCCCGTATGCACTTTCCGGGCCGCGACCTGATCTTTACCCTGCTGCTGGCTACCATGATGATCCCGGAAACCGTGTTGATGATTCCCAACTTTTTGACCATCACCGGCAACAACCCGCTGCTGCCCTTTATCAACTGGTATGACAAACTGCCGGCGCTGACCATTCCCTTTATGGCCGGCTTTTTCAACATTTTTCTGCTGCGCCAGTTCTTTGCCCAAATTCCCAACGATCTGTGGGACGCGGCACAGATTGACGGGGCCGGCCATTTTCGGTTTCTGGTGCAAATTGTGCTGCATCTGTCCAAAGCGCCGATCATGACCGTGATCATTTTTTCCTTTATCAGCTCGTGGAACGCCCTGTTGTGGCCGTTGATCGCCACCCGCACCGAGCAGTGGCGGCCCATCGCCGTAGGGCTGCAAACATTTGTCAGCGAAGCCGGCCCCGAAACCCATCTGTGGATGGCCGGAGCCAGCATCAGCGTCATTCCCGTCTTGCTTTTGTATCTGGTGGCACAAAAGCAGTTCATCGAAGGCATTGCCACCACCGGCCTGAAAGGTTGAACAAGAAAAAGGAGGTTACACTATGAGGCGAGCCAACACGACCATCGTCATTGTTGTGGTCATCATCATCGGCGTTTTGATTCTGGGAGGCATACTATCCCTGGCCATCAAGCCCTATTATTTTCTGGAGCGCATCGAGCAGCAAGAGGTCGGTGTGCGCTTTCGCCAGGGCCGCATTTACGAGGTCGTCGGACCGGGCCTCTATACCGATGTCGGCCTGTATGTCGAGATCAAGCGTGTTTCCAGCACGGCCATTTCGTTTTTGGTCCAAGACGACGAAATCATCACCAAAGACAAGCAACGCATCGGTCTGGTGGTCAGCGGCGACATTTTCCGCCCCAACCTGGCCGAGGCCGATATCTTGAAAAACCTGTGGGCGCAATACAGCAATATCTTTTTGTCGGATGAAGTGGCCCGCTCGCGTGTCGAAGGGTTGGCGCGTCAAGCCATGAAGGTTTGCATCGGCGAACGCACCTTTGACGACAATGTGATCGGCTCGGCGCGTGATGTGCTGCGCGAATGCATTGACACCGAAGTGAGTCAGTTGGCGCAAAACTATGGCCTTCAGGTCAGCAATGTGGTGGTGCCCAACATCATCCTCTCGCCCGAAGTACAGGGCGTGCTGGATGCCATCACCAAAAGCCGCCTGGATACCGAAAAAGCCGCCCAAGATCGCCTCAAAGCCGAAGCCGAAGCCCTGGCCGAGCAGGCCCGGCAGCGCGGCGAGGTGGCCGTGGCCCAAAGCCGCATCCAGGAAGAGACCAAACAGCAAACCCTGCTGGCGCAACTCGAACAAGACAAGCTGTTGGCGCAAAAGGCCGTGATCGAGGCACAAAAGGCCAACGATCTGCTGGCCGCTCAGCAAGACCTGGAGATCAACCAGGCGTTGGCCCGCGCCGCCGCCGAAAAGGCCAAAGCCGACCTGGCTATCGAGATCGCCAAAGCCGAAATGTACGCCCGCTATCCGGGCTATCTCCAACTGCAAATCGCCCTGGCCAACGCCAGCGCGCTCAAGCTCACCGACAAGGTCATCTTTACTCAAGACGGCATGACGCCGACCCTGGTCCTGCCGGGACCGGGCATCGTGCCGACCGTAGATACCACTCGATGACGAGTCGCATCAACTCAACCTGTAAAGGAGGTGATGTGTCCGTTCAAAACCGGTTCGCGACCCGTTAGTTTTGTATCCATATTCTCAAACCTGTCTTGGAGGAGACTAGAAAATGTCGAAAAAGTTTGTCTATCTGTTCGTTTCGGTCGCCCTGATCAGCATGCTCCTTTTGCCGGCATGCCAGCCGACCCCCGCGCCGACGGCCACGCAGGCCGCCGCGCCGACCAACACCCCCGCGCCGACCAATACCCCGGTGCCGGCCGGCCCTTATGAGAGCGTGGACCCCAAAGGCGCCAAAGTGATCTGGTGGCATCAGCACACCAAAGAGCGCGAAGAGGGCCTCAAGCAAATGATCGAAGAGTTTAACAAGAACAACGAGTGGGGCATCCAGGTGACTGCCGAGTATGCCGGCGGCTATCCCGAAATCTATGACAAGATGATCAACGGCATCGCCGCTCAAAAACCCGAGCTGCTGCCCAACCTCGTGGTCGGCTATGCCAACCAGGTGGCCAAGTACCAGATGTCTGATGCGCTGGTAGACCTGGACCTGTTCGTAGACAGCCCCAAGTGGGGTCTGACCAAAGAGGAAAAGGCCGACTTTTTCCAGGGCATCTTTGAGGCCGATGTCAGCCCGCAGTTTGGCGACGGCCATTTCCGCATGGGCTTCCCGCCCAACCGCTCAATGGAAGTGATGTATTACAACCTGGATTGGCTCAAGGCGATGGGCTATGATGGCCCGCCCAAGACCTGGGCCGAGTTCAAGGAAATGACCTGCAAGGCCACTGACAAGGACAAAGGCACTGTCGGTTACGAAATCAGCACCGACGCCTCGCGTTTTGCCAGCATGGTGTTCAGCCGTCACGGCAGCTATTACAAGGCCGACGGCAGCGCGTTCACCTTTAGCGATCCAGTGGTCAAAGAGACCATGAAGTTCATGAAAGAACTGTACGATCAGGGCTGCATCAAAATGATCGCCGAGAACTATGGCGATCAGACCGACTTTGGCAACTATAAAGTGCTGTTCACCATCGGTTCGTCCTCCGGCCTGCCCTATTACAGCAAGGCCGTCAAGAGCGGGGAAAAGGGCGAGTTCCAGTGGGGCGTGGCTCCGCTGCCCTATATGGACAACGGTGGCAAAGAGCCGGTTATGAACATCTATGGCGCCAGCATCTCGATCCCCAAGACCACGCCGCAACAAGAACTGGCCACCTGGCTGTTTGTCAAATGGTTCACCTCGGCCGAGCAGAACGCCAAATGGTCGCAGATCAGCCAATACTTTCCGGTGCGCGCCGGTGCAGCGGCCAAGCTGACCGACGTGTTTGCCAAAGACCCCACCTACAAGCAAGCCTTTGATCTGCTGCAATACGGCACCTATGAAGCGCAATGGTGCGCCTGCTATGAAGACGTGCGACGCAAGATGGCCGAGGCTTATTCGGCCATCCTCGACGGCGCCGACATTGATGCCACCCTGGCCCAGTTGGATAAAGACGCCAACGCCAGCCTGGCCGAAAACACGCCCAAAAAGTAACCCGCGCTTTAGGCGCACACCCTAGTTTTGCCAGAAACCCGGTTTTGCGCAAAAACCGGGTTTCTATGTCTATGGAGGAATCCGATGTCTGAGTCTATCATTCAAATCGAGGCCAATCAGTTGCACCGTTATGCCCAGGTCTCTATCGCTTTTCAAGTTGAATCGCAGTTGCGCCTGGAGGCTATCGAGCATGGGCTGGGCGGATTGCGGCTGGTTCTCGAACCGGTGACGCCGACCTACACCAAAGACTATGACGTCGAAGAATCGCCAACCGATTGGCCGCTCAAGTTTGATACAAGCCACTGGGCCTTTTTCCTGGCGATGGACGGAATGCAGCCGGTCGGCGCGGCCACCGTCGCCCTCAACTCGCCCGACGTGCATCTGCTGGAAAATCGCTCCGACCTGGCCGTGCTGTGGGACCTGCGCGTGCAAACCGGCTGGCGCGGCCAGGGTGTAGGACACCGGCTGTTCTGGCAGGCCGCCGACTGGGCCAGGCAGCACAACTGCCATCAACTCAAAATCGAGACGCAAAACATCAACGTGCCGGCCTGCCGCTTTTACACCCGTCAGGGCTGCGAACTGGGCGGCATTCACCGCTTTGGCTATGCCGCGCAGCCTCATGTGGCGCACGAAGTGATGCTGCTGTGGTATCTGAACCTGTAAGGAGCAACATGCGCGCTCAACACATTGGAATCAACCTGGGATACATCCACGACGACAAGCCATTTCTGCAACTGGAAAAGCGGCTGGCCGAGATTCAGCAGATGGGCATCGAACTGGTCGAATTGGACATTGCGCCATTTCATCTGATCGTGCACGGCGAAATTCACCGCCCATCACTGGCCGAATTTCTGGCCATAACCCGCCAATTCGATTTGCGATACAGCGTGCATGGCCTGATGCGCCTGAACCTGGCCTACGACTCGCGCCACGAACTGTGCTGCCAGATCATGCGCAGCCAGATCGAGATTTGCCGGGCTTTGCAAGCCTGCTGCCTGGTCTACCACAGCGGTCTGCAAGCCATGGACGAGGCTCGCTACGAGGTGCGGCGCACACTGCTGACCACCGCCGAACTGGCCGAGGGAGCGCGTCGCGAAGTGGTCGCTTTTCGCACCCTGGCCACCCGCCTGGCCGACGCCAACCTGATCGTGGGCATGGAAAACGGCGACACCCATCAATGGGAACACGCCCTGATCGCCCGTTTTGGTCTGCCGCGCGCAGCGCTGTTGCAGCATCACGCCCGCATCCACATTGCCCCCATCGTGCGTCAGTTGGAGGCCATCGGCTCGCCGCACGTCGGCCTGACCGTTGATGTGGGCCACCTGCACATTGCCGCTCACGATATGGGCTTTGACTATTTCGAGGCCGTCGAGCAGGCCACCCCCTGGGTCAAACACATCCACCTCAGCGACAACCTGGGCCTGCTAGATCGCGGGTTTGGCATCGAACGCGACCGCTGGGCCTTTGGCGAGGCCGACATTCACATGCCGCCCGGCTGGGGCTGCGTGCCGTATCGCCAGGTTTTCGACCGCTGGCCCGATTTTCAAGGCCATATGATTATGGAACTGGAAACCGCCTTTCACGGCTATGGCCGACAGGCGCGCGAGACCTTGCAAACTATTTTGAGCGAGCCATGAACATTCCCTTCAAATCATACTGGCTGCTGCTGGCCCGACACATTGCCCCACAAAAGGCCCGCTTTGTCCTGCTGACAGTTCTGCTGTTGAGCAGCATCGGCCTGCAACTGATCAACCCCCAGATCGTGCGCCTGTTCATTGACCAGGCTATGGCCGGTCAGGGTCGCCTGCTGCTATGGGCGGCCCTGGCCTTTATCGGCATTGCCCTGCTGCAAAAAGGTGTGGCCGTGGCCGCCACCTATACCGGCGAAAACGTGGCCTGGACGGCCACCAATGCCTTGCGCGCCGAACTGACTCATCACTGCCTGGGGCTGGACATGCGCTTTCACGCCGAGCACCCGCCCGGCGAATTGATCCAGCGCATTGACGGCGATGTGAGCAGTCTGTCCAAATTTTTTTCCCAACTGGTCATTCGGCTGCTCGGCAGCCTGATCTTGCTGCTGGGCATCTTGATCGCCCTGTTTTGGGAAGACTGGCGGCTGGGGCTGGCGCTGACCGCGTTTGCCCTCATTGCTTTGCTGGCTCTGAACCGCATGCGCGGCATTGCCGTGCCTTTTTACACCGCCCGCGAACAGGCACATGCCGACTTGTTTGGCGCGTTGGAAGAACAATTGAGCGGTGCCGAAGACCTGCGCTCCAGCGGTGGCGAGGGGTTTGCCCTCTGCGAGTTGCACCGGATGCAAAGCAGCATCCTCAAGCACAGCCGCAAGGCCTCGCTGGCCGGCGTCTCGATCACCATCCTCACCGGCTCGCTGATCACCCTGGCCGACATTGCCGCTGTGGTATCGGGCTATTTTCTGCATCGCGCCGGCCTGATGACCATCGGCACGGTGTATCTGGTGGTGCATTACATCAACCTGCTGCGCAGCCCCCTGTGGAGCCTGGCGCACGAGGTGGAAGGACTGCAAACCATTGGCGCCAGCATCGAGCGGCTGAACGACCTGCGCCGCCACACCCCGACCATCGGTGATGGCCCCGGCGCCCACCTGCCACCCGGCCCCTTGCCACTGACCTTTGAGGCCGTATCGTTCTCATATATCGAGCAAGAGCCGGTGCTGCAAAACGTGAACCTGCACCTGCCTGCCGGGGCCGTCTTGGGGCTGTTGGGGCGCACCGGTAGCGGCAAAACCACCCTGGCCCGCCTGATCTTGCGCCTCTATGATCCCACCGACGGAAAAATTACGTTGAATGACACAGACATTCGTCAATTGCACATCGAGTCGCTGCGCCGCCGTGTGGCTCTGGTCACTCAAGATGTGCAATTGTTTCGCGCCAGCGTGCGCGACAATCTTGCTTTTTTCGACCGACGCATCTCGGACGAGCGCATCCTCGCCGCATTGCACGACCTGGAACTGGGCGAATGGTATGGAGCCCTGCCGCAAGGCCTGGATACGATGCTGGAATCGGGCGGGCGCGGCCTCTCGGCCGGCGAGGCGCAATTGTTGGCCCTGACCCGCGTGTTTCTGCGCGATCCCAGCCTGATCATCCTTGACGAAGCCTCGTCGCGGCTAGACCCGGCCACCGAGCAGCGCATCGAGCGAGCCATAGACCGACTGCTGCAAAACCGCACCGCCATCATCATCGCCCACCGCCTCCACACCGTTCACCGCGCCGATTCGATCCTGATCCTGGAAGATGGTCAGGTAGGTGAATACGGCGAGCGCGAGCGTCTGAGCAGCGATCCGACCTCGCGGTTCTATCATTTGTTGCAGACCGGCCTGGAACAGGTGCTGGTCTGATCTTCTCATGGGATCTCACAGGTTATGACTATGTCCAAACAAGAAACCCGCTCTCATCTCACCCCAAGATCTCTGCCGGTCTGGCGCGTAGTGATGCGCATGATCCGCTTTCAATTCTGGTACTGGGTGGTAGATTTTTTCTCGGTGCTGTCATTCCGCACGTGCTGGCAACTCGTGCCGGGGCTGGCCATGCGCGCCTTTTTCAACCTGATCAGCGGACAGGCGCCAACCGGTTTGAACATCTGGAGCATCGCCGCCCTGCTGATCGTCACCCAGGTGGGCATGGCCTTGGGCAATCTGGGCTTTGTCTATGCCGACGAGCCGCTGTTTGCCCACATCAATACCCTGCTGCGCCGCAACCTGCTGCGACACATCCTCCGCCGCCCGGCGGCCGTCCCTCTGCCCGAATCGCCCGGCGAGGCCATCAGCCGCTTTCGCGATGACGTATTCGAGATTCCGCTATTTGTGATCTGGAGCAATGACCTGCTGGTCGGCATCCTGGTAATTGCCATTGCCCTGATCACTATGCTCAAAACCAATGTTCCCATCACCCTGCTCTCCCTGGCCCCGCTGCTCATCATCGGCCTGGTCTCCTATATCGCCACCGGCCGCATCGAGACCTACCGGCGGGCCAGCCGACAGGCCGCCGGCGATGTCACCGGCTTTATCGGCGAATTGTTTGGCGCGGTACAGGCCGTCAAAGTGGCCGCCGCCGAACAGGGCATCGGCCAACGCGTTGATGAATTGAACGAAAAACGCCGCAAAATGGCACTGCGAGATCACCTGTTCAATCAAGTGCTGGAATCTCTGTGGAACAATATGGTCAGCCTCAGCACCGGGGTGATCTTGATCCTGGCCGGGCAATCCATGCGCACCGGCGCCTTTACCGTCGGCGATTTTTCGCTGTTTATCTATTTCCTGGAAGGCATCGGCGAACTGGCCACGATGGCCGGCAACGCTATGGCTCGATACAAACAACTCGGTGTGTCTATCGAACGCATGAGCGACCTGATGGAGGGCGCGCCGCTGGATGCGCTAACAGAGCCGGCGCGATTCAAGCTGAACGGCCCGCCGCCACCGGTCGAATACCCCTCACCCGACCCAACCGACCATTTGCGTGCGCTCGAGGCGCGCGGTCTGACTTGTCATTATTCTGACGGCGAACACGGCATCGCCGACATTGATCTGTGCCTGACGCCCGGCACACTCACCGTGATCACCGGGCGGGTAGGGTCGGGCAAAACCACCCTGCTGCGCGTGCTGTTGGGCCTGCTGCCGCGCCAGGCGGGCGACATTTTGTGGAATGGTCGGCCCATAGAGGACGCCGGCGCATTTTTTGCACCGCCACGCTGCGCCTATACCGCCCAAACGCCGCGCCTGTTTAGCGACACGCTCAAAAACAACATCTTGCTCGGCCTCGATGCCACCGATGAAACCATCGCTCAAGCCATTCACCTGGCCGTACTGGAAAAAGACCTGGCCGGTCTGGATGCCGGCCTGGAAACGCCGGTGGGCGCCAAAGGAGTCAAACTCTCCGGCGGACAGATGCAGCGCGCCGCAGCCGCGCGCATGTTTGTGCGCCAACCCGACCTCCTCGTTTTCGACGACCTGTCCAGCGCGTTGGATGTGGAAACCGAGCGAAAACTGTGGGAACGCATTTTCGACCATGACCGAAACATCAGGCCGCTGACATGTCTGGTCGTATCGCATCGCAAAACTGCGCTGCGCCGGGCCGACCACATCATTGTTTTGCAAAACGGGCGCATTGCCGCCCAGGGCAGGTTGGATGATCTGTTGAAAACCTCTGTCGAAATGCAGCGATTGTGGAGCGGCGATACTCAGGCTGAGGCGGCCGACGCTCAAGCGTCGGGCTGAGAGGAGCCAGAAGGAGATGCCTATGTGGAAAAAAATTGTCCGCATGCTGGGCTGGACGCGCTCTAGCTATGTGCTGATGAGCACCTTTATCGCCGCTCTGGTGCTGATCGGCACGATTTGGTGGCCACTGGTCGAGCAAGAACTGGCCTTGATTGACTGGAGCCGCCCACTGTGGACGCAGGTTGATGGCCTGTTGTTCTTTGACTGGGCAGTCATGTCTCTGCTGATCATGGCCGGGGCCGACCTCAAGGCCGATGTGTGGATCGCCCTGGTGAGTCTGTTTGGTGGACTGGCCATCGAAAGTTGGGGAACGCAATCGGGGTTGTGGCACTATTACACGCTGGAACGCCCGCCGCTGTGGATTTTGCCGGCCTGGCCAATAGCTGCCCTGTCGTGGAATCGCCTGGTGCGCGGCCTGGAATGGATCGCCGCCCGCCTCATCCCGGCCGACCGCAACGGTGATATGTTGTTTCGCCTGCTCTATTGGACCATTTTAGGGGGATTTTACGTGCTGTTGTGGATTTTTGTCTGGCCGACCATCGCCCACCCGATGACCATCCTGGCGGTACTGGCCTGCACCCTGATCATCCTGTCGCCCACCGATCACCGCCGCGCGCTGCTATCATTTGTGGCCGGCAGCAGTCTGGGGTATTTTTTAGAGCGATGGGGCACCAGCCGGCTGTGTTGGACATATTACACCCGCCAGACGCCGCCCCTGTTTGCCGTGCTGGCGCACGGCATGACCGCCGTTGCCGTCTGGCGCACCCAACACCTGCTCAATGCGCTGTGGCAACGACACAAACCGCGCCGGCTCAAACCGACCGTTTGAGCGCGACCATGGTCAAATCGTCAAACTGGGGCATATCGCCGGCAAACGCAGCAATCTCGGCCTGGATCAGCGTCAACAAGTCACCCGGAGAACGGCTGCGTTCACGACGGGCCAGATCAGCCAGCCGCGCCGCGCCAAAAATCTCTTCGTCGGCGTTGATCGTGTCGGTAATCCCGTCGGTGTAAAGCAGCAGCACATCGCCCGGCTCTAGCTCGACGCGGCGTTCTTCCAGGTGAATGGGCGTCAAGATGCCCAGCACAATGCCCCGCGCCCGCAACGATTCCACATCGCCGTTACGCCGCACCAGCAATGGCGGATTGTGGCCGCCGTTGGCATAGATCAACTCGCCGGTTAACGGATCGAGGATGGCATAAAACACCGTCACAAACAGGTCCGAACGGGTGTCCGAGATGATCAGATCGTTGACCCGCTCCAACGTCGCTGCCGCCCGCACCACGTCCTGCGCCACCACCCGCAGCAGCGTGCGCGACAGGGCCATAAACAGAGCCGCCGGAATGCCCTTATCGGCCACATCGGCCACAATCAGCCCCACCCGACCATCCGGCAGCATAAACACATCATAAAAATCGCCACCCACCTGGCTGGCCGACCGCCAAAATGCCTGCATTTCCCAGCCCGGCAGATCGGGGCATTGATCGGGCAAAAAGCTGGCCTGAATTTCGCGTGCCACCTCTAGCTCGCGCGATAGCCGCTGCCGCTCGGCTTGCTGGCGGTACAACTGGACATTTTCAATGGCGATAGCCGTCTGGCTGGCAATGCCGTTCAAGATATGGACCCATCGTTCAGCAAACCATTCTGGCGCACCGATATAATCCACCAGCAGCGCGCCCAGTACATAGCCTTTGGCCACCAGGGGCAGGGCCAGCACCGGAAAACCGGCGCGCACCGGTGTCAGCCCGGCATAAAACCAGTGTTCGGGCAGATCATCCTGCACGCCGATGGCCGGGTAGCCATTCATAATCTGGCGCGACAGGGGATGTTCGACATCCAGGTGCCCCAACTCGAGCCAGTCGGGGTCGCTTCCGGCCAGATTGTACTGCTGCACCAGCACCAGACTGTCCTGAGGCTCATCTCGCAAAAAGATGCCGCAGCGTTCCACCCCCACCAGAATGGGCGTGATGCGGACGATGGTTTCCAAAATGCTGCTCAAATCGGTGAGGCTGCGCACCGCCTCGGAAACCTGGAGCAACGCGGTCGAAACATAGGCTTGTTCTTGCTGCGAGGTGTACAATTGAGCATTTTCGATAGCCACAGCCACCTGATTGGCAATGCCCGACAGCAAGCCCACTTTGCGCTCGTTAAACGACTCGGTTGACTCGACATAATCTACCAACATCAGGCCTAGCGGCTCGCCGCGTGCCACCAACGGCAAGATCAACAGATGGCCAATGTCAAACCATTCCATCAAATCGGCCGGCAGAGTGCGAATCTCGTGATCGGACAAAACGCGCGGCGCCTGTTCATCCTGAATTTCGGCAAACAGCGGCGCCCGCTCGCGATCCAGGCGCAGCAAAGCAAAAGCCGACTGCTGCTCGGCACTCAGGCCAAAAGACTCGGTCGGCAGCCACAGGCCGGTTCGCCGCTCCCATAGCAAAATGCCGCAGCGATCCACCCCGGTCAGCATGGGCGTCAGGCGCGTCACTGTCGTCAACACATCGGTCAAATTGGAGAGCTTGCTGGTAGCCTCGGCCACCTGGAGCAGCGCCGTGCTCATCCAGGCCGATTCCTGCTCGGCTGCATACAACCGTGCATCCACCATAGCCACAGCTACCTGCGCCGCCAGCGTTTGCAAGATGAATAGATCATCCTCGCCAAACGCGTCGCGGCGGTCACTCTGCACATCCAACACCCCCCAGGTCTGCCCCTCGACCTGAAGCGGCACGGCTAGTTCAGAGCGCGTTTCGGGCAAAGACTGGCGGTACAGATAACGCGACTCGGCACTCACATCGTTGGCCAGCAAAGGCTGGCCGTTTTGCGCCACCCAACCCACAATGCCTTCGCCCACCGATTGCAGCAGACATACCGTCTCGCCGTTCATAGTGATATTGGTCTGAGAGACCAACTCGCCGGTGCCGGGGGTGAGAGAAAAAATGCCTACGTGATAATAGCCAAAAGTCTGCTGAATGAGCTGCACCACGCGACGGCACAATGTATCCAGATCGAGGATTGCCGCCACCTGACGGCTGACATTGTCAATCAAGGCCATCTGCTGGAGCCGACGATGCTCTTTTTCATACAGGCGCGCCTTTTCAATCGCCATGGCCGCCTGATTGCCAATCAACGACAACAGGCGCAGATGGTCCTGATCAAACGCATCGGGCTGCGGATGTTGAATGGAAATGGCTCCGATCACCTTGTCATCCACCAGCAGCGGCACAAAGACGGCCGAACGCGGCGGGTGATCGCTGATATAGCGCGGCCGCGCCGGCAGCGAGTCCATCTCACGCTGAAAATCGCGCACCAGCAGCGGCTGCCCCGATTGACGCATCCAACCTACAATGCCCTCGTGCGCCGCACCGGGAAAGGTCTGAGCGGGCAAACGGACATGATCGCGCACCCAAATTTTGATGGCATACTGATCGCCGTTTTCAAACAGGCCCAGGTGAAAAATAGACGTGTCTACGATCTGGCTGGCTTGCTGATAGATCAACTCGCAGACCTGATCCACGTCCAATTGCGCACCGACGATGGCGCGTCCGGCACGGTTCAAGACGATCATCTCATCAAGCTGCCGCCGGGCCTGCTGCCACGAATCGGCCAGCCGCCGCACCACCAGAGCCACGGCGATCAGCCCCATCAGCAGCAAAACCAGGACAAACATGTTGCCCTGTGCGTACACAAAGGCGATCAACACCGAGGCCCACAGCGGCAGCAGTTCAACCATCAACGAGATGCGCCAGATGGTGCGCAAAAAAGCCCAGACCTGCACCCAACCGCCACTCAGCCACTCGATGATGGCCCAGCCCAGATGATCCAGGACAAACCAGGACACAAACAAGACCGTCAGAGCCAGAATGTGCGCCGGCCCGATGGTCGCCAGGTCGCTGCCGCCCAACTGCCCATAAAGCCAGCCCGAAACCAGCGACTGGGGAATTTTAAGCCCCACGCTGAAAAGAGCCGCTTCGACGATCTCCACCTGGAAAAAACGCCGCCGCCGCCAAATGTGCAGACCATAGTAGATCAATTCGCTGAGTGCAGCGGCCACACCGCCGGCCACCGGACCGAATAGCATCACCACAGCCAGATCGATCACGCCAACCAGGCTGTGAATCACCTGAGGGGTCACATGAAAACCGGCCTGCTTGATCAGCACCGAGACGCCGGTCAAACAAACCAGGGGCAGACCGATTTGCCGCCAGGGCAATTGGGGAATTAGCCAACATACAGCGAGGATGCCGGCCGCGCCAACACCGACACGGTACAGACGCACAAACAAGGCACGGCGGGAGCGATTCACGGGGAACTCCGAAAAAATCAACGTAGAACTGGGTCAGGGTAGAGTTGGGTCGGACTTGATTTGCTTGGACATTGTCAGGGTATTACAGCCATCCGCTCCAAACTCGAAACACACATCATCCATCATCTTGTACATAAAATAAAGCCCCAACCCCCCCGGCGTGCGCGATTCCAAATCGGCGCTCAGGTTAGGTTGAGGCACTGCCTGCGGATCAAAGGGACGGCCATAATCCTGAATTTGCACCGTCAACTCTTGGGCCGTCCACTGGCAACAGATCGCAATATCACCTGGTGTATCACCATAGGCATGCTCAATCACATTGGCGCAGGCCTCATCTACGGCCATTTGCACTCGAAACGACTCGCACTCATCCAGGCCGATCTGATGAGTCACACGTGCCATAAATTGTCGTATGGTCTCCAACTGGTCAGCTTGACCAGGGACGGTTAAGCAACAAGGGTCAGGCATAGCGTTGACCGACTCAAAAGCTACCGACGGCCCGCACCGTGCTGTCGAAAATCTGAAACAGCGGGATCATCCCGGCCAGATCCAGCACCTCGGCGATGCGCTCCGACATGTTGCACAGCCGCAGATCGCCCCCCATCACATGCCGCCGACACTCTTTGAGCGTCGAGATCAACACATGTAGCCCCGCGCTGCTGATATATTCCAGATGGGCCAGGTCGGCCACGATTTGATAATAGCCTTCGGCCATCAACTTTTGCAAAGCCTGTTCCAGGTCGCGCGCATTGCTGCTGTCTACACGCCCGGCGATCTTGACCAGACTGACCCGCTTGAGATTTTCCACCTGAATATCGAGTGCCATCTTGTTCTCCTTGTACCTGATAGAGCCTGACCTCGAAAGGTTTGCCTGTCCAAACTTGGGGCATTATATCATACCCTTGCCTGGCATGCAAGACGGTAAACCCATCTTGCGCCTTATCTGGTTGACAGATCATCTGAAACACGCTATAATTTTCCCCTTGTATCTCTTTTGTAGATACGTTGTGACAGAGGCTGGAGAGTTCGGTTGGCACTGACGCCCCGTAGCCTCGGTCATAACCCCAAACCCCCATTCGATCATAGGAGGACTCGTAATTGAAAAGGATTTACCGGTTTATCACGATCTGCGCATTGCTTGCGGCTGTTGCTGTCACCCTCGGCGGAGTGCCCCGCTATGCAGCCCAGGCTCAAACCCCCATCACCAAACTGTACTTTCCCCTGATGTTCAAGTCCGAACCTGTCCGCCTGGACACTTTTGACACGCACGACCCATCCTGGACGATCATGAACCTGAAAGCCGGCTTTGACAACAACACCAAGACTTTTTTTGATTGGCGAAACAGCCTGCTGTACTGCGGCGTCAAAGACAATTCGGACCGTTGGGTCATTCACCCGAACTGGCGTCCACTGGGTGATTTCCAACTTGAAGTGGATGGCCGCTTTTTGTGGAAGCACGATCAGCAGCCGCCCGCCCCGCAAACATGGACTGCCTTTGGATTGGCCTTTGGCGGCAGCAATGACTGGTTGCAGGGTTACAACTTTAGCCTCGCCTTTGGCCTCTCTCAACCCTTCTGGGTGGTTTCTCGTTTTGATGGCCTGAATACCACAACCAAACGATTCATTGTCCATGACCTCACCGTTTGGGGCGGCGCGCCCGATTTTGTGCGCAATTGGGATGGTTGGAACCACCTGACCATTGTGCGCATCCAGGATCGCATCTATCCATACGTCAACGGCATTCTCATGCCCCTGCCCGACCCTTATGAATATGTCCGCGATGGCACCTATGGCACCAACCGCCTGGTCGGGCTGTTGGTCACTTCATACGAATGGTCAGGAGACGAGATCGAGTTTGATAATTTCAAACTCACTCCGCTCAGCATGCCTTATTAAACCCAATCTGACCTGGCTTGCCTCACTCCCGCAGACGCTTTTCTCCCGGCTTGCTTCTGCGGGAGTTTGGTTCAGCCGATTGGGTGATTTGCAGAGAAAGGAAAGCACCATGAAACACCGTTCATCCATTTTGGCCGCTGCAATCAGCGGCACAAGCCTTTTGTTTGTCATGATCTTGCTGCACACGGCAAGCATCCAGGCTGCCTGGCCCGGCGACGAGGCGCAGCCGTTGGAGGCCCATGCCACCGCGATTGTGCTGATGCGCGACGAGTTTGATGGCAACTTTGGCTCTCAATACCCGGCCATTGGGCAAAACATCACCAGCAACATCGGTTATCAGTGGGAACGGGTTACGCTGGGAACCATTGACAAGATGAACACACTCTGGTGTATGGCCGGCGGCGCCGGCGGCAGCCTGCCAGCCGGCGTAACCCCCTATACCAACAACCTGACCACCACCGTCACTTATGGTCCGCTCAACACCCAGGTATTGACCGCCGAATTGTCTTTTTCATACTGGATTTCGCTGGCCGAAGGCGATGGACTGGACTGGGGCTATTCGACCGACGGCGTCGAATTTACTTTTGTGCCAGTACCCACCAGCACCATGAACGCCTGGGTCAATGCTACCGTCAACCTGAGCGACCTGCCAGGCGATTCCAGCACCTATATCGCCTTTCGTTTTCACAGCGACGACAGCGGCGTCGCACTGGGCGCATTCCTGGACAATGTCCAGGTTCGGGTGCAAGAAAATGTCCACGCTCAAATTGACGCCCCCGATACAGTCTGTCAGGGCTGCATGGTATCTATGAGCAGCCTCAGCACAGCCACCAGCGGCATCCAAAGCCTGACCTGGAATTTGGGCGATGGCGGCACCAGCAACAATTCCACAGTCAACCATGCCTATACCCAGCCCGGCGTATACACCATCTGGCTCACCGCCACCAGCACGCTGGGCAGCCAGGATGTGGTCTCGAAACAAATCACCATTGATCACATCGCTGCTTCGTTCGTCATCTCGCCCAACCTGGGCAGCACGGCATGCCTGAACGTGCCGACCCAATTTGTTGATGCCAGCCAGAGCGGCATCGGCCAGGCACAGGCGTGGAAATGGCATTTCAGCGACAACAACAGCACAGCCTTTTCTTCGACCGCCTGGCATACATTCAGCACACTCGGCACATGGCGGGTCACATTGGCCGTTACCAGCACCAACGGCTGCACCGATGCCACTTTTCAAGACATTGTCGTGGCCCAACCACCGGTGGTTGGCATTTCATACAACCCTTCTCTCAACATCCAGACCGGCCAGGCCGTCCAATTCAGCGACATTGGCAGCGGCAGCATAGAGCGGCGATGGGACTTTGGCGATGGCACGGTGGTCACCACCACGGCCAGCACTGTTCAGCACACCTTCAAGATGGGCGGCTCCAAAACAGTGGTGCTGACCGGTAAAAACGCATCCGGCTGCACGGCCGTGGCCCAGGTCACCATTCCGGTCATCGGCAAAATCTATTTACCCGTCACCCTGAAAAAATTTGCCACCGCCGTCGTCATCCGAGAAAACTTTGGCGTTTGGGATGTCTGGCCCTATCACAAGAAAAAGACTCTCAACCCTGATGGCTCTGTGTCCGAAGAGTTTGAAGTGGGCTATATTTATGACACCGAAAAGACCACCCGCACCTCGCCAGATGGGAGTTGTTACCATATATGGGCACGCGACGACGGCGATCACGTCTTTGTCACCGGCCCGGAATCGCAAACCGTATTCCAAGATTTTGTCTTTGAAGCCTCAATGCGTTCGACCATAGACACCTATGGATTGGTGACTTATGGCGACGAATACGGCATCTTGATCAGCGACAAGCCCATTGACCCGACCAAGCCTTCGGCCGACCAGGTCTATACCTTCCAGATCCGCCTGGTAGACAGCGTCAACTCGCCGCGCCGCTGGGTGGTCAAAAAATGGAAGTTGACCGACTCGCACACCCGCACGGCCACCGAACTGGCTAACGGCATCGAAACCGCCTATATCACCTATGACCGCAAAGTGTGGAACCGCTTCCGCATCGTGCGGCGTGGCACCAAGCTGGAATTTTATGCCTCGGCCGAAGAAAAGTGGACCGAGTTCAAAAAAGTGTTCGAGGTGACCGACGCCAACCTGCCCGAAAAGCTGTATGTGGGTTTTTACACCGCCCTGCGCAAAGATTATGCGCACCCGATGGAGTTCCAATTCGACGACATGTATCTCTATTATGGCGGCGAAATCAGCTTTTAATTGAAAAACCTGGCAGGCCAAGTTGGCCTGCCAGGTTTTGTATATCCGACAACTGCGCCGCCAAAATTTCAATATTTCATCGCTTCAGTGTCTCACAAGGAGGCCCGATGCAATTTGAACGTTGTACATCAAACCCCATCTTGTTACCCCATCCGCTGCACGAATGGGAAGCCCTGAACGTCTTTAATTGCGCCGTGATCCAGCATAACGGCCTGTTCCACATGCTCTACCGCGCCCAGGGGGTGCATTATCTCTCATCCATCGGTTATGCCATCAGCGTGGACGGCTTGAACTGGTCGCGGCTGGACAAGCCGGTGCTGACCTATGGCGGGCCGTTCGAGACGCGCGGTGTCGAAGACCCCCGCATCACCCGGCTCGATGGCGCATTTTACATGACCTACACCGGCTATTCGGTGGCCGGCCCGCGCGCCAGCCTGGCCGTCAGCGACAACCTGGTTCAGTGGCGGCGGCTGGGCGTGGTGCTGCCCGACGAGGACAACAAGGATCACGCCCTGTTTCCACAAAAAATTGGCGGGCGATACGCCATGTTTCACCGCCGCCCGCCATCCATCTGGCTGGCCTACTCGGATGACCTGCGACATTGGGACGATCATCAACTGGTGTTCGGCCCGCGCACCGGTTGGGAATCGCTCAAAGTGGGCATCAGCGGCCCGCCGCTCTACACCCCCGAAGGCTGGCTGCTGGTTTATCACGGCGTAGACGAACACAACTTTTACCGGCAAGGACTGGCCCTGCTCGATCTGGAGAACCCCACCCGCGTCCTGTCGCGCCCGGCCGAATTCGTTTTCGAGCCGCGCGAGCCGTGGGAGCATATCGGCGATGTGCCGCATGTGGTCTTTAGCTGTGCCACCCTCCAGGTCGGCAGCGAGCTGTGGATTTATTACGGCGGCGCCGACCGGGTGATCGGCCAGGCCGGTTGCCCGATGGACGAGGCCATGGCCTTTTTGCGAAAGGGGTAAACGATGGACAGCCGCGAACGAGTGATCCGCACCCTGCGCTTTGCACAACCCGACCATGCCCCCCGCGACCTGTGGACGCTGCCGGGCATCAACATGTTTCGCCGCGCCGAACTGGAGGCCATGCGCCAACGCTTTCCGCCCGACATGACCGGTCCCCAGGTGCGCTATGGACCGGGCGAGCGCGCCCGCGGCGTCCCCAATGCCGTCGGCGCATACACCGACGATTGGGGCTGCGAGTGGCACGTCTACGAGCCGGGCGTGGTCGGCGAGGTCAAAGGGCCGCCGCTGGCCGATTGGTCGGCGCTGACCCATTTTCGCCCGCCCACCGAAATCCTCAATCAGGCCGATTTCAGCCAGGTCAACCGCGGCTGCGCCGAAACCACCCGTTTTGTCCTGGCCGGCACCACCGTGCGCCCCTTTGAGCGCATGCAATTCCTGCGCGGCAGCGAAGCCCTGTTTGTGGACCTGGCCGAGGAACCGGCCGGGCTTTATCGGCTGCGCGACATGGTACACGAGTTTTTTTTGCGCGAGATTGAAATGTGGACGCAAACCGATGTAGATGCCATCTCGTTTATGGACGATTGGGGAACGCAGAACAGTCTGCTCATCTCGCCCCGTCAATGGCGCTCATTTTTCAAACCGCTCTATCAAGACTATTGTCGGCTGATCCGGCGCGCCGGCAAATTTGTCTTTTTCCACTCAGACGGCTATATCGCCGACATTTACCCCGATTTGATCGAAATCGGCGTGCACGCGGTCAACTCACAACTGTTTTGTATGGACATTGAATCGCTGGGGCGGCAATACAAAGGCCAGATCACGTTCTGGGGCGAAATAGACCGCCAGCACGTCCTGCCCTTTGGCAGCCCCGATGAGGTGCGCGTGGCCGTGCGCCGCGTGCGCGCTGCCCTGGACGACGGGCGCGGCGGCGTGTTTGCCCAGTGCGAATGGGGCATCGGCGTCAGCGCCGAGAACGTGGCTGCCGTGTTTGAAACATGGCTCCAACCACATCCCACATCTTGACACTTGCCATGACACGTAAAAAATGATACAATTTTACCAGTTTCCAATACTGACCGGTGTCACAGGCAAGGGGAAAAGACGATGAGCGAGCCAAATTGCGTTTCCAATTTGAACGGCCAATTAACCCATATCGAGCAAGATCAGCAACAGCGGATCGATCACCTGGTACGCCTGCTCGAAGTCACCCGCCAGCTCAATGAGACGCTCAACCTGGAAATCCAGCTTCAAATGATCAATCAGGTCGCCACCGAGTTGACCGAAACCGAGGCCGGATCCATCTTTTTGCGCGACAACAAAACCAACGAACTGTTCTTCCTCTCCGCATCTGGCGAGGCCGCCACCGGCGAAAAGGGCGAAAAGCTCAAGCGCATCCCCGTGCCGATGGATGGCAGCATCGCCGGCTGGGTGGTCAAAAACGGGCAACCCACCGTCGTCAACGATGTGCAGAACGATCAACGACATTTTGGCAAAACCGACGATGAAACCCATTTCGTCACTCGCTCCATCCTGGCCGTGCCGCTGATCCGTCGCGACAAGGTGATCGGCGCGCTGGAAGTGCTGAACAAAAAGGGACTGGCCGGCTTTAGCGACCAGGACCTCAGCCTGCTGACCCTGCTGGCCGGACAGGCAGCCGTCGCCATCGAAAACGCCCGCCTGTTCGAGCAGAGCGACCTGGTTTCCGAAGTCGTCCACGAACTGCGCACCCCCATGACCTCGATCATGGGCTATGCCAAAATGCTGACAATGGAAGGCGTCCCCGACGGAGTCAAACAGCAATTTTCCGAAACCATCTATCGCGAGTCGCGCCGTTTGGGGCAAATGGTCAACGACTTTTTGGATTGGGCGCGCCTCGAAGCCGGCCGCGTGCGTTTTGAGCAAAAGCCGGTTGATATGCAGCAATTGATCCGCGATACCATCTTGATCATCGAGCCGCAGGCTCAGGAACGCGGCATCGTGATCGAAAAACTCATCCCCGACGAAAAATGGGTCGTCATCGGCGATGAAGCCCGCCTCAAACAAATTCTGCTCAACCTGGCCAGCAACGGCGTCAAATACAACCGCGATCATGGCCGGCTGGACTTTATTGTCAAACGCAGCGAAAATCAGCTTGCCATCTCGATCCGTGACACCGGCGTGGGCATCCCCCCCGAAAGCCTGGACAAGCTCTTTCAGCGGTTCTACCGCGTACCCGGCACCGAAAACGTGGTGCGCGGCACCGGCCTGGGGTTGAACATTGCCAAATCGCTGATCGAAGCGCACGGCGGGCAGATTCAGGTGTCCAGCACAGTGGGCGTTGGCTCAACCTTTACCATCATCCTGCCGCTGGCGCCGTCGGCCTGAACATTTTGTCACAACCCAATGTCTTGTCAACGCAGACCTGGCAGATTACAAGACCTGCCAGGTCTCCATTTTTCAGATTGGAGTCTCTATGTCTAAACGCTCTTGGACCCTGGCCCTGTTCATCGCCCTGCTGCTCGGCGCGCTGACAGCCTGCCAGAAACCATCCCCTACAGCCACCATCGTCTCGCTGCCCACCGCCACCCCACGTCCACCGACGGCCACCGTCACCCCGACGATGCCGGCGACGCCCACCAAATCGGCGTTGCCCACGCCAACTGCCGACGCGCAGGCTCCAGCCACGTCCGTTCCGCAGCCCACTCCCACTTCGCGCTGGCCCAGGCCACAAACGGCCCTCACGCCCACCCCGGCCTGGCAGATTCCCGAGGTGAGTGACGATGACCAAAAGCGCGGCGCCGCCGACGCCGGCATGATCCTGGTCGAATATGGCGACTATCAATGCCCCTACTGTTCGCGCGTCGCCGACATGCTCAAACGGCTGGCCGATGCCTACCCCGATCAGGTTCTCTTTGTCTACCGCCATTTCCCCCTGATCTCGATCCACGACAAGGCCATGATCACTGCCGAAGCCGCCGAAGCTGCCGGCGCACAGGGCAAATTCTGGGAGATGCACGAGTTGCTGTATGCCCGCCAGCAAGAATGGAGCACTCAATCGGCCGCTCAGGTGCAAAAAACATTGGAAGGCTATGCCCAGGAATTGGGCCTGGACGTAACCAAATTTTCCCAGGCCCTCACCAGCGGCACCTACAAAAGCATCGTCCAAAAGCAGTACGAAAAAGCCAGCAGCATCGGCATCCCCGGCACGCCCACCCTGTTCATCAATGGGCAATACCTCAACCCCCAGCAAATTCCGTTGAACGATATGGTGTTGAGCGGGCTGGCCCGCCTGTACAACTATTACGGCCCTGAATACGAGGCCGCCCCGCCGCTGACCATTGACCCCGCCAAGCCTTACTTTGCCACAGTCAAGACCAACAAAGGTGCGTTCTGCATCGAATTGCTGCCCCAAAGCGCGCCCAACACCGTCAACAGTTTTGTCTTTTTGGCCGGCGAAGGCTATTTCGACGGCGCGCCATTTCACCGCGTCTTGCCCGATTTTGTGGCCCAGACCGGTGACCCCACCGGCAGCGGCTTTGGCGGGCCGGGCTATCGCTTGACCGATGAAATCGATCCCAACCTCAAGCACGACGGCCCCGGCATGGTCTCGATGGCCAACTCGGGGGCCAACACCAACGGCAGTCAGTTCTTTATCACCTACCAGGCCGCGCCCGATCTGGATGGCGGGTACACCATCTTTGGTCGGGTCAAGCAAGGTATGGAGGTGGTCAACAGCCTGCTGCCGCGCGACCCTCAAGAAGACCCCTATGCGCCCTATGACTGGATCGAGACCATCACCATCGCCGCACAGTGCGACGAATAACCGCGTTGGTTTCGGCAAGGTTTCGGCAGGGGTTCGACCAGCTCAACCTGCCATCTCAACCAATGCTCCGACACAACAACAAAAAAGAACTGCGAGCCAGGCTCGCAGTTCTTTTTTTCATTGGATCGGAAAAGGCTACTTTTGGATCGGCCCGACGGTGCCGTCGAGGATCCACAGGATCACGAACGAGTCATTATACGGGCTGTTCTTGAACAGCGGATCATCGTCCTTGGGCCAGCCGGTGGTGTTCAAGCCGTCCTGGATGGGGTTATTGCCGTAACGCTCCCACAGCGGGATGCGCGGCAATTCCTGGTTAAAGATTTTCACCAGATCATAGACGCGGCCTTTTTGGGCGTTCAGATCGAGGCCCTCGATGCAGTCAATGATCATCTGCTCCAGGTCTACCTCTTTGCCGTTCACCGTGCGTTGCAGCGAGTAAGCGATGCCGGGCAGAGTCGGGTCGCCGGTCTTTTGGGCCGCCGAGTTGTTGTTGAAAAAGTCGGCGCGGATCGAGAAATACGGGTGCGGATCGCCCGAACCCCAACCCTGGATAGCCATCTGGAAGTCGCCCTTGTTGACTTGGTCGCCGATCTGCGTATAGGTGACGCCGCGCATGGTCGTCTTGATGCCAAACTTGGTCAGCTGGGCAGCGGCATTCTCGGCCGCGCCACTCCAGTCGGCGTACTCGGCCGGCACGATCAACTCGTACTCGCACTTGGCGCCCTTGTCATCCACCCAGATGCCATCGTCGCCTTTCTTAAAGCCGAGGCCTTCCAGGATCTTGGCCGCCTTGTCCACATTGTACTCGTACTTGTCCATCTCGTTCAACTGCTCTTGGGTCAGCCAGGTGGCAATGATGTTGTCGCTGACACCGGTCATGTACATTTGGTTCTTGGCCGACTCACCCAGTGAAACGAAAGCATTGTCGTCCATATTGATCGCGTGGGCGACGGCCTTGCGGAACTCGGGCAGCTCAAAGGGATGGATTTTCAGGTTAAAGATGATCGCCGGACCGGAGAAAATAGGCGGGCGCACGATGCGGATGCCCAACTCTTTGAAGGCCTTTTCGGTGGCCGGGGCAAAACCGTGCGTGGCATAGTCCACCTGGTTCGACATCACCAGCGGGGTAATGACCGGGGTCTCGCCCTGGTAGATCAACACCTCGTCAAACTTGACCTTGTCGGCCCAGAACGAAGTGGGGTTCTTGACCATGGTCAGACGGGCTTCGTTGACATCGTTCAGGTTGGGGATGGTGTAGGGGCCGGTGACTACTTTTTTCTCAGGCCGGAACTCGCTGAGCTTGGTTTGCAGATCTTTCCATTCCTGGTCCTGGCTGGTCTTGCCAGCATCGAACAGCTTTTGAGCGTCGGCGGCAAACTGGCCGTACACCGACGAGGGGGCGATGCGCTGCTTGAGGACCAGGCGCACCGCCGGCAGGGCCGGCTTGCCCATGGTGAACAGCACAGTAAAGTCATCTACCGCTTCCACTTTGCTCAAATAGTTCCACACCGAATAGTTTTGCAGGCGGCCGATGGTAAAGGTGGCCACCACGTCTTTGGCTGTAAAGTCCGAGCCATCGCTCCACTTGACACCCTTGCGCAAGATCAGACGCACCTTGTCGGGCGGCTCGACCTTGTAATCGGTGCCCAGCAAGGGGATGTATTCGCCGGTGGCCCACTTGTAAAAGAACGAGGGCAGCTCGCACAGGTCTTGATAGATGCCGACACCGAGAAAGCCGCTGGCGAAAAAGTTAAAGTGGCCCTGCGGCGGCACCGAGTAGGGGTACGCGCCGTTAAAGACGGCCGGTTTCTTCTTGGATGGATCGGGAGTAGCCGTGACCACCACCTGCTCTTTGACCACTTTGGTCACTTCTTTTTCCACCACTTTGGTCACTTCGACCGACTTGCCTTCGACCATGACCGTCTCTTTGACGGTTTCCTTGACCACCTGGGTCACGACTTTTTCAATGATTTGCGGGGTTGGCGTGGCACAGGCCGCCAGGGTCGCCAGAATGGTGATGGTGCAAAACACCGCAAACACAAAACGCTTGGTTTTCATGAAAATCATCCTCCTTTGGATTTCAGACAAAAAATAGAAACGACCGAGAAACAAAAAACACCGATTTTCTTCGCCACACCTCCTTCCTGTTCGAGTCCTCTGAAAAAAGCTTTACCGCCGAGGCACAGAGAATGCAAGTATTGCAAGATTTCTTGAACAATGTCAAAACTCGGCTTGGTTTTTTCCGCAAATTCTTGAATGAGTCCACTGAAAAAACCACCAAGAACACCAAGTACACGAAGAAAGTCAAGACTTGCATTAATTATTTCAATGTTGTATTTGAACAATTTCAAGCTCAACCTGAATTTTCTTTGTGACCTTTGTGTTCTTTGTGGTTAAATCCACCTTTTTTCAAGAGAGTCTTGAATAAAACTCAAACTCATTGAATAGGGTTATGCTGCCACTGGCACATACAGGCTCGGATGAATTTGCTCAACAACATTTTCCTGGCTCGACCTCAAGCGCGCAAACACAACCGGTTTGTCCAGTGTGTTCAGCAATTCCAGATTATACAAACAAATCTCTGGATCATCGTCAGGTAGTATAATCAACTCAAAATCGTCCGGCAGGGAACTGAGTATTTGGGGCCTATCAAGCAAATAGCGCACAAGCTCACCTACCAAAGCAATGTTTCGTTCAACGATATTCTTGACTGCACTGAAAAAAGTCTTTGCAGGTCAGGTGCCCGTCACTTTGGTGAATTTTTACGAAAATTCGACACTTCTAAAGCATAACCATATTCAATCAAATTCAAGTGACGGGCACCTCAGCGAGTTTTTTCAGTGAACCCATTCTTGGGTTTGTTCATTTTTTCTCCAACCACTCTTCATACCTCTGACGGTATTGGCTCCATCCATTCTTTGTCAAAACAACATTCCAATTGCACAGTAAACAAGTACCCGGCCCTGTTCTAACTCAAACTGAACGCGCAAGGCATTTATCTCATCTAGCAGCCGACGAAATTTAACCTCGCGCACTATCTCACCGCCCCACCACGCGCACCAACACAAAAATAACACCGATCATGATCAGGCCGATCACCAGAGTCACGACAGAAATGACAAACTCGGCCGTGCCGGGCGTCAGCACAAACAGCATCACAATAGAAAGAACCACCATCAAAAAGGCAATGCGAAAGACGGCCTGCCCGGCCTGCGGACTGATCATGCCTCTGCCTTTTGCCTGGCTACCACGTGGCAAGACACAAAACGCCCATCCCTGGTCGGCAGCAAAGGCGGACGCTCAACATCGCACACTCCTTGCACAAAGCGCGGGCAGCGCGGATGAAAATGACAGCCCGGCGGCAGATTGGCCAGGCTGGGAATATCCTGGCTGCGCAGCGGCACCCGCTGTTTGTGGCGCGTCAGATCGGGATCGGCCTCTGGCACCGCCGACAGCAAGGCCTGCGTATAAGGATGAAGCGGATCGTTCACCAGTCGCGGCGTATCGGCAATCTCAACCATGTTGCCCACATACATCACCGCAATGCGCCCACTCCAGGCAAAGTATTTGGCCAGGGCCAGGTCGTGGGTGATGAACAAAAAAGTCACCCCAAACTCGTCGCGCAGCCGCCCCAACATGGTCAGCAAGCTGACCCGGATGGACACATCTACCATCGAAACGGCCTCATCGGCGACGATAAAACTGGGGTTGACCGTCAACGCCCGCGCCACCGACACTCGCTGCCGCTGCCCGCCGCTCAACTCGTGCGGGTGCTTTTTCAGCAGGTCCTCCGGCGGAGTCAACCCCACAATCTCAAACAACTCACAGGCGCGCTTCCAGGCATGGGCGCGGCTGGAAACCAGCTTGTGGCGAAACAAAGGCGCCGTGATGATGTCATAGATAGTATGCATCGGGTTGAGCGAGGCATAAGGGTCTTGGTGGATCAGTTGCACGCCAGTGCGATACCGTTTGAAGGCCGGCCTGTCCATCTGCCAGATATTTTGACCCTCGTACAAAATTTCGCCGCGCGTCGGGCGGATCAGCCCGGCGATCAGCTTGCCGGTAGTGGTCTTGCCGCAGCCGCTCTCGCCCACCAGGCACAAAATCTCGCCGCGCGGCACTGCAAATGAAACGTCCTCAACCGCCCAGATTTTCTTTTTCCGCGCCCCAAAAGAACGGCCCAAACTCCTGGCCTCGATCAAGATATCGTCGCTCATGCCCGTCCTCCCCGCGCCTTTTCCAATTGATCCCAACTCTGGTCGGCTTTTTGTTCCACCTCTTGCCAGTAAAAGCAGGCTGCCGCATGCTCTGGCCCGATGTGGGTCAACTCGGGCTCTTCATGCCGACACCGCTCGGTCATAAAAGGACAGCGCAGATGAAACTTGCAGCCGCTGGGGAGATCAATCAAGTCGGGCGGCGACCCCGAAATCGAGCTAAGGTCCTGGAACGCTCCGGTCACGGTCGGCACAGCTTTGATCAGCCCCAGGGTATAAGGGTGACGCGGCTCGTAGAAAATCTGCTTGACCGTGCCATACTCCACGATCCGCCCGGCATACATGGTCGCCACATGGTCGGCCAACTCGGCCGCCAGCGACAGGTCGTGCGAGATAAACATCATGGCAAAATGGAGGTCATTCTGTAATGCGCGAAGCAAATCAATGATCGTGCGCTGGGTGAGAATGTCCAGCGCCGTAGTCGGCTCATCCAGGACGATCAGCGGCGGGTTGAGCAGCAAAGACATGGCAATCAACACGCGCTGACGCATGCCGCCGCTCAATTCGTGTGGATACGAACGCAGCACCCGGTCTGGCTCCAGATGGACGCGCAGCAGCAATTCGCTGGCCAGTTTCATCGTTTCGGCATAAGAGGTGGGGCGATGCGCCCTGACCGTATCATACATCTGGTCGCGGATGCGCAGCACCGGATTGAACGCGCTAAGCGCAGACTGGAACACCATCGCGCAGCCCTGCCAGCGAAACTGGCGCATCTCTTTTTCATCCCAACTCAGCACGTCGTGGCCGACCCCATCCTGTCGATAGATGATTTGTCCGCGCGTGATCCGTGCCGTTTTGACCAGCAGCCGGATCAACCCCAGCCCCAGGGTGGTTTTGCCCGAGCCACTTTCGCCGATCAAGGACAGGCTCTCGCCGGGAAAAATGTCAAAATCCACACCGCGCACCGCCTTGACCATCCCTCGCTCGGCCTTGTACTCAATCGCCACATCGCGCACCGACAGCACGGCATCCTCGACATTTTGCCTGATCCAGGGGAGTTTTTGAGCAGTTTGATTCTCCATATTTTACCCCCTCGCCCGCAGCCTGGGATTGAACACTTCTTCCAGCGAACGGCTCATCCACACCATTGCCAGTTGAAAGAAAGCGATGGTAAACACCGGAGCCAGAATATAGGCCGCCGAATCTTTGAAAAAAATAGCCCCGCGCGTCCAGGCAATGCTGATCATCACACCCCAGTTATGGCTGGAAAAAGGCACCAACCCCAACAACACCAGGCCGGTTTGAGCATAAATGGCCCCGGTCATCGAAAAGGTGAAACTGATGGCAATATAGCTCATCATGTTGGGCAAAATTTCCTTGAACACAATGTGCCATACACCCAGGTCCAGCGTCATTGCCGCCTCGATATAATCGCGCTCACGCAGCGACAAGACCTGCGCCCGGATCGCCCGAAACAGGCTGGGCCACGACAGTGCCGCCAGGATCAGCGACAGCACCAGCATACTCTTGACCTGGATAAACCCGGCCAGGACAATTTGCAAAGGAAACGAGGGGATGGACATAAAAATGTCGGCAAACATGACCAAAAAGGCATCCACTGCGCCGCCCAGCACCGCCGAGACCGCCCCCAGTGTCACCCCAACAGCTGTGGTGATGATGGCGGTGAGCAAGGCGGTAGTCAAAATATCGCGCCCGCCGTTCACCACCTGCGACAGCGTGTCGCGCCCCTCGTGATCCATCCCCAAGGGATGCTGCCAGGATGGTTTTTCAAAAATGCGGGCGATACGGGTCTCCTTGTCTACCGGAATGACCAGCGGCCCTAGAAAAGAAATGACAAAATAAAGCACTACGATGACAAAGCCGATAAAACCGATGCGGTTGCGCGCCATCAAGCGAAAAAAGTCTACTACCCCGCGCCCGATGCCCAACACCACATCCTTGAATGTGCGCTCGTACACCACCGTGCTGCGTACAGCGTCTTCCGGCAAAGTCAGGTTGGACATGCTATTTTCCTCCCCCGACCCGAATGCGCGGGTCCAGCACGCTGTACAAAAAGTCGGCCAGCAGGTTGGAGAAAATGACCACAAAGGTGATCATTAAAAAGATGCCTTGCATCACCGGATAATCTCGCCCGCCGACCGCGCCGCCCAGGCGGCTGCCGATGCCCGGATACACAAAATAGGTCTCGATCAAGGCCGACCCGCCAATGGCAAAACCGATGCTAATGGCTAACTGGCTAGCCAACGGCAGCAAAGCATTGCGCCCCACATACGCCGTCGTGATGCGTCCATCGGACAGGCCGCGCGCCCGCGCCACCGTCACATAATCCTCGCCCAACGTGTTGATCGTGCTGCTCTTCATGGTCAGCGTCCAGCCACCGACGGTGGTCAACACATAGGTGGCGATGGGCAGCGAAGCGTGAAAAAACGCATCCTTGATAAACGTCCAGGTAAAGCCCGGCTGAATGCCCGGCGTGTACGCCCCGCGCATCTGATGAATGGGCACCAGGGCTTTGCCATTGATCTTGATCTGCACGCCCAAAAACACAATAATCAAGATGGCCTGCAAATAGCCCGGAATCGCGCTCAAAAACGAAGACAGACCGGTGATGATCGGGTCTATCACAGACTGCCGACGATATGCGGTGACCGTCCCCACCAGCACCCCGATGGTAAAACTGATCGACAGACCGGTCCCCACGCTGAACAACGTCCAGGGCAGCACCGCCTTGATGATATCAATCACCGGCGTGCCGCGCGACAGCAGCGAAACCCCCAAATCGCCGCGCAGCAGGTTGCTCAAATAATCCATATACTGGCGGGTCAGCGGAGCATCCAGGTCAATGGCAAAGATGGTACGCGCCCGATCCATCGCTTCCTGGCGACTCATGCCCTCACTGTACATCAAGTCAATGACAAAACGCTCCACCGGGTTGGACGGCATCATGCGCACCAGGAAAAAAATCAGGGTGGTCACAAAAAAGATGGTGAACAGGGCCTTGCCCACCTGGCGGACATAATAACTCGACAGCACCGCCCGCACAATGCGCGCCATGTCCAGCCCGCCCGATGAGGTTGCCTGCGAATCCAGAGGCACTGCTGCGCTCACCGTTCTGCTCCTTTCTTCCAACAACGACTAATAAATGCCCAATTCACAAGATAGCAACAGCGCGGCCGCGCCCAAAATTACACTGTCGGCGCCCAACGCCGATACCTGGATGTGCGCCGCCTGGCTCAAAGCTGCCAACATACCCTGACTCACATACTGCTCAATGGCCTGAACCCATCGCGGCCCCAGGTCCATCACGCTGCCAGAAAGAACCACATGATGGATGCCCAACACGCTAACAATATGCGAAATGGCCTGGCCCAAATAACCGGCCGCCTCACCTATCATCAGAGACACGTCAGGATCGCCGCCATCCAGGGCCTGCCGAATGGTCTCCAGGCGCACCGTCTGCCCGTTCGGCGACAGCCGACTCAACATACCGCCGGGGTTTTGTTGGACGATCCGACTTGCCTGCTGCATCAACGCCGGCCCGCTGACCAGCGTCTCCAGGCAGCCTTTGTGACCACAACCGCAGTGAACGCCGTCGCGCTGCATCACCACATGACCGATCTCGCCTGCGCCAAAGCCATCGCCATCGTACAGCCGCCGATTCAAGACAATGCCCGCACCAACCCCGCGCCCCAACCGAATGACCACCAGATTGGACACCTGCCTGCCTGCGCCAAAGATCATCTCGGCCAACGCTGCCGCCTGACAATCGTTGGCAATATAGACCGGCAGATCGTATTTTTCGGTCAGTCGGGCACCCAGTGGCAGATTGTACCACCCCAGATTGACCGCATTGAGGATCATACCCCCTCGCGTATCCATCAAACCGGGCGCGCCAATGCCAATCCCCATAATCGCACCGGGTGCCGCCATCGCCAGTTGCTCAATCAATTGCTCGGCCAGCAACAGCGCATCCTGGCCGATCCGACCATCCAGCGGCAAATTGATGCTGCGCCAGATCTGGCCGCGCAAATTGACCACCGCGCCACGAAACTCGCTGCTGGCCAGGTCCACCCCGATCAAATAGCGGGCATCGCCATTCACGCTGAGCAAGATGGGCGGCTTGCCACCGGCCGACGGCCCCCAGCCCGACTCGATCACCAATCCTTCGCGGATCAACTCGGCCACCGCCTCTGAGACTGTAGTCGGCGTCAGGCGGGTTGAACGGGCAATATCGGCGCGGCTGATCTGACCATCATCATAAATCGTTTTGAGGATCAGTTGCACATTGTGGGTCTTGATCTGCTGTCGAGTGGCTTTTTTCATCTGGCCGACGGCTCCTGGCCGCGCTGACGCAAACAACAGAATGACGCAGAAAAGAGTGGAAAAAAGGAGTACGATGAAGGATAAGAAACAGGATAGTGCTGTGAAGCAGTTTCTAAGTACACTGGACTTACAAAGCCTATTTTAACACCGTTTTGCCCCCTTGTCAAATCATGATCGGAACAGCCAGCTCTCATTCCACGAAAACCGCCATAAAGGTGGAAAGAGGGCTTGCAACAAAGCTAAATCAAAAGATGATAAGGGTATTCCGTGTATCACCGCAAGCACATCGGCCGGCAAATAGCCAATGACCAGTTGCGCCCACGCGCCCGCCGGCCAGCGCGCCGCCCGAACACCCGGCGCAATTCCCTGCACAACCTGCGCCGTTCGGCCCTCACATGCAATAGTCAACGCGCCGACGTCGGTATCCAGGCCCAACACCCCATCGGGACAATCGCCCCCCACCGGACGACAGCGTAGCACCGCCGCGGTGAGCGCGGCCGCATCCAACACCCGCACCCAGTCGGCATCCGGCACCGCGCCGCTTTCAGGGTCGGCGCCCTGCACCACAACCTGCCCGCCACAGGCGCGCGCCAGCACGGTCAGCGACGTTTCGGGCGAGGCATAGATGGGATAATGCGAGCCATAGCTCGGCGCAAAAGGGTGCTGAATCAAGATGCGCGTTCTGCCCTGTTCGCGGGCGATGGCTGCTGCCGCCTGCAAGGCCATCCGACACTCGGTCGGCGTTTGCGCCAAAACGCGCGGCACAGCCAGCAAATCAGGCCACAGAAACGGCGGCGCGCCGACGATCAACAAAGCGGTTGGGTGATCCAGATCGTCCAGGCTGCCCATAGTGTGCGCCAGGTCGTGCGCCGCAGCCGGGTCCATCGCCCCCAACCGACGTTCGATCTGCTCTGGCGAGATAAAAATGCCGCTGTGATGGGTAAACACCTCAAAACCCAGGTGGCGATAAAGCGAATGACGGCCATGCAAGATCACCATCGCCTGCCCTTCGGCGCGCAAACGTTCCAAGACATATCCCATCAAAGCCGTAAAATGCCCTTCGCCGCGCCGATCCTGGCGTGTGGCAATGTCGCAGATAAACGCATAGGGCACCTGCCCGGCAGGGAAATCTATGTGGCGGTGCGGATCCACGATCACAAATGACACCGGCTCACCATCTACCACCCGGACGACCGTCCATTCTGGCGGCAACCCGCTCGCATCGGCCTGATACGACTGTTGCATCACCGCTTGCCAGGCCTGTTGCCCGCGCCCGGTGGTCGCATCCAAATATTCGACATCACTCATCTATCATTCTCCAACGGATGCATGAAAAAGAGCGTCTTGTTGCGCAGCACAAAACCAACCGACTCGGCCGCTTTTTGCATGGCTGTGTTTTCGCTGCCGGTGCCCAACTCGGCCCAATCCATGCCGCGCCCCTGCAACAATCGCAGGCCGGTCAACAGCAGTGACCGCGCCAGGCCGCGCCGTTGAAAAGCCGGATGAACCGCCACCGGGTCGGTGTACCCTACCTTGCGCCCGCGTTGGACATTCTCTTGCTCGCTGATCTGGCACAAGACATAGCCGACCAGGTTGCCATCCGGCGAAACGGCGACCAGGTCCAGTTCGGGTTTGTACTCAGACGTGCGCATCCACGACAGCCGTTCTTCAACGGTCAAATTCTCGGTGCCAAACGCCGCCCGGTGCAGCTCGACCAACTGCTCTGCTTCACTTTCTCCCAACACCGGTCGAATGACAAACCCGTCAGGCAACTGCGGCAGCGGAATGTCTCCTTGCAAAGCACGCACATAATGCCAGGCACACTCGAGGTCGCGCACAAAACCGCGCTGCTCCAGCCAGGCAATGCGCGCCAGATCGTCATCGCGGCAACTCACCTGAAGCGACTCGCTCGCGCCCGACTGCCGCCATTCGGCCAACCCCCAATCCAACATCTGCTCGATCAATTCATCGTCGGTCAAGGATGGTTCAATTTGAAACGCCAGCGAGTTGTATGTAGGGTTAAAAATGGCAAAACCGACCAGGCCATCTCGCACATCATGCCACAGCCGCGTATGCTCGCGAATTTCGGCCAGGCTCAACAGCTCTTGCAAATCGGCGACACAGGGAAACTCGGCCACCCGGTCGGGCGGGCGTCGCAGCACCAGGCTGATCATGACCGACAAATCCGTCTCATTTGAATATAAACGCGCGTTCCACGCCATCAGTCTATCTCCTTTGCTTCTAAAATACCCAATGCTTCGGGTGGATCGTAAAGCGGGCTGTGGTTCTTTTGCAGAGTAAAACCCAGCCGCCGCATCAAATTGATCGAATGGGCATTGTCGCCCAGCGCGCTGTTGACGATACGGGCAATGCCCATACGCCGGAATCCATAATCAATCATCGCCCGACCGGCCTCGGTGGCATAGCCCTGCCCCCAATACGCATACCCCAGCGCATAAGTCAACTCAACCTCAATCAAGCCAGGGTCGCGCCAGCGCGACGGGGTGTGTTCAAACACCAGCCAGCTCAGGTCCTCATCCGGCTCGTATCGCTGAAACCCCATCAAACCGAGCAACTGCTCATCTTGGCGTCGCGTCACCGCCTTGAAACCAAAATCATCCGCCCGCCGAATGTGCCGGTGCACAAAACGCACCTTGATCTCATCGGGCGTGCCTTGCAGCAGCGACCAGGTGTCCTTGACCCGCCGGTCAGCGTACACCAGTTGATAAATCTCTTCCAGGTCATCTATAGTAAATGGACGAATGAGCAAACGCTCTGTTTCGATCCACATACTGCCTCCTCGAAAAAATGTCCGGTATGGATGGTTCAATCCATACCGGACATGCTCAAAAACTAGGCAGCCATCGCCGCCGCCGGCTGCGCTTCGGGCTTGAAGGCGTCATATTCCTGCTCTAGCATTTTGCGGAACTGGCGCGTGTACAGGTCATAGTAATGCCCGCGCGCCCGAATCAGGTCGCCATGCGAACCCTGCTCGATGATGCGCCCCTTTTCGATCACCAGAATGCGGTCGGCGCGTTTGATCGTAGATAGACGGTGAGCGATGATAAAACTCGTCCGCCCCTGCATCAACGCCTCGATGCCCATCTGGATGCGCGATTCGGTCAGCGTGTCCACCGAGCTGGTGGCCTCATCCATGATGAAAATGTCGGGGTTAGCCAGCAAGGCTCGCGCCAGGCTGATCAATTGCTTTTGGCCCACCGACAAGAGCGCGCCATCTTCGCCCACATCCTGATCATACCCCTTGTCCAGTTCGACGATAAAGTCGTGAGCGTGCGCCAACTGCGCCGCCTGCTCCACTTCATGGTCGGTAGCGTTCAGCCGCCCGTAGCGGATGTTTTCGCGGACGGTGCCCGAAAAGAGGTGCGGCGTCTGCAACACCATACCGATGCGCGACTGGATGGCTTGCTGCGTGAATTCGGTGCTGTCTCGTCCGTTGATGCGCACCGCTCCGCCGGTCGGCTCGTAAAAGCGGCCCACCAGGTTGACGATGGTAGACTTGCCGCCGCCAGTCTCGCCGACCAGGGCAATGCGCTCGCCTTCGCGCACCGACAGGTTGAAATCGCGCAGCACCGGATGCTCGCGCTCGTACCAGAAATCCACATGCTCAAACTCGATGGCACCGCGCATCGTACCGGGGTCAACGGCATTGGGCCGATCCACGATGTCAGACTGAGCGTCTAGCAGCGAGAACACCCGCTCGGCCGAGGCCACCGAACGTTGCATCTCGGCATACACCCGCGCCAGGTCTTGAATCGGCCAGATCATAAAGCCGATGTATGACAGAAACGCCTGGATGCCGCCGATAGTCAGGCCGCCCAACTGCATCTGCGCCCCGCTGTACCACACCACCCCGCCGATGCCGAACGCACTGACGATCTGAACCAACGGCAGAAACATGGCCGAGAGCCAGGCGGCGCGATAGCCGGCCTTGAACATATTGGCCGACTCGCGACTGAAATCGGCCAGATTTTGCTCTTCACAGTTCAGCGCCTTGACCACCCGCACGCCAGTGATGTTTTCGTTATACATGCCGGTCAGTTTCGAGTTGATCTTGCGCACCTCGCGATACTGCTTTAATATCTTGGTGCGAAACCAAAAAGCCAGGCCGATCATGATCGGCACGATGCCCAAGACGATCAAGGCCATGCGCCAGTTGATCCACAGCATAAAGGCCAGACCGGTGCAGATGTTCAGCGATGCCCAGGTAATATCGAGCAAGCCCCACGTTACCAACTCGGCAATACGCTCCGAGTCCGATGTCACCCGCGCCATGATCCAACCCACCGGCGTCTTGTCATAGTACGAGAACGACAGTTCTTGCAGGTGATTAAAGGCCTGGCGGCGAATGTCGTATTGCAGGCGATGCCCCAGGATGCCGGCCAAAAAGATAAAGCCAAACACCGTGATCGCCTGAGCCAGGACGATGCCGCCATTGATGGCAATCAGTTGAAACAGCCGCGCGCGGTTGGTCACCAGGATCGCCTCATCAATGATGCGCTTGCTCTGGTAGGTAAAAAACGAGTCCATCACCGAGGTCAGGCCGATCATAACCACAAAACCCAGCACCCAAGTCCAATAAGGCCGCACCAGACCCAAAGCGCGGGCAATGATGCGTCCGTTAAAGCGAGTATTAAATTCTTCTTCTTCCAGATAAGCGTCAGACATTTTAATTTTCCTTTCAGTTGACCCGACAGTCCGGTCGGGTCGCCGCATTGACCTCTTGCTCCACTTCTTGCTCGATCCGCGCTTGCAGGTCATAGATGCGCCGGTAAAGGCCATCCTGAGCGATCAGCTCTTCGTGTGTGCCGCGCTGCACGATGCGTCCCTTGTCCAACACCAGGATCAGGTCGGCGCGCATAACGCTTTGGATACGATGCGCAATGATAAATGTCGTGCGATCTGCCATCAGGCCATCCAGCGCGTCCTGAATCTGCGCCTCGGTCTCGGTGTCCACCGATGAGGTGGCATCGTCGAGGATCAAGATGCGCGGGTCTTTGAGCAGCGTACGCGCCAGGGCCACCCGCTGCCGCTGCCCGCCCGACAAAGTGACACCCTTTTCGCCCACAACAGTATCATACTTTTTGGGAAACGTCTCGATCATATCGTGAATGGCCGCGGCGCGGGCGGCCGCGATCACCTCTTGCTCGCTCACCGGGCGATCCACGCCATAAGCAATGTTCTCGCGAATCGTCCGTGAAAACAGAAACGGCTCTTGCTCCACCACCCCGATCTGCCGCCGCAGCCAGCCAGCTGGATAATCGCGCAGTTCGTGACCGTCCAGCCGGATATGGCCTTGCTGATAGTCATAAAAGCGCAGCAGCAGATTGATCACGCTAGTCTTGCCCGATCCGGTCGAACCCAACAGAGCCACAATCTGACCCGGACGGCACTCGAACGAAATGTCGTGCAGCACCATCGCGGGTTCAGCCGGCAGAGTCAGCTTGTCTGCCTCTGCGCTCACGGCCGGTTGATCGCCGTTCTTGCGCGCCGGCCACAGTCGAAATTTCTTTTTCACCGACGGTTTGGGCGTCTCTTCTTCCAAACCGCCACCCGGCTCGTAATGAAACCCGACATGCTCAAACGCCACATGGCCGCGCAGCGGCACAGCAGTAGGAGCGCAGCCCGACACAATGTCTTCGCGGTCGTAGGCAATGATCGCCGACACCCGCTGGAACGACACCAGCCCGGTAGAAACCTGAACGATCAACCGTCCCAGGTTGCGCATCGGCCAGATGATCCACAGCACCAGGCCGTTAATTGCCATATAGGTGCCCACCGTGATCTGCCCATTGATCGCCATCAGCGCACCCACCACAGCCACCAACAAAGTCTGCGCCGCGCACAGGATGTCTGACACCGGCCAAAAGCCCGAGTGCATGACCAACAACTGTTTGCCGCGCTGATACTTTTCCCAGTTGGCCTTTTCAAACTGCTCCATCTCGTACTTTTGACGGGCAAAAGCGCGCACCACCCGCACACCGGTCAGGTTCTCTTGCAGCCGCGTTGACACCACCGCGTCTTGCTCCTGATAGCGTTCGTAGGCTTTGGACACCTTGCCGAAAAAGACATACGACAGGACCACAACCGCCGGCAGCACCACAATGGAAAGCAACGCCAGTTGCCAGTTCATACGCAGCAGCATTGCCATATTGACAATAAACAGCGCAGCAATACGCCCAATGCCTATAGCCTGGTCGGCGTAAAAGTGACGGATAGCATCCACGTCAGAGGTAGCCCGCTGAATCAGCTCGCCGGTTTTGGTGTGATCGTGAAATGTGAACGACAGCCGTTGGATATGGTTGAACAAATAGTTGCGCAGCCGTTGCGTAATACCCTCGGCAGTGCGCGCCGTCCACGTGCTACGCAGATACGAAAACGCGCCTTCCAGCAGGGCCAGGCCGACAAAAGCCAGCCCAAACAGCACCAGGCGATCCAGATATTGTCCTTTGGTCAGAACCTCATCAATGACATACTGGATCAACTTGAAGGTCAGCGCCCGCATACCGGCGTCAATGGCCATGGTGATCGCCGCACCGATGTACATCAACCGGTAGCCGCGCATCATCTTCCACAACCCCGCCAGGCGGTTCTTGGATAATACTTGCTTCAAATCGAAAAATAAAGGTTGGCTGAGTGCTTGAACTTGAGCCACGTTGATTCCTCCCATTGAACTTGTTTACTGTACCACTGAAACATGACAGAATCGGTCATCATTTACACCTCGAAAGAAAAAATCAGCAAATTTGTTCTGTTTCGGGCCCAACCGATCAGGAAAACCATCTTGCCTCCTCTCCTCTATACAGCAAAAAACAAAAAACCGTGAGACCCCATTGTCCCACGGTTTTGGTCGCCCGATTGTCAGGCACAGACTGGCAACCAGGCACAAAAAAACCGTGGGCGGTTGCAGCATGCCCACGGTTTTTAAGCTAACTTATGTCAAGCTAACGCAGGCATGTCACAACACAGGGCGAAACCGCCGTTGCGGGTACGCATGTTGATGGTGTCATAGATGTTGCGCATGCTTGCTGTTTCCTCTTTCTCTAGGGCCTATCCCGTCAAGTGATTGCTTTGCCAATTCATTCGGGATAGGGTGAATAACAAAGCTATTATACTCACTTTATCATTCCTGTCAAACCCATCATGGCCGATTTCAGCAGACTCGACTTTTATGATACAATACTCTGACCCTTGCGGTTCGCTCATTTTTTTCGAGTTCTTGAAATTGCCCGATCGTATTTGACCATAGCTTTTTATGTCAAGGGGCCAGTCCTTTGACATACCCCGTCGGGGTGCTTTGTCCACCGAACCCCCGAAAACCGGAGCGTTTTCTGTCGTCGCAGACCAGGCAAGGGCCATAGCTAGACATAAGAACGACTTTGGCCTGGTTTTCAGCTCCTGCCGACAGAATGTGGTTGGCCTGTTCACTGTTTTCATTCTCTTTTCAGTGAGTTCATCCTCTTCAAAGGAGATTTTTGGTGCAGATCGAGCCGTTTTTGGCGAGCCTGCGCGCCCGCCGCTTTTACCACAATCAGATCGTCCATCTGGCCCGCCTGCCCCGCCGCGCGGCACACTATGGCCGCCTGGCCCGCCCGCTGCCACGCCCGCTTGAGCAGGCCTTGAATCGTACCGGCGTCAAACAGTTCTACAGCCATCAGGCCGAGGCCATCAATGCCATCCGTCAGGGTGAACACGTGATCGTGTCTACGGCTACGGCCAGCGGCAAAACCCTGATCTATAATGTGTCGGTGCTGGAGGCCTGTCTGCTCGATCCGCAGACCCGCGCCCTGTATCTCTTTCCCACCAAAGCCCTGGCCCAAGACCAATTGCGCGCTCTGGGTGAGTTGACCCAAGGCGAACTGTCGGCCATCCAGGTCAATATTTACGACGGCGACACCCCCCAGGCGACGCGCGGCCGCATCCGCCAGCAGAGCGGCGTTCTGCTCACCAACCCCGACATGCTGCATATGGGCATTTTGCCCAACCATCACCTGTGGCAGGCCTTTTTTCGCCGCCTGCGCTTTGTGGTGATGGACGAAGCGCATGTTTATCGCGGCGTATTTGGCTCGCAGGTGGGTTGTGTGCTGCGGCGGCTGCGCCGCATCTGCGCTCTGTATGGCAGCCGCCCCCAGTTCATCGCCTGCTCGGCCACCATCGCCAACCCGGCCGGGCATATCGCCGCTCTCACCGGCATCCGGCCGCGCGTGATTGATCAGGACGGCGCGCCGCAGGGCCCCCGCACCTTTGTCTTGTGGAACCCGCCGCTGCTAGATCGCGGCAGCGGCGGGCGCAGCAGCCCCAATATCGAGGCCGCACACCTGTTCGCCGCGCTGACCCAGGCCGGTATCCGCAACCTCACTTTTGCCCGCTCGCGCCGCTCTGCCGAGTTGATCTTGAGCTATGCGCAAAAATCACTGGCCGCTCAGCAGCCCGAACTGGTCTCACGCATCGCTGCGTATCGCGCCGGCTATATGCCGGAGGAACGGCGGGCTTTGGAGCAGGCCTTGTTCGACGGCCAGTTGATCGGCCTGACCACCACCTCGGCACTGGAATTGGGCATTGATGTCGGCCACCTGGATGCCACCGTGTTGACCGGCTATCCCGGCGCCATCGCCAGCATGTGGCAGCAGGCCGGGCGGGCCGGGCGCGGTGAGCAAGAATCTCTCACCGTCCTGATCGGCCAGGATAACCCGCTGGACCAATATTTGATGCGCCATCCGGCAGATCTGCTCAGCCGCCCTCACGAAGCCGCCCGCTGCAATCCGGGCAATCCTTACGTGCTGATCCAGCACCTGCCCTGCGCCGCCCACGAGTCGCCGCTGACGCCGGATGATGAAAAATTGTTCGGCAGCAGCCTGTCCGATCAGGGCTATGCCGAAGCGATGGCGCACCTGGAACAAACCAGCCAGATCGAGTATCGCCCTGGCCGCACCCCGGCCGCCGACCGCTGGGTCTATGTCGGCGGCAAATACCCGGCCCAAGAGGCTGGCCTGCGCTCGGCCGGAGGGGCGCGCATCCGTCTGCTCGACCCCACCCGACCGCAGCGCACGCTGGAAGAAATAGAAGCCGCCACCGCCTGCCTGCGCGTGCATCGCGGAGCCATCTACCTGCACCAGGGCGCCAGTTATCTGGTCACCAACCTGGATTTGCAGGCCGGCACCGCCACATTGCGCCTGACCGATTCGGACTATTATACCCAACCCCGCGAATTGAACGACATTCGCATCATCCGATCATTGCAACATCGCGAATTGACCTGGGGCAGCGTATTTTATGGGCGCGTTCGCGTCACCTCGCAGGTGATCGGATTTACGCGCAAAAAACAGTTCAGCGACGAGTTGCTGAGTGAGGAAACCCTGGACCTGCCGCCACAAATCTTTGAGAGCATGGCCGTCTGGTGGGCCATCCCGCCCGACGTAGCCCGTCAGGTGGGGCGGCGGGGCGGCGACCTGGCCGGCGGGCTACATGCGGTGGAACATGCCAGCATCGGTATGCTGCCCTTGTGGGCCATGTGCGACCGCCTGGACCTGGGCGGGGTTTCTACCATGCGCCATCCCGACACCGACACGCCGCTGATTTGCATCTATGATGGGCATGCGGGCGGCGTAGGCCTGGCCGAACGCGGCTTTGAGGCTCTGGAAGCCTGGTGGCAGGCCACCCTGGATACCATCAAAGGTTGTCCGTGCGAACATGGTTGCCCGTCATGCATCCACAGCCCACAGTGTGGCAACAACAACGAGCCGCTGGATAAACGCGCCGCCATAGACCTTTTGCGCATGCTGACAGGCGGCGGTTGAGCCTCGCCCGCCGCCTAAAGCGTCGGCATGAAAGAGCCAGTCGGTTGAGTAGGCAGGTTGAGCCTGTCCAAACCAACGCCACCACCCTCTCAGCGCGAGGCTTGAGCCTCGCCGGTCGCCCGCCGCCTAAAGCGTCGGCCTGAAAGAGCCAGTTGAGCCCGTCGAAACCAACGCCACCGTCCCCGCCCGCCACTGATTTCGACAAGCTCAATCAGCGGCGCATTGACAAAACCCGCCGTCCTCTTTATAATCAAGACATTCAAATCGCACACAAGTGGGGGAAAGTGTGTTTTCATTTCTGGTCGCTGCGCTGCTTTCAGTGGTGCTGGGTTTTATCATCGGCTGGCTGGCCGCCTGGGGGCCGCTGCGCCGCTCTACACGATGGCCTGGGGCGGCGCGGCCGCCTGCCCTATGGTGGCAGGTGTTGGGCGCGGCCGCGCTAATCGCATTGATTTTGGGCGGGCTGATCCTGTCACCCTGGGTCAACCTGGATATGCCTTCTCGCACCCAGGCCGCCCGGTCACAGGCCACGCCCACCATCACCGATACGCCGATCAGCACCGACACCCCGCTGCCGACCTGGACGCTGCCGCCCACCTATACCCCGGCGCCCACCTACACGCCCTTTCCCACCTGGACGCCGCTGCCGACCTGGACACCGTCGCCCACGCCTACCGCCACGCCCACCGACACACCGACAACAGCGCCGACACCGACACCGACGCCGCAATTGAATGCCTTGCCCATCACCGGCGCGACGCATGCCGGTTCGGTGGCGGGTATCTTGATCCTGGTCGGCTTGTTGATCTGGGCCGGCCTGCGCGAAGCCGGCCGTGATCACACCCAGCCCGGCTCAAAGGAATAAAAACAAGAAGGACGAGCTATTTCCTGACCTTTATCATGGGATAATCTGTCAGATCAAGTTCAAGGAGATGGACAATGAGCGAGGAAAATGAAAAAAAATATGCGGCCACCTGGAAGACGTGGACGCTGATCCCGGCCGGGGCCGGGTGGATGTTTGCCGTAGGCGTTATCGAGCAGGGCGGTCGGCAACGCGTGCGCGTGGCCAAGGGCAAGACCCGCATCTGCGACGCCGGCGAACTGCCGATCACCCAACAGGCCAAATTCAACCTCAAGCCATCCGATTGGAAACCGCTGCGCGAGGCCATTGACCGCTATATCGCTCAACTGGGCGCCGAGGCCGATGAAGCAGGCACAGAAGAAGAATAGGCTGTCAGGCAGGCGGAGTGCCATTTGGCGCCGAGGCCAGCACCGTCCGCGCCTGCTCGCTTAACTGCCCCAACTGCTCAACCAGGCGCGCCCATTGCGCCCGCTCTTGCTGCAAATGTTCCTGACAGGCCGCCAGTTGCTCTTGCAAAGAAGCAATCTCGGCCGAGCGGTCGGTCTCTCGCCGGGTGGTCACCAGGCGAGTCAGTTCTTGGGCGCGCCGATCCATCAATTCATAGAGCCGCGAATTATCAATGGCAATGGCGGCATAATCGGCCAGCGCCGAAAGCAGGTATTCGTGGTTCTCGGTAAACGCATCCCGGTCGGTGATGTGATCCACCCCCAACACGCCAATCACTGTGTCGCGCACCTTGAGCGGCACATTGAGCAGGTTGCGCACCAGGTATCCGGTCATCACCTCGTGCGTTTTGGCGTCTTTGGCCCGGCCCACCCGCACCGGCATACCGGTGCGCACCACCTGGCCGGCCATGCTGTCATCCACCTTTTGGCGAAAGCGGGTGTATTTTTTGCCCATCCCCTGCACCGCCCGCATATACAATTCGCCACTCTCCGGGTCTACCAGCATCAAAAAAGATTCTTCGGCATTGGTCAAAAAGATGGCCGCCTGGACGATGCGTTGCAACACTTTTTCCAGGTTGAGCAGCGAAGTCACGGCCTTGCCGATCCCCCACAAAATTTGCATCTCTTTGACCTGTCGCTCCAACTGCGTTTTGGCCTGAGCCGCGTCGGCCTGAAGCGCGCTCTTTTCTTCCACAAACCGCCGTTTGGTGGACAGGGCGCGGTCAATGGCGTTCAGCATATCCTGCACTTCATACGGCTTGATCAAATAATCGCACGCGCCCAACCGAAACGCTTCGATGGCAATCTCTTCCGAACCGTGAAAGGTGGTCAGAATGGTGGGAATGTGCCGCCCGGCCTTGTTCAGTTCGCGCAACATCTCGATGCCGGTCATGCGCGGCATGCGATAATCGGTGATGATCAGATCGGGATTCTCGGCTAACGCCTTTTCCAACCCGCTCTGGCCATCGGCGGCAATGATCACCTGATAGCCATTGGGTCTGAGGATTTGATTAGCCAAAAAGACAATGTTTTCGCGGCGATCTTCGATGATCAGGACCAATTCACGAGCCATCCTTCCCCCTTTTGACAACAAAACCGGCAAGACACCAGGTCATATTTTCAGGTTCACCGCTGAGACTCTGAAAAGACCTGGAATGATGAGTATTGATGAAAATTAGAGATGTTACAAGAGTGTTTGTATCCTCTACGCCTCGACGACAAAACATTTTTTTCATCGACGCCTCTGCGTTGAGTTTTTCAATGAATTCTTGACGACTCGCCTGAAAAAAGCCAATTTTAACCCAAAGACACAGAGAACGCTAAAATATCACCAGTTTTCTTGAAAAATGTCAAAACTCTGCGCCTCTGCGTTGGGTTTTTTCAGTGGAATCATTATAGCATAAAAGCCCATTTTTGACAGAGTGGTCATTTGCGTGTATGCTTGAGCGCACAGGAGGAAAAACCGTGTTTTTTGATGAAGCCAAAATCTATGTCCAGGCTGGCAGCGGTGGCAACGGCTGTGTGGCCTTTCGCCGCGAAAAGGGCGTGCCGATGGGCGGGCCTTCGGGCGGCAACGGCGGGCGCGGCGGCGACGTGATCATTCGCGCCACCCGCCGTAAAAATACACTGAGCTATTTAGAGAATCGCAATCAATTCAAGGCAGAGCGCGGCCAACACGGCCAGGGCAAAGACCTGTACGGTCGCAACGGCGAATCGGTGGTGATCGAAGCGCCGCTCGGCACAGTAGTGCGCGACGCCGACAGCGGGCGCGTGCTGGCCGACATGATCGCCGAGGGCCAAGAGGTCTGCGTGGCGCACGGCGGGCGCGGCGGGCGCGGCAATGCCACGTTTGCCACACCCACCAATCAGGCCCCGCGCATCTCGGAAAAAGGCGAACCGGGCCAGACTCGCTGGCTCAACCTCGAACTCAGGCTGATTGCCGATGTCGGCATTGTCGGCCTGCCCAATGCCGGCAAATCTACCCTGCTGGCCGCTGTAAGCAAGGCCCGCCCCAAGATCGCCCCCTATCCGTTCACCACCATACAGCCCAACCTGGGCGTCATTTCGCTGGGATACGAGGTAGAGTTTGTCATGGCCGACCTGCCCGGCCTGATCGAGGGAGCCAGCCAGGGCGTCGGGTTGGGCCACAAATTCTTGCGCCATGTCGAGCGAACGCGCCTGCTGCTGCATCTGCTGGACGGCGCATCTGAGGACCCCTTGCGCGATTATGACATGATCAATCGCGAGCTGGCAGCGTTTAGCCCGGCCCTGTCGGCCAAGCCGCAGATGGTGGTTTTGAACAAGCTCGACGTGCCATCTGCTCGTGAGAGACTGCCTCTGTTGCGCGAGCAGATGGCCGCACAAGGGATTGTCTTGTGGAGCATCTCGGCGGCCACTGGGGAAAATGTGCGCCAGGTCTTGAACGAGGTGGTGCGCCGCCTGAACGAACTGCCCGCCGAAATCCCCACCCTGGCTGTCGAACCCGAGCCCGAAGTGGACGAAAAAGCCTTCACCCTGACCCCCGAAGAAGGGGGCTGGCACGTGCACGGGATCGAGATCGAGCGGGTGGCGGCTATGACCAACTGGGAGCAAGAGGAAAGCACGGCCCGTTTTCAGCGCGTGCTAGAGGCATTGGGCATCACTATGGCTCTACGCGAAGCCGGCATCGAGGACGGCGATACGGTGTGGATCGGCAGCCACGAACTGGAGTGGGGCTGGTCACCATATCGAAACCTGTAACATCCACCTGTCAGGTGGCCTATTCCACCAGCACACGCTCATAAGCGCGGCGCGGCGAGCCGTCGGGGTTGAGGATGCTGTACCAGCCCATGCTGTCGCACGGCGGGCAAGTCTCGCCGAGCGGCGGCGTATAACGGCTGAAATCGAGATTCCACAAAAACATCACCTGCATCCAGGGCCAACGCCGATGGGCATAGGCAAAGGCACGGACGATGTAATCGGCCTGGGTCTCTTCTGTTACCACCTGCCAGTAACGTTCCGGCCAGTCCGATTCGGCGCGGCAGCAAGACGGCGGACGGATCACCCAGCCAAACTCGGTGGCCCACACCGGCGTGTCGGCGTCCCCATATTCTAGCATCACGGCGCGGGCCAACTCGGCACGGCGAAAGCACAGCCCATTGACCGCGCGACAGCCCGAAAGCAGCATCGGGCGATCCAGATACGGCGGCACCGAACAATCCTCACCGTTGGGCGCCACTTCGGGCGCATAAGCAAAGCCAAAGGGATGAAGGCCCAACACATCAAACCAGTCGGCGGCGCCGTGTGCATACATCTGGCGCAAGAATTCAATGTCATTCATATATTGAGGATTGCCTTGCATCTCGACCGGGGCCAGGCCGGCGGTGACGATCAGGGCATGAGGGTCGGCGGCCTTGATCTGCTGATAGGCAATTTGTAGCAGTTGGGCATAGGCCGCCGGATCGGGTGGGCCACCCCATTCCTGAATCAGGTTGGGTTCGTTGCCAATCTCGTAGGCATCAATCCGCCCAACATACAATTGAGCATCCAAAAAGCGATAATGCCCCCACTCGGCCCAATCTTCGCCGGGGCGCGGCAAATTGACCCGATATAGCACCTTGAAGGGCAGCCGCTCCGCCGGAGGATAGTCGTAAATCTTGATCCACTCCCAGCGCAGCGCCACCGCCTTGGCCAGCGAATCATCTTGATAGTTGACCCCTTTGACGTGGATGCCATAGCCCTGTTGGATGGCGCGAGTTGGCATTGGTACCACAAGGGTGGGCGTGGATGGCGCAGCAGTGGGCGTCGCGGCGACAGTGGGTGTGGGTGTGAACGCCGGCGGCGGGGTGGCTGTAGGCGACACGACAATGCTCCAGGTGGGCTGCGGCGTGGGGACGCAAGCGCGATACGCCCCCCCACCGATCAGCAGTAAGAGCAGCAAACTGCCCCCAGGCCAAAACCAACGCCATAATCGCTGACGCATGGGTTAATGCCCCACCTGATCGGCCTGGACAATCCAGGTGTGCCTGTTCCATGTCACCGCATCACCGACATGGAGCTGCCGCTTGCGACGCGTCTCAACCTGCCCATTGACCTGCACCTGCCCGCCTTGAATGAGCAGCTTGGCCTCACCGCCACTCTCCACCTGGCCGATCAGCTTGAGATATTGTCCCAGCAAAATGGTATCTGGTTGATGCACCGATAACCCCTTTCTGGCCTGGCCTCAAAACCAGGCATTTCTCTTTTCTGCCCCTATGGTCGTCTGTGGGCCGTGACCGGGATAGACGCGGGTGGCATCAGGCAGGGCAAACAGCCGCTCGCGGATGCTGGCTTGCAACACCGCCTGGTCGCCGCCCGGCAGGTCGGTGCGCCCCACGCCGCGCCGAAACAGCACATCGCCCACCAGAACAGCCTGTTCTACCGCACAATACAGCGAAATACTGCCCGGCGAGTGTCCGGGCGTGTGCAGCACTTGAAATTCGAGTTGTCCCACCCTCAACCGGTCGCCGTCCTCCAGTAATACATCGGGATCGCGGCCCGGTGACACAGCCAACCCCAGCCACTCGGCGCCACCGCCGCGCCGCAACAGCGGTACAGCCTGCGGATGCGCGCCAAGCGACGGAGTCACGCCGCTTGGCGTCTGGTACGCCGCCAACGCCACCAACACATCGTTGTTGGCAGCCATGTGATCAAAATGCTCGTGGGTGTTGATCACATACCGGATGATCAGCCTCGATTGGCGAACTGCGGCCATAATCACTGCCATGCTGCCGCCGGGATCGATGAGCATCCCCTCGCCAATCTGCTCGTCACCCACGATATAACAGTTGGTTTGTAATTCACCCACCACCACCGTGCGCCAGATCATGATGGCACATCCTTTACCGTCATTTGCCACATTGCAGCCTGAAGCACGTTCTGCATCAACATCACATTGGTCACCGGCCCTGTGCCACCCGGCACCGGAGTGATCATACCGGCGGTCTGCACGACCTGGTCAAAATCCACATCGCCGCACATCTGGCCGTCTATTTCGTTCACGCCAAAGTCAATCACCGCTGCGCCCGGCTTGATCCAATCGCCCTGCACCATCCTGGCCCGCCCAATGGCCACGCACAGCACATCGGCCTGCCGACACAACACCGGCAGGTCGGCTGTGTGCGAGTGGCAAAGAGTGACAGTGGCATTTTCGCGCAGCAGCAACCAGGCCATCGGCTTGCCTACAATGTTCGACCGCCCCAACACCACTGCCTGCCGACCTTGCAACACCACACCGTGTCGCTTGAGCAGTTCCAGGCCGCCGGCCGGCGTGGCCGGCACAAAATAGGGCTGCGCTTCCACCGTGCGCCCCACCGGACCCGACAGGGCCAACCGCCCCGCATTCAACGGATGGACTCCGTCTATATCCTTGAGCGGCGGAATTGCCATTTTGGCCGCTGCGCCATCCCACCCTTTGGGCAGCGGCTCTTGCAGCATGATCCCATGCACCTGGGCGTCTGCGCCCAGTTGAACCAGCAAATCCAGCAATTGCTCCATTGAGGCTGTCGGAGGCAACTCGTGAGCGGCAAACCCGATGCCCAACCTCTCTGACTCGGCCTGGATGGCCCTGGCATAGCTGACCGAAGCAAAATCCTGGCCCACCCGCACCACCGCCAGCGCAGGTGCAATGCCGGTCTGTCGGGCAAATTCGGCGACGCGCTGACCGAGTTCGGCCCGCAGCGACCTGGCCAATGCTCGACCGTTGAGAATTTGTGCTGTCATTTTTCCTCCCTGCCTGTAACCCGATCCACAGCGCATATTGTACTCGATTTTGAATTTTTTCAAACTGCATCGAGATGCCGCCATTTCGTTGACTTGGCTTTTGCTCTATGCTATAATGCTTTGCACAAACAGAAATTATAAAACACAGGAGGATAATTGAACATTACAGTTAATCAAATTCGAGAGGCGCTGCGCCAGGTTGTCGATCCAGAATTGGGACGCGACATTGTCGAACTGGGTATGGCACGCGATATTGCAGTACAGGGACATCGGGTTCACGTCACGCTGGCTCTAACCACCATGTCTTGCCCGCTGCAAGACACGATGGCGCAGCAAGCGCAAGAGGTAATTTTGCAACTAGACGAGCAGGCCGAGGTCGAGATCGAGCGGGTGGAAATGACCGCCCAGGAAAAACAAGACCTGCTCAAGCGCATGGGGCAGACAGAGCGCCCCCTGGCCGAACAGTTGAATGAAATCGGCCAGGTCATTGCCGTGATGAGCGGCAAGGGCGGGGTGGGCAAATCATCGGTTTCGGCGCTGCTGGCCGTGGCTCTGCGCCGCCAGGGCTATCGCGTCGGCGTGCTGGATGCCGACCTGACCGGCCCCAGCATTCCCAAAATGTTTGGCCTGAACACGCCGCCTACGGTCAGCCCCTTGGGCATTGTGCCGACCAGCACCAAAACCGGCATCAAGGTCATGTCCATCAACCTGCTGCTGACCAGCGAAGACCAGGCCGTGATCTGGCGCGGCCCCATCATCTCGAGCGCGATCAAGCAGTTTTGGAGCGAGGTATTCTGGCAAACCCTGGATTACATGGTGGTAGACCTGCCGCCGGGCACCTCGGATGCGTCGCTTACAGTGATGCAGTCTATTCCCCTCAACGGCATCCTGATGGTTACATCGCCGCAAGATCTGGCCGGTATGGTGGTGCGCAAAGCGGCACAGATGGCTTTGCAGTTGCAAATCCCCTTGCTAGGCCTGGTGGAAAATATGAGCTATGCGCTATGCCCTAAATGTGGCGAACGCATCCAGGTGTTTGGCCGCAGCCAGGCCTTGGAAACCGCCCTGCAAATCCGCACGCCGTTGCTAGGCCGGCTGCCGCTAGACCCTGACCTGTCTGGCCTGTGCGACGCCGGGCAGATCGAAGATTACCCGGCTGTGGCATTCAAAGACATCGCCGCTCAGGTGATGGCCCTGTGTCCGCCCGCGCCCACCGGCCATGCTCATTAGGGTAAAATGTGGGTTTCGACAGGCGCAATCCACAAAGTCCTGGAGTAAATAAAAACGTCCTGTATTTGTTCGCGCCGGCGGTGCCGACCATCCCGGTCGGTTTTCGTCGGCGCGATTCTTTGTGCGCATAAACCGGTCACTCGAATGAGGATGATTGATGACGGTGATTGACGAAACGGCACAAATATGTTAAACTCTACCTGATTTTCTTGACCCATCCGGCCATTCCCTCATGTCTTTGACATTGTTCACTCCAAGCCGTATCCTCTCAATATCTTGGAGGAATGCCGTCATCCTGGCGGCAAGATGCTGGCGTTCCCCTATTTTTGAGATGATACCTCAGGCACAAGATTTGTTCTTATTATCAAGAGGAGGAAATTATGGTTGACTATGACAAGACGGTTCAATTTCTCGGCAAAGTGCCATTGTTTGCCAACCTGAAGCAGCGTCAATTGGAGCGACTGGCGCATCGCTTTGTCACCAGACAGTTCAAAACCGGTCAGGACATGGTCACTCAGGGCAAAGGCGGCAGCGGCCTGTTTATCATCGTTTCGGGGCAGGCCGAAGCCGTGCGGGTGCGCACCGACGGCAGCCGCATTGTGCTAAACACCTTTGGCCCCACCGACTTTTTTGGCGAAATGGCGCTGCTCGATGAAGAGCCGCGCACGGCATCGGTAGTGGCCACCCAAGACACCGAATGTCTGGTTCTCTCGCAATGGGAGTTTATCGGCGAATTGCGCGAAGACGCCGAAATGGCCATTGTCATTTTGCAAGAACTGGCGCAGCGGTTCCGTCACGCCCTCAATATCCTTTAGCAGGGGATATTCACCCCCCATCATACTTGTCCCGGCGGGGCAGGGCGGCCCTTGATCCACCAGGGCCGCCCTGCCCCTACCAGGTAGCGATTTCAGGTCTCCATCCAGGAAAAGAGCCTATGATTTCTCTCAAAAGCAAATTTCGCGGTTGCATCGCCGCCTCATGGATCGGCTCGGCGATGGGCGCAGCCGTCGAAGGCTGGTCTCCTCAGCGCATCCAGGAAACACACGGTTTCGTGTGTCAGCTGCTTCCCTATCGTCATTATACTTCTTATACCGACTGGCATCGTCCACCGGGCACAACCGAAGATGGCATCGAGCGACAAAAGCTGATGGCTACAGCCATCATCGAAAAAGGCGACCGCGTTTATGCCGACGACCTGGTACTTGTCTGGCTGAACCATCTCGATCCGACCAAAATGGTTTTCAAGCAAGAACCGTTCGACCGCTCTTTGCTCGAATTGGCACGGGCCGGCGTGCCTCCTTCCGAATTGGGGCGATTGTGGCCTTTTCCCAACGTGATTTCAATGGCTCGCGCTGCGCATCCGTTGGGGCTAATCAATGCCGGCGATCCGGTGAGTGCCGCCGATGACTCGTTCGAGGTCGGGCGCGTTTATGCCTCCGAAACGGCCTTTGGGCTGCGCTGGGCCGCCCTGTACAATGCCGCCATCGCGCAAGCCTGCAGGCCGCAGGCGACGGTGGAATCGGTGCTGGACACGGCGCTGCAATTTTCTCGTTATCGCGCTCAGAGAGGTAGTTTGTATGCCCTGTACGACACCATCGAACACGACATCACCCAGGCTCTGGAACTGGTCGCCCAATGCCGCGATCCTGACTCGTTGCGCGAAGAATTTTATCAAATCTATTACGGCGGCGGCTATGTCAACTATGGTATGTCACAGGCCAATGAAATCGTGTCCAAAGGCCTGGCAATTTTCGCCCTCAGTCAAGGCGATCCGCGTCAGGCCATTCTGACCGCCGTCAATTTTGGCCGCGACACAGATTGCCTGGCCGCTGTGGCCGGAGGGTTGGCCGGCGCGCTGTCGGGCATAGAGGCGGTGCCGGCCGAATGGGTCGCCCAGGTCAATGAAGCTACGCTCAAAGACCCCTATACCAACAACCATCGCACCATTGAAGAGACCGCCGACGGGCTGTTTGGGGCTTTTTGCGCCCGCCAGCAGCGGCTACGCGTCTACCTGGAACAAATGGACATACGAGGCGGCTGATGTCAACGACACAATGCCCGCGCTGTCAATTCGATAGCCCGGCCAATATGAAATTTTGCGGCATGTGTGGCGCCCGCCTGACACAAATCTGTTTTTGCTGCGGATTTGCCAACCCGCTCACCTTTCGCTTTTGCGGCCAATGCGGCGCGGCGTTGGCCGGCTCATCCGACACCGAGGATCGGATTGCCCCGTCTGCGCAAGTGGGGCTGCTGCCGCCAGAGCAGGATGTTGCGCCGACCACTGCGCCCGATCAGGTCACACCTGCTCGTCAGCCCGACCTGTCGCCCGGAGAACGCCGCCTGGCCACCATCTTGCTGGTGGATGTGCGCAACTCGACCCTGTTGCTAGAGCGGTTGGGCAACGAGGCCTGGGTGGAATTGATGAACCAGGTGCTTCAACTGCTAGAGAGCGAAGTCTATCGGCTGGGAGGGCAGGTCAACCAGTTTCGCGGCGATGGATTACTGGCCTTTTTTGGGGCTACGGTGACGCGCCACGATGACGCCGAACGCGCTGTGTTAGCCGGCCTGGCCATGCATCAGGCCATCCGCCCGCTGGACCTCCGCCTGGCCGAACAACACGGTTTGGAGCTGCGGGTACGGGTCGGGATCAATTCCGGTGAAGTGATCACCACCAACGTAGGCGACCGCCAGCAGTACAGCGAAGATACTTTGATGGGTGAGGCCATCACCCTGGCCGCCCGCCTGGAAGCCGCCGCCGAACCCGGCACCGTCCTGGTCAGCGAAAACACCTTCCGCCTGGTGCAAGAACAGTTTGACTGGCTGCCTCTGGGGCACCTGTCGGCCAAGGGGCTCAGCCAACCGATAGCGGTTTACCGCCCGTTGAATATACGGGTCGAAGAACGCCAGTCCTCACGCCTGGAAATTTTTGGCCTCTCCCTGCTGTCCGTCGGTCGCGACCAGGAACAGAGTGTCCTGAATCGGCATATCGAAGACCTGCGCCGGGGACGCGGCAGCATTGTTCTGATCACCGGCGAGGAGGGCATGGGCAAGTCGCATCTGGTGGCTCAGGCGCGGCGACATGACCAGCGCGACCGGGCCTTGCTTTCCGAAATGGACTCGGCCGACCCTATCGCCGGGCTGAACTGGTTTCAAGGGCGCAGCCGCTCCTATGAACAATCGCGGCCCTATGGGATGTGGGCAGACATGGCCTGGTCATGGCTGAATGTGCGCGGCCAATCGGCCCAAGAAGCCGGCGACAGTCTGCGCCGGCACGCCGAATCGTTGTGGGGCGAACAGATGAACGAGCATTACCCCTATCTGGCCGCCTGGCTGGCTCTTCCGCTGGAAGAAGAACTGCTCCTGCCGATCAAACAACTCGGTGCCGAAAAGCTGCGCCGGCAAATTGCTCAATCGGTGCAGGCCTTGATTCAAGCATGGATGGCGCAGACTCCGCTGGTGCTGGCCTTTGAAGACGTTCACTGGGCCGACGCCAGCTCTTTAGAACTGCTCTATCAATGCCTGCCGCTCTGTGAACAAGGTGCGCTGCTCTGGTTGCTGGTCGCCCGCAATGGCCGCACGCCCATCACCGCAGAATTGATTCAGCACATTCAGACGGACCACCCGGCTCTGTTCACCCACATCGCCCTGCTGCCTCTATCGGCGGCGCAGAGCGGCGAGATGATTGACTATTTGATCGGCCCCGAAACGCTGCCCGAAAGAACGCGCAGTTTGATCATCGAACGATCAGAAGGAAATCCTTATTATATCGAAGAATTGATTCGCTCGTTGATTCAGGGGCGCATCCTGGTGCGCAGCGAGGAAACCGGGCAGTGGAAGGCCAAACGCTCTGTCATTTCACTGGATCTGCCCGACACGCTGCGCAGCCTGCTGCTGTCGGGTATGGACGACCTCTCGCCGGTCGAGCGACGGGTATTGCAAATTGCCGCCGTGATCGGCCCGGTCTTTTGGCAAAATGTACTGGCCGCATTGTCTGATCGAGACGACCTGGAGCAACACCTGGCCGGCTTGCAGTGCGCTCAGATGATTTACGAACGAGGCCAGGTGCCGCAATTGGGTCAAGAGTATGCTTTCAAGTCGGCTCTGATGCACCAGGTAGCTTATGATAGCCTGCTCAGTTCACTGCGCGTGACCTATCATCTGCACGCCGCCGAATACCTGGAAAGGTTTTTTGGCCTGGAGACGCTGCCGGCCTATTACGCTCTGCTGGCCCATCATTACCGCTGTGCCGGGCAAACGCGCAAAGAGTTGTTTTACACCCTTCAGGCGGCCGAGCAGGCTAACGCCGTTTACGCCAATGCCGAGGCGTTGGAGCATTATACCCACGCTCTGGAACTGCTCGACCGGATGGAGGCCGACGTGGAGGACGATAACCGGCTGTATGCCATTCGCTCACAGCGGTTTGAAGTGATCAACGGACGGCTCCAGGTTCTCTTGCGCGTCGGTCGCGCCGATGAAGGTCGCCCAGATGCGCGTATGCTGCTGCAACTGGCCGGGCAATTGGCCGACGACCCCACCTGGATGGTAGATGCTCTGCTGCAACAGCCCGGCGTCGCCACCTGGCAAGACCGGCAGGAACTGGAGGCCGGCATCCCCCTGGCACAACAGGCCTTGTCGCTGGCTCAAACCATCGGCGACGGGCGGCGCGAGGCCTTGTGCCGGCAGGCCATTGCCCGTCAACAGTGCGGCCTGGCCACATAAAAACAACCGGAGGACTGACCAAAGTTCAGCCCTCCGGTTATTTTTTATTGATGACAAGCCATCATTCAGGCTATCTCTTGGATTTTTTGGGGCGTAGCAGCCACCCCACTCCGCCGACTAATAGGATCAACCCCAGCACCACCGCGCTGATACCCAACGCCATCGGCCATGCGGATGCCAGTGGCGCACCGGGTTGGCTGCCAACCAGATTGGATGCCGTCGGCAAAGCCAAAACAGAGTCGAGCGGCGATACCGGCGATTGCAGCGCGTGCAGCTTTCCTGACGGAAGCAAGACGGCTGTCAATAGAACGGAAACAGCCGCACACCCCAACAGTTCCATCAGCGGGCGGACGCAGTCGGGAACGACGATTCTCAAGCAGCGATACAACATATCCTATCCGTTTTTGGCCCCACAGTTGCCGCAGAAACGCGCCCCTGGAGCCAGCTCGTTGCCGCAAGACACACAAAATCGCTTGCCGGTCGCTTCGGGCATCTTGGCGCCGCAGTTACCACAGAATTTGACGCCGGACGGGTTCTGATGTCCACACGAAGGACAGGCCACCGTTGATGCAGCCGCCGGAGCTGGTGCCGGTGCCGGTGCCGGTGCCGGTGCCGGAGCCTGGTGTTGTGGCTGTATCCCTGTCTGGAAAGCCTGCCCCATCATTTGCCCAATGCCGACGCCGGCGCCCATGCCGACGCCCATCGAAGCCAGGTTGCCTCCGGGCGCGTTGGCCGCATCCCGCATAGCATCGGCAGCCTGGAGTTGCATATAGGTTTGCATATCAATCAAACCCATATCGCGCAGTTCTTGGGCACTCTTGGCCGAAGGGGTGATCTCGGCGACCTTGAAATCAACCAGTTGCAGCCCCAACGCAGCAAAGTCGTCCTGAGTCTTGGAGACCATCATGGCGCTAATGTCAGAGGTAAGGGATTGGATCTCAAAGGCCGACTTTTTGAGCGTGCCGACCATGTCGCGGAACTGAGTCAGAACAGCCGTGCGCAGCCAGTCTTGAATATCCTCTTTGGAGTAACTGCCGCGTCGCCCAACCACTTCTTCGATGAACAGCTTGGAATTGACCACTTTCATCTTGAACGAGCCATAGGCCTTGAGCAAAGAGGCGCCCAGGCCAATGCCGGGGTGCATCACCGGGATGGGGTTGGGAGTGCCCCAGCCCATATCGGGGAAAACGCGCGTATTGACAAAATAAACTTCGGCGGTAAAGGGTGTGCGGTTGTTAAAGGCCTTGCCGATCAAATCAACCACGAAAGGAATGTTGGCCGTGGTCAAAGTATGCGTGCCGGGGCCAAAGGTGTCCAAGGCCTTGCCACTACGCACAAAGACAGCCTCCTGGCCGGGGCCAACGATCAATTGAGAGCCGATACGAAAGTCGCCGGATGTGTGTTCAGGGAAACGGCGCACCAGTTCATCGGCGGCCATATTCGACATTTCAATCACATCAAAGATGCGCGCCATTTTACTCTCCTTTATCTTGAAATAATTATGCCATGCCAGTCAGCACGTCTTTGCGTCGGTTATAGAGTTCTTGCAACTGGGTGATGGTTCTGGTCAGATCGCGGATGGCTCCGGTGAGGCTTTCACCATTATCCACAGCCGCTTGCAGCGAATCAATGCTGACCTTGATCGCATCTGCCTCGGCCAGCAGCCCGTTATCAAAGTTATAGAGCGCATCCAGCTCTTCTTCTTTGACCCGCACAGCATCAAACATGCCCGAATAGCCATAGGCGGCCGTATGCACCGTGTCGGCCAGAGTTTGCAGTCGCCGCCGCGCCGTGTCAATCTTTTCGACAGATTCGATGTATTCGACGCCCAACTGCCCTTGAATGTCCTCGATACGCCGCCGCTGCTCGCCCAACGTGTTATAGATATAATCACGCAGCAGTTTATCGGCATCGCGACGCATCTCTTTTTCTTTATAGCCGCCGTAACCGGGGATTTTGGCAATCAGCTTTTCCAGGCCGCTCATCCCCCCTGATACCACCTCACGCATATCCATAAGTTATACCTCCTTGTCATGGACATTGATCGAATTAGATTGATCGAGTCAGGTTGCCAGGCCAAAAATTCTCTAGTATTATAACTGATTTTGGACTTGAAAGCAAAGACCTGGGGTTTCGACAGATTCAACCTGTAGAGTCACTCTGGTTATCTTGAGCGTTCCAGCCATTGATAAACCAGGAACCCCGACAGCGCGCCGACGATCAGGTTTTGCGCCGGCCAGACAGCGCACCACAACCCCACCGTCACAATCGCCAGCACCCACCCCAATGCGCCACTGAACAAAAAATAGCCGATCAAGAACGACAAACCCAGGCCAACCCGACCGGCATAAATCCAGCCAAAGCCTGGAAATCCTAAAAATCCCCCCACCACCTCTAAAACCAAAGCCACAAACGGGTCTCGGCGTGACATTGCTCTTCTCCTTTGCTGTTAGATTTTCTTTTGTTTATACGCACGATACGAGGCGATGGTTGCACGCCCTGACAGCAGTGGACACTCGATGCTTTTGCAAAAACCTTTACATGTATGCTATAATGAGCTTGGCATTTTATTAAAACGCTCAATCATCCGGTCCTTTGGAGAGATATGGTCTACAGTAGCACACACCGACTGACCAATGCATTACAAACAACAGCCGAGGGGCCGCTGACACCGGGAACCATCTTGCAGCAGAGATACAAAATTCTCGGTACAGCAGGCAGCGGCGGTATGGCTATGGTGTACAAGGCACAGGACTTGCGCTTTGAAAAAGCATCGCGTATCTGCGCCATCAAAGAAATGTACAACACCACGCCCGACCCGCGCCTGCGCGACATGTACCGTCAGCATTTTGACCGCGAAGCCAATGTGTTGGCCTCACTCAATCATCATGCCGTCCTCAAGGTCTTTGATTATTTCAGTGAAGGCGACCGCGTTTATCTTGTCACCGAGTTTATCGAGGGCAAAAACCTGGAAGACATCATCGAAGCCAGTTCTGGTCCCTTGCCTCAAGACAAGGTAATTGACTGGGCCATTCAGGTTTGCGATGTGTTGAGTTATTTGCACAGCCACAAGCCCGATCCACTGATCTTTAGAGACCTGAAACCATCCAACATCATGCTCACCGATTATGGCAAAATTGTGCTGATTGACTTTGGCATTGCCAAAGTATTTCAAGGTGAGCAGCGCGGCACCATGATCGGCACCGAGGGTTATACACCCCCCGAACAGTATCGCGGCGCCGCCGAACCGCGCGGCGATTTGTATGCGTTGGGCGCGACCATGCACCATCTGCTGACCAAACGCGACCCCCGTGAAGAACCGCCCTTTACCTTTCACGAACGCCCCATCCGCACCATCAATACCCAGGTCTCTGCCACTTTGGAAGCTCTGGTGATGAAAGCGTTGGAATATGAAGTAGAGCGGCGATTTGCCTCAGCCGACGAATTCAAGAGCGCGCTGGAGACCTTGCTGGCCCCCAAGCAGCCCGTCGAAGCATCCACCGTCTCACTGGCCGGGGCCGGAAACGTGTCTACAGTAGCCTTTGCCACTTCGTCGCTGTCATTCTCGGAAACCGGCAATGTGCTATCGGTGTGGGAATTTGCCTGCGAAGATGAGATTACCTCGTCGCCGGCAGTGGCAGATGGCATCTTGTACATCGGCTCTTATGATCATAACCTCTATGCCTTGGATGCCAAAAACGGCAAATTTATGTGGAAATACCCATCCGAAGGCGGCATCGCCTCATCCCCACATATCTGGGAAGGGACAATCTTTTTCGGCTCTGAAGACCGCATGCTCTATGCCCTGGACAGATCAAGTGGGCGCATTCTCTGGTCTAGCCCCACGCGTGACCGCATCCGCTCCTCACCGCGCGTATCTATGGCCCACGTCTTTATCGGCTCGGACGATCACTTTCTGTACAACCTGAATGCCCGCAATGGTCGGGAAGTGTGGAAATTTGAAACATTGGATCACATCCGTTCCTCGCCTTGCATCGGGGAAGGACTGGTTTATGTTGGCTCGGACGACTCGTCGCTCTATGCCATAGATATTCAAACAGGCAAACAAAAGTGGAAATTTTCGGCCAACAGACCGGTTCTTTCATCTCCGTTGCAGCACGAGGGTCTGGTTTTCATCGGTTCAATGGACTGGAACCTGTACGCTGTAGATGCTCAGGCCGGCTGGGCGGCCTGGAAATATCGCGCCCGCCACATGATCGTTTCATCGCCGGCCGTTTCCAAATCTCTGGAGATGGTGTACTTTGGCTCTATTGATGGCGGCGTGTACGCCCTGGACAGCCGTAAAGGACGTTTTATCTGGAGATATGAGACCGGCGGACAGGTCGCTTCTTCTCCGGCCGTCACCGATGAAGCTGTTTACATTGGATGCAGTGACGGGTATTTGTACAGCCTCGATGCACGCAGCGGCGATTTGCGGTGGAAATTTAACGCCGGCAGCGGTATTGTCTCGATTCCGACAGTGTGGGAAAACATGGTCTTTTTTGGCGTCCGTAACGGTCGAGTATTCGCTTTGATGCTCTAGAAATTGGGGATATGGATCTGGTCAAAAAACTGCTCGGCAAGACAGCATCCTCGGCAATAACGCCCTTGGAAGAAAAAGAAAATCATTATATCCTGGTTGGAGCAGCCACCCATCGCGGGTTGGTATGCGATCACAACGAAGACGCCCTGTTTACGCTCAGCACGCTGATCTCTCAAGGAGAAGATTTGCAGCCCATCGGCCTGTATATTCTCGCCGATGGCATGGGCGGTCACGCACATGGCGGACAGATCAGTGGACTGGCCGTGCGTATGGTCGCCAACTGGGTCATCCGCCAGATCTATCAACCTTTTCTGCTCGACAACGGCTCGTCGGGCAGCCGCCCCCCCATCAACGAAGTGCTGACCGAAGCATTGGTCGCCGCCAACAGCAAATTGCACGAAATGTACCCCCAGGGCGGCACCACCCTGACCTGCGCTTTTGTCTTGGGTATGAACGCCTATATTGCTCATGTTGGCGACAGCCGCGCCTATTTGATCACCCGCAACAGCATCCGCCCTATTACCAAAGATCACTCACTGGTCAACCGCCTGATCGAAATGGGACAGATCACGCAAGAAGAAGCACAGTCTCATCCTCAACGCAACGTCTTGTATCGCGCGTTGGGGCGCGCCGGTACGCTTCAGGTGGATACCTTTTTACAATCTCTACCTAGCAACAGTTCGCTGCTGTTATGCACCGATGGCCTGTGGAGCATGGTTTCCGAAGCCGAGATTTTATCCATCGTCGGTGCGGGGACCTGGCCGCAAACCACTTGCCATCAGTTGATTGCCCAGGCCAATGAAAAAGGTGGCGAAGACAATATCACCGCCGTGTTGATCCAGACCTGAGTTTGCCGCTCCAGGTACAAGAAGGAAAAAACAGGCATGGACGTTCGCAAGGATTATTACACGGAACTGAATCTCACCGCCTCGGCGACGCCTCAGGAGATCAAGAGCGCGTATCGGGCGTTGGCGATGCGCTTTCACCCTGACGCCAACGCAGAAGCCAGTTCTCCAGAGCGATTTCGGCGCATTCAGGAAGCCTATGACATTTTGGGCGATCCACAAAAACGCCAGGAATACGACCTTCAACGCGAAAAAGAGGGTCTGGTTGCGCCATCGGTTCTGGTGCTGAAACTCACCCCAAGCCACCGCACCCTCTTGCAGATGGATGAAGAGCAGGCTTTGTATGTATTGGTCGAGATTTATCCGCGCTCGGATATTGAAGTCAAACGTCTGCCACTCAACCTGTGCCTGGTCATTGACCGCAGCACCTCAATGCAAGGAGTACGTCTGCAGCGAGTCAAAGACGCCACCAACTTTATCATTGATTTTTTGGACGACGCCGATGTGTTTTCACTGGTGACATTTAGCGACCGGGCCGAAGTCGTCATTCCCAGCCAGGCCAACACCAACAAAGCCTACGCCAAGTCTCGAGTCAGCACCATACGCAGTTCGGGCGGCACCGAAATTTTGCAAGGAATGCTCACTGGCCTGAACGAAATTGATCGCTGGAGGTCGCCGGATATGGTGAACCATATCATTTTGCTGACCGACGGGCAGACCTATGGCGATGAAGAACAGTGCATCCGCGAAGCGCAGTCGGCCTGCCAGCGCAAGATCGGCATTAGCACGATGGGCATCGGTCAGGATTGGAACGACAAGCTGTTGGATGAGATCGCCCGGCAGAGCGGCGGCACCTCGACCTATATTGATTCAGCGGCCAAAGTCACCACGTTTTTCCGCGACTGCATTCACAACCTGTCGGCTGTAGTCGGGCGCGACCTGCGCCTGACGCTGCGTCTGAATGAACACGTCCGGCTGCGCGAGGCATTCCGCGCCGCCCCCTATATGGAACACCTGACGGTAAACCAAAACACCATTTCACTGGGGCAGTTGGGCTCAGAACAGCCTTGTGTGGTACTGCTCTCGCTGCTTGTCACCACGACCGAGAGCGGCAACCTGTACGCCGGCCAGGTCGAACTAGAAGCCGACATCCCCACCCTGCGTCGCCGGCAGTATCAGGCCAAAAAGGACATCGAGGTCGAAGTAACCGCGCAGGCCAGTAGCGTTAGCCGCGCCGTGCCATCCAACATTACCAGCATATTGGGCAAGCTGGCTATTTTCAAAATGCAGGAAAAGACCATGAGTGAACTGGAAAACGGCCAGGTCGAGCAGGCTACTCAGCGATTGGAGACCATGGCCACTCGCCTGCTGAGTTTGGGAGAAAATGAATTGGCCAAAGCGGCGCTGCTCGAAGCCGGACGGATCGCCCGCACCGGACATTTATCCCCCGAAGGACGAAAGAAAATCCGCTACGGCACCCGTAGTCTTTCCACTTTTCCCAAGGAGATAGGCTATGATTAAATGTCCTTCTTGCGGAGAAAGTTACCCCGAAAATACATTGTTTTGCGACGAATGTGGCACGTATCTGCTGGCCAACGGCAACAATCTCACCGACTCGCTGCCCGGTGAAAGTGTGTCATGGGTAGACAATGACACCAAAACCGCCGACTCGGCCAACGCCCCCGGCACACGCCCACTCAACATTCGCATCGCCATTCTGGACACAGGACGACAGTTGGAACTCCCTCTCAACAAAGAGATCAACATCGGTCGACTGGATGCCACCAGCGCCACATTCCCAGAGGTAGACCTGACTACCGACCGGGGGCTGGAAAAAGGGGTCTCACGCCGCCATGCCAAAATCACGCGCAAAGGGTCGGGCCTGTTTCTCGAAGACCTGGGCAGCGTCAACGGCACTTTTTTGAACGGCCGCCGGCTGACCCCTTATTTGCCGCATGCCTTGAGCGACAAAGATGAAGTACGTATCGGCAAGGTCATGTTGCGCATCTATTTGAGCTAGACAAGGAGAATGTGAATGGCCTTTACCGTGATTGTGCATGTGTCCAACGAAGACCCATTTATGGCCGAAATGGAAAACCTGCCCTCGCCAACCGATCAAAGTATGACCTTTACCAACCCGCGCAAACGAGATGGCAAACCATTGCACTATGTCGCCGAAGAATCTGTCTCGATCATCTTTCCATGGCACCGCATCAGCTTTATCGAAGTCATGCCCGGCGAAGAGATGCGCGAAGAAGTAGACCTGTTCTTCCGTAAATAATCTCCAATATGGAACAATCGGACAAAAAACTGATCCTGGCAGTAGATGACGAACCTCGCATGACCCGGTTTATCCGCATGAACCTGGAACTGGAAGGATACCGCGTGATCGAGGTCACTAACGGGCTGGATGCGTTGCAGCGGGTACGCGACGACCTGCCCGATCTGGTGTTGCTCGACGTGATGATGCCCGATATGGATGGATTTGAAACCCTTGAGCGCATCCGCGACATATCCAGCGTGCCGGTGATCATGTTGACCGCCAAAGCTCAAGAGGATGACAAAGTACGTGGCCTGGAACTGGGCGCCGACGACTATGTCACCAAGCCTTTTTCGTCCAGAGAACTGTCCAGCCGGATCAAGGCCCTTTTGCGGCGCGCCGAAGCGGTGCAAACCACCGACAAGACAGTGGTACAGGTAGATGATCGGTTGTCCATTGACTTTCAACGGCACGAGGTCTGGGTGGATGGCAAACAGATCAAACTGCGCCCCACCGAATATCGTCTTTTGTACCACCTGGTCAATAACGCCGGCTGGTTTATGAGCCACGAAACGCTGCTCTCCAAAGTCTGGGGATACGAGTATCGGGATGATATTCAATATCTGCGCCTGTACATTCGCTACTTGCGCGAAAAAATCGAAATGGACCCGGCCAACCCTCAATACATCTTGACCGAGCGTGGTGTGGGGTATCAATTTGCCAAAAAGCCGGGCCAGGCCAACAAGCAGGAGTAGAAAAATGAACCGCACACTAAAAATCGTCGTGACCGGGCCGTTCAGCGCCGGCAAGACAGAATTGATCAAGGCCGTCAGCGAAATTGAGGTGGTTTCCACCGAACGCAAGTTGAGCCGTGACGCATTGCCCGGCAAAGAAGAGACCACCGTGGCAATGGATTATGGCCGCACCACCCTGAACGATATGACCATTCAACTGTTCGGCACGCCTGGCCAGCCACGCTTTGACTTTATGTGGGATATTTTAGCCAAAGAAATGGATGGCTTTGTGGTTATGGTAGACAGCACCGACCCCAAAACCTTTGACACGGCTCGCGAACTGATCAAAACCTTTCGCAGCTTTGAAAACGTGCCGTACATTGTCGCCGCCAACAAACAAGACCTGCCGAACGCCATCTCGCCCCAAGAACTGCGCGCTGCACTGGGACTGGAAACGCAGGCGCCGGTAGCACAGTGCATCGCCACCGATCCGCTGGTGGTGCAACAAATCTTGATCGAGTTGACGCGCGATCTGTGACCTGCTGTCACCATCGCATAGGTCGGCCCAAACACGGAGAACATCCGGGCATGTGACGATGTTCTCCGTGTTTCTATGTTACTCAACGAGGAAAAATGCACGATCCAATATCCCCTACCGAATGGGATTATTTTGTTCAGACACACCCGGCCGGGCATGTGCTGCAAACCTCTCGATGGGGCCAACATCAGGCCCAATTTGGTTGGAAGGTAGAACGGGTGACGATCACAACAGACCAGGTTGTGGCCGGCGCGCAGGTCTTGTTTCGCCGCTTGGCGCCGGGGCTGATCACCGCCTATATCCCCAAAGGCCCGCTGATGGATTGGAATCGCCCTGATATATGTTCATCTTTGTGGGCGGCCATCCATCGCCTGTGCCGCTCCCGCCGGGCCTTGTGGCTCAAGATCGAACCCGACCTGCCTGAATCGCCCGAATTGGCCGTCCAATTGATGCAGTGGGGTCTGATCCCTGCGCCGTTTCACATCCAACCGCGGCGAACCATCTGGCTGGACCTGACGCCCGATCTGGACGAGATTTTTAGCCGCATAAAGAGCAAATGCCGCTACAATGTGCGCCTCTCAGAACGCAAAGGGGTGCAGGTTTATGCAGGTCAGCGAAAGGAGATGGACATTTTCAATCAATTGCGCGCCGTGACTGGTCAGCGCGACGATTTTCACATCCACGACCCGGCCTACTATGACCAGGTATACGAACTTCTTGTCGCGGCCGGATATGGGCAGTTGTTCATTGCTCATTACGAAGGACAGCCCCTGGCGGCCATCATCATTTTGGCCTGCGGCGGCAAGGCCTGGTACGTATACGGTGCGTCGAGCAATGAACATCGCGAGCGTATGCCCAATCACGCCATCCAATGGGCGGCGATTCGCTGGGCCAAAGAACGTGGCTGCAAACTGTACGATTTATGGGGCATCCCCGACGAGGACCCAGACACGCTCGAAGCGCAATTCGCCGGGCGCGAAGATGGACTATGGGGGGTGTACCGTTTTAAGCGCGGCTGGGGCGGACAGATCGTGCGCTATATCGGCGCGTTCGATTACGTATACAACCGACCTCTTTACGCATTGTATCGTTACTGGATCAGCCGGCGGTCAAGATGAACAAGTTGCTCATCCAGGATCGATCCACATGGAACCGCGCCCTGCTGGCGCTGCCAGGGCCGCATGTATTACAAAGCTGGGAGTGGGGGCAGGTCAAAAGCCGCCATGCCTGGAAGCCCACCCGGCTGCTTTGGCAGCAAAACGGGCAGCCCGTCGCTGCAGCCCAGGTGTTGCGCCGCCCGTTGCTCGGCACGCTCTGGGGGATGATGTATGTCCCCAAAGGCCCCCTGCTTGACCATGCCAACTCGACCGTCTTGAGCCAGGTATTGGCCGACCTGGAGAATTTTGCCCGCCAACAGCGCGCCATCTTGATCAAAATAGACCCCGACACCGACCGATCTGCCGTCCAAGACGCTCTGCTTGAGCGAGGCTGGCAGTATTCTGATGAGCAGATCCAATTTCGCAACACCGCCCTGCTCGACCTGACCCGTTCTGAAGAAGAACTGCTCCAGGCTATGAAAAGCAAAACCCGCTACAACATCCGCCTGGCCGAGCGCAAAGAGGTGACGGTACGCATCGGCTCGATACAAGATATTCCTCTGTTCTATGCCATGTATGCAGAAACCGGCCAACGAGATGGATTTCTCATTCGCCCATTGGCCTATTACCATGACGCCTGGCAGACATTTCTGGAGGCCGGAATGGGGCAAATGTTTCTGGCCGAAGCACAAGGAGAAACCATTGGCGGGGTGATCCTGTTTCGGTTTGGTCAAACAGCCTGGTACATGTATGGCGCATCTACCGAGCGACAACGCGAGCGCATGCCCAACTATGCCCTGCAATGGCAGGCCATCCGCTGGGCCAAATCGGCGGGATGCACAACATACGACCTGTGGGGCGCGCCCACCGTACTGGATGAGAGCGATCCTTTGTGGGGAGTCTGGCGATTCAAAGAAGGGTTGGGCGCCGTGTGGACGCCTCACATCGGCGCGTATGATTATGCCACGTCGCCCGGGCTGTACCGACTCTTGACCGTCCTGCTGCCGCGCTATCGCCGCCTGCTGCGACAGTTCATCGGCGGCAGGCCTGCACAAAAGCCTTGAACAGGCCCAACATCCGCTCGTCGTGAGCGGCCAGGTTTTCGGGGTGCCACTGCACCCCAACAACAAACGGCGCATCGGCCATTTCGATTCCTTCGATCACCCCATCGGGTGCCCAGGCCGTGGCCACAAACCCCGGAGCCACATCCTTGACTGCCTGATGGTGGCGGCTGTTGGTTGAACATTCCACGACGCCCAAAGCCGCTGCCAGGCGTGTGTCGGCCTGAACGCGAACCTTATGAGCAGCATTTTCGCCGGGGCAGGCATGCGGCAACGCGACAGGATACTGGGCCGGCAAATCTTGATACAGTGTTCCGCCGGCCGCCACATTGATCAATTGAATTCCCCGGCAGATGGCCAGAACCGGCATCCGCTCGGCCAACGCCCAACGCGCCAGGGTCAATTCGACATAGTCCAGGTCATCGTCCACCCGGCCAAGTTGGGGATGGGGTGACTCTCGGTAAAAAGCGGGCGCCACGTCTACCCCGCCGGGAAACAGCAGACCGTCCAGCCGCTCATAAATGCTGCGCCAGGCCTCGACATTCAAACGAATGGGTATTAACAGCGGCGCACCGCCGGCCATCGCCACCGCCGGCGCATAATCGCCATACTGAGCATCCACCACATACGAAGCGTGTTCAGGCTGCATCCGGTGCGCCACAATGCCGATCACTGCAAGACCCATCTTGCCCTGCCTCTCAACATGCAAACAAACCGAGAGCGCAAAAGATTTGCGCTCTCGGTTTCAATTTCTCATTGAGACAAAACGACTAACTCATTCGCTTTTCGCGCAGCCGCGAGGCCCTGCCGGTGCGATCTCGCAAATAGTACAGTCTGGCCCGACGCACGTGCGACTGGCGCAGAACCTCTATCTTTTCCAGGCGCGGGGAATTGAGCAAAAACGTCCGCTCGACGCCAATACCGTGTGAGGCGACACGCCGCACCGTCATACTGGCATTGATCCCCCCCTGGCGCACGCGAATGACCGTCCCTTGAAACACCTGCACACGCTCACGGTTGCCCTCGACAATGCGCACATGGGCGCGCACCGTATCCCCGGCCTCAACCTGAGGAACCTCGGGCCTGGGCTGCGTGTGTTCATACTCGACCGATTTCATCAACTCTGACATATTTGTAGCCATCCTTCCAGGTGAGCTTAGCGCTTGGTGTACTGCGGCGCCTTGCGAGCACGCTTCAAACCGGGTTTCTTGCGCTCCTTGACGCGCGGGTCGCGAGTCAAAAAGTCGCCCTTGCGCAGCACGGCACGCAGTTCAGGGTTCAATTTGATCAGCGCACGCGCCAATCCCTGACGCACTGCGTCCACCTGACCAGTAGCCCCGCCGCCCTTGACATACGCGCTGACAAAAAAGGCACCCGCTGTGTTCGTCACCTGGAGCGGCTCGGTGGCTCGCCCCATATCGCCGATTCGCGCAAAATACTCTGCGGCCGGCTTGTCGTTGACCAGCATCTGCCCGATCTGCCCCACCGTATACAGGCGCACGCGAGCTGTGGCTGCTTTTCGCCGTCCTACGCCCTCGTAATAAGTATTCATATCATACTCTCCTTACAGTTCCAAAACCTTGGGCTGCTGGGCTTGATGCGGGTGATCGGCGCCAGCATAGATTTTGAGCTTTTTGATCATTTTACGTCCCAGAGGCCCCTTGGGCATCATCCCTTTGACGGCTAGCTTGATCGCAAAGGTAGGATGACGTTGCATCTGATCGCGCAAGCTGATCTCGGTCAACCCGCCCATATAACCCGAATGACGATAATACATCTTTTGATCCATCTTGCGTCCAGTCACATGGATCTGGTCGGCATTGATCACGACCACAAAGTCACCGTTGTCAAGATGGGGACTGTAAGTGGGTTTGTGCTTGCCCCGCAAAATCTGGGCGATGCGCGAAGCCAACCGCCCCAATGTCTGGCCGGCTGCATCAACCACATACCACTGACGCTGAATGTCGTTCTCTTTGACAATAAACGTTTTCACCTGGACACTCCTTGCAAAGCCCAACTCGTTGGGCCAAGACCCGATTTCTAAGGTCAGACTTGGAACCCGACCTGCTCGAAACCCGCTTTTATCTAATAATGTACAGCCATCAGGCACAATCCTTGCGCTGGCGCAGTGGGCCCGGCCTGACGGCGGTCCATCGCCGCAAACAAATCGGCAAACTGCTCAACCGACAAATCACCCCGTCCCACCTGTATCAAGGTACCGACAATGCTGCGCACCATACGATACAAAAATGCGTTGGCTCGAATGTCAAAAAACACTACCTCATCCGCCTGAGTGCAGGCCGATTGGAACACACAGCGCACCGTGTTGTCGCCCTGTGGAGGCTGCCCAAAAGTGGCAAAGTCATGGGTACCGACCAAGCAACTGGCAGCCTGATGCATCCGTTCGACATCAAGGTGTTGCGGCACCCAGGCCGTTGTGCGATGTAACAGTGGATGGCGCACCGGGTCATTCCAGATCGAATAACGATAAGTGCGACTTTTGGCATCAAAACGAGGATGAAACGGCGCCTCAACCTGAGCCAGTGAACGAGCCACTACATCGCAAGGCAACAAGGCATTCCATCCGCGCAACAACTCGTCTACAGAATGTTTCCACAGCGACTGAAATGCCACCACCTGCCCCCAGGCATGCACGCCGCTGTCGGTGCGTCCGGCCCCGATCACACGAATGGTTGTCTGTGTGATCGAGGCCAGCGATTGCTCCAACACGCCCTGTACAGTGCGTTGCCCGGTTTGTAACTGAAACCCACAAAAATCTGTGCCGTCATAGGCCACCGTTGCTTTGAACAATGGCTCAGCGACCGACACCCTATGCCTCAACCAGTTCGATCAGCGCCATCTGCGCCGCATCGCCCAAACGACGTCCCAACTTGAGGATGCGAGTATAGCCGCCAGGGCGGTCTTGATAGCGGGGACCGATATCATCAAACAATTTATGCACAATCTCAGAGCCGTTGAGCCGACCGGCAGCCAGGCGGCGGGCGTGAACCCCCATCCCTTTGACCGCAGACTCGATCTCTGACTGTTTGGTCTCGCGCTCATCGGTTGAAAGACCTTCCGATTGGGCAGCGCGGGCCAACCCCATCAACCTGTCGGCGCGTTTTTTCTGAACCAATGCCGCCAGACCATCCTGATTGTTCGCCTCGATCAGGCTCAAAATCGCCTGAGTCTGGCCGCAACGCGACAGGGTGATCAACTTTTCGGCCTGAGCGCGAATGGCCTTGGCTTTCGCCTCGGTGGTGCGCAGCCGACCATGTCGGAACAATTCGGTAATCAAATTGCGATACAACGCTTTTCTCTGGCCGCTCGAGCGGCTCAATCTACGTCCTGCTTTACGATGCCTCATCTCTAATCTCTCTCTTTTGCTTTCGTAAAACCCAAGCGGCTGATCTTGCGGTTGACCCTACCGCCTTGCCGGGCTGGTTAAATACTAGCCATCTGACCAGTGCCATCTAATGATGGCCCATCGTTAGATGGCCCATCATTAGATGGGATATTCTCCTTCGGCCAGAAAACCCTTTTCAACCAGCTTTTCGACCAACTCGACCAGTGACTTGTGTCCAAAATTGCGAATGGACATCATTTCATCGTTGCCTTTGGACATTTTTTCCAGCACCTCACCCACGCGGGTAATGCCAGTGCGTTTGAGGCAGTTGTATACCCGCACGGTCAGGTCCAACTCTTCGATGGGTGTGTCAAACATATGAGACGTGGGCAGCTCATCACGCATCAACGGCTTTTCTTCCGTTACCACTGCTTCGACACCGGCAAACAAGGCCAGATGGCGCATCAGCAGTTGAGCCGACTGGCTCAGTGCATCCTGAGGGCGGAACGAGCCATCGGTCCAGATTTCCATGATCAGCCGGTCAAAATTGGTCATTTGCCCCACGCGTTCCGGCTGAACATCCCATTTGACTTTGGTCACCGGACTGAAAATGGCATCTACCGGCAATTCGCCAATGGGCAATTTGCCGCGTTCTTCGGTCGGAGAATAGCCGCGTCCCTTTTCGACCGTCAGCTCGATATTGACATCCTGATCTGGTGAATCTACGGTGAACAAGAGCAAGTCAGGATTGATCACCTCAACCTCGGCCGGACATTCGATATCTCCGGCCGTCACGGCGCCTGTTCCTCGCGCGGTCAGGTGTAGCCGCGCCGGCTCATCCGTTTCCATCAAGAAACGAATCTGTTTGATATTCAACATCAACATGATCATGTCTTCTTTGACGCCTGGAATAGGCGAAAACTCGTGCGGCACGCCTTCCACTTGAATCGAAGTGACAGCAGCGCCAGTCAGCGAAGACAACAGGACCCGCCGCAACGCATTGCCCAACGTCGTGCCATAGCCGTTTTCCAAGGGGCTGATCTCAAACAGTCCATACTTTTGAGTGCCAACTTTACACTCGATTGTAGGCAAGACAAAATTTAACAACGCATATCCTCCTCAATCCATGATGACGCTTTTATCGCTATCATGCCCCTGCGGCTGCGCCTGCCTTTCCCTGCCCAACTCCTGGCAGGCCCGACAGGCCCGGCCAGACCCACTCACTAACGGCTATAGAATTCAACAACAAGCTGCTCGTTAATATCCGGGTCCATCTGCTCGCGTGAGGGGTACTCGATCATTTGAGCGGTCATGTCTATCGGATCAAAAGACAACCACGGCGGTATTTCGCTCCTGGCTCTGGAGTCGGCCAGTCCCTTGAAATAAGGCAAATCGCGACTGGTCGGATGAATAGACAGCTTGTCACCAGGCTTGAGCAGCGCCGACGGAATGTTACAACACTGGCCGTTCACATCAAAGTGCTGATGGTTCACCAACTGCCGGGCATGAGAACGTGATGACGCCAGTCCCAACCTGAAGACAATGTTATCCAGCCGCGATTCGAGCTTGATCAATAGATTGGTACCGGTCATACCGCGCTGCTGCAACGCATCCCGATAATAGCGACGAAACTGTCGTTCCAACACGCCATAAATACGGCGTACTTTTTGCTTTTCGCGCAACTGCTGCGAATAGGCCGTAGAGCGTCGCCGTGAATACATATTTTGCCGCCCATGCTCACCTGGCGGATAGGCGCGCTTTTGTTCCATCGGGCACTTGGATGAATAGCAGCGTTCGCCCTTGAGGAACAGCTTGATGCCCTCTCGTCTACACCTTTTGCATACGGGCCCTGTATACTTTGCCATTCTACCTCCTAATGACTACATACGTCGCTTTTTCGGCGGACGACAGCCGTTATGTGGGACGGGGGTAATATCGGTGATGGCGCGCACCTTGAGGCCAGAGCCTTGCAAAGCGCGAATAGCCGACTCACGTCCCGGTCCCGGGCCCTTGATAAAGACTTCGATCTCTCGGACCCCATGATCCATCGAGGCTTTTGCAGCATTTTCGGCAGCCAAACGAGCCGCATACGGCGTGCTTTTGCGCGATCCGCTATATCCGGCTGTGCCGGCGCTGGCCCACACCAGAGCATTGCCCTGCATGTCGGTGATCGTGACAATGGTATTGTTGAATGTCGCATGAATATGCGCCTGTCCCACCGGCACATTCTTGCGTACACGCCTCGTGCTTGTTGACCGGCGAGCCTGTTGCTGCTTTTCTCGTGCCATACTTCCTCCTCAAAAAACAACTCGATACCTGAACCACATCGAAACAAAGGATTACTTTTTCTTGGCTCCGCGCCGACGCCCACGCCCGGCGACCGTCTTTTTTGGGCCCTTGCGGGTACGCGCATTGGTGCGGGTACGCTGTCCATGCACCGGCAAACCGCGCCGATGGCGCAACCCCCGATAGCAACCGATCTCGGTCAGCCGCTTGATGTTCATTCCCACTTCGCGCCGCAGATCGCCCTCTACTCGATAATTGCGAGCAACCATTTCGCGCAAACGAGCAATTTCATCCTCAGCCAGGTCCTTGACGCGGGTGTCAGGATTGACGCCCGTCTCTTTGAGAATCTCGTTGCTCAAAGAGCGACCAATACCATAAATGTAGGTTAAACCTATCTCGATTCGTTTATTGCGTGGCAGGTCTATTCCAGCAATACGCGCCATGTCTTCCTCCTAGAAATCCCTGGTAATTTTTTGCTATCCCTGTCGCTGTTTATGACGAGGATTTTCGCAAATGACCCTTAAAACTCCGCGCCGCCGAACAATCTTACACTTGGGGCAGCGTCGTTTGACCGAAGCGGTTACTTTCATCTCGTTTCCTCCACTAAAATCCATTCAATTTCGTCAAAATCTCTGGCTCGCCTTCGGTAATGACAATCGTGTGTTCATAATGCGCCGACAGTTCGCCATCGGCAGTCTCAACCGTCCAACCATCGCCCAATACCCGTGTTTTCCATGTGCCAGCATTGAGCATGGGTTCCAGCGCCAGCGTCATTCCCGGACGCAGCAAATAATCTCGCATCTGGGCATCATAGTAATTGGGTACCTGCGGTTCCTCGTGCATATCCCGGCCAATTCCATGCCCGGTATATTCGCGCACCACCTGATACCCCTGTGAATGAGCAAATGTCTCAATCGCCCGCGCAATATCGCCGGTACGGTTGCCGGCCCAGGCCTGAGCGATCCCCATCTGCAAAGCGGCCTGTGTCGCTTCCATCAACCGCCGTGCCGGCTCGCTGACTTGACCCACTGCCAGAGTAGTCGCTGCGTCGCCTTGGTACCCCTTGTAAATCGTGCCGACATCAATGCTGATGATATCGCCTTCTTGCAACACCCGCTGTGGATTGGGGATGCCATGTACGATTTCTTGATTGATCGAAGCACAGATCGAGGCCGGAAAATCATTGACGCCCCGATGAGGATAACCTTTGAAAGAAGGCACCGCCCCGTGCTGACGAATGACCTTTTCGGCCACCTCATCCAGTTGCGCCGTCGTCACACCAGGCCTGACCATCTCGGCCATCGCATCCAGAACATACCCTACAATCTGGCCGGCCCGGCGCATCAGATCAATTTCGCTCTTTTTCTTGAGAATGATGCCCATCCTAACCGATCCCTTGAATCGCCGTCAGGAGCAACTGGTTAACCGTCTCCACATCCCCATGTCCATCAACCTGTACCAGCAGCCCGCGCGCCTTGTAGTAATCAATCAACGGCTGAGTTTGCTTGAGATATACCTGGATGCGATTCTTTTGCGTTTCGGGCATATCGTCGGGCCTTTGATAAACCTCACCCCCACAAGAGTCACACACTCCTGGTACCTGGGGTGGGTTAAAAACCTGATGATAGACTGCCCTGCACTGACGGCAGGTCCACCTGCCACTCAGCCGCTCGATCAATGATTCTTCTTGCACATAGATATAGAGCGCCCAAGAGATACATTGCTGACGCTCGTCCAGTGCCTGATCCAAAGCTTGCGCCTGTGGCAAAGTGCGTGGAAAGCCATCCAAAATGACACCCCGCGCACAGTCAGGCTGTGCCAAACGCTCCATCACCATGCGGATGGTCACCCCATCTGGCACCAACTCGCCCTTGTCCATAAAGGATTTAGCCAGTTGCCCCAACTCGGTTTGCCGGGACAGATTGTCGCGGAACAGATCGCCGCTGGACACATGCACCAACCCCAGCTTGTCCACCAGCATGGCTGCTTGTGTGCCTTTGCCGGCGCCCGGCGCGCCCAACAACACCAGGTACATTGGCTCCTGTCCCACAAGGCACCTCCCTACTTGATAAACCCTTCATAGTGGCGCATCAACAACTGCGCTTCGAGTTGGCGCATCGTATCCAGAATCACGCCCACCGCGATCAGCAGGCCAGAACTGGAGATGATCAAGCTGGAGGTGAGTTGAGGGCCGGCCACGCCAAAAAGCCCCAGCAAACTATTCACCCCCCAGGGCAAGATAGCTACCAGACCCAAAAAGAGGGCGCCGACCAGGGTGATCCGCTGCAAAACCCCATTCAGATAATCGGCAGTACGCTTACCCGGCCGAATGCCCGGAATAAAACCGCCCTGCTTTTGCAGTGTCTCTGAAATGTTTTGCTGTTCAAAAATCATCTGCGTATAAAAATAGGTAAACAAGATCACCAACACAAAATATGCCAGGTAATAGTAGGGACTGCTCCCGCCAAATAATGTGTACACAGTCGAAGCCACGCTGCTGATCCAGGGAGTTTTCGAGTTGACAAAATATGACGAGATCACCCCCGGAAACATTAAAAAGGATTGGGCGAAAATCAGCGGAATCATGCCGGCCGAGTTGACCCGCAGCGGCACAAACGTGCTTTGCCCACCAGCAATACGCAGGCGATTGCCCCGCATACCCAACACTCGCTTGCCATATTGCACCGGAATGCGGCGTTGCCCCTCTTGCACATAGACAATCACGGCAACGGTCAAAACCGTAACCAGAATAAAGGTCAAGAGTTCGACCCAATTGCCCCACAGAGCAGCCAGGCGGCCCGGTACATTGGCGACAATCCCACCAAAGATGATGATCGAAACACCATTGCCAATCCCATCATTGGTGATCAATTCACCCAGCCAGATGGCAAACATCGTGCCGGCAGCCAGAGTAAACAAGATGGCAAAAGTAGATAACAAAGCCTCTGGCGTAAAGCCAAATTTGTCTGTCGGGATCAGATTATACTGAGCCTGCAACATACGCACCTGACCATAGGCTTGCAGCAAGGTCAATGGTACTGTTAAATAATATTGATACCGCTCCAGTTTATTGCGCCCGGCCTCGCCTTGCTTTTGCAGTTCTTCCAGAGCCGGAATGATCGGCACCAGCAGTTGAAAAATGATCGTGGCCGTGATGTATGGCGAAACACCCAACATCATCACCGAAAAGTCGGTCATCGCGCCGCCGGAAAACATGTCCAACAAGTTGAGCAACTGATTTTCCTCGGCGATCTTTTGCAGCACCTCGCGGTTGATATTGGGCAAAGGCACATGGCCGGCCAGCCTATAGATCACCAGAATCAAAAAAGTGATCAACAGCTTGCGTCTCAGATCGGGCAACTTGAAGGCGTTCACCACACCTTGCAGCATCGTTCTCTCCTCAACAACACTCGTTGGTGACAACAGACAACCAGACCTGCCTCTTGTTGTCACCAACGTTTTTTGAAATCATCCGCCAACCGCGCTACTCACTGCCGCCCCGGTCAAGATAAAACCACAACCGTCCCACCAACCGCTTCAATCTTGGCCTGGGCCGATGCAGAAAAGCGATGGGCCTGCACAGTCAATGCATGATCCAGTTCACCATCACCCAAAATGACCACCGGCCAGTCCGCGCTTTTGATAATGCCTGCCGCGGCCAGCGTTTCCGGCGTCACCGCGCCTTGCAGATGAGCAATAGCATACAAATTCACCGGCGCATACCGCACTCGATAGCGATTGCGAAACCCTCGCTTGTAGGGCAAGCGGCGCACCAACGGCAATTGACCACCTTCAAAATAAGGCCCCTTACCGCCACCCGAACGAGCATTTTGTCCCTCCGAACCTCGCCCGGCGGTCGTGCCTTTGCCAGAACCGATACCGCGCCCTTTGCGCTTGGGGGTCTTTTTTGCGCCCGCGGCCGGACGCAAATCATTCAACTTCATGCTTTATATCCTCCAGGTTCGACGAACTTTTGGACAGGTAGACCCTATTCGATCTCTTGGACCTGCACCAAATGCTCTACTTTGCGCAGCATGCCACGTACCATCTGGCTATCCGGGACCTCGACCACATCACCCAGTCGTTTCAGGCCCAGAGCGCGGACGGTACCTTTTTGCTGTTTGGAATATCCACTGCTGCTCTTGACATACTTGATGCGCAACATTTTAGTCATGTTTTCGGCTCCATCTAGGCAGCGTCTCTGACGTTGGCACACCACGCATCTCGGCCACCTGCTCAGGGCTGCGCAGCGCGCGCATGGCCCCCACAGTAGCCATCACCACATTCAACACATTGGCACTGCCGCGACTTTTGGACAAAAGGTCTTTGACGCCTGCCGCTTCAACCACAGCGCGCACACCGCCACCCGCGATCACGCCGGTTCCACGTGAAGCAGGTCGCAGCAAAATCTCGGCCCCGCCATACTTGAAAACCACTTCGTGAGGAATGGTCGTATCCAACAAGCATACCGGCTGCATATCCAGACGAGCATGTTCGGCGCCCCGGCGAATGGCATCTGGCACGCTGCGCGCATTGCCAACTCCGACACCCACCTGCCCATGATTGTCGCCGACCACCACTACGACCCGAAAACCAAACCGCCGACCACCCTTGATCACTTTGGCAACGCGGATAATGCTGACCACGCGCTCATCGAGTTCCTCAGTTTGTTGTTCGTTCCTGCGTCTCGCCATCAATCCTCCTGACTCACTGGCTCGCTCGTTCGGGCCAGAAATTAGAACTGTAGACCACTCTCACGGGAAGCGTCGGCCAGAGCCTGTACACGACCGTGATACATGTACCCACCGCGATCAAACACCACTCGCGTCACCCCCACAGACAGGGCCTTTTCGGCCAACCGCTTGCCCACCAATCGGGCCTGCTCTGTCTTGTTCAATGTCAACACCTGCTCGCAGATGTCCGGGTCCAAAGTCGAAGCTGAAATCAAGGTATGCCCGGACACATCGTCTATCAACTGCGCATAAATGTGCTTCAGGCTGCGAAAAACACTCAGACGCGGCATCAAGGCAGTGCCAGAAACGTGCTTTCTGACCCGTTCATGACGCCTTTGCCGTGCGGCTCTTCGTGTTTCTTTCATCTCATTCCTCCTATACAAAACGAGGGCATAACAACCTCGCATTAACCAGCCTTGCCAGCCTTACCGGCTTTGTGTCGGACATGCTCACCAGCGTAACGCACACCTTTGCCCTTGTACGGTTCTGGGGGACGACAGGCACGAATATCGGCGGCCACCTGCCCCACCACCTCTTTATCTATGCCCGTGACCAAGACCTTGACGCCGCGCTCCAGAATCTCAAACTGGACATGCGGCGGCGGCACGATTTCGATAGAATGTGACTGCCCCAAATACAGAACCAGGTTCTTTTCTCGCATCGCCGCCCGATACCCTACACCCACGATTTCGAGCTCTTTGCGAAACCCATCTTTGACCCCGATCACCATATTGTTGATCAAGGCTCGTGTCAATCCATGCAGCACCTTGTGCTGTATCCGATCTGAAGGACGGGTCACCACAATCTGCCCTTCCTCCAGCTTGATCTCGATATCAGGATGAAAGGCTTTTTCCAATGAACCTTTGGGGCCCTGAATATGAACGACATGCCCCGATATGCCCACCTTGACATCGGCAGGCACAGGAATCGGCATTTTGCCTATTCGTGACACTGCAATACCTCCTCATACAACTTCAGACTAACCAGATCACCCTATGCCGCCATGCACAACGCACAGGTCAGGCCAATCTGCGATATGCCGCCAGCAAACCGATCAATCTTACCACACGTAACACATCACTTCGCCGCCCACACCCATCTTGCGCGCCTGGCGGTCAGTGACAATGCCCCTCGACGTAGAAATGATCGCAATACCAACACCGCTCAATACCCAAGGAATTTCTTCCTTGCCGGCATAAATGCGACAGCCTGGCGTGCTGACACGCTTCAAGCCGACAATGACCGGGCGACGCTGCTTGCGCTCTCCCACATACTTGAACCAGATACGGATCTTGGGTTGCGGGCGATCCGGGATCACATCATAGTTTTGAATAAACCCTTCATCCTTGAGAATGCGCACCATAGCCAGTTTTAGCCTGGAACTGGGAACCACCACCGATGTATGCCCGGCCTGTAGTGCATTTCGGATGCGGGTCAACATATCCGCAATAGGGTCTGTCATCATAATCCCCAAACCTCTCAACTAGTTTCAGTGCCGGTCAACCAATCCAACCGGACATGACTCCAACTACCAGCTCGCCTTGACTACACCAGGGATCAAGCCCTTGAGCGCCATTTCACGGAAGCAAATCCGACACAACTTGAACCGTCGGATATACCCTCGTGGCCGTCCACAGATTTGGCAACGATTCCTCACGCGCACTTTGTACTTTCGACGCATCTCTCGATATGGCATGCAAGTTTTCGACACATTGACCTCCCTTTACTGCGTGCGCCGTGCAAAAGGCATCCCCAACAACGTCAGCAGTTGGCGGCCTTCCTCATCTGTCTGGGCGGTGGTCACGATGGTGATCTCCATCCCGCGCACTTTGTCTATTTTGTCATAGTTGATCTCGGGAAAGACAAGCTGTTCAGGCAAGCCCAGGGTGTAATTCCCACGACCATCAAATGCATTCGACGAAACACCTCTAAAGTCACGGCGGCGTGGCAAAGCCACATTGCACAACCGATCCAAAAAGTTCCACATCCGGTCGCCGCGCAACGTCACCTTGACGCCGATCTGTCGCCCTTCTCGCAGCTTGAACCCGGCAATAGATTTGCGGGCCTTGGTCACGATGGGCTGCTGGCCGGTGATCACTCGCAAATCTTCTACCGCGGCATCCAACGACTTGGCATTTTGCAATGCCTCACCCATACCAATATTGACCACGATTTTTTGCAAACGCGGCACTTGCATCACATTCTGATAACCAAAAGACTTGGTCATCTCTCCGACCACCTGGGTCTTGTAAAGGTCTTTTAATCTCGGCATCAGTCCCTCTCATTTTCGAGATCAATCAAATTGGGCATCGCACTTTTTGCACACCCGCATTTTTCGACCGCCCTCTGAGATCGCATAGCCGACGCGGGTTCGCTCGTGACAGCTGGGGCAAACCAGCATCACTTTAGAAATATGAATCGGGGCCTCCAGTTCAATCCGGCCACCCGGAGTCTGTCGTCTGCCGGCCGGAATGGGCCGCTGGTGCTTGGTGATGATATTCATCCCTTCGACCACCACTCGCCCCTTGCGCGGATCAACCAGACGAACCGTACCCCGCCGGTCTTGATCTTCACCTCGAATGACTTCTACTGTATCACCTGACTTGATCTTCACCACATTCCTCCTTGACTAGAGCACTTCGGGGGCCAGGGAGACGATCTTCATAAAGCCCTTGTCACGCAGTTCGCGCGCCACCGGGCCAAAAATGCGTGTCCCGCGCGGCGCCTTGGTCAACGGATCCAGGATCACTGCGGCATTGTCGTCGAAACGAATCGAAGAACCATCTGGACGCTTGATCTCTCGTACTGTGCGCACAATCACCGCTCGCACCACTTCACCCTTTTTGACAGATGAAGTCGGCGAAGCCTGCTTGACCGAAGCCACAATAATGTCTCCCACCGACCCATACTTGCGCGTCGAGCCACCTTTGATGTGAATACACAAGATCTCGCGCGCTCCCGTATTGTCGGCCACATGAAGGCGAGTTTCTGTCTGAATCATCGCTTAACTCCTTAATCGGCCCGCTGCGTGATCTCGGTAACAACCCATCGCTTGGTGCGGCTGAGCGGCCTGGACTCGACAATCTGTACCAGATCACCAACATGACAGGCATTCTGCTCATCATGCGCCTTGTACTTTTTGGTCGCCTTGATCACTTTTTTATAGATGCGATGGCGAAACAGCCGTTCGACCAGCACGACCACCGTCTTGTCCATGCTGTTACCGACCACTCGCCCCTTGAGGACTTTTCTACGTTCTCTCATCTATGCCTCCCCGGCCAATTCACGCTCGCGCAGCGCTGTCTCTAGCCGTGCCACATCATGCCGTGCCACCTTGAGCAGATTGTGATCACGAAGCTGCAAAGTAGCCCAACGAAATTTGAGATTAAACAGACTTTCACGAGCGCGATCTAGCTCTTTGCGAATTTCTACGCTAGACATGTTGCGGATTTCCGACATTTTCATGCTTCTTCGCCTCCTATCGCCAGATCATGACGGGTCACGATCTGGGTCTTGATCGGCAGCTTGTGACCGGCCTGTATGAGCAACTCGTGCGCCGCCGCCTGGTCCAGCCCGGCCACCTCAAACAAAATTCGTCCCGGCTTGATCACCACCACCCAATGATCCACTGCGCCTTTACCTTTACCCATACGAGTTTCGGCGGGTTTTTTGGTCACCGGCTTGTCGGGAAAAATGCGAATCCAATACTTGCCATGACGACGGGTTTGACGCACAATCACACGACGCGTGGCTTCAATCTGGCGGCTGGTGATCCAGGCACACTCGAGCGCCTGGAGGCCATACTCTCCAAAAGTAACTTCGGCGCCGCGTGTCGCATGGCCCTTCATGCGTCCACGAAACTGCTTGCGATATTTGACCCTCTTGGGCATCAACATGACACACCACTCCTTATGGCCGCCACAGGCAGCCCCACAAATAACCAGGCATGCGCCCGGCATTGATTCACCAGGCCAGGCGACAGAACTCGGCTATGGGCCTAGTCTTGCTTGAGCACTTCGCCCTTGAAAATCCACACCTTGACGCCAATCCGCCCATAAGTGGTCAATGCTTCGGCACGGGCAAAATCAATATCGGCTCGCAAGGTGTGACGTGGAATGCGCCCTTCGATCATCGCTTCACGGCGAGCCATTTCGGCGCCCGACAGACGACCGCCGCAAATGATCCGTACACCGCCGGCGCCGGCACGCATAGCATTCTGCACTGCCCGGCGCATGGCCCGGCTGTGCGAGACGCGGCGTTCCAACTGCTCTACAATGCTCTCTACAACCAGGTTGGCATTCAGATCAGGCTTTTCAACCTCAAGCACATCAATCTTGAACTTTTTGCCCGTCTCTGCTTCCAGCTCGGTGCGCAACTCTTTGATCGCCGTGCCGCGCCGACCAATGATGACTCCTGGCTTGGCCGTGTGCAAAGTCACAATCACCTGATTAGGTAGCCGCTCAATCTCGACATCGGCAATGCCGGCATGCCCCATTTGCTGGCGCACCTTTTCACGGATTTTCTTGTCCTCGCCCAACAGATTGGCATATTCGTCGCCCTCAGCATACCAGCGCGACTTCCAATCTTTGATAATGCCCAGCCTGAACCCTAATGGATGAACTTTGCGTCCCAATGAATTCCTCCTTAGAACCGCGCTTGAGCGCGCTAGTCCTCATATTCTTCCAAAACAACGGTAATATGCGAAGACCGCTTGAGCATGGGCTTGAACCGTCCGCGCGCCCCAAATCGGCGCCACTTGCGAACCGGCCCGCCATCTATGTAAATCTCGGAAATATACAGGTCGCTGCGCGTCAGGCCAAAATTTTCCTCCGCGTTCGACATGGCCGAATACAACACCTTGTACACCGGTTTGGCCGCCGCTTGAGGCAAAAACCGCAGCACTTCGAGTGATTCGAGCAAATCCTTGCCGCGCACCTGGTCGGCCACCAGGCGCACTTTTTGCGGCGACAATGGCACATAACGCGCCACTGCTTTGACTTTGGTCAACAGATATTCTTCCGACATCGTTCGTCCTTCCCATCAAACAGCCCGCACGGCCCTACAACCTGCCTGGCGCAGCGCGTTGGCTGTGACTCGGTGCAAATGGTTACTTTTTAGCAGCCTTTTTCTCTTTGGCGACATGTCCACGGAAGGTACGCGTCGGCGCAAATTCGCCCAGACGATGCCCCACCATGTTTTCGGTGACATAGACCGGGATATGCCGGTTTCCATTGTGTACCGCTATCGTATGCCCAACCATCTGGGGAAAGATGACTGACGCACGAGACCAGGTTTTGATCACGCGCTTTTCCCCACGCTGGTTCATCAACTCGATCCGTTGCAGCAGTTTGGGGGCCACAAATGGCCCTTTTTTCAACGATCTGGACACCTGACCCTCCTTACCGGCCCTTCTTTTCTCGACGACGCACAATATACTTTTCAGTCCGCTTGTTCAGACGGGTACGCTTACCCAGCGTCTTTTTGCCCCACGGGCTTTTCGGGCTGGACATGCCGATGGGTGAACGACCTTCGCCGCCGCCATGCGGATGATCACGCGGAGTCAATGCAGAACCGCGCAGCTTGGGACGCCGCCCCAGCCAGCGTCGCCGCCCGGCCTTGCCCAGCTTGATCAAACCATGCTCGGCGTTGCCCACCGATCCCACCGTCGCCATGCAACGCATCGAGATCAGGCGAATTTCACCCGATGGCATACGCACCTGCGCAAATTCGCCTTCTTTGGCCAGAATCTGCCCCGACGCGCCTGCCGAACGTGCCAACTGCCCACCTCGTCCAGGGTACAGCTCGATATTATGAATGACCGTTCCCTGGGGGATGCCCGATATAGGCAATGCATTACCCACGCGCGGTTCCACATTCATCCCGCTGACCACGCGGTCGCCCACCTTGAGTTCCAGCGGAGCAATGATGTAACGCCGTTCCCCATCGGTATACAACAGCAACGCAATACGCGCCGAACGATTCGGGTCGTACTCGATGGCTTCAACTGTTGCCAGAATATCAAACTTGTCACGCCTGAAATCAATTTCCCGATAGAGCCGCTTGTGCCCACCGCCGCGCCGTCGTGAGGTGATCCGCCCGCTAAAGTTACGCCCACCCTGCTTGCGCAGTGACTTGACCATAGACCGCTGCGGCTGCGAGCGAGTCAGTTCTGAAAAATCAGAGACCGTCATTCCTCGTCGTCCGGGCGAGGTCGGTTTATATGCCTTGATTCCCATCTAACTAAACTCCTTCAAAGATGTCAAGCCGCTGCCCCTCTTCGAGGGTCACAATCGCCTTTTTCCATCCTGACTTGCGAACCACGACCCGGCGGCCATAACGCCCACGCTTGGGCTTGACGCGGATGATATGCACTTTGACCACATCCACATCAAAAATTCGTTCCACCGCTTCTTTGACTTGCTGTTTGTTGGCGGCGGTATCTACTTGAAAGGTATACTGCGGCTGATACAGGCTGCTTTGATAACGAGTTTTCTCAGTATCCACCGGCCGTTTCAAAACACTATAAATGTGCATATTTATTCTCCTCCACGCGACCCGGCCTAGATATTTAGTCTAGCCCAGAATCTGCTCGATCACACTCAACGAGGCCTGGGGAACAACCAGGTAATCATAACCAAGCAGGTCACGAATGTTCAAATAACTCGCTCGAAGCGTTTTGACATAGGGCAGGTTGTTGGCCGAACGCTCCACACACTCGTTCCTGTCGGCCAGCATCACCAACACACTTCCCTCCAGGTTGAGCGACTTGATCAGTTCCACCATGTTGCGCGTCTTGGAGTTTTCCATCGCCAACTGATCAATGATGACAATCTGTCCATCCTGAGCTTTGACCGTCAATGCCGAACGATAAGCCGCACGACGCATCTTGCGCGGCATATCCTGGTGATAACTGCGTGGTTTGGGACCAAAAATCACGCCGCCGCCCGGCCACAGGTTGGCTTTCATCGAACCATGGCGGGCATTTCCGGTGTGTTTCTGCCGATACATCTTGCGAGTCGTGCCGCGCACCTCGCCACGCGTCTTGGTGCTATGCGTACCCAGGCGGGCATTGGCTTGCTGACGCACCAAAGCCTGATGCATCAAAAATTTGTTCACTGGCGCCTGAAATATCTTGTCATTCAACTCGACCTGGCCGACAACCTGGCCTGTCATATTGTGTACTGGAACCAACATCGTCAATCTCCTTCATAAAGACCACAAGCCGTTTATTGCTTGCGAATCTCTTGTACCAATACCAAGCCACCGTTTGGCCCCGGCACGCTGCCCCGCAACGCCAACAAATTTCGCTCCGCATCGGCAATCACGACCAGCAAATTTTGCGCGGTCGCCCGCTCGCTGCCCATATGCCCCGGCATACGCTTGCCCTTGATCACATGGCCGGGATAAGTACAGGCACCAATGGCCCCCGGTGCGCGCGTGCGGTCTGTCTGGCCGTGCGTCACAGGTTGACGGGAAAACCCATGTCGTTTGACCACACCCTGAAATCCCCGCCCTTTGGTCGTGCCGACCACGTCTACATGCTCGCCTGGCGCAAAAATATCGGCCTTGAGGCACTGCCCCAACTGGTAACTGGAGGTGTCTGAAGCGCGAAATTCCCGCAAGATACGCAGATTTTTGCCCACCGGCTGCAAGTGACCTCTTTGCGGTAGGTTTAGTTTGCGCGACTCAACCTCTTGATACCCCAATTGCACGGCCGAATACCCATCCTGTTCCGGCGTTTTGATCTGGGTGACATAACACGGACCCACTTCCAGAATTGTCACCGGAATGACCGAGCCGGTCTCATCAAATACCTGAGTCATACCTACTTTTTTACCGATAATTCCCTTCATCGTTGCTGCGGCCAAGGACTGTCATCCGCTCGCTTGCGGTCGCATCATCCTTTTAGGCCTTTCCTCCTTTCAAATTGGGAGTGAGAGTTCCACGCAGAGAGGTTCTACTGTGACAACAAGAGCAAATCACCCACAGTCGCAAGTCGGCTTGACGACCTTGCTTCAAACCCATACCTGTCCCTCGCACAACTTAGAGCTTGACTTCGATATCTACACCCGCAGGCAAATTGAGACGCATCAACTGATCAATGGTCTTGGAGCCAGGCTCCATCACATCAATCAACCGTTTGTGTGTGCGCACTTCAAAGTGTTCTTGCGAATCTTTGTCAATAAACGAAGACCGGCGCACGCAAAATCGCTCGATCCGGGTAGGCAAAGGCACGGGGCCAATGACACCGGCACCGGTACGCTCGGCCGTTTCCACAATGCGTTGAGCCGATTGATCGAGAATGCGATGGTCATACGCCTTGAGCCGAATCCTGATCTTTTGCTTGGACATTCCCATTCCTCTTTCTCATTCGGGTCAAAAGCGCGGCCGGCATCGGATTGCCCGCCGCGCTCAACCTGATATGTTGCTTATTCGACAATCTCGGTGAGCACACCCGCGCCCACAGTCAAACCACCCTCACGGA
>CAYVBK010000014.1:0-111571 GCA_964449465.1 uncultured Anaerolineae bacterium
GCTTTGTGCTCTTTGTGTCTTGGTGGTGAGCGGGTTTTTCAGCACGCTCCTAGAGGGGCAGGCGCAAGACCTGCCCCTACGCCGGCAAACCTGACCCGCCAGGTGGTGCCGTCGTGGCGATCCAGGTCAATCTCGCCGCCTAGATTGTGCGCCTGAGCCTGGACGATGGACATGCCCAGCGAGTCGGACGAAAGCTCGTCTATACCATCCGGCAAACCGACGCCGTCGTCGCTGACCGTCAACACATAATGGCCGTTCTGCCGACACACGCTCACGGCCAAACGCCCCTGCTCGCGCCCGACAAAAGCGTGCTTGAGGGCATTCGACACCAGTTCGTTCAAAATCAGCCCGCAGGCCAGAGCCTGGTCGGCTTCCAAAAACACATCCTGGACATCTATTGTCAAATCAATGGGGATGAGTTGGGTGCGATAGGCCTCGAACAAATCTTGGGCCAGATGACGCACATAGGTCGCCAGGTCTATTTGCTGCAAATCTGAAGATTGATGCAATTGCTCGTGAATCAGCAGCATGGCTCGCACGCGCGACTGGCTCTGCCGAAACGCCTCGCCCAGTTCGGCATCGGCGATTTCTTGAGCTTGCATGTCTAGCAGCACATCAATCACCATCAAATTGTTCTTGACCCGATGATAAGAATCGCGCGCCAGCCACTCGTGCCGCGCCGCCAACTGCTTGAGCCGCTCTTCGACTTGCTTTTGCGCCGTAATGTCTATTTCCAGCCCATCCCAACACATCAGGCCGCCCGGCAGCCGCCGCGGGCTGGAGGCCACATACGACCAGCGAATGTCGCCGGCGGGGTTGTAAAGGCGCACCTGCGCGCTCAACGACGAAAACGCCTTGAACGCTGCCTCTTCTTGCTCCCACAACCACTGACGATCCTGCTCAACCACCCGCTCGTAAATCCGACTGGCGTCGGCCATCACCTCGGCGGGCGTGCAGCCATAAAATCGCTGTACTGCATCGCTGACATAGGTAAACTGACGAGTGCCGTCGGTATGGCGGGTGATTTGATAGAGCATAGCATTGGGCAGATTGTCGCTGATCGAACGAACCAGAGCCGCACTCTCACGCAAAGCCTCTTGAGCCTGCCTGCGCTCGGTCAACTCGGTCTGCATTTCGAGGATCAGCCGGCAATTGACCATCAAGATCAGGTCAAAAGTCAAAGCCAAAAGCAAAACCTGCGCCAGTAAAATGGCCCACACATCAAACATATCGGGCTGCTGGAGCAGATAAACGACCGTCGGCCGCATGATGACATTCCAGACCGTGCGCAACAACGAGATCAGGGCAAGACCGACAAAAACCAGTCCTGCACCACGCGTTTCCTGTCGCGCCGGAAGAGCGACCTGGCGCAGCAGCAGCCAGGCGCACTCGCCATAGATCACTGACACATTGGTAGATAAATTGATGATACGAGCGGCCAGGTTGGGCTGCACCAGCGTAAAATAGGTGTGGATGGAGGCAAACAGCCCCAGCAAAACAAGGTGATGGACCCAATGGCCTGCCCGACCGACATAGCGTTCCAGACCTCGATAGATCATCATCGCGCCGGCCAACACCAACACATTGGCCGCCACCACCGATAGCAGATCGGGGATCGTTCCATCCATGCTAATGAGGATCAGACCAACAAATTGCAAAACCAGGCCGCCCAGCCAAAAGCCCGGCCCGCTCAAGCAATGCCGATTTTGCATCCACAGCATGGCAATGACGCCGATGCAGATCAAATTGACCAACAAATAACTCCAGATCGCAATAGCAATGTTCAGGTTCATACCTCACCCTTGTCCCAAACAATCGGATCAGGACCTGGCAAAATGTTGGCTGAGTGCGTTCGGTAGAACGGCATCGGAACCAACATGCTGGATTATAGCCATTTCGTCTCTATCTGACAAGCCAATGGACTCACACAAGGAGAACGAACATGAAAACTCTAAATTGGGGGATCATCAGCACCGGCGGGATTGCCCGCAAATTTGCTGCAGCATTGAGCGAGGCGCAATGGGGTGCGCTCTATGCCATCGGCAGCCGCAGCCAGGCTTCGGCAGATGCCTTTGGAGAGCAGTTCAATGTACCGCATCGCTATAGCAGCTATGAGGCCCTGCTGGCCGACCCGGCAGTAGACGTCGTGTACAATGCGCTGCCCAATCACCTGCACCTGGAATGGACGATCCGGGCGGCGCAGGCCGGCAAACATGTGCTGTGCGAAAAGCCACTCACAGTCAATGCTGCCGAGGCCGCGCAGATGCTTGCCGCCATTGATGTGGCCGGGGTGTTTTTGATGGAGGCCTTTATGTACCGCTGCCACCCACAGACGACGCGGCTGATCGAGTTGATCCACGACGGGGCCGTCGGCGAGGTGCGGCTGATCCAGGCCAGCTTTGGCTATGACCTGGGCGAAAGCGATGCCGCTTATAGCAACATCCGCCTGCGCCGCGAGGCCTGCGGCGGCGGGATCATGGACGTGGGCTGCTATACCGTGTCTATGGCGCGGCTGCTCGCCGGGGCCGCCCTCGGCCTGGAGGCGCCGGCCGAGCCGGAGCGACTCGGTGGCGCAGCACACATTGGCGAACGCAGCGGCGTAGATGAATGGGCAACGGCAGCGCTGCATTTTCCCAACGGCATCCTGGGCGATCTGGCCTGCGCGGCGCACTTGCGGCTGGCCTCGACCGTACAGGTTTGGGGCAGCGAGGGAAACATCCTGGTGCCCTCGCCATGGTACCCGGCCCAGGGCCGGCTGGTGTTGTCCCGGCCGGGCCAGGAGGTAATGGAAATAGACGTGCCGGCGCGGGCCGGCTGCTATGCCCTCGAGGCCGACGCAGTCGCACAAGCCCTGCCCGGCCTCCAGGCCTCCTATCCCTGCATGACCTGGGCCGACAGTCTGGGCAACATGAAGGCATTGGACGCCTGGCGCGCTGCTGTCGGCCTGACGTTTGACGCTGATTAACAACAGGGGCGAGGATAAACCTCGCCCCTGCTGAATAGAACGCCCCAGGCTGTGGGATGACAAACGATGATCGTTATTCTACGTCATTCTCCAAACGCCGGTAAACCCCTTGCTCGCGGGCAAGCAGATGGTGGCTGATCAGCCCACGCCGCAGAGCTGCCACATCCTCATTAAACTCAACCAGGATTTGGTTGACCTCATGCTCGTCATAAGAGCGGCCCGGCTCAAATTCTTGGGCAATTTTTTGTAACACAATGATCTGCTTTTTGAGTTGCGCCGGAACCTGCACCAGCCGACCATGCCGAAAAAAGGTCTGGATCACCCTGTCTCGATAGGCGTCTTCGGTCACATTCGATGCCAGCCCCGGCTGCGAGACAAAGGCCAGTTCATCCAATCGCCTTTCCCACACGTCACCATCCAACGAATAAACCTGATAGTATTGGTCGGGCTGCGACTTGAGCAAGCCGACCTCGGCCAGCTTGCTCAGATGATGCGAAACGGTGGCCGGGTTGAGACCCAAGATCGCCGCCAATTCCTGGCCGTGACGCGGCCCGAGACGCACCAGGCTCAGGATCAATAGACGCACCGGATGCCCCAAGGCCTTGAACAACTCGGCACGCGCCTGAAAATTTTGTTCAGCCATCGCGTGCGTCATGCCAGGCCTCCTGACCGGTGATCATCTTGTAGCCGGTGGCAAAAATTTGCCGCGCATGCTGGATCGTGCTCATCTTGATCTGCACCTTGAGCAGCGATTCATCATCCTGCATTGCCCGGCACAATTCAATATCATGGCGGGCATACTGGACAATCTGATCTGTGACATCCCCAAAAAACTGCCGCAGCTTGTCTATATCGGGCATATCGCTGGCAAGCAAGGCGCGAATCTGGTCAAAATAATCGGTTGATAGCTCGGTATTCATATTGCCCTCACTTTCTATTTGAAATTCATCAAATCAGATTATAACATTTGATTTGATATTTGTCAAATCGGTTTCGCAGAGCAATTGGCTTGCGACAAGCAGCCTGATTGCCAAAATCATTGAGCCATAGTAAAATCAGGCCGACGAAAGGAGAGCAACTTGGCCAGGCCACACATTCCTGTCTCTAGAATCAGCCTGTTTCTTGCCGTGATCATGATCGCCTGCCAGAGCAGGAGCGTCTGCCAAAGCAGGCCGGTCGAGACGCTAACGCCCATCGCCGCCGTGACCGGCACGCCAACGGTCACGCCCACACCCACACCGACGACTATTGCTACGCCGACAACCGCACCCACACCAACAGCTACCACTACGCCGACAGCCACCACTACGCCGACAGTCACACCCACGCCGACAACTATTGCTACTCCGACAGCCACCTCTACCCCGACAGCCACGCCCACGCCCACCCACCCTTTGATGATCGAGGTGATGCGACAGCGCCACTATCCGGGCAGCCCCATCAACGTCGAAAAAAAGCTGGATTCCGGCGCCAACTATGATCGCTATATCGCATCGTATCTTGTCGAAAGGTTGAAAATTTATGCCTTGTTGACCATACCACAGGGTGAGAAACCGCCGGCAGGCTGGCCGGTCATCGTGTTCAATCACGGCTATATCCCGCCAGAGCAGTATCGCACCACCGAACGCTATGTGGCCTATGTAGATGCTCTGGCGCGCAGCGGCTATATGGTTTTTCGCCCTGATTATCGCGGACACGGCAGTTCGGAGGGCCAACCATCCAGCGCGTACGGCTCACCCGACTATACCGTTGACGTACTAAACGCCGTTTCCGCAGTCAGGCAGCACCCCGACGCCGACCCCAACCGCATCGGCATGTGGGGACACTCGATGGGCGGTCATATCACCCTGCGGGCGATGGTCATCAGCCACGACATCCGGGCCGGGGTGATCTGGGCCGGGGTGGTCGGCTCGTATGCCGACCTGTTGGATCGCTGGCGGCGACCTGCAACCCCCATCGCCGCAACAGTCACCCCCGCTGTCGAGGATGCCCGACGCCGCTGGCGGCAAGGCTTGCTCGACACTTATGGCTCGCCGGCCGACAACCCTGCTTTTTGGGACTCGATCTCGCCCAACGCTTACCTGAGCGACCTGTCCGGCCCGGTACAACTCCATCACGGCAGCGCCGACAAAAGCGTGCCGGTCGAGTTTTCTCAAACCCTGTTTACTCAGATTCAGCAAGCCGGGCAGGTGGCCGAACTGTATACCTATGCCAATGACGATCACAACATCTCGCACCATTTCAGCCTGGCCATGCGACGATCTATCGAGTTTTTTGACCAATATGTCAAAGGCCGGCAATGACTGATGCTCTCACTGATGAGTGCGGTAAAACGCTTTTTTCAGTGGACTTGCCAAAACGTTGGTTTCGGCAGACTCACCAACGTTTTGAAGATTGTGTTCAACGCGATTTATCGTATCACACCCTCCCCTGTGTTGTCTACCCTGACGTTCGATGCCTGCGCAACCGAGGCCGGGTCGAATGGCCTTGGTAACGCTCCGATATGCAACAGCCAGCGGCGATAGCGGGCCAGCGACACGGGTGGTAGACCGGCCAGATAGTGATTGCCAAACACCTGCCCGTCCACCTGCCACTCGATCAGATACAGCCGTTGATCGCTGGCATAGGTACGAATGTGTCCCACCTGCCAATTCTGGTTTGCCGGGATAGTTGCCTGGCCTTCGACCTGCACCGCGCCGTCGTCGGCATCCCACACCCGATAGCGCACCGAGACCGACCGCAGCGTATCATTGCAGACCACCACTGGCAGATATTTTCCCGCCCCTGCTTCTCCGACCGCGATGCATACCGGCTGCTGCGACCGCCGGATATAGTGATAGGCCAGCTTGACGCCGAAATAGTAATCCACCACCGCGTCGGAGAACTGCGGCCAGCCATCAATGACATTCCACCACAAAATGCCGCTGGTCTGCCATTTGCGCAGCCGTGTTGATTCGATAAAAAACTTTTTCGCCTCTGCCTGGGTGATCTGGCTGGCTAGAGCAAACGTCTCCAGATCGTCGGGTATCTCGCCAAACAACTCGCGCACCTGGTTGGCCATCAAGGCGATCCGATCGCGGTCAATGGCCCGGTGTCGCCAGTGATAAACCGCATGCACCTGCCATTGATCATTGCCTTGCCACGGCCGCGCCTCGTCAGGCCAAACAAAATCGGGGGCGATAAAGCGGCGGATTGAAGCGACGTTGGGGCAGCCGTGATAGCCGATCTCACCGATAAAATGCGCACTGTGCCGGGTGTAGAATGGGCTTTTGAAATAGCCGCGCGGTCCCCATAGATGCTGCTCCGGCGTGCGCATCCAGGCGTCGGGCTCGCCTTCCAACACGGGCGGGACATACGGTGAACTTGGCACATAGGGACGATACGGATCGAAACGATGCAGCACTTGAGGGATCACTTCACGGGTCAGGCGATTGTGCGCCGGAGAAAGGCCGTCGGACAGATAGGTCATATCAATCTCATTATCGCCGCACCACAAAGCCAGGCTGGTGTGATTGCGCAGCCGTTCGACCACCACCTGCGCCTCGTGACGTACCTGATCCAGAAACGTTTCCGTCTGCGGATAGCGGCAACAGGCAAAGGCAAAATCTTGCCAGACCATAATGCCCGTTTCATCGCAGAGGTCAAAAAAACGCTGATCCTCATACACATTGCCGCCCCAGCAGCGGATCATGTTGCAGCCCAGATCGTCAAACAGAGACACCACATCATCCACTCGTTCGGCGTCGCGACTGTGAAACGCATCCAGCGGCACCCAGTTGGCGCCCTTGACCATAATCGGCTCACCGTTGACGGTGAAATAGAAATGGCTGTGCGGGTCGGGCGGCATATCAATCCGCCCATCGCGCCCGACCTGGCCAGAGATCGAGAACAGACCAGACGTTTCGGTGCGGTGCAAAGCCAGCACACGAATACCGAGGCGGTCGGTGCGTTCGGCCAATACCTCGTCTCCAAGACAGAGCCGGGCGACAACCTGGTACAGGTTCGGATCGCCATATCCCTTGGGCCACCACAGGCGCGCACCGGGCACCGAAATGCGGCAACCGCCAGCCACAAACTCAACCGGCCATTCATACGCAAAGCAGTGATCCTGGCATTGGCCGTAAAAGCGCAACGACAGGCCATCTGGCACCGGCCGGGCGACTCGAAACTGAAAGCGCACGCCCAACACCGCCCCCTCACCGTTCACATTAACCGTCCAATAGTAAAGCTGCTCGATCTCGGTCGCAGGGCGCGTTTCCAGCCAGACAGAGCGCCAGATGCCTGCCGACACGGCACGCGGCATAATGTCCCAGCCCCACACGTGTGGTGCTTTGCGAATAAACAGCCCTTCCTCACGGTGTTCCCAACTCATCATCGCCGCATCATAGTGAAACCGGCGCGCTGCATCAACCGCCGAACCGAGGCGCACGGTGATGCGGTTAACCCCTGAATGGAGAACGCTGGTCACATCAAAGCGATGCGGAATCAGTGCATTATCGGCCTGCCCCACCTGAATGCCGTTGACCCATACAGTAGCCAGTGTATCCAGCCCGGCAAAGACCAGTTCCCAGCCCAAACTGTCTGGCTGCTGAACATCCAACAGGGTTATGTCGCGAGTGTACCACCACTCGTTGAATTCCAGTTCGCGCAACCGGTAAATGTGGTCGGCATAAAAGGGATCCGGCAGCAGGCCGGCCCGCACCAGGTCCATCTCGACATTGCCCGGAACTCGCGCCAGAATCGTCTCCAACCCGGCCGAGTCAAGATCATCCGGGTGGGTAACGTGGCATTGGCCTTTTGGCGTCCAGGTCAACTGCCAATCGCCATCCAGAGAAATGCATTGAGCTTTCATCATAAACTCTCCTGCCCAGTAACAAATGTTCTTTTATCCAACAGTATACCCATTGCTGCGTTGATAGTCAAAACAGCTATGGCCGATTCAAGAGGCTTGTGCAAACATTTCAAGACGAAACCAGTTTTAGCCTTTTCCGGCCTTGTATCATCCAGATCGAATCCAGATCGAATCCAGATCGAATCCAGATCGAATCCAGATCGAATCAGGCCGCCGATGAAATATCCCATCGGCGGCCTGATTTTGGGGACTGGGAGGCCGCTGAAAAAAGCCTATTTTTACCACCAATGACACCGAGAACAAAGTTTTGCAATACTTGAGCGTTTTTAGAAATGCTTTGTGTCCTTTGTGTTTTTCAGTACGCTCCTGGACGACAAGGTCAAAACGGACAGCCTGTCAGAGTCCAACAACAGGCACTATCGGGTATCGAAATTGCCGGACACGGGCAGATCGCCGCTGCTGCCAAACGGCCCGCGCATCTTGTCGGTCTGGTTGAGATTGGTGGCATTATAGTTGTAATCATAGCGCCATTTGCGATCCACCTTGTTGAACAGGCCAATGTCGTCCACATAGCCGTCGCCGTCAAAATCGCCGGCGACAGGCAGGTCGTCGGGCGTGCCCCAGGGACCCGAAGTGGCGTCGGTGGTGCCGTTGTGGTCAAAATCAAAGCGCCACATGCCGGTCGAGGGTGAAAAGAGGGCAATGTCGTCGTGATAGCCGTCGCGGTCAAAATCACCAGACACCGGTCGTTCGTCGCCGGTAAAGCCCCAATCTAACAAGCCGTCGCTGGAGCCTTCGCGCTGATGATCAATGTTCCAGCGCCAGGTTTTGAGAGGAGAGATGTACACGCCCAGATCGTCTACATAGCCATCCCGGTCATAGTCCAGCGCAATGGGCCAGGCGTCCGCAGTATAGACCCAGCGATCCAGGTATTTGTCCATCGTGCGGTTGTTGTTATAGTCAAAACTCCAGTCATAGCGGATGCTGATATTGTCGTGGCTGTAGATAAAGACGGCCTTGTCATCCAGCACCTTGTCACGGTCAAAATCGCCTACCACCGGACGCACCCCTTCCGACCAGCCAAAGGGGGCGTGGCTATCATCCTGCGTGCCGTCGTGTTGATGATCGAAATACCAGTAGCGGTTCGAGGCGCGATAAAGGGCCACATCGTCCACATAGGCCTTGTGCGGGCCAAGCCGGCCGGTGAAAAAGATGTCGGCGGCCACCCACTCTTTGGTGTTGCCCCAGCCCTGATTGACCAGAAAGCCTTTGGTGTAATAGGTGATGCAAAAAGACTTGCACCCTTGCCAGTCGCACTGCTGCCAGCAAGACGGAATCGGCTTTTCGCGATAGCCATAAGCCAGCGGATAGTGCGAGAAAAAACCGGTGCCGATGATGCTGGGGCGGGCCGATTCGGCCGGGTTTCGGATCACGTTGCGGGCATATTTGACCAGGTCTTGCTCGGAATAGCCAAACGGGTCAAAACCGGTGGGCAGATACCAGGTTTTGACCTCCATGCCCGACCGTCCGTTGAGGTAATCAATAACATCAATCATATCCCAGGGCGAGGTGGCCCCGTTGTCGTTAAAAGCATTGCACCAGGTGCCCACGGCGCGGTTGATCTCCCAGGTCATGTTTTTGACGCCGACATCGCCCCAGGCGGTAGGTGCCACCGCATCGTTGCCTCGCCCTCCGTTGACGCGATACAGCCCCCAGCGCCCGGCCCACAAGTTGCTCGTGCCAGAAGCAGCCTGGCGGTCGCCCCAGCCGATCAACATGGCCCAGGCGGTAGGGCCGCAGCCGCTTTTGCAATCGGAGGTGTTGATCGGGTCGCTGGCCGGCATTTGTTGGTACCAACACTGGTTGTTCGAGGCCTGATCCAGGTTGCTGCCGCCGGCAAACCAGTAGGTATACCCGTCGGTGCCAACAATGCCAGGGGCCATATCTTGGGCCTGCAGGTCGCTGCCCAGGTCACTGCCCAGGTCGCCGGCCGACGTAAGCGGCCAGCTTGCCGGCGTAGCCGTCTGTCCATCTGCCTCGCGCAGCGCCAGAGGCAGATACACCTGATGACGAGCCACGATCTGAACCAGGACGGTCTCGTGCATGCCGTTGGCATAATCCACAGCGATGGTCAGCGGGGCAACCTGGCCCGGCAGCATGTCAGTGGCGGTGATCAACAGACGGGGCAGCAGCCCGGTGGGGGTAATCAGGGCGGTGTCAACCAGCGGCAGGCCCGGCCCGGAAAAAGTCAGGGTCGGTGTGGGCCACAGCAGAGGCATCAACCAGGTGTCGCCTTTGAACATGGCGTGGCCGTACTGCCGGGAATTGTTTTCCACCTGCCAGGCCTCGCCAGCGTGCTGACGCAGCGTTTCCAAAAACGGCTCATAGGTTTCGGCATATTCTTCTTTGAGTTGCTCCCACGAGTCCCAGCCCACAAATTGTAGCGTCGAGGTCAGGCTGCCGCTGACGGTCAAGTTGTACTCCACTGCCACTTCTCCAGAGGCGGGGTCGTCAACAATGCCTCGAGGCGACCAGGATGTCTCGGTCAGCGGGGCCGGCCGGGTGCGCCAGTTGGGGTCATAGCCAATGATCTTGTGTGGCTGATTGCCGTCGGTAGCCACGCGCTGGCCGTTCGCGTCTTGAGCGGCATAGGCCAGGGTGTCCAGTTTGAAGAATTTGATCGCCGTTTTGCCTTGCGCCGCAGCCTGCTGGCGCATGCGCTGTGTGGGCGGCTGGCCGGCGGTGGCCCAGTGAGGGATGGGATAGTCGTGTTCGGCGGCCGAGACAACGATAAACCCGGCCGGTTCGATGGCAGCAGCCGATAGCCCGCCCGCGCCCGGAGTGATCACCGCAAACTCGTAATAGGCCGGTTCAGCCATGTCGGGGCGATAGAGCGGCTGGATTTCGCCCAGCCGCGCCTGCGCCCATTCCGGCGACATGCCGCTGAGCCGCTGTTCTTCCAGGTGTTGCAGGGCGCGCCGATAGGCATCCATCGGCACATCGGTATTGCCCAGCGGGGCGACGACGACCTGCATGGTCACTGTGACCGGCTCGCTCTGGCAATGACTTTGCCCCACGACCTGGACCGTTTTGAGGCCGGGGGTGATCCAGGCAAACTCTTGGGTGTTGCTGATCGAAAACTCTTGCAGCGCAGAAATCGGAGCCTGATCGGTGATCTGCCACCAGTAATGAAAAACGGGCGTGGTGTTGGTGGGGCTGAGTGCGGCAGTGAAATTGAAATAGGTACCGGTGATCACGGTGGTAGGGCCGCTGAGGATGACCTGCTGCACCGGAATGCATGTTTGTGCCAGGGGTGCGGCCTGGATCGGGACAGCCGACCGCGTTAGCAGTGCCAGCGCGCCAACGAACAAGACGGCCAGGGCGCAAGTCAGAAACACGGGCAGAACTCGTTTTTGCATGTCAGACTCCTTTTATTGTCCTGCTAAACGACAGAACGACCGAAAAGATTGACCTTACGGCGCGACGTTGCGCATCACCAGCGGTAGATAGACGGTATAGAGTTGTTCCCAGATGATGCCGGTAGCAACGCCGCTGGCAATGACGGCCCCGCCGGTGGGCGTGTTGAGCGACACAGTAAAAGCCTCGGTCGGCTCATTAACCTGGTCTCCGACGATCTGCACCGTAATCGTCTTGAGCGTCTCGCCGGCGGCAAAGGTGAGCGTGCCGCTGGTATGGATATAGTCGCTGCCCGATTGAGCCGTGCCAGGGCTGGTGGTATAGTTGATGGTGATCGGCGCTGTGCTGGACCTGGACAGACGCACGGTAAAGTACATCGGAGCGGTGCCGCCGTCGCCTTCAACGATGGACGAGCCCTGGATCGAGAGGGCCGGGATGTCATCATCGGTGATCGTGCCCAGGCCGGTGGCATCGCCCCAAGTGACATTAACCGGATTGCTGAGTTGGATGGTCCAGGTCTCATTGCCCTCGCGCAAGTCGTCGCCGACCACGATGACGGTGATGGTTTGGCTGGTCACACCGGGAGCAAAACTCAACTGCCCGGCGGCAGGCAAATAATCTTCGCCGGCGATGGCCGTACCGTCTGCTGTAGCATAGTGAACGGTCACCGTCTTGCCGCTGGCGCTGTTGAGGCTCACCGTAAAGACGGCCTGGATGCTGCCGCCTACATCGCCTTCGGTCACAGCCCGGTCATTGATCAGGACGGCGGGCGCAGTCGTACCGTCGGTGATGGCGCCGGTTCCTTCGCCATCAGCGATGAACACATACTGCGGGCTGTACAGCCGCAGGCGGAACGACTCGCTGTCCTCATCATAGGTGTCGGTGAGGGTGGATACGGAGACCGTTTTGCTCGTTTGCCCTGGCCCAAAAGTCAGTGTGCCGGCGGTGTGGACGTAATCCTGACCGGACTGAGCAGTGAGGTTGGTTGTCGAGTACTGCACGGTAAAGGTGATCTGCGCCGGTTCAGACAGCGAGACGGTAAACTGGGCCGTGCCGCCTTCGGCTACGGTCACATCATTGATTGAGAGAAAAGAAGGAATGTGTTCTACCGCGCCGCGGTCGCAGCGAGCTACACCGTCGGTGCCGCCGTCGACCGGGCGGGGTTGGCCGCGCTGATCGAACGGCTCACAGGCGTTGCCGCCGCTCCCCGGCGCGGCCGGGTTGCCCCAGTCCACCGTCAACCCGGAAGCCGCCGAAACGGGCAGATGGTTGAGCGTCGCGCCGCCGTTCAGCCGCAGCGATCCCAGGCCGGCCGCGTAGGTCAGATAGTTGGTCATCATCCAAAAGCCGCCGACGCTGTTATTGCTGCCGCCGCTAAGTTGGCAGGCTGCCGGGTTGGCATTGTTCTCCTGAGCCTTGTCGCCGATCAGGTTGTAGGTTGGCGAGGTAAGCGTGCCATAGCAGTCGGCCACGCCATTTTGATAGGGTGAGTGGCTGCGGTCTATATTTTCGGCGATGAGCGAGTTTGTGGCTTCAAAGGTTAGCAGAGTATATATTCCGCCGCCGTTTCCACCGGCACTGGTCGGCCAGTCGGCGTCGGCAGTGTTGTTATGGATGGTGACGTTGTTGAGGCGCACCGTACCGGCCAGGTTATAGATGCCGCCGCCGTGGTTGTTGGCCTGGTTGCCGGAAAGGGTGACATTGCGCAGGACTGCCGTGCCGCCGGTCAGAGCAAGGCCGCCGCCGCCGTTATTGAGATTTCCGGCGGTGTTGCTGATGATGGCACTGTTGGTGATGGTGAGCGCGCCTGAACTGCAAATGCCGCCGCCGCCGCTGCCGCTGCTGCTGTTGCTGGTTTGATTCTCTTGCACACTGACCGCATCCAGGATCAGTTTGGCGCTGCTGCTGCTCACATAGACGCCGCCGCCGTCCTGTACGCTGCTGCCGCCTTTGATCGTCACGCCAGAGATGGTGACTGTGGCCGTGCTGCGAATCTCGAATATGCGGTCGCTCATGCTGCCCTGGATGAGGGTCACATCGGCCCCCGCGCCGATCAGGGTTAGCGGGTCGTTGATGTCCAGGTCACCGGCGGCGGCGGTGCTGTCAATGCCGGTCAGCGTCAGCGGGTAAGTGCCGGCGGGCAGGATGATCGTATCCGCGCCGGCCAGGGCATTGGCTTCCTGGACCGCTGCACGCAGGGTGCATTGATCGCCGGCCGACGCGCTGCTATCGCAAATGCCGTTACCGGGGACCAGGTCTGCCGCATCGCCGGCGGTGTTAACCACAAAAGGCACGCCGCTGGTCGGCGCCCGCCCCAGCGCACATTTAGAGAACTCGGAGGTGTCGCCATTGGTGTGGATGGCCGTAGCCACCACATATTTGCCCGCCGCGCCACCCACCGGCAGCGTGACATTGAACCCGGCCTGGCCGCTGCTGTTGGTGGTGAGGGTGGTCTGTCCCAGGTAGGTCTCGGCCTCACCGTAGCCTGAAGCGTCGCAGGTGGTGTTGAGAAAGAACTGGATCGTAAACGAGGCGTTGGGACGGCTGTTCAACGTCCCCTGGATGCGTGTCTGGTCACTGAGAGCAGTAACGGCTGTGAGGACAGGAAAATTTTGCAAATAATTGGCCCCGCTGTCACCGTCGCCACTGTCGTTGAGTGTCACGCCGGTCGGAGCCAGGTCAATGCCCAGCCCGCCGTTGAGGGTGAGCGTGTTCGAGATCAGCCGGTTGAGCGAGCCGGAGGCGACATAGATGCCAGCGCCGCCGCTGGAGGAAACCTGGTTGGCCTGCAAGACATTGCCTGCAGCCGCATTTTCAATCGAGACGCCGTGCGATGTGACCGTCGGGCCGATATTGTTGTCTTGCAACGTATTGTCGTGAGCATCGCTGCCGCTCAACACGACATTGCTGCCATACGAGTAGGCGATGCGGTTGTTCACAACTTGATTGCCCCAGCCATAGATGCGCACGCCGGTGACATTGCCGGAATCGCCGGCGCCGGAGGTGCCCACCCCGATATAATTGCCGATCACCTGGTTGAGACCGGCGGCGGCGGTGAGCCGCACGCCGTCATTGTTGACGCTGATCGTGTTGCGGTCGCTGCCGGCCGCGCCGATTATGTTGCTGCTGCCGGCAATCTCGACTCCTGCATCCCCGTTGCCGTGGATATAGTACCGTTTCACCGTGTTATTGTCGCCATTGATCGCCAGCCCTACGCCGGTGTGGTAGGCAATCTCGGTGGGGATAGTGACATGACCAAGCAGGGTGTTGCCGTCGCCGTCGATCTGAATGCCGACGATCTGGTAACTGCTCGATGGGATAGGATTCCCCAGCGCGCTGTTGGTATTGAGCGCGTTCGAGTTGCCCATCACCCACAGGCCGATCCCAGAGTTGAGTTCTGCAACATTATCGTTGATCGTGTTACCATTGCTGTTGATGCGAATGCCAGCCTCTTGGTTATAGCGGCACTGGTTACCGCCGATCGTGCTGCCATCGCTGGCATAGCTGGCCAGGTAGATGCCATAGCGCTGGTTGAAATAAACCCGATTCGACTGCAACTGGACGCAGTAATTCCCTTGAACATAGATGCCGTCCAATCCATTACCCCGATCGTGACCTCCGCTGTTGGTGCCGATCTGGTTGTTAGCCAGGCGATTCATTATACAGCCTGGAAAATCCTGGAATATATAAACGCCGTGCCGCCCGTTAAGACCGATTTCGTTGTCTTGGATTACATTGCTGCTACCGCTGTTGTACAGCACGACCCCGTCGCCGCTGTTGGCGACGCCAGAATTCACATCGATCAAGTTATAGCGAACCGAGTTATGGCTCGCCGATGGCCCCAACAAGGCCACGCCCCAGGTGTTGCCGGCGATCCAGCTGGCCTTGATGGCCGTGCTGCCGATGGTGTGATAGCTGCTATAGACCTCGATACCGTGCCGGTTGCCGAGCAGCTGCCCGTTGGATTTGATGCCGATGTTGTTGGCCAGCACCGTCGCCGAACCGGCGGTGACCTCGATGCGAATGCCGCTGCCGGTGTTGCCGGCGATATAGTTTTTCTGATCCACGGCGTCGCCGCCGATCCGGGTATTTGTGCCGCCATACACCAGCACGCCATCGCTATGGTTGGCCAGCCGCGCCCCCGAACCCGGCCAATAGCCGATCACGTTGCCGTACAACACCTTGTTTTCGCTGCCGCCGTCGATGCGGATGCCGGCATAGCCGCTGTCGACAATCACATTGTCCTTGATCTCGTTATAGCTGCCGCTGATGGTGATGCCGTTCTCTCCGTTGCCCAGACCGGCCGCCCCTGAAGAATGAGTACCGATCAGGTTATCTTGCACCACATTTTCATCGCCGGTGATCCGTATGCCGCTGCCGGTAAAGTTGATGACGGAAAAATTGCGCACGGTGATGTTGCTGCCGGTCAGCCGCAGGCCGTGCGTGCCGGGAGGCAGTGCCGCGCCATCCATGCGCGGGTAGGTATCTGCAAAATTTGATCCGATCAGCGTGACCGCTTCGGTGATCTCGGGCAGAGGGCTGTTCAAAGCAAAGGTCACGCCATTGCCCCAACCGCTCCAGATGGTATCCGCGCCGGGGCTGGCGTTGGCCTCCTGGATCGCCGCCCGCAGCGTGCAGGTATTTTTGGATGTTTTACATTGACCATCGCCGGGGTTACTGTCAGAGCGGTCGCTCTGCCATTCGGTGATCTGGAGATTCAGTGCCGCCACCGTCAGCAGGACGGTTGGAGCGGATGCACCTTCGGTCAGCAGCACCAGGTCGTCCAGGGCGTCATCGTTGAGGCGCACAGACAGCGCGGCAACGACCGGCGCGGCAGCATCCAACGCGGCCAGCACGCCCGGCGCGACGGCCTGCTCATAGACCCCCTCGGCGTTCATCCGCTGCCCATCGGCGGCGAGAATCTGCACCTGCCGCCCGCCTACCACCAGCAAATCATCGGCATAGAGACTGGAGGATTTGAGGCGAAATAGTTGTGAGCTATGGGTTGCGAGTTGCAAGTTGTGATTTGCGATTCGCAATTCGCCCTTTGTGTCCAACAAGGCAATCTCTGTTTTATGGTCGTTTCCGCCAAGAAAATCGCCCAACGCCAGGGAGATCGGTTCAAAATCCAGTGGGATCATCTCCAGAGAGGATGTGATTTTCTCGCTCGCCAGATCATCACCACCGTGCAGGATGATCAGCGTCTTGCCGGCGACGACAGCCAGGTTGTAAAAGGCATCGTCCAACTGACCCATTTCCAGAGCAATGGCCGGCGCAGGCAGAGGATAGCGTTCTGGCAGGGCTGCCTGCGCGCCGTCGGCCCCGGTCAGGATGAGCAGTTGTGCGCCGTCCGGCCCGGTGATGCCAATAGCCAGATCGTCCAGCCCATCCGGTCGGCCAAATTCACCGGCAGTCAGCGCGGTGATCTGCCCCGGCAGAGAGATGGCCTGCGGCGTGCCCAGGTTGCCGGCCGCGTCGCCGGGCAGCAACCAGAGTGCCTCGCCGCCGCGTGCTGCGGCGATGAGGTCGTTGCCACCCTGGGCATCGAAATCGCCGGCATAGAGGAAATCCGGCGCGGCAGGCAGGACAAAGGTCTGCGCCGCCGCATCGCGATAGACAACGACCAGCCCGCCGGCGTCGCTGACATAGCCAGCGACGATCTCGATTGCGCCATTGGCGTCCAGGTCGGTGGCGGCCAGCGAGAGCGGGCGCGCGCCGGCGGCCTGGGCCATCGGCCCGACATCTAACACCTGCGGCGCGCCGAGGTTCACCCAAGGCCCTGCTGCACTGATCTGGATGAGCGGCGCCGCGGACGGGGCGGCCCAAACGACTGGAGCGATGCTGGATGTGAAAAGAACGAGAATAAAGGTCAAGCGGAGTATCGAGATAGTTTGATGTTTCATTCTGTCTCCTCAAAAGCGAATCTCTCGAAAAAGGCCTTTTTCAGAGAACACTGAGAATAATGAATATGGACGAGAATCAACGAAATTTCAAGCCCGATCACTCTCGGTGTCTCTGATGAAAATAATCTTGTTCGTCTTGGATCTGTTTCCGCAAAAATTCAAACAGAGCGTCCAGACTGGCAAAGCCGCGCCGTTCGCCGCTGCCGGGCTGCTCCAGCGAAGCTCGCCAGACCTGCCGGCCGTTGTCGTTGGTTTGCCACATGCGCAGCAAAAAAGAAAGATAAACCGGTTTTTTGTCTGGAATGTGCATAGAGGCCACCTTTGCCCGAAAAACGCACTCAACCTGCCGGGGCTAGAGGACGTTGGTTTCGATAGGTTTCGACAGGCTCAACCAATACCCTCGACCAACGTCCTCAACCAATGTCCTCTCCAATCCGGGCCGAACAGATTACGGCACGATCAGCAGCAGCCCGCCGCCCGACATGTTGGATCCGCCGCCGATCCACACACCGCTGTATTGATCCACGTGCAAGGCGGTGATCGAATTGGTCAACAGTCCATCGGCAGTGGTTAAAAGTGTCCAGGTTTTGCCATCGTCCGAGTACAAGAGGCCGTTTTGGGTGCCGGCCCAGATGCGACCGTTGGGGGCCACCGCCAGCAGATTGAGCCAGCCTTTGATGCCCTCTTTTTGCAGATTGTACAGCACCTCGGCCTGGCTGCCGTCATAGCGCACGATGCTCAGGCTACCGCCAACCAGCAAGTTGCCGTTTCGCTCCAGGGCCAGCGTGCGCAGGTAGGGATGGGGCAGGGTGTTTTTGTCCAGCACCAACTCAAATTTGTCGTTGGCCCATTTGGCCAGGCCAATGTCCAGGGCGATCCAAATGGTGTTGCCGTCGGCCAGAATGTCTTGCACATTATTGCTGGGCAGCCCCTTGTCGGCGTTGAGTTCCATCGCTCTAGAGCCGTCGGGATTCAGCACCACGATGCCCTGACCATTATCGCCCAGCCAGGCCCGCCCCTGGGCGTCTATGGTCACACATTCAAAAGAGCGCAGCCCCTCAAACGAGGTCCACTTGCCATCGCGATAGTGGCTGACATCGCCGTTGGTGATAGCCGCCCAGACTGTGCCATCGGCAGCTACGGCCAGGTCGGTGGCCCAACTGCTCGACCCGCCCAACCCATCGGCGCGGGTGTAGGTACTCCACTCGAAATCGGGATAAGAGGGGTCCAGGCGATGGATGCCGCCGTCGGTGCCGACCCACAGCATGCCATCGGGCGCAGAAGCAAACGAGTCTACAAAGTTGGTGACCGGCATCACTCCACGCACCACAAAGGCGGATTTTTCATCGTTGACCCAGGCGTACAGGCCGGTGTTGTTGATGAAAATCGGCGCGCCATTGTGATAGAGAGCCAGCCCAAACACGCCGCCCGAATCCTTGGGATTTTCCACACATTTGCCGGCAGCCGGATCAAAATGGCACAGGTTGCCGCCGCCGATGGATGACGTGCCGATCCACAGCGTGCCATCATCGGCCACCGCGATTTCGTTAATGTCGTACAGTTCGGTCACCTCTTTGGCCGGATAAAACTTCCACTGATTATCCTTGAAGCGGGCCAACCCGCCCGACGTGCCGACCCAGAGCGTGCCGTCGGCGCCGACCGCCAGGGCATTGGCGCGTTTGTTGGGCAGGCCGTTCGACTCGTCATAGACCGTGACCTTGTTGTCGCTGATGCGCGAGATGCCGTTATAGCCTGAAGCAACCCAAATATCCTGACCGATCACGACCATATCGCTAACGCCGTTCCACGAGAGGCCTTCTTTGTCGCTCCAACGCGTCCACGCGCCGGTTTCCAGATCGAGGACGCCCAATCCCGAATAGCCGATCAACAGGCGATGATTGGCCGCGTCGCAATAAAGGCGATCAATTTTGCTGACCTGCACGTTGCTTTCAGGCGGAGTGATCGGTACAGCGTCCCAGTCACCGCTCATCGGATCGTAAAAGCTCAGGCCGGTGAGCGTGCCGACCACCACGCGGGTGGCCCGTCCGCCGCTTTGCACCGGCACATCGCAAACGGCAAGGGCATGTGCGCTGACGTGGCTGAGGCCGTGCCGCGGGGTGTAAACGGTGGCATAGCCATCTTGCAGTTCGGGAGAGACCTCCCACACGGCCACACCGCCCAGGGTGGCCGCATAGACCACCCCGTCATAGACCAGCACATCGCGGCCGGCGTTGGGGTTGGTGTAGGGATACCAGCCCGGCTCCATCAGCGAAACGAGTGGCGGCACCACCGGCTCGAAAAATTCTACCTCATTTAGCAGCGCATCAAAGAACAGCGACACCTCGTCCCACCGTTCTTGAGGCGCGCCGACCAGGAGGATGAACTGCTGAGTCGGCGTAACCATCAACAGAGCGATGCGGCCGCGCATAGGCTTGCCGTTGTTGTTGCCTTGAATGTCGGCAGCCAGGCCGGGCAGCCCGTGCACCGTGATCGGCTGCGCCGCGCTAAGGGTCATGGGGATGCCTTGCTTGAGTTGTTCATAAAGTTGTTCATTGGTGGTTTTTTCACCCAACGTTCCACCGACCATTGTCACCACCGGACCAATGTCAGGGTCAGCGCCGGGGGCGACCATGCTAACCATTTCACCCAACACGGTCAACTCGTAATCGGGCAGAGGGCGAAAATAAAAGCCGCCGGCCTCGTTGCGCTGCGACTCGCCCAGTTTGACCGGCACAGCGGTTAGAGTGGCCGTGGCAGCCGCAGTGAGAGTGGCCGTAGGCGGTGTGGCAGGTCGAGGGGTGGCTGTGGCAGCGACAGTCGCCGTGGCGGCAACAGTAGCGGTTGGGGCAGCGGTGGGAGTGGCTTGTGGTTTGCCACCCGTCAGCCCGCAGGCCAGGGTGAGCAGCACCACCAGAGCTATGGTAGAAATAGCCAGTTTGCGTTTCATAGTATGACATCCTTTCTCAAAAAGCCGGAAAAATCAGGCCGGCACCAAAATGCTATCCAATAATTCCATCAGCAGGGGACCAAACACCGAAATCCCGATGGCGATGGCACAGACGCACAGACACAGCCCTACAGCCAGACCAACCAGGATGATCACAGTGGCCTTTTTTCCTTGCTGCAAACGGCGATGTCCATAATTCGCTATACGATCCATCTCGGACATATCTTGCTCCTTGGCATACTCGAACCCATTTCATCCAGCATATCATTCCATCGTCACAAGATCGTCATAAAACGAGGTTTTGGAATGACCTTTTGTGTAGAGAAAAATGCGGATTGAGCGCGTTCGTAGAACGACGTTCTACGAACGTCATTGAAACCCGACGTCCTTCCAAGAAAAGGGCGAGTTTGCTGGTTGAACCTGTCGAAACCAACAAACTCGCCCTCAAATTGTCTTGCGTCTGGGTCTATGATACAATGGACGACCGGATTGCCAATCGCTCTGTCAACGAATTCGCATCCTGAAATGACGCTATTTCTAAATGAGCCAGATGATCAACTCGTTCAATGTCCAGGTTGCGGCATAGATGACGACCGGAATCCAGATCATCTTGACCAGGTACATGGCCGGGTGATACAGGTCGTTCTGCCACAGCAAACGAGCCACCCCTCGTCTGGCTATGGCTTCGGGGATGGGGCGTTTTTGGGCCCGCCAGATGCGCCCTTCGGTGACGCCGCGCAGGCAGGTGGGCAGAATCAGCAGCATGTAGGCGGCCCAGGACACGCCCAGCACAATCCACACTGCCCGGTCGGCCAGCATCGTCAGACGGCTGCCCCATGCGGCCCAGGTACACACCGAATTCACCAGGATACGCGTCTGCTGAAAGGCCAGAACGCCCAGCGCGCCACAGGCACAGGCGCCGACAGCAGCAATGCCATAGTGTACATAGTCGGCCAATCGAGGCCGGGTTAACAATTCCATTGTCTCTCCTCAGTTTCAAAAGGGGTTTTTACGGTGAAAAAAGATACAACACGTTCTTATACCGGTCGAACGTTGGACGAACTGGACATGGCCCATATCCTCAGCGGCCAATTGACCCCAGAAGATTTTCGCATCAGCGGCGAACAACTGATGCGCCAGGCCGAGACTGCCGAGGTCGCCGGATACACCCAGTTGGGACAAAACCTGCGCCGCGCCGCCGAACTCACGGCCCTGTCCAACGAGCGAGTGCTGGAAATCTATACCGCGCTGCGGCCCGGTCGGGCCACCCATCGGCGGCTGATCGAGCTGGCCGATGAACTGGCCGACATCGCGCCATTGAATGCAGCGCTGATCCGCGAGGCGGCGCAGGCCAGCCTGGAGCGCGGCGTGTTTGCGCCAACGCCAGATCAGGACGACCAGGCCTGAGACGGACGCCCTGCCCCGAAACCGGCGGCCTGTAGCCAGGTCAGCGTGGGGCCCACCAGGTGCAGGTTGTTGAGCAGCGGTTCGGTGTAGGCGATGGCCCCATACTCCTCACCATCTATGTGATGCTGCCGGCCCACATGGTTGTTCCAGTCAATGCCCTCGCTGAGAAAGCCCAACCCGCCGTAATGATGCTGCGCCATCGCCAGCAGCACATCCAACGCCATATCGAGATAGGCATCGTTCTTTTGCTCCAACCACGCCTCAAGATAGGCCTGGGCAATCTCGGCATTTTCCCACAAATAGGCCGTGTCCCAACTAGCCTCCATCCAAAACAATCCCCGCGTGATCACGCCGTTGCGGTCCTCGTTCATCCTGAACTGTTGCATGACTGGTAACGCCCGATCATCTACCCATGCACTCCAGGCCGGGCGGTTCAGCAGCCCGGCACACCGTTTGAGAGTGCGCCAGGCCACCGCATAAGCCACATTTTCGTGATCGTCAAATGTGTCGTGATTGATGCTGCCCCAAAATCCGCCACCGGCCACAAAAGCGTCACCCAACTTTTGCGCCGATTCAATGTGACCAGTCAACGCCCACAAGTGCAAGAGAAACAAGCCGTCGGCGCTGTGATCGTAAATCGGGTCGGGCGAGCCGTGCGGCGACAGATCAAACGGCTGACCGTCCAGGGTGATGCGGCGCGGCGCCCAGCCGTTGGGCAGCAGCGAGACGTGATGTTGTAGCCAGTTGGCCAGATTATGGGCGGCCCGGCGCAGCCGGTCGGCGCGCAGCAGGTCGTCAAGGTCAATGGCGCACTCGATCATTTGCACACCGATGCGCGCTAGCGAGCCGGGGCAGAGCCAGTCGTTTTGGTGTGTATAGTTGAGACAAAACCGCTGCTCGCCCAAATGCCAGTACGGCCAGATAAAGCCGTCGGCGCGGATAAAGCCGTCTTGCAGCACGTGATCGATCAGACGTAAAGCCCGTTCCTGTATCGTCGTTTCGCTCTGATATTGCCCCCAGCGATAGAGCAAATGCGCTCCGCCGATGGCGTTGGCCGCCCAGCCGGGGCCCTCCAGATCGCCAAAATCGTGCCAATGCATCACCGCCCCGTCGGGGTCCACAAAGCTGGATTTGGCGCGCAGGTTGTGCCCGACCGGCTCCAGGCAGGCCAAAGCAAAGCGCACCGAGGCATCGGCGCTGGCGCGCAAGACATTGGCACACGAATCAGCGCGAAATGGGCGTTCGATCATCACAGCATCCTTTCAACATTCACGGCGACGCGGCTATAGGAAGCCGCTGAAAAAGTCTATTTTTACCACAAAGGACACCGAGAACACCAAGGTTTGCAATATTTGCGTTTTTAGAAATGCTTTGTGTCTTGGTGGTGAGCGGGTTTTCAGCACGCTCATAGGCGATAACGCAGAATGACCATTCCCTTGCCCAGCGGCGGAAACAAGCGAAACAATTTCTGAGTCTTTTCCAGCCGGGGAATGGACTCCTGGAGCGACGTATAGTACCACGTCTCCAACAGCCGGATGCCAGGAGACCAGGCTTCCAGCGCGTCGTAGCGGCGCAGCGACCAGCGCATGCGAAAATCGGCCTTGCTCCGCGCCAGGCTGAGGTTTTGCAGCCACACGACCAGCGGCGAGGCCACGTCAAAAACCAGTTCGGCACCCGAGAACCGCTCTTGCAATGCCAGCACCAACCGGCGCACCTCATCATCGGAAAAATACATCAAGACACCCTCGGCGATAAAGAGGAACGGCCTGCCGGAATATACATCCGCCACATCCAACCATGCCAGGTCTAGCGCAGAAGAGGCGATCATCTTGTAACGAGACGTTTCATCGAGCAGTTTACGGCGCAGCTTGATCACCGGTGGCAAATCGAGGTCGTACCACATCACCCGGCCGTTATCCACACGGTCAAAGCGGGTGTCCAGCCCGCAGCCGATATGAACGACCACACCGTCGGGATGCGCCGCCAGAAAAGCCTGCGCAAAGCGGTCAAATTGCCGCAAACGCACACAAGTCGCGGCCTGATCTTCCTGGCCCATTTGATGGCGGACAAAATCATAGTCTATCCGGGCGGCCAGTTCTTGGGCACGTGGGTCACAGATCAGGGCATCGGAGCGACTGCTTTCTATGGCGTGTGAGTAAAGCGTCGCCAGCATAGTTTCCGAAACGGCGCTCAAATCCTCTGGCGGAACAAGATCGGCGGCAGGTATGACAATGGGTCGGGTCGGCGGCCTGGAAAAGTTGAGCGTATAGTTCCACCAGTTTCCGTAACGCTCTGTCAACTCGAAACCGGCGGCCTGAGCCCAGGCGATGGTGGTGGCGCAGCGCGGATAGTCGGGATCGAGGAATTGCTCGGTCATCGAGACAACGCCGCCCGGCTTGAGGACGCGATAAATTTCGCCCAAGGCACGCACGGGGTCGGGGATTTCGGGCAGCACGGTGATGAGCAAAGCGCGATCCACGCTGGCGTCGGGAACAGGCAGATCATAGGCGCTGGCAACATGGGTTTCCACATTGGTCACGCTGGCAGCCCTGACCCGCGCATCCACTTGAGCGATCATGCCCGGCTGAATGTCCACGGCAATCAGGCGGCCTTGTGGCCCCACACGCTGCGCCGCATCTATGGTGAACGCACCGGGCCCGGGGCCGAGTTCCAACACCGTCTCGCCAGAGCGCAGACCGGCCCGGTCGAGGGCATGGCGCACATCCCAACGGCGCAGCGGGTTGTTCACGAGCCAACCCAACGAGGCAGGACATGGCGCGCCGCGGCCTTGCTTCAATTTCACAACGAGCTTGAGCAGCACCAGCCAGAAAAACAGCAGGCCGCCGACGATGGTCAGAATTGTCAAAAAAACATTTTTCTTTTTCATCACCCTCCACCTTTTCTTTTTCTCCTGAACATCTGCTCTTGAAGGCTTGAGCGTTGGTTTCGACAGCGTTCTACCGAACGCACTCAACCAGTGCCTTGCCAGTCCTGCATCTGGCAGCTTTTGAATCAACCTGGCAGCCGCCCGCCGGTTTTGACGCGGATGCGATACAGGCCGGTGCGGGCAGTGATGTAGAGGGTCTTGCCGTCGGCATCGCCCCAGGCCAGATTGGCCGGCGCCTCTGGTAGCGAGATTTTGCCCAACAGCACACCGGCCGGGCTAAACACCCACACTGCGCCTGGCCCGGTGCAAAACACATTGCCCCGCACATCCACTTTGAGGCCGTCTGGCACGCCATCCTGTCCCGGCTCTTTTAATTCGGCAAACAGCCGCCCATTGCTCAGGGTGCCATCGGCCTGCACATCAAAAGCCCGGATGAATTGATCTTGAGAATCGTCTACATACAGCGTTTTCTCGTCTGGTGAAAAGGCCAGACCGTTGGGGCGGGCAAAACCGGCATCCAGCAAGGTCAGCGAGCCGTCGGCGGCCAGGCGATACACCCCGTTGAAATCCAGCTCTCGGCCCACCCGCTGATCGGGCAACCCATAAGGCGGGTCGGTAAAATAAATGCTACCGTTCGAGTGAACCACCACATCGTTTGGGCTGTTGAGTTTTTTGCCGTTGTAAAATTGCGCCAATGCCTCGATTGCACCGTCGGATTCGGCGCGCGAAACCTGGCGATTTCCATGCTCGCAGGCAATCAACCGCCTCTGGCCGTCCAGAGTCAGGCCGTTCGAGTTGCCGCTGGGCGTGCGCCACACCTCAGCCTGGGCCATGCCTGGGGCCCAGCGATAAATGATGTTGGCGGGAATGTCAGAAAAGAGCAAATAGCCGCCCTCCGACACCCACACCGGCCCCTCGGTGAACTGAAATCCGCCGGCGACCCGTTCCACCTGTGCGCCCGGCTCTATTATATCATCCCAGGTCATGGTAGCCTCCTTTGTTGCACAGCTCGCAATCCACACCAGCAAGAGCATCAGCCCGGCCCAATGACGCGCCATCTCACTGCCCCCCTTCAAAACGATTTCGGATGCACAGCCGCCCCGGCCCGCCATCGGCAGCGATCCATTTGACCGCCAGCGAGATGCGGTTGTCGGCATCCAGCGCGTTCCAATACAAATCCAGGATATTTGGCGCATCTCCGGGTAGCGGCAGCAGCAGCGGATCGCCGCTAAATGAGGGCAGCGGGTTGCCGTCGCCCATATAAGTCGTCAGGCCATAGCCCAGGCCCGGCGGCGGCAGGGCCAGATCAAAAAGGATGCGGTCGGTCAAGGCCGGGTTGGCCGGGTTGGCCTTGAGCAGGCTCAAAGTGAGGGTCGGCGCGGTGCGCAGATCGAGCAGCGCGCTGATGCGCGGGGTGTAATTGGGCGCATCGGGTTCGCGCTCGCGGGTTGACACCGCCTCGGCCAACGTGCCGCCACGCTCCAGAAATTCCCAAATCGTCCGCGTCTGGTCGCCATTGCTGACTATGTAGCATTGTGGCAGCTCGAGCATGGCCTCATAGATAATCAGAGACGGGTCGGCCACCAGGCTCAGATCTACCGGTTCGGTGCGCAACACGACACCTTGGGCCACAAAACGGCGGTTACGGCTGTGCGCGCTGCGTCCCATAATCCAATAAACCATCACCCAGTCCCCGTCTTTACTTCTCCCCACCACCAGCCCCCGACCAGGGTAGCGGTTCTGGCAGAGATGACGGTGAAACTGGTCTTGAGCGTTTTGAAATCCATCCATGGTCAATCTCCTCTCAAATCATTCAAGCAAATGCGCCATCCGGTCAAGAACCTGCTGCGCCGTCCAGGTCTGTGTGCCGTCCAAAACCACCACCCGCTCGCGGCTCAGCAGCCAGGCATCGTGCAGAGCCTCCAACTGTTGCAAATAGGCCAGCGAAACGCTGCTCTCTTCTGCGCGTCCCCGGCGGCGAATCCGCTCCAGGCATACCTCGGCCGGGGTGCGCAGATACAGGATGGCATGCGGTCTGGCTGCCGTGTGCGAAACCACAAAATCCCACAGCCGCTCATACACCTGCCACTCGGCCTCGCCGATGGCCCCAATGTGGCGCAGGGTAAGGGCAAACACATAACGGTCGGTGAAAATTGAACGCTCCAACAGCACACGTGGATGGTCGGTCAGGGCGGCCACCTGGTCTCGCGTTTTAACCCGCGTCGCCAGGGTGGTGATTTGAAAAGTGAACGCCCATCGCCCCATATCGCGATAAAAGGTGTCGAGCATATCGGCGGCAAAATCCTGCTTCCATACCGGCACTGGCTCGGGGATAAACTCGAACAGCCCCGAAGCGCGCCAGGCGCAGCCCAGTGTGCTTTTGCCGGCGCCGATGTTGCCTTCCAACAAGATCATTTTCTGCTCAGTCATACACCGCCTCAAAATTTACAACCATTTTACAACAATTTTACGTCTGTTTTATCCCACAGCCGACAAATCAGGTTATAATCATTCCAAATGCGCATGTTTTAATGCATACAGGAGGTTACAATGAATATTCCACGCACATGGAGATTGACACAGCACAATTATCGGCTGATCGGGCAGGTTTGCCCGGTGTGCCATCACAAAATGATCCCTGCACGGTTGGTTTGCCCGCAATGTCACCCGGCCGACTATGAGACGGCTCTGGCTGGGGCAAATGAGCAGCAAGAGTCGTTGATCCTGCCCTTGTTCGCCCTGGACCTGGATGCCACGCCCGCCGTTCAGCCGGCCTGGTAGCCGGCCAAAGCAGCCCAGGTTGTGTTCTCGAAAGCGATCTTGAACCACTCGGCATACTGCTCTGGATTTGCCTTTATACCCTGCGAGACCTCATCCCAACTCGCCCAGCGGCACTCGCTGGCTTCTTGCGGGTTGGGTTGAGGCTGCCTCTCAAACCGCCCCGCCAGCACATAATCTATTTCGTGTTCGGTCAGACCGTGATCGATCTCGACCCGATACGTAAAGCGAAATACCTCGGCTAACGGACAATCAAAACCCAGCTCTTCTTGCAGACGACGATGCGCCGCCGCCACCACCTCTTCACCGGGGCGCGGATGGCCGTCGCAGGCGTTGGTCCACAAACCCCCAGAATGATATTTGGTTTCGGCGCGCCGCTGCAAGAGCATCTCATCACTGCCGTTCAACACAAAGACCGAAAAGGCGCGATGCAGCCGCCCTTCCTGGTGCGCCGCCAGCTTTTCCATCGTCCCGATCGGCCGATCCTGCGAATCTACCAAAATGACATATTCTTCCATCTTGTTCTCCTGACAAAGAGTCCACTGAAAAAAAGTGTTTTACCGCCGAGACGCCGAGTTCACAGAGAATATAAAGAGCCTTAAAATTTCTTTGATTCTCGTCATTCTCCGTGTTCTCTGCGCCTCTGCGGTGAAAATAGTCTTTTTTCAGGGGGTCATTCTTCGATATGGGCAAAATAGCGGCGAAACCGCCCCCAAAAGCCGCGGCTGCGCGCATGGACATAGTCGCCGCGCAGATCGGGGTGATGAATGATCGCCGACACATTATAGCCTTGCTTTAACACGATAAACTTGAAGCGTTGGGTCTGAATGGCCTGCTGCGGACAGCCATAAACGCAGCGCAGGCAAAAGAGGCAAGCCTCTCCAAAGACAATCTGCCCATCCTGGTGGCGAATGTTGTCGGCCGGACAGTTTTGGATGCACCTGCCGCAGTCGGTGCAACTCGAGGTGACAAACAAAGAGCGGCCAAAGCGCGCCGAGCCGCTCTCTTGCCACAGATGGATGCGCCGGCAAAGGGATCGGATCAGCCGGCCAGGGCGATGGCGGCGGGTAACATCGCTCAGCACTTGCTCGCACAGGTGATCGGCTTTGGCCTGCGCGGCGTCGCACATCTGACGCGCGGCCTCGTCGGGAAAATGCACCACAAAGTTTGACGGCATACAGATCAACCGGTCGTAGAAAACTCGATAGCCCTTGTCCTCGAGTTGCCGGATGATAAACTGCGAGGCGGCCGCGTTGACCGAGAGCAGGTCGCCGGCCGTTTTGAAAATGAATGTCGGCTTGCCGGCCCCCTCTGGTAGACGCTCGATCAGCCGCTCGACAATGCCCGGCGCGTCAAAACCATAGACCGGATGGCCGATGCCGAGCAGGTCGCCAGAGGCCACATCCACATCGGCCCGGCCACGCAGCAAATCCTCGATGCGCGCCCGCTCTACCTGCATCTCGCGACGTTGCAACCCTTGCTCGATCCACCGCGCCACCCATTCGGTATTGCCCGTGCCAGAAAAGTAGATCAACATCGCTCGCTTCATTGTCCATCCCCCTTTGACACCAGCCATCACCACACGCCCGGCAACAACCGATATGCGGTTTTTTCGGTATACGCTTTGTACCCTTCTAACTCGTCTTGCAGCGTCTTGTCTTCCAACGCCGTGCGCACCACATACAATCCGGCTGCCAGCACACCAGGAATCAGGGACCACCATGAACCGAGCATGATCGGGCAGGCCAGCGTAAACAGGATCGCCCCCACATAGCCGGGGTGTCGCACATAGCGATACGGCCCGCCGGTCGCCACCGCATGCCCGCGCTCGGTCTGGATGCGCACCGTAGCCGAGAAAAAGGCATTGGAGACCATCGCCCAGGTGACGATGGCATAGCCCGCCGTCACAACGACGGTAGCGATCAGCTGGCCCCACAGCGGTATAGCCGGCTGCCAGCCCCATCGAAAATGCAGCCCGGCCACGATCCAGCAGGCCATAGGCAAATAGCCGGCCGCAAATCGCACGATCACCTTGTCCCAACTCTTGGTGCCGGCCTGGAGACTGGCTCTTTCGACCAAGACATCGGGGCGGGTCGGCATCAGCAAGACAGCGCAGGCCAGGTCAAACAAGGCAAAAATGCCGATATACCCCCATCCCCAGGCCCAATCCCACCGCCCGGCCGAGAGAAATAGAATCAGGCCGAAAAAAACCTTTGAAATCACGGCCTTGATCGCCCAACCCATCGCCTGACGAGGCAGGCTTGCAGTATGTTGACTCATTTGGGTCTCCTTTTTTGCTGTTGGCATCCACCATAGTTTAGCTGCGCCACCTAATATACACTCTCCCCCCATCGCTGTCAACCTGCGAGTTGACTGAACTGCTATCTGGTTGTACAATTTATTCTTTGGTGCAATCCATGAGTGTGCTGAAAAATCCTCTCACCACCAAGACAAAAAGCATTTCTAAAAACGCACAAGTATTGCAAACCCTGGTGTTCTCGGTGTCCTTTGGCAAAAATAGACTTTTTTCAGCGACCTCCCAGGCTGTCAACAAGTTTTACCTCGTTTTCAAAAGGAGTCCTTTTATGAGTGTGATCCAGGTTTCTCATCTCACCAAGTACTATGGCAAGTCGCGCGGCATCATTGATGTCTCGTTCGAGGTAGAGCAAGGCGAAATTTTTGGCTTTATCGGGCCGAACGGTGCCGGCAAATCCACCACCATCCGCCTGCTGCTGTCCTTGATCTATCCGACCAGTGGCAGTGCACAGGTGTTCGGTCGGGATGTCATAGCTCACGGCCCCGAAATTCGCCGCGACATTGGCTATTTGCCTTCTGAGGTGTATTACTATGAGGGCATGAAGGTAGTGGACCTGCTCAGGTACTCGGCCAGTTTCTATGGCCGCGAGCGGGACTATACACAGCGAATGAACGAACTGTCCGCGTTGATGGAGCTGGACCTGAATCGCCGCATCAATGACCTGTCTTACGGCAACAAGAAAAAGGTGGGGATTGTGCAAGGTCTGTTACACAGCCCCAAACTGCTTTTTTTGGACGAGCCAACCGCCGGTCTGGATCCGTTGATGCAGCGCAAATTCTTTGATCTCATTCGCGCCGAAAATGCCCGCGGCGTGACCGTGTTCTTTTCTTCGCACATTTTGAGCGAGGTGCAACGGTTGTGCAATCGTGTGGGCATCATCCGCGAAGGGCGCATGGTCGAAATTTCAGACATTCGCTCGTTGCAGCAAAACAATTATAAAAAAGTGCGTGTGACCGCCGACGGTTTGAATCCGGCCATGTTCGACCTGCCCGGTGTGACCAATATGCAAAGCGAGAATGGCAGCGTCCATTTCTTTTTCAAGGGCGACATCAATGCCGTGTTGCAGCGGATCGGCGCCATCCAGGTGAGCGATGTGACTATCGAAGAACCAACCCTTGAAGAAATTTTCATGCACTATTATGAATAGGCGGGGACAATGAACACCAACATCTATCAATATGAATTCGGCGCCCGCCTCAAATCGGTGGGCATCTGGTCGCTGGCGATGGTAACACTGCTGCTTGTGTTTTTTTCCTTTTTCTCATCATTTGCAGACGAGGCCGCCCTGGTCAACGAAATGATGACCAAATTTCCTCCTGAAATGCGGGCGGCTTTTGGGCTGGATCGGATGAATTTCTCCACCGTGCTGGGATACTATGGCTTTATCTTTTTGTTCACCCAGCTTTGCCTGGCCATCCAGGCCGGCAACTATGGCTTTGGGCTGGTCTCGGTGGAAGAAGCCGAGTTGACCGCCGATTTTTTGCTGAGCAAGCCAGTCAGCCGCTCGCAGGTGTTGATCAGCAAATTGTTGGCCGCCCTGAGCAGCCTGACCCTGACCAACCTGGCGATCTGGGTGGGCAGTTTTGCCGCCATTCTGCTCTTTCGTGGCAAATATGCGTATGAACCAGCGACCCTGTTTTTGCTGCTGCTGAGCATCATCATCTGGCAACTCTTTTTCTTGAGCATCGGGCTGGTGATCTCGCTGTTGGTTCGGCGAGTACGCAGCGTCACCCCATATAGCCTGGGGCTGGGCTTTGGCGCCTATGTCCTCAGCGCGTTCAGTGGCGTGTTTGGCGACATTGCCCTGGAATTGATCTCGCCTTTCAAGCACCTGGATGCCGCCTATATCGTGACACACCAGGCTTACAATATGCCGCTGCTGCTGCTCAACGTGGCCGTCACCCTTGTTTCGCTGGGAGCAAGCTACTGGCTCTATATCCGCCGCGACATTCCGGCGGTGTCATAGGAAGGAATTCTGATGAACATCCTGGCGCGCGAACTATGGGCCAATCTGAAATCGTTGCTCATCTGGAGTGCCATCATTGCCCTGCTGATCATGATCGCGGTGAGTAAATTTGCCGCCTTTGCCGGCGACCCCAAGATGCTCCAGATACTGGACTCGATGCCGCAGGCCATGCTGAATGCCTTGAATATGCGGGCGTTCAACCTGACCACGTTGAGTGGCTTTTATGGGATCATGTTTATCTATTTCAGTCTGATGGGAGCAATTGCGGCGGCCATGTGGGGCAGCGACATTATCTCGAAAGAAGAACGCGACAAAACCGTCGAGTTTTCGCTGGTGCTACCGGTGTCGCGCAACCGAATCGTCACGGCCAAAGCGTTGGCAGCGTTGATCAACTGTGTGGCTTTTGTGCTGATCACCTGGGTGATATCGCTGGTGGCCGTGCGCTCGTACAACCCTGACCAGACATTCCATGACTTTTTGGGTCTGGAAATGCAGGCCATGCTGGCCATCGAATTGATCTTTTTAGCTGTAGGGCTGCTGCTGGGCTGCGCCATGAAGCAATACAAACTCTCCGGCTCAACCGCCGTCGGCGTTATCCTGGTCACTTATTTCATGTCCATCGCCTCGGCTATGCACGACCGCCTGGATTTTCTCAAGTACCTGACCCCGTTCAAATACTTTGATGCGGGTGAACTGTTTCGCAGCGGCAAACTGGACGGCACCTATTTGCTGCTCTCAGCGGCCATCATGATCGTTTGCGTGACGGTGGCTTATTGGGTGTATAACAAGCGCGATTTGTACATCTGAGCCCGCTAGTAACTACCTACCCACTGTCATTCTGATCGCCGTCAGGAGCAAAGAATCTCTCTTTGTAGTGTATAACGAGATTCTTCGTCACTTTGCTCCTCAGAACGACGCCCCAAAAGGCTAATTTTCGGCACAAGGTAGGTAGTTACTCACAAAGCAGGAATTCTGACAATATCGTTGCTCGATGGCATTGAAATGTTGGACGGCCTCTCAAGAACCGGACACTGATTCCAGCCCATGCCGCAGGATCTGGACAACCTGATCAAAAACCTGGTTCAGCTCGTGTTCATCCCAGTCTTGTTCGCACCCGCCAAATTTTGATTGCAGAAACAGGCCCAGGTCATTCAAAAGCCCCTGCACCATGTAACTGACGACAGCAGGATCCAGATTGGCCTCAAGATGCCCCAAAGATTGGGCCTGCGCGACCATCGTCTGAAAATATTCCTGACGCACCTGCTTTGTTTTTTCCAGAACTGCCGCATGAAATGGCAATGGAGAAGTATAAGCCCTCCGTGCCAGTCTTGCATGAACAGGATATTTCCGGGCCGCCTGCACAGTCGCCGACATTTGCCGGCGCAACAGCTCAAAAAAGTTGACATCAGAGTCCTGCGGCGCCGCCTGCTGGATGTCGCCAATCATCTCGCGGTTGGCGACATCCAGCAGGTACAAAAACAAATCCTGCTTGTCCTCGAAATATTGATAGACACTGCCCTTGGCGATGCCTGCCTTTTCGACGATTTTTGAAACAGACGCCATATTGTAATCGTGGTTGGCGAATTCTTCCAGCGCAATTCCGATAAAAGCCTGGCGTTTTTCTTGGGCAAGATTCAAAAATGTTTGTTTGGGCATACTCGCCTCGCTTTCAAGGAATGGCCGGCATCTATGCTGCTGCGTCGCTGTGTTTCCTCCCCCTGACGTATTTCACCCCCAGGTAGATGGCCACATCACAAATAAAAAGCCCGAGCACAGCAGGGATCAACACGGCCCAGCCAGACTGCCCACCTTCAAATACACTCCACACAACCTTGCCCAGCGCAGCAAGGTTAATGACCGCCAGACCCCACCACCACGAGCGCGTCCAAAAGGTCGCTCCGGTGAGGATGAAAAATAAGGGGACCGCCAGCCAGAGCAGAATCTTTTGTGTGGTCAGCGGCCCGAGAATGTATTCTCGTTCAGCTTCCAGGAACTGAATCACCATCGGGTTGGCGACCGCCGGCGCGGGAAACCAGAACATGCTTGTCGCCAACGCAATGACAGTCACCAGCATCCCCTTCCAACTGCGCTTGTAGGCGAAATAAACATAGGGAAGGATAAACAGCGGGCGGATATACCAACTCAACACGTTGTGATGGCGTGCCCATGCCCAGGCGAAAAAGTCATTCAAGAAATCCATTTTTGCCTCCAGAATATAATATGACTGATCGGTCATATGACCGATCAGTCATATTATAGGCAATCTCTGGAAACTGTCAAACCACCAAACGCCGGTGTGCCGGAACAACTGCCGCTCGGCCTGCTCGTCCAGCGCGCCCTCGACCACCCGCCGCTCGCGGTCGAGCCAGATCACGGCGATAGAAAAAGGCACAAAAAACATGTGGATGCTGACATCGGCGACGCTCTCCCGCTCATAGACGAAAACATAGGCACAGTCGGCGGGCAGGGCGCGCTTGAACATCAGCCCCTTGAGCTTGCGCCAAAAGGTATCGCACAAAACGACCTGCCTGGTCAGCGTATCGCCGGTGGTCTGGTTGATCAGCATGGCTTGGCTCATTTTCGTCCTGTAAATCCTGGCAATCCTGTCTGTTTTTTGAGTCAGGCTTTATTTCCGACCAACTCTATTATACCATCACAGGCCCCAATGATCATAAAACGGGCGCTGATGGGGTGCGGCCATATTCGAGCACCATCGCACGTTGAGCCGCGGTTTCCGGCGAGTCCTTCCAGCCATCCGGCGTTCCCTGGCGCAGCCGGGCGATCTCGGCCAGCGCTTCTTGCCCGCTCAACCCGTGCCGCACCAGGTAGCAGCCCACCACGGTGCCCGTTCGACCAATGCCACCATAGCAGTGAACATAGACCACCTGTCCGGCCTCAAGCGCATCGTCGATGGCATCCAGGATGCGGGCCATCTCTGCTGCTGTGGGCGTGCTCAAATCCGCGATTGGCATGCGCCGGTGCTCGGCCTGCCCGCGCAGCAGCGGCGCGTACGGTTCCAACCCGTACTCGCCCGCCTGGGTCAAATCCAGAAACAGGATGATGCCGGCGTCCAGAAATCGGCGCAGCCTGTCTTGGGCCGCATCGGGGTTGAGCGCGCCGGGATACTCGCCGGCCAGCAGCCGGCCCGGCACCACCCAGTACGAATCGGGGATCGGTCTATCCATGATGGGCATCTCCCTGTTTCGGTTTCCAACCAATCAGACGCGCTCGGCCGGCGCGGGACGTTTCACCGGCGGCAAGGGGCTCTGTTCGAGTTCTTGCAGGACGATTTCGACCGCCTTTTCGAGCTGCGGGTCGCCGCCGGCGATCACGGCCTTGGGCGCCATCTCGACCTCGACGTCCGGTGCGATGCCGACATTTTCCACCTCCCATTCGTTGTCGGGGCCGAAAATAGCCATGCGCGGCGCGGTCACTGAACCGCCGTCCATCAGCAGCGGATAGTCGTAAATGCCGATCAACCCGCCCCAGGTGCGCTTGCCAACCAGCTTGCCCAGGCCGCGTCGCCGAAAAAAGAGCGGCATCGCATCGCCGCCCGACCCGGCGTATTCGTTGACGATCATGACTTTGGGGCCAAAAATCGAGGCGTTGGGCGAGTGGAACACTGCTCCCTCGCGCGTGGCCCAGTGACAGAGCAGCGGGCGATCCAACATATCGATCACATAATCGGCCACCGAGCCGCCGCCGTTAAAACGCTCGTCGATCACCACTGCCTGCCGGTCGAGCTGAGCAAAATAGTAGCGGTTGAACGACTCGTAGCCTTCCAGCGCGGTGTTCGACATGTACACATAGGCCACCTTGCCTTGCGACAAAGCATCGACCTTGCGGCGATTCTCCTCCACCCAGGCCCAGTGACGCAGCGCCGTCTCGCTGTCGATCGGCTTGACCATCACCGTACGCGCCGCGCTTCCATCCGGGTTGGGACCGACCAGAAGCTCGGTCAGCCGGTCGGCTTTTTGCTCGAACAACCGGTAGATGTTGTCCGGCGCGCGCAGCGGTTGGCCGTTCACCGCCAACAGGTATTCGCCCACCGAGACGTTCACGCCCGGTTCGGTGAGCGGCGCGCGCAGCTCGGGGTGCCAGTTTTGGCCGGAATAGACGCGCTTGATCCGGTAATAGCCGTCCACCACTTTGAAATCCGCGCCCAACAGGCCACACTTGACCGGCGTTGGGCCGGGCAGATCGCCGCCGCCGACATAGACATGCCCAACCACCAGTTCGCCGATCATCTCGGCAAAGAGATAGTTCAGGTCGCTGCGATGCCCGACGTGGTCGAGGAAGGGGCGGTAGCGGTCGCGCACGGCAGCCCAATCGACGCCGTGCATGTGCGCATCGTAGAAAAAGTCGCGCTGGAGGCGGTAGACCTCGTCGAACATTTGCCGCCACTCAGCGCGCGGATCGACGTAAACCTCCAGGTTGTCCAGCTTGAGTTTGCCCTCACCCTTGTTGTTTTCCGGCTTTTTCCCCGCGTCGACCAGGGTATATTCGCCGTCCGCCTCGCCCTGATAGAGCAGTTTCTTGCCGTCAGCGCTGAGCCAGTAGCCGCGCACCCTGTCCACAAAAACATCGTCCTTGCGCTCCTTGAAATCATAGACATGCAGGGCAAAGATTGGCGGCTTGCGCACTCCCCACTGGTTGGGCAGCAGTTCCAGGTAAAAGAGCTTGTTTTCGGCCGCCTGTAGCGCGCCATAACTGCGCTCCGGCACAGGCAGGGCCAGAATGCGCTGATCCAGCCCGGTCAGGTCGATCTTGACCTCGACAGGCTTTTTGTCTTTTTCTTTGCTTTCCTTTTCTTCTTTATCTTCTTTTTTCTCCGGCTCTTCGTCGCTTTCGGGGGCCAGCGGCGAAGCATCGTCTTTGTTCAGCACGGCCAGGTAAAGGCCACATCTCACCGGGCGCTCGTAGGAGGACATATCCAGCCAGCCGGTGTTCAGGCCATAGTTGGCGCTGGCCGCAAAATAGAGGGATTTGCCTTCCGGGCCAAAGCAAGCCCAGGTGGCGTCGCTGAGGCCGTCGGTGATTTGATGGCTCTGGCCGGTGGCCAGTTCGTAGAGAAAGACGGCGCGGATGTGCGTGTTCAGCCGCTTGGTATAGGCCAGCCATTTGCCGTCCGGCGACCAGGCCGGATTCAGACTGCGAGAAGGGTGATCGTAGCCATCCGTGTCGACGAGCACCGGTGCTTGGGTTTCCAGGTCGATGACATACAGGTTGAGCGCCTTGTCAGTGTAGGCGATCCTGGTTCCGTCTGGCGACCAGGTTGGCGCATAATAGAACGTCTTGGGGGCCAGCGGGATAAAGGTCTTGTCTTTCAACCCGCTCTGATCGGCGATGACCAGTTCGTATTCGCCGCTGGCGTCGGAAAAGTAGGCAATACGCTGGCCGTCGGGCGACCAGGCCGGATCGCGCTCGCACGCGCCGGGGGTCTGGGTCAGGTTGCGAATATCGCCCTTTTTGGCCGGCACGGTGAGTATCTCGCCGCGCGCCTCGAACACCGCCCGCGCGCCGGTCGGCGACAGATCAACCTTGCGGATCGCGCCGACCGCTTTTTGAAAGTGAGGACGCGTGTGGGGCAGGTCGGCGTTGATGGTGAGCGACAGCGGTACGCCCATCTGCGTGGCCTCGGCAACTGTTGTCGCCGGATCGTACAGGTGAATGCGCCCGGCCTGCTCGTAGGCCAGCAGGCCGGCCCCGGCGGTCAGTGAGCGGATGTCGAAATCGGTGTGGTGGGTGAGCTGCGTCACCGCCCGGGATCGGGTGTCGTAGCCAAAGAGATTCATGCAATCGGCGCGGTCAGAGATGAAATAGACCGTGTCGCCCAGCCAGCAGGGAAAGGTGTCGCTGGTGTTGAGGTGCGGAATTTCGACATAGTCGTACGAGGCCAGGTCGAGCACCCAGATACAAGTGGTCTGCCCACCGCGATAGCGCTTCCACGACCAAAATGGCTCGGGGATGCGCGTGTAGGCAATGTGGCTTCCGTCGGGCGAATACGCGCCGCGCTCGGCCATCGGCAAGGGCAGCGCTTCGGGAAATCCGCCATCGAGGGGCACGGTGTACAGCCGATGGTAGCGCAACGTCGGCGCGTCGCGCGAGGAGGCAAAAAGCACCCGCTGCCCGTCCGGCGTCCAGCCGCGCACCAGGTCTGCGCCGGGGTGATAGGTCAACCGCCGGGGCGAGCCGCCATCTTGGGAAATGACATAGACGCAGGTATTACCATCATAGCTGCCTGAAAAGGCGATCCACCGCCCGTCGGGCGAGAACATGGGCGTCGATTTTTCGCCCGGATGGACGGTCAGCCGGCGGGGATTACGCCCATCGCGGTCGGCGATCCAGATGTCGCCGGCATACAAAAAGGCCACCTGATCGGTGCTAACGGTGGGCTGCTTGAGCAGCAAGGTTTCTGAGGGGCACAGGGTAGACATATTGCGACTCCTTGAGATTTGTCGGGTCTGAAAAGTTCAAGACCTCCGAGGTTTGGGAAACCTCAAAGGTCTTGTCAGGCATATTTTCAACCAACGCTTCAGGTCGCCGAGACGCATAGACACATCGACACGATACCAACGCGCTATATCCGTAATGCGACGCCACATTGCGATAGATGCTTTGGTTTCTGCCGGCAGATTTGCCAGATCGGTTTGTCTGGCGTACACAAACGCGCGCCGCTGGCCGGCCTTGTATTCCTCTGCGCCCAGATAATTCGAGAAATTGGGTTTGAGCACGATTGCGCGATAGCCCCAATGCTGTGCCATGTCCAGTATAGCCTGCCTGGTGGGAAACAATACCAGGTCGTCATGGGCAGATAGCACCATAGAAGGCAGAGCGCGCGATTCGTACCGCAACTCAAATGCCCGTCCGGGCAATGTGGAAAGGCGGGTATCTATCAAGACAAGGTCGCGGCCGACCCGGGCGATTTTGTCCAGGAGCGCGATGGGCTGGTTGAGGTGATAGAGCAGGCCAAGACACAGCACCATGTCAAACTCACCCAGATGGTCGAGATTCATATCCAGAACATCGGCGCGCTTGAACAGATATCGCTCGCGCGCAATGCCCTTCACATCAAAGACAAACTGGGCTTGCGCCAGATTGACCGGCTGCGCATCAATCCCGACGACAAAATCACAGCCGGCTTCCAGGGCGCACAACGACCAGAATCCGGCATTGCATCCCAAATCAAGCACGCGCTTGCCGGCCAGAGAACCGCCCCAAAGCCTGACCACAGGATCAAAAAAGTATGCTTTTCTTTGCGCGTGGCGGTTGGCGATTTGTTCGCTGACCGGCGTCTGGTGACCATCCAGATCAAACCGATAATGCCAGTAAGCAAAGCTGCGAATGTGGGCAGGAATATCTCTGACTGTCATCGGGCCTCAGTTTGCTTTCAACCAATGCGACAGGTCGCGTTCAAGCAGGTCTTCTAGTTTCAAAATATCCTCGCGAAAATCGGCGGTCAGGCGGGCGCGCATTTCAGAATCAAGCGGCGGCGGTGGGGCAAGGTTAAACCGCTCATCCAGGCGCCGCAAGACCGAATGGATGGCGCGCCGCGCCGGCCCAGGCAAGAACGGCAGGCGTCGTTCGATCCGCCCAGAATGGGCGGCCAGATGATGCAGCCGCCGGTTTTTGGGCAGCCGGGTCACATTGCTCCATTGAATCTCTGGCACAAAACTCTCGTCTACCCCCAAAAAGCGAAACAGGTCGCGCAGCATGGCCTGCGGCGTGTCTCTCCAGTCCTCATACAGATAGACCTTGATCTGCTCGCGCGGGAACAGATCGTAATAGACCGCTAACTGATCGTAATAATAGCTGTTTGCCTTGTAATTCAGAATAGAAATCCATCCTGCTTTTATTCGCAATTCCTCTTGCGCCAACGCCTCTTGAAACGTGCGCAGAGGCTCAAAACCCACCTGTCGCAAAAAAGTATAGGCCGAATAGGCGCGCTCGGCCGGCTGGCGCAGAATGGCCACAATCCGGCTGGAGGGCAGGTTTTGCCGGATGCGTCGCGCGGCCAGCGGCGATGCCAGGTAGGTGGCCGAAGCCTCGCCGATGACGCGCTCGTTGGTGACCCCGGCAAACAACTGCGCATATTCGTGTGGACGCCACACCGCCGCGCGGCGAAAGAATGCTCCGGCCGCGCCGGGAAAAAGAGGCGGCTCGCCCTCAAAAGCGAAAAAAAACGGCTCTTTGACCGGGCTCATATAGACTTGCGGGTGCTGCTTGAGCGTGTCATAGAGGGCCGTAGTGCCACATTTCGGCGCGCCGATGATGAACAAGTCAGGCAGATGCATGTGTTGGCCTCGCTGCGTTGTAGATGAATTTGAGCAGTGCGGCTAACCGCGACCCCGCCTTGAGCCGCAAGGCGCACACCAACCACAATTTCTGGTCAGCGCGCCGGTCAGGGGAGATGTCGAACCGGGGAGCGATTTGCCGGTAGATGCGATAACAACCCGGCCCCAGGCGCGCCGAACGCCGGCAGGCCGCATACCATCGATCTGCCATCCGCCGGCGCAGAAATTGATCGGGTGTTTGAGCCAGGCGAACCAACCAGATTCCAGCTTGCTCCAAATCTGCCAGGCCGGTCAGTGGTTCGCCGTCGGCGACGCGCCCAAACAAGCGTGCGTCCCCGGCAGTCGCATCGGGAAACAGGGCATGAAAATAAAGCCGGCTGTACTTGCGCTGCTCGTCCTGGAAAGCGTGATGGTGAATCACGTGGATTTGTTGGGGATGATAACGGCTCTTGAGCACAATCTGGGGCAAATTTCCCAACCGGTAGCGCAGGGCAATCTGGGTGAGCATGGCATAGTCCGAGTAAACCAGCGATTCGTCGTAGGGGTGCGCCCGGGCAATGTCTGCGCGGATCAGGGCGGTAGGCAAAAATAATGCTATTCTAAAGAGCAATTCGTGGCAAATGGCCTGGTGTGTTTCCGGGAACCACATCAGCCCCTTTTCAGCGCCGAATTTTTTAATGTTGCCGCCGCAAATCTCCACGCCGGTGCGGCGCATCCAATCGAGCTGCGCCGCCAGCCGGTCGGGCAGTGCAATGTCATCATCGTCCAGGTGGGCGATGTATTCACCATTCGCCAGGGCCACGCCCGCGTTGCGCGCCCGCCACTGGCTGCCATGCGACAAAAAAAGCGGATGGATGCGCGCATCGCACGCAGCAAACTCGCGCACGATGCGCGCCGAACCGTCGGTAGAGCCATCGTCTACCACAACGATCAACTCTAGCGGCGTATAGGTCTGGGCCAGGATCGACTGGATCGCATCGGCCACATAATGCTCGCGGTTATAGACCGGCAGCACCACCGAGATGAGGGGATTGTCTGGCAGATTGATCGACATTGTCAAGCTCGTGACGTTTTACACCGCCCCAAAGAGCGAGCCTTAACCTGAACGACGCAGTTCTTGGAAATCAAGAGCCCATATATATTCCGTCATAGGCTCCAGGCCCACCCAACAACGCCTCATTCAAAGGCACGCATTCGAATGTCGGCGCAACCCAGGGGCGCAGCTTCGTGGTGGGCTGATCTTGCAGTTCTGTCTGATTTTCCATGTTCAATTCTCCTGTTCAAATACTTTTGGTTCATTCATTTTTTGATGGACATATAAAAACCTTTTAGATTAAAAACGATGTTTTATGAACTGCCGTCTGAAAAAGGACTGATGCCCATTTCACTGTTACGACACCCAAAAGCCGCCCACATTCTCTCGACAGAGGCTGAAAACCAGGCCAAAGTCGTTCTTATGTCTGGCTATTGCCCTTGCCTGGTCTGCGACGACAGAAAACACCCCGGTTTTCGGGGGGCAAAGCACCCCCGACGGGGTTTGTCAAGGGGCTGGCCCCTTGACATAAAAAGCTATGTTGACATAAAAAGCTATGGTCAAATATGATCGGGCAATTTCAAGAACTCGAAAAAAATGAGCGAACCGCAAGCAAATAATTGATGAAAAATTCGAACATTTTACATTTTACGCATCACGTTTCGGGATAGCGCGCCAGGGTGTGGTAATCCCGCCCGCCAGGGTTCCCAACAATCATCTCGTTCCCATCTTGCAGCCAGACGTGGGCGGTCAAGCCGCGATCGGGCAGAGTGGCCGCGCCATAGTACAGGGTGGCGCCTATGCCCAGCCGACGCAAGAACGCTTGCGCAACCATCGCCCGTGGCAGGCATGCCGTCTGTCCCGGTAAAAACCATGTCGCTTCATTGGTCAACCACTGCGCCACCTTTCCAAGCCGGTCGCGCTCGACGCCGGCGATCTCGTCTCGATGCGCCGTGTACGGCGTCAGTGCAGACGCACCAATCCATTTGCGCTCGGCAAATGTATCTTCCGGCTGCCAGGGGGGGCGTTCAAAAAACCTGGTCAACCAGCGAAAAGGAATCAGCCGCAGCGCCAAGCGCGCCGCCAACAAACAGGCCATGATTTCGAGCAAATACCTGCGCCGGTGGACGGGGATGCGGCGGAAACGAGCCGCCCGTTCAGCCAGCCACCCGTACCAACCCGGCATCGCACAATCCTTGCAGTAACGCCATAACTTGGCTGCGGCAGGTCGGCTCATCCACCGCATATTCGCGCCGCAACTGCGCGCAGATTGCCTCCGGTGATGTGGGCGCAGCGATCATATCCCACACACGCCCGGCCGTTTCGTTGAGCGCATAGCAATACCCGGCCTGGGCGTCAAGTGCCAACAACTCGTCATCCAGTTGGCTAAAGGCAATGTCCTTGCTGCGCTGCAAGATGGCCGTAGGTTCGATTTTGATTTCCACAGTTCTATGTGCTCCTCAAGCGTTTTTTCAGCATCAGATTACCGTGATTATTCTGAAATGTCAAATTGGATCAGTCGCTTCATAGCCACATCCATTGCCGACCAATCGCACGGGCGAGAAAATACCCAAACCGGCGCACGTTTTGCCAGTTCGGCGCAGCGCTGCCAGTGTGCGGCGACCTGGCCCATCGGTTCGAGCAGTTCGCCGCGATAGGTTGCCGCGGCAACCAGACAGCGCAGCGCAGCTATTCCGGTCAGGCGAACCAGACCCGGCGGCCCCCATTCCAAAAGGCAGATTGCGCGCAAAGCCAAAGGGCCGGTCGGTTGGAAACCTGCCGGCCCCGGCACGTGAAACTTGGCCGCTCGAAAATGATCGCGCTCCAGCCCGGCGTCGCTTTGCCCCAATGCCTGGAGTGCGTCGCGCCACAGTTTGAGGCGCGGCGCAGAGGGATAGGCACACACTTTATCCTCAATAATGTCAAAATGGCAGAGGTCGTCACCGATCAGCGCGTGGCCGCGCGCCACCAGCCACGCCGCAACCGAAGATTTGCCAGAGCCGGTTGCGCCGCAAAAAGCCAGAGCGCGCTCTCTAACTTGAATGACACTGGCATGAAGCGCCAGGAGGCCACGTTGATAGCACAGCGCACCCCAGGCCGAGCCGAGCAAAAAAAGGCGCACCTCGGGCGCGCCCGCGCCCGGCGCGGGTGTGACCACAATCTCGCGTCCGTGACGGACCCAATAGTCGCCGGTCTGGGGGATGTGAAAGCGATATTCGTTGGCCGTGATCAGGGGAATGGCTGCCTGAGAACAAGAGGCCGGGGAGGCAGGCGGCGCGCTGTTCAAAGCGATGACTATATCTGCGTCATTTGGCCGCGCCGGCTGCTCAAACACAGCCCATTCTGGGAGCGGCAGTTCAGAGACGACGCGCAGGCCGGCATAGATGTAATACCAGTGTTCCAATGATATTGCCTCTTGGCTCACTCTTGCGAAGGTTCAGGTGAACGCCTCGTTCGCCCACCTTCGCAAGGGGAGGGTGAGTCGTTACGTCTTTTCAAACCAGTGTAGAAATCGTCCGGTCATCAAGCCAAATTCCAGGATGATGCGATAATCGGCCATTTGCTGCGCCGCATTGCCATCTGTTTGCGGCATTTGCTCTGCCAACCGGCGCAGGCGCGGCAGGTCGAGGACGTGGCGCGCCAGCTCACTTGTTTCCAGCCGCGCCAGCTCGTCCAGAATTTGCGCCTGAGCGCCGCTCAATCGCTCGAACCAATCAGCCGCCTGCAAACCGCGTTTCCTGTTTTCGAGAATCAGGCGCGGCAGCCGATCGGCCATAGCCCGGCGAATCAACCAGCGCGATTGCCCATCGCGCAAATACTGTTCCTCTGGCAGTGCCAGGCAAAACTCGACTATGCGCACATCGCCGGTCGGATCGCGCAGATCAACCCCGAACAAAGCCCGATAGCCGGTGCCGATGCCGTCGCCGAAACCGCTCGCTCCGGTCAGGGCATCGCAGCGTAGGGCGCGCGTGTCTGGCGCGGCGCCAGCCCGAAACAGGGAACCTTGTGCGCGCAGACGTTCGTCTACCCGGTGTGTCGCTGCAAATTCCGGGTTGATCGCCGAATAGGCGCGCCAGTGAGCATGAGAGCTTGCCGGCGCATCTTGGCGGCCGATTCGTTTGATCGCCAGCGACAGAGCGGGCGGCAGCAGCGGCAAAATGCCCTGGCTGATCAAAGCATGCGCTGGCGAACGCGCGTTGCCCTGTCGCGCCAGCGCGCCGGCCTCACGCAGCGCGCGCGGCCATTTCATCTGGCGCAGCAACTGCGACACCAACCCACTGCCATTCCAACTGATCGTCGCGTTGCCCAACCCGCCGGTCAAAAGGACGCGCACACCTTGCTGCCGGGCCTGACGCAAAATCTCTTCATACCAGACGCGGTTCGAGGCATTGCGAAAGGGAATTTCGGCGGCGTCAAAAAAGTGGTCGAGGTCATTCCAAAAAACGCGCCCGTCGGTGCGGACGAGATTGAGATCGAGGTTGTCGTATCGCTGAGCCATAGCCTGAACGAACACCGTCTCGTCTGCATATCTGGCCTCGATAATGGGGCCATCAAAGCCCGCACGCGGCACTTGTGTAAATGTCGCCAGGCGTTTTTCTTGACGTTTGAGCAGCGGCGCCGCCGCTGCTGCAATCGAAGTCGAATCAAACCCGCCGCTCATCATCACGCCCACCGGCGCGGCGCTGCGCAGGTGATCGCTCACCACACGATCGAGCAATTCGTTAAAGGCCTGCACATAATCATCGTCGTGTGGAAAATATATCTCGCGCTTCAGGTCGGGCTGCCAGTGCGGCCCGACCTGCACCTCATCGCCTGACACGCTGACCCAATATCCAGGTGGCAGCCGCTTGATGCCGCGATAAAATGTCGCTTCACGTTCGGGGCGCGCCCACACCAGGTAATCGGCCAGATGGGGTTCATTGATCTCGCGGGGAATAAACGGCAGCGCAACAAGTCCCTTGGGCATGGTTGCAAAGGCAAAAACCTGCGGCGCAGCATAATAGAACAATGAAGGCCCACTGATAGCCGATCGGGCCAGCAGCAGCCGCTGCTCATGGGCATCCCACAGCGCGAACGCATACGCGCCGACGAGATGCCGCATACAGTCTGCACCCCACCGTTCATACGCACTCAGGATCAGTTCGCCATCAGAAATGGGGTTCAGGGCGGACTGGTCGTTTTTTATCAATTCGGCGCGGTTATCGAGGCGCGCGGCGCTGACCAGCACACGCTGCCCATCGGTGCTGACCCAGGGCTGTCGCTCAAAACGGTCCTCGGGCGTCAAGCACATCAACCGCTGCCCCAGGCCGACAAACCCTTGCGTCCAGAGGCCGCCGCCGTCAGAGCCATAGGCCGCCAGCGCCGCGTGCATACGCTCCAGGTCGTCTTGAGACGCCGGGCTGCCGTTCAGATGAAGGAATCCCAAAATTGCGCTCACGATCAAATGGTCCTTTTTATCATTTGATAGGCTGATCGACAGCACACCTATTCTTGGCTTTGCTGAAAAAAGATTGTTCTCATTCTTTTTTCAGCAGAGTCATTCTTACTCAAGACTGATAGATCGCTCAGGCGGAACAGTATACCATACTACTACTCTTTGCCGCAATGTTGTCATAGGTCAATGGGTCGGCGTTCCTGGCGGTTGTTCAGCAAACTCGCAAACTCTACCCTCTTGACGAATTCTTTTCGTTGGTGTAAGATTATCCTATATTCACAAACGAGCAGAGGCGAGCTATGGACAAACTTGACCCGTTATTCGCCCATATCTTGATCGCCCACCCCGATCCCGACCTGATCAAGCGCGTCCGTCTGGTCTTGCAGTCGGCCGGCTATATCGTGCGCAGTGTCGAAACCGCACAGGCGATCCTGGAGACGATTCAGACCGATCCGCCCGATCTGATCTTGTTGGGTCCTGCTTTGCCCGACACAGATAGCCCTGCGCTGCTGCGCCGCCTGCGCAACAGTTCTTCCACCTTGTTTATCCCCGTCATTGTGGTGCCAGATCCTGACATTCCCCTGGACATCGGCACAGTTATCAGTGCCGGGGCCCACGAGATCATCCACTCGCCCACCGACAACGCCGAACTGCTGGTGCGCGTGCGCGCCATGCTGCGCCTCAAGTCTACCACCGATGCCCTGGTCAACCTCAATGCCACGTTGGAACGCCAGGTGATCGAGCGCACCCAAGAATTGGAAAAGGCTCAGGCCAGCCTGCGCCACACCGAAAAGCTGGCCGCCCTGGGTCGCCTGTCGGCCATGATCGTTCACGAGGTCAACAACCCACTCACCGGCATTTTGAGCTACCTTCACCTGATCCGAGAAGAGCTGCCAACCAACTCGCCGGCCCGGTCAGATATGGACATGGTCGAACAACAATTGCATGCGATCACTCACCTGATGCAGCAATTGCGCGATTTTGCCCGGCCGCCTCGCCTCGACCGACAGGCCGTGTCTCTCAACACCGTGATCAAAGGCGTGCTGTCTATGTCCAGGCGAGAATTGGAAAAGGGGCGCATCCAGATCAGCGAACTCCTCGACCCGGCCCTGCCGTTGGTCTGGGCGTCGGCCGACCAGATGGTGGAGGTGCTGCTCAATCTGCTCCTCAATGCCCGCGATGCCATGCCCCAGGGTGGCCTGTTGACCGTCCATTCCTGGTCGGAACAAGGGCGAGTGTACATCCGTGTGGCCGACACCGGCACCGGCATGGCCGACGAGGTCATGGAACGCATCTTTGAGCCGTTCTTCACCACCAAAGGCAAAAGCGGCACCGGGTTGGGGCTGGCTATCTGTCACAAAATTATTCACGACCACGAAGGCGAGATCGCAGTCCAAAGCCAGGTTGGACAGGGCAGCGTCTTTACCATCACCCTGCCCGCATTTCAGGCTTGAGAGGGGACTATGTTCATCAATTGGAAGCTGCGCGAAGTCAACCTCAACATTGTCTACTATGGGCCGGCCCTCAGCGGCAAAACCACCAACCTGGAGCAGATCCATGCCCATGCACAGCCCTCTGCTCGCAGCGAGTTGTTTGTCCTCAACACCCATCAAGACCGCACCATCTTTTTCGATTTTTTGCAGCTCGAAATGGGCAATATCGGCGGGCTGCGCCCCAAATTCGGGCTGTACACCGTGCCAGGCCAGATTTACTATGAGGCCACTCGTGCCACCGTCTTGCGCCGCGCCGATGGGCTGGTCTTTGTCGCTGACTCGCAGGTAGCCCAATTGGATGAAAATCGCGCTTCATGGCAGGATATGCGCCGCCATCTGGCGCAAATGCGGCTCAACCTGCCGCTGGTAGTCCAGTTGAACAAGCGCGACATGCCGCAGGTACTGCCGGTCGAACAACTCAAAACTGCATTGGGCGCCGCCCCATTTCCTTGCTTTGAAGCAATAGCCATCAAAGGCATCGGCGTGCGCGAGACGCTCCAGGCCATCATGCGCCTTTTAATGCTCGATGTGCAAAACAAGCTCAATTTACAGTCACAGAATCGCCCACAATGAAAGAGAGAAACTATGGCTCTGACAGGCAATCTGAGCGATCTGGATGTCGCCGATCTCATCCAGCTCAACTGTCAATCGGGGGCCCGCGCCCGGTTGACGGTGCAACATGACCAGGATCAACTCACCCTTTATTTCGATCAGGGGCAGGTTGTGCATGCCCAGGTGGGCAACCTGCGCGGCGAACAAGCCGTCTATCAACTCCTCAGTTGGGACACCGGCGAATTTGCGATGGAGCAGGGCATCGCACCGCCAATGATATCCATCCAAACGCCATGGTCAGCATTGGTCATGGAAGGAATGCGTCTCCGTGATGAGCAGCGAGAATTTGAAAAAAATACAGATGGAAAGGAGTCAAACAAAATGGCACCCGCACAAACACGCGCCGAACAGCTCAAAGCCACACTTCGCGATATGGTAGACAAGTCGCTCGACATCAAAGGAGTGGTCGTCATCACTCTGGATGGCCTGATCGTCGCCGCCGCTTTGCCGGCCGATATGGAACAGGGACGGGTTGGCGCCGTAGCCGCCGGCATTATGAGCCTGTCGCGCCGCTCGGTAGACCAGCTTCGCATCGGCTCGTTCGAGCGCACCATGGTCCAGGCCAACGACGGCAACCTGGTATTGACCTACATCAACAAGGACACGGCTTTTGTGGCCCTCACCGGCAAAGAAGCCAACCTTGGCATGGTGTTTTTGGAACTCCGCGACGGCGTCAAGGCCGTATCGGCGATCCTGGGCTGAGAGAAGGGAGAAACCAGAATGACCGCGCCATTGATCGAACAAATATCGCGCATGAGCGGCCTGAGTGAAACAGACCAACGACTGTTGGCCGACATGAAGCCAGCCCTGGAAAAACACGCGCCGGCGATCATCGAGTTGTTTTACCAAAATCTGGAACAATTTGAGCGGACGCGTGAAATTTTGCACGCCCAACCCGGCCGCATCCAGGCTTTGAAAGGACATTTACTCAAGTGGCTGGTCGGCCTGGCCGCCGGTCAATATAACGCCGATTATTATGAACATCGCTACCGCATCGGTTATCGCCATGTTGAGGTGGGACTGGAGCCGTGTTTTGTCATTGCGGCGATGGCTTTTTGCCGCTCGGTAGCCGTCTCGATGCTCATCGAAGCCGAGTATGCCCATGATCCCGAAAAAGAAGACCGTCGCAAGGCCTTGAACAAGATCATGGACATTGACCTGAACATTATGCTCCAATCTTATGATGAAAGACGCATCCAGCAATTTCTGGAAGTGACCGGCTTTAGCAAGACCCTGTTTGAAACATTGATGTCTGGCGCGTGATCGATACGGATTCGATCATAAAGGAGGCTGTTTATGCCAACGCAGGTACTTTTTGAACAAGGCAATCACAAAAACATCTTGCTCGAAGACTTTACATCCGGTCACATGGTGCAGGCCAATCAACATGTCATTGTCCACAATGACACGGCCATGCTCTTGGATCCGGGTGGACACAAGGTCTATTCAGCAGCAGTAGATGAACTGTCTACCGTCATCTCGATGGGCAGTTTGAAACACATCTTTTTTTCGCACCAGGACCCCGACATTGTGGCCGCTGCCAACGGCTGGCTGATGATCACCGAAGCGCAGGCCTACCTGCCCGGTCTGTGGATCCGCTTTGTGGCTCACTTTGGCGTAGATGATATGGTGATGGACCGCATCGTCGCCGTCCCCGACAAAGGCCGGGTGATCGATCTGGGCGGCTGCAAGTTGGGCGTGCTGCCGGCGCACTTTATGCACTCGCCGGGCAATTTTCACGTTTACGACCCCGTCTCAAAAATCTTGTACACCGGCGATCTAGGGGCATCGTTGGGGCAAACCTATTCCATTGTCAACAATTTCGACGATCACATCCAGTACATGGAAGGTTTTCACCGCCGCTATATCGCCTCCAACAAGGTCATCAAGCTGTGGGCGGCTATGATCAAACCACTCGACATTGACATCATTGCTCCACAGCACGGAGCCATGATCATCGGCAAAGAATATGTCCGGCGGTTCATTGACTGGGTCACCCAACTGCCTTGTGGATTGGACAACCTGGATCAGGCCTACAAACTGCCATCGGCCTGAGAGCGATATTCAGCGGCTCGGGAGAGGACACATGAGCAAACAAGGGGACATCTTGGTCGTGGATGACGATGCGGCCATACGCACCGGTCTACAACGCATCCTGGATCATCACGGTTATACGGTCAAAACGGCCCAAACCGCCGAAGAAGCGCTGATTGCGCTTAACCACCAGTCCTTTGATCTGGTCATCTCGGATGTGCATATGCCGGGCATGGATGGCCTGACGTTGTTGAGCGAAATCAAACAAGTTGCCCCCGACATGGCTGTTGTCATCATCACCGCCTATGGCTCGACCGAGATCGTCATCCAGGCGTTGCGGCGCGGCGTCGCCGATTTTATGACCAAGCCCTTTCAGCCGGCCGAATTTCTCAGCATTGTCGAACGAGAAATGGCTAAACGCCGCAAAGCTGCCCCCGTAGGCCTGTATGAGGGGTTGGGGCGGCAGTTTTCTCCCGATCAACTCGACCAGATCGATCAACTGATGGCCGAGTTGCGCGCTGAAACCAACGCCCGGTGCGTGCTGTTGGTTGAAAGCAACGGCTATGTCATTGACACCAAAGGGGTCATCGAAGACATCAACATGTCGGCCCTGGCCGCGCTGGTTTCGGGTGATTTTGCGGCTACGGCCAGCATTGCCTCGCTGTTGGGTGAGGAGCAGTCTTTTCGCCTGAACTATCACGAAGGTCAGCGTTACAATGTCTATTCGGTGCAGGTGGCTGCCGACATGTTCCTGCTGATCATCTTTGGCCCAGAAGTCAAACAGGGCATGGTGTTGTATTACACCCGACAAAAGCTGGATCAGTTCATCGGCATCATTGCACCGGCGGCGCCAGACAGCCCATCGCCGACACCGTCCCCTCAAGCCGCGCCTCGCCTCGAACCAGCCGTCGCTCAGCCGTCGCCGGCCGACGAGGCCAAGTCGGCAGGTTCGCCTTCGCCGCCGCTGATGGTCGCGCCGACGGCGCCGGAAAAAGTGTTTACCTGGGAAGAAATCCAACAGAGCGGGCTGCTAGGCACCGACCTGATCTCGGCTCTTGATGAGCAACTCGCCGGCCTGTGGATAGACGACGCTCCATAGGGCCACGCATCCCCCGGCACACCCGCTGCCAGTCAACAAGAAACCAGGTCTTGGAGCAGACCCGCCTGCCCTGACCTGGTTTCTTGTACAAGATGGCGAACGATGGCCAACGCGTCAAGCCATCATCCCTTAACTGCTCCCAGTTTGATGCCGGTAATAAAATATCGCTGCAAAAGAGGATAAACGATCAGGATCGGGATCATGGCGATAAAAATCTGCGCCGCCCGCGTCGTGCGGTTGCTGATCAGTTGCAACAGCGCCAGGTCACGCTCGCTGAGCATACGCGGGTCGGGGTTAATGATCACAGTTTGCAAATAGCTTTGCAGCGGATATTTGGCCGGCGAGTTCATCAAAATCAGCCCGTCAAACCAGGCATTCCAATGCGCTACGGCCACAAACAACGTCAGGGTGGCCAGGATGGGCAGCGAAACAGGCAACAACACGCGAAACAAGATCGTCCAATGTCCGGCGCCATCAATTGCTGCTGCTTCTTCAATCTCTTTGGGAATGCTGCGAAACGAGTTGGCCAGCAAAATGACATTAAACACCGGCAGGGCACCAGGGAGGACAAGTGCCCAAAATCGGTCAATCAGACCGGTCTGGCGAATGACCATATACCAGGGGATCAGGCCGCCGGAGAACAGCACGGTGATTAAAAAGAACCACGCAAACCAGTCGCGCGCCCGAAACTCTGTTTTTGACCGCGACAGCGGATATGCGACCAGGATGGTCAGAAGCATATTGATCGGTACACCGACCAGCACGCGCAGCAGGGAAATGCCAAAAGATCGAATAAAAGCAGGGTTTTCCAGCACAAACTGGTAAGCCTGGGTGGTAAACTCGACCGGCCAAATGGTCACACGTCCGCTGGATGCGGCCGTGGCAGATGAAAACGAAAGGGCCAGGGTGTGCAAGATCGGAAAAGCGCACAGCAGGGCCAGTATAGCCAGAACGATCAGGTTAGCCAGGTTTTGCCAAAAAGGCAATTTGACGATTTTGGGATTCATGGCAATCTGTCCTCAAAAAATTTTGTAATTGGCCCATTTGGCTGCCAGCTTGTAGGCGAGGCCGATCAGCAGCAGCGATACCACCGACTTGAACAGCCCTACAGCGGTGGCGACGCCGTATTGATAGCTGCCAATGCCGATACGATAGACCAGTGTATCAATAATATCGCCGGTGCGATAGACCAACGGACTGTACAGGTTGAAAATTTGATCGAACCCGGCATTGAGAATGTTGCCCAGGCTGAGCGTAGACAACATGATGATGGTGCCGGCGATGCCCGGCAGGGTGATGTGCCAGGTTTGCTGCCAACGCGTCGCTCCGTCCATCACAGCCGCCTCGTACAACGTAGGATCGATATCGGTCAAAGCTGCCAGGTAAACGATACTCCCAAACCCAAATGACTTCCACACGTCGGTAGCGACAATGGTCCAGGGAAAAATTTTGTCGTCGCCCAGAAAAAAGATCGGCCGGATGCCCACCAGGCTCAGCAATTGGTTGACCACACCCTCCGATGGCGACAGAATGTCAATAAAGATGCCGGCCAGGATCACCCAGGACAAAAAGTGCGGCAAATAGATGATCGTCTGCACGGTGCGCTTGAACGCCTGGCTGGTGACATTGTTGAGCATCAGCGCCACCATCACCGGCACCACCACACCGGCCACAGCCTTTAGCCCGGCAATGCGGATGGTGTTCCCAAGCACTGACAGAATGTTGGGCATTTGCAAAACCAGCTCAAAGTTATCCCACCCAACCCAGGGTGAGCCAAAAAGCCCCTTGCCCGGCAGCACGCGCTGAAACGCCATCACGATCCCGACCATCGGCACATAGGCATACACCAGTACCAGTACAACCGCCGGTACCAGCATCACATAGAGCGGAATTTCACGTGAAAATTTCCTGCGTGACACCATACTCCCCCGAACGACTACTTGCGATCCTGGCATAATTCGTAAATGACTCAACCAGATTTACCGATTTTTTTCAGCCCAAAGATTAACCTCGTTGACCATCTCTGTCCCCCCCAGCCTGTACCAATTCTCCACAAACCGTTCGAACGCCTCTATCGGTTCACCCATGATGATCTTGGTGATCACTTGTTCTTCCATCGGCTGAAGGGTGGGCATTTTTTCGGCCATTGCCGGGGTAGGCACGCCGTAAAAGCGGTTCAATAACCCTCGATCTTGCTGGATTTGCTCCAAAATCGAGGTGGCTCCGTTGGGCCCGTTGGTAGCCACTTCGACCCAGGCTTCCAGAGTGCCTTGTTCAAAATAGGCCTGCATGATCCGATAGCGCCACTGCGTTTCCATGTCCAGACCAGAGGGGTCTTTTTTGGCAAGAGCCTCGCGCAACATCTTTCCGCCGTCAATCATGGCGTTCGGCTCCCACAGCACCACCGGCGTATATTTGTAAAGCACTACGTCGGGCGCCTGGATGTTGCCCAAAAGCGTGTTACGGAGCTGTTCGTCTTGCGACCGCAGAATGTTGTCTGTCCAGAAATTGACCATGCGGATCAGCGCCTCGGGGTGCCTGTACCCATTTCGCACCACCAGAAACGCGCCGATGGCCGAGTTATACTGGCTCTTGGACGGCACACCATCCACAGAGGGGATGGGAAAGGCTGCCCAAAAGGCATGGGGATTGTTCGCCTGGCTCTGGTTCAACGGATGGTAGGGATTCCACCAAACGCCAAACTCGATGCCGCATTGACCCCGCGCAATGGTTTCTGTGACCTGGTTGATGTCTTTGACGCCAAACTCGCGGTCAAGCTGGCCGTCCGCGTACATCATTTGCAAGGCCAACAGCGCGGTGCGCATTTCCGGCTGCACCGAGCCGTAGACCAGGCCGCCGTCGCGCTCATACCAGATGCCGGGATAGGCATGATAGCCGTTGAAAAAGCCTTGCAGGTTGGCGATGGCCCCCCACAGCGATTTGGTGATGCACAGGCCAATGGTGTCATTCGCACCGTTGCCATCCGGATCCTCTGCGGTAAAACGTCGCGAAATGTCCAGCACATCGGCCATACTGGTGGGCGCCTTGATGCCCAGCTTTTCCATCCAATCCTGGCGAATCCAGAGCAGCGAAGCCGAAGCCACCGCCGAGTCGGTCAGCGGGATACCCCACAGCCGGCCATCTATCGTGGCAGCCTTGAGCGAAATGGGATCCTGAGTCAGCACATCGCGCGTCATGGCCGAGGCTTCTGACATGTACACGTCCGTCAGATCAGCCAGCAGGCCGGCTTCGTGAAAGAGGTAAAGCTGCTCCGTGCTGACCACAAACATATCCGGGATGTCGCCCGAGTTGACCGACAAGCCGAGTTTCTGGCCGTACATCGAGTTGTCTACCGCCCACTTGTAGGTGAGTTTGATGCCTAGCAATTGTTCATAGGCGCGTGTCCAGACATTGTTGTAGATGTCGTCCTGGCCCAAGAATTTGACCGTGGCGTTGACGGCAGTGACCGAACTCATCTCAATCGGCGGGTCGTAGCGCTGGGGTACGACCAGCGATAATGTGGCAAAGGGGTTTTCTTGGGCCTGTGGCAGCGGCGTGGGGCTTGGTTTGCAAGATATGATCAGCATAACTGCAAACAATCCTATCACAAGTTTGTGCAGGGTGGTTTTGGTCCAGTATTTCATCTTACCTCCGACTGTAGATCAGGCGTCTGGCGAATACTGATCCATGCCAGGCCCAGCAGGCTCAGACCCGGCAAAATAAAACGCAGTTTGATCACTTGAGAGCTGACCTGGATCATTTGCCCCACTGCCGGGTCGCCGGGTTTGAGCAAAAAGGCCAGCACGGTCACATAAATGGGGAAAAAGGCCGTTCCCAACACAACAAAAATAGAGGCCAGCGCCAGCCAGCGGCCACTGCGCGGCACACACCGCCCGCACACCAGCAAGATGAACAAGACCGTCATCGGCAGAGCCAAGACGAGGGTGGTCACAGCCCCGGCGATCACGCTCCCCACATTCATCGTAGGCAGGCCCAGCACCCGAAACAGCAGGTGATCGGCCCGCCCCACCAACACCGGCGCGGCCGACGCGACCGCGCCGATGGCGAAAGCGACGCGCACCAGGCCCGTCGCCGCGCCAATCGCGCACCACACAAACAGCGCCAGGAGCAAGATGCCGGCGATCAATCCGGCTACCTGCTCGAACGCCATCAGCCGGCTGCGATAGGCTCCTGCCGAGATCAGGCCGCGCATGGCCTGGTTTGAAAGCCCACTTCCAACCAGGGACGTCAGCAGTCCATAGCCGGCCATCACCGCCCCTAACAAAATCAGGGGCAGGTGCGACAAAGCAGGTTGGCCGGCCAACCTCCGCATCAATGGCTGTTTATACATAGTTCCTCCTTATCTTTGTATAAAAACGATTCAAAATGAGTAAGGATAAAAACCCTGGCCGGACTTTTGTCCACTTTGACCAGACCGCACCCGTTCCAGGACATAGTGGGCATTCTTACGGATCTGGGGTAGGAAAAAGAGTTTGCGCGCCCAGTAATCCAAAATCTTGTAGACCGTTTCCAGACCGATCTCGTCCATGTAACGAAACGGAGCAAAGCTAGAGCGAGAGACTTTTTCCCAGATGCGGTCGATCTCTTCGACGGTCGAAACCCCGTTAACCACCAAGGTCAGCGCCTGGTAAAAGATCAGCATGAGAAAAGAATTCAAAACGTACCCGCTGTTTTCTTTTGCCAATACCACCGGCTCCAATCCGACGCGCAGAGAAAACTCGCGCAGCAGCGTGGTAACATCTGGGTCAGTGCCTTTATGCGCCATAATCTCGACCACATTGGCATCCCATACCGGCGGGTAAAAGTGATAGCCGCAGAACTGTGCTGAGCGGCCGGTTTGGCGCGCGAATTGAGAAGGCAGCAGGGTAGAGGTATTGGTTGTGAAAATGGTTCGCGGCGGGCACAACCGATTGAACTGTGCGAACACGCGGCCCTTTAATTGCGGGTCTTCGGGCAGCGATTCGCTGATCAGATCCACATCGCAGGCGGCTTTTTGCGGGTCGGTGGTGGGATAAAAGCGCGCCAATACAACCTGAGCCTGTTCGGTTGTGATCTGCCCTTGCCCTACGAAACCATCCAGATAAATCTCGAGCTGGGCCAGGGCAACTTTTAACCGCTCTTGGGCAAGATCGTACAGGACAACATCCAGGCCGTGCAGGGCGAACTGTAGCCCAATCTGCTGGCCGATCACGCCAGATCCCAAAATCATGACACGTTGGACTTGATCCGCTTTCATTTTCATCTATAAACCCCAGCTTTGATCGCAACACATAAGGAAAAGCCTTAAAAGTCGCTGAAAAAGTCGGTTTTCACCAAAGGACAAGAACACAAAGGTTTACGATACTTTTGATCTGCTAGAAATTCTTGGCGTGCCTGGCGTCTCAGCGATGAAGGGGTTTTTCATCGCGCTCCTTGTGATCCATATCGGTGAGCATAATCCGCGCGACGTATGCGGGGAAAACCCCTGCGCCAGCAAACTAGCTCCAAGCGCGTGACCTCGCCGATGGCTGCGGCAATAGCCGTATCGGGTTGGGTGCAATGTTGGGCAGAACCCACTCACAAGAATTCTCTATCATCCTGCTCGATCATGATCGCTCCAATTGCATCATTCGTGTTTCTCCGGCGCAGATGACGAGGCCAGGATAAAGGGTGATGGATTGGCCGCGCCGGGCCACCTGCAGCGTGTCCACCGCCAAAACGCCTTCCACCAGCCGGATGTCAAGCTGGTCGGCATAGAGGGTGAGCGTTCCCCAGCCGGAGGCGGTGGAGAAAAAGCAGGTGAACGGCTGCACATCGAGGCGCGGGGCCAGCGTCAGCGTGCGCGTGGGCGCGGTGTAACGGAAACCTGAAAAGGCAATGAGCAGGGCATAGCTGGCCATAGCGCGGGCGTAATAGCTGCCACATTCGTACTCGTTCCACGGATTGCGCACGTGCCCGTTGTAGCGCGAGCGAACGGCTTGTACAAGGGTCAGTCCTGCTTCAACCATCCCTTCGGCGATGAGGTGCGCGGCCACCTGATACTCGACGCCTGTCCAGACTTCATCGGAATAGACAAACGGCAGGGTGGGCTTGCCGCCGCGCGGCCAGGTGCAAAGCAGCAGCCCGGGTTCGTCGCCCAGGGCATAGCCGGGGCGCTGTGGATTGGCGTGCTCCCACGGGCTGGGCTGCAAGTTGTAGCGATAGACGGCGGCGAGATGGCTGCGGATGGAATCCTTGTTCTGAGAGGTTTCCACGCCGCACAACTGCGCCAGCCACGCCCCCCAGACGCCATCCGAAAGACAGCCAGAACCCACTTGATATTTTGGCCCTTCGGCCTGGAGCAAACGCGCTTTGTCAGAGTCATCGCCCGGAATGGTGGACGGCGATTGGTCGCGCGGCTCCTTGACCGTCGGAACGGGTTCCATGATCTCTTGCTGGTAATACTCACCGTTGAACAGGCGGGCTTCGATGGCCCGCGCGCCTTTTTGGGCCAGTTCGTCATAAGCGGCGGCGTCTTGGGGCTGCCCGGCGTCGCGCGCCAGAGCAGACATGGCCGCCAGCGCGCCGAGGTAGAAACTGGAGCACAATCCGTCTGGCCCCCAGAATTCGATGTCATAGGTGTTGTGGTGCGGTTCTTCGATCAGCCCTACGCGGCGCGGATCCCACTGCGCGATGCAGTAATCCAGGCTGCGTTTGGCAAGCGGGACCATGCGCGCCAGCCAGTCGCGGTCGCCGCTGATCTGCCACTCGCGATAGACCTTGATGATTCCGCCCAGTTGACCGTCGGCGGCGGCATGGAAATCGTGCGCGGTGGGCAGGCCGGGCGGGGCGGCGCGAAAATTGACGTGGCCGCGCGCGTCCATCGCCTCGCCCAGCTCACGCTCGCGCAGCGTCCGCTCGAGGGCGGGGAAAAGGTGTGGGATCGACTGGGCATAGTTCCAGACGTGAGTGCAGCTGCCGGGACAGCAGCCGCCGTCGCAAAAGCAGCCTTCCCAACCCCACAGGTCGCCGCTTTCGTGGCGCAAAATGGTCGGCGACTTGATGATCGCCAGGTTGGCCGAAACGGCGTCCAGCACGGAGGCAGGCAGGGAGGATGAAAACAGCGCGTCGTGAAAAGCCCGCGTCCGTTCGCGCAGACCAGCGTAATGCTCGCGCACATAAAGCAGCACGGCGTGGGCGTCTGCCCACTGTGTGGCATAGAACGGGCGCCACATAATGCATCCTGAGGAAACATCTGCCGGCAACGTCCCGCCGCTGGCTGTTTTGGCCGAAATGTTGGGGAAATGCCAGGCGATCACGATCGGGTAGGTGATGCTTTCGCCGGGGGCCAGTTCGCCGGCCACCAGCAGCGAGCCGCCATCGCGGGCAGGGGCGCCGTCCATCTGCACCCCGTCTGTCGGGCGAAAGGTTCCGGTCGAGACCTCGTGCCACAAGGCCGAGATGGCGTCGAACCAGCCGCCGCGCAGCCAGCGCGCCTTGATCGCCGGTTCCCCGCGCAAGATGCCCAGCGCGGCGCTGCCAAATGACGGGGAATCTGGCGGCGCCTGGTTCCAATAATAAACCCCCAGGCCAGGGATCGCCTGGCTGCGCGTGCGCGTCTCGGCGCCTTTCCAGGCCAGGTGCGAGAGATGGTAAGAGAATTGGTAAGGCACGGACCGGTCAGAGGTGTTGCGCAGTTGGTATTCGAGGATGGCGCATGGAATGCCCGAATTGAGGTCGTCGAGCGGGATGAACGGGTTAAAGCCGGTCAGCGTGACCGCCAGTGGCAGAGCGGGGTCGAAGAGTTCCACCCTCCCAAAGGGATACTCGCCTGTAAAAGTGCAGTCGCGCAAGCGAGGCAGGCCTTCAAAGCCGCCGCCGTTATAGCCCTGCGATTTCAGCCCCAGGTTATAGATTTTTTCCGGCGGAAAGGGGCCCTCCAGCAGGCGCGTTTTCCCTTCGCCGGGCAGATGCAAGATGGCAAATCCGGCATCCAGCGGCTGGTGACGGTCGGGCATGGCGCTGATAGAATGTGCATGGCGGATGGAGAAATCTTGCAGCCCGCCGTAGCCGTTCAGGCAGATGCACCCCGCGCCCATGCCGCCAAGCGGCATGGCAACCTGAAGCAGGTTGGGGCCGCGTAATGTCTGGGTCAAACCTTGCAGGCCGATGCATTCGGGCATCGCTATCCCCCTATTTTCCGAGATTCCAGGCCAGAAACCAGAGCATCATGGCCACGGTCCAGTTAAAGGGCGGCCACGGCTTGCGCCGCACCGGTTCCAAGCCGTGACCGGTGTGGCGCATCACAAGTTTGTGCGCCCTGGCTCCGGCCCGCCGCAGGGCAGTGTGCAGCAAGTACGCTTGCTCCACCGGCACCACGGAGTCGGCGTCGCCATGGACGATCAAAAAGGGCGGCGCGTCGCGCCGGACATACGTCACCGGACTGCCGGCGACCAGCCCGTCTGCGCCAAAGACGTTGACCTTGAGTTCTTCCACCCAATCGGGAAAGGCGCGCGTCAGGTCGGTGGGACCAGACATCTCGATCACCGCTTGCACCTGGCTGGACTGCTCCAGATAAGGCCCCACGTCCCATCCGGCGTCTGGGCCGCTCAGGCCGGCCAGCGCGACCAGGTGTCCCCCGGCACTGTGTCCGATCAGGCCAATGTGCGCAGAGTTGAGGTTGTAGGCGGCGGCGTGCGCTCGCAGGTAGCGGATGGCACACTTGACATCCTCGATCATAGCTGGAAAGCGATCATCGGGGTACAGGCGATAGTTGATCGAGGCGACCAGGTAGCCCGGCGGAACGACGGCCAAGGGGGCCTTGTCGCCCTCAGACCAGCCACCGCCGTGAACAAAAATCAGCCCACGCCACGAGCCGCGCGTTTTGGGATAATAGACATCCATTTTGAGCGCGCGGCCATTCACAATGTTGTACGTCACATCGCGCTCAACAGCGCCGCGTTTTGTCGCATCAAAGCCCGTGTTCTTTACCGCCAAGCCGAACCTCCCTGTTCAAGATACACCCGCTCGAAATTTCGAGCATAGATATTCTCCAGGGCGGTACGCGGCAGGCCGAGGCCGTGATAGCGCGTTCCACCGGGCATTTCAAATTCGCCGTCCACCTGGAGAAAGGAGCGGATCAGCACCGAGATGGACTGCATCAACCGGAATCCATCCGGCCCGCGCACGAGGACGCGCGTGTCAGTGTCGGTGCCATAAAGGATGCGCGTCTGGTAACGCAAGAAAAAGGCGCGCACCGCAGCCGAATTGCGGCTGAAATCGGTATACATATCCATGTGCGGAGCCAGGTCAAAGCACACGTTGGAATGCGCGTCGAGCAGACGCGCCGCCCGCTCCAACTCGCGAGAGAGAAAATAGAAATGGGCCAACACAAGGTTGAGGCCGGGGTATCTTGCCAGCACGTGCGCTACCTCGGCATACAGCGTCTCTTTGGTCGGATAGCTGCCGTCCGTATAATCCCAACCGCTTTGGCGTGCCCAGGCAGGGCAGCGTGCGGCGTCCCAAAACTCGTCCGGGTCAGCGATGTGCAAGATGACCGGAAACTGCATCTCTGCCAGCGCGGCCCACATGGGCGCGTACAGCGGCCCATCGAGTGGAAAGGGCAGCAGTTTGCGCACCTGGGGTTTGCCTTCGATCAGCTTGAGACCATTAAAGCCCTGAGCGCGCAGCGCCCGCACCTGTGCGGCCAGCATATCCGGCGCGTTGGCCGGGTCGGCCAGGGCCGGGCCGTATTCCAATGCGCCAGAGAGGTAAACCCGGTCGGGGTGATGCTGCTTGAAATACAAGGCCGCCGCGTTTTGCGTGGTGCCGTCGAGGTTGGGGAGACAGACCAGGTTAAAGCGAGGGCATGTGCCCATCGCACCAGCATCCATCAGCGCCAGGATGTCGTCCATTTTGTCCGGGTGGACGAAATGAACATGGCTGTCAATGACCGGCAGGGTCGCAGCAGGATAAATCATGGATTGCCTGCCGCCCGCGCTTTGAAGGCGCGCATTTCGTCGGTCAACGTCACCGGCTTACCAGGACATTCTCGCTCTGGGTCGCGCAGCCAGTCGCCCTGATTGTCGCGGCGCACGGGCAGCCGCTGCATTACCGGTGGCGGGGCCACGACCGGCGTGGGCCGTTCAGCATACCAGTAGGCCACGCTGCTCATCTCATTAGCCAGGTGATTGGCGTGACCGTGTTCAATCGTCACCTTGATCTCGCGGGTAAAGCGCACCGGATTCTCCAGGTGGAACACATAACTGGTTTGATAGCCGCTGTTGCCGCGATACAGTTCGATTTCGGGGTTGGGAATGGTGCCGCCTTCGTAAATAGACGAACCATTGCGCATAAAAGCGTTGGGCTGCATGCCCCCGGCATGGTTGAAATAGTCCTCGCTGCCGGTGCCGTGCAGATCGGGCGGCCATTTGTAGCCATCTACCCAGATCATGTCATCGCCCTCGCCCCACCAGTTGCGGGTGAAATTGGTGACCGAGAGATTGCAGCCGATGTAATGCCCGCGTCCCTGCGTCTCTAGAATGACATAGTTGTTTTCCCAGGCGGTGCGCCCGACATTGACTGCATCTGCCAGAGGCGTGTTGACGGTGATCTCGGGACCCCAACCGCCAAAGGGATTGGCGCGGCGAAACTCGGCGTGCAGATAGGCCATATCCGGCGGAAAATCCTCTCGGAATGTGTCCCGCAATGTTTCATAATCCACATAAAAGTATTGGCGATGGGGCTGATCGCTCTCGTTAACCAGTTCGACCACGGCGCGTTGGGCAAAGGGCATGGGCAGGTAACAATTGAGGGCACAGGGCTTGTTGAATTGATGATTGAAAAAGGTCGAGGCCGAGAAAAGGGCACTCTGGAACGAGTTGACCATGCCATGTCCCAGACAGAACAAGTCACCCAGCGGCGCCAGTACGCTCGGATATGGGGCATTGTCATAGGTGATCTTGAGCAGGCACTCGCGGTAATGATGGAGTTGCGTCATCCAAATATGGGTGATCTGCGCCGGGCCGGCTATATCGGCCAGCACGACCGACACACCCGGCGGGATGATCCACAGGTCGTGATTGCGGCCGGTCTGATCCCACGACGAAACCCGACCGGTCTTGCGGTCGCGCAAACGGGTTAACTCTGCAAGCATCCTGGTCCTCCATTTTGAGTTTGATTCAGAGTCGCCTCGGCTATATTCGCTGCACGGCGTGCCAGTTCTGAAATGTGAGCGGTGGGGAATTGCGCCAACGCCGTACACAAAGTGTCCTCCAGTGGCGCCGTCCATTGAGGCGGAATGTGCGCCGCCGCACTGCGCAACCCCATCACCGAACCGACGCTGGCGGCATTGCTGCCGGTGTCCATTCCACAGGCGACGGCCAACCCCAGGGTGCGGGTAAAATCGCCGCCGCCATAGAGCAGCGCCAGGACAACCCAGGCCGTGTTGTTGATCGCATGCAGGGGCGAATAGACACCGCAGCGCAAGATCAACTGATCATAAGCCTGCTCCCAATCGTCACCGCTGCGATACGCCGCCAATACTGCGTTGACGGCCTCGGCCAGCCGACAGTGGCGCGGAATCTCGGACAGCCCCACACGCACAATGTCCACCATATCATCGGTTACAAAAGCCCAGGCCAGCATAGCCGCCATCAACATGGCACTATAGACGCCATTTTTAGTGTGCGACAGCGCAGCATCCTTGTAGGCCAACGCCGCCGCCCACTCTGGCTGGCCCGGCGCGATATAGCCGTACAGGTCGGCCCGCGTCCGCGAGCCATCATACTCACGCTCCGGGTTGACAAAGACGGCGGACTCTTCAGGGTGAACGTTCCAGACCAGGTTGCGATAAACCGCCCGCTCGGCGATATGGAGGCCAAAGTAGGGCAGGTGAGTCAACCAGGCAGTGGCTACATCGGTCGTCTTGAAATCCAGACCACAGGTTTCGAGGATGTGGAGCGACAGCAAGGTCAAGTCGGTATCGTCATCGCAGGGCGCGCCGTGGATTTCGCCGCCAAAACAGCCGGCCGCATGGGGCGCAAGGTCGAAATTCGGCGGCGGCGACACCAGGCGCGACACATAGTCGGTGAGGGGATAGCTGTTTGTCAGTTGCAGATACTGCCGCACCTGGCTTTTCGACCAGCCCATTTGCAACGGCTTGCCCAACACACATCCGGCCACACGACCCAGCCACGCCCCATAAATCCGCTCATAAAGCGTCGTCGAGGTGATCACAACCGGCACAGCGCGCGGCCCATCGGGGCGGGCTGCGCGGATGCCGTCCAGCGTTTCGGGTTCATCATAGCCCCAGTCGGGCCGCAGCGGCGCCGACAGCAGCGCGGTGTACAGGTCGTACAGTTTGTGCTTGGATGGCCTGGCAAGCGCAGCCAATTGTTCGCGATAGCAGTTAATCGCATAGCCCTCTTCGTCGCGCTGCTGCATTTCGAGCTGCAACACTTCTAAAATCTGAGGAACATCGTAAAAAGCCAGCAGGCCGGACGGAGGAATGGTCGGGCCTCTGGAACGACGGAGACGTTTGCCACTGGCCTGGGTGGCGTGGCGGCGAGCCAGATTTTGGGCATACTGGTCGGGCTGATAGGCCAGCTCTTCCACCACCTGCAAAATGCGCTCGCGGGTGGCATCGGCCATACGCCCCTTGCCGGAAAGTGCCTGAGAGACAGCGGCAGTAGAAACGCCCACACGGGCGGCCACATCTTCTAGTGTGATTTTTTTGCTCATAGGGGTCAGGTCGAATCGTTCATTCTTGTGGTTAAGCGCATAACTTGTATTATTATAAATCAGATTAATCGCTTTGTCAATACCTTTTGACAAGACACCCTACAAATGCAACCTCTCAACCTCATCGCCGGCAGCAAAATAGTCGGCTTGGGTATAATATTCTTGCGGTTCGCTCATTTTTTTCTAGTTCTTGAAATTGCCCGATCATATTTGAACATAGCTTTTTATGTCAACATAGCTTTTTATGTCAACATAGCTTTTTATGTCAAGGGGCCAGCCCCTTGACAAACCCCGTCGGGGGTGCTTTGCCCCCCGAAAACCGGGGTGTTTTCTGTCGTCGCAGACCAGGCAAGGGCAATAGCCAGACATAAGAACGACTTGGGCCTGGTTTTCAGCCCCTGCCGACAGAATGTGGGCGGCTTTTGGGGGGTCGTAGGGGGCGAGGTTGCCCCCTACGCGGTGTATAACGAGATTCTTGATCGCTTCGCTCCTCAGAATGACACCCCAAAAGGTTAATTTTCGTCCCAAGGCAGATAGTTACGAATTCGCGGTAACCGGGTTTCGCGGGCGAGTTTGAGCCAGTTAGGGAGATAAATAGCGAGGGAAAAAGCCTATCGAGGCAAAACGAACCAGGCGGCTGTCTTGGGCGCAACTGTGCGCTCGCAAACTCAAAGACACAAAGCATTTCTGGCGACTCAAAAATATCGTAAATCTTTGTGTTCTCGGTGTCCTTTGTGGTAAAAATAGAATTTTTCAGCAGTCTCCGAGAATCGAGAAAAATTATTTTTGGGACCTTTTTGAGCGGGAGCTATTTTCAAAGCAGCCCCAGCCAGCCGGCCACCGTCGGACCGACGCCGGCCATGTTGAGCAGAATGGGCAGCAGCAGCACGCCCATGCAGTTCATGCGCCGCGAGTGAAACATCACCGGCAGCAGGCCGATGCCCGTCGCCGCGGCGGCAACAAGCAGCCCGGCCCAGCCGGTCAGCCCACCCACCAGGGCGAGCAAGACGATCAGGGTGGCCCACGACAGCCAGCGATAATCCACCCGACTCACCAGGACGATGGCTGCCCGCGACAGCCACAGCAGCAGCCAAAACGAGAGGGCACCGCACAGGGCTGTGGCGGCTACGGCCAGCCCATATTCGTGAGGCGTATAGGGAGTGTATAGCGGGCTGAGCATCCAGGCCATGCCCCCGCGCGTGAGGTGCAGGCCCGGCGCAAAGAAAAACAGCAGCGCGCCCACATAATACACCACTTTGGATGTGCCTTGCGAGATGATAAAACCCCGATCATCGCGCTGCGCCGTAGCGTGCCCGGCGATAAAACCGCCAATGCCGCCGGTGATCACCGGAAAAAAGGCTGCCAGCAATCCACCCAACACCCCCGCCCCCACGCCCTGCCCGATCACCCCCGGCGTTACGTCTACCGAGCGGCACACGTGCTGGCGCGGGATGCGGGTTTGCGAAACAATGTTTTGCAGCACCCAGGGAATGGCAAACAGGCCCATAAAAGCCGGCATCAAACTTTGAAACGAAATGTCCAAAGAAATCAAGGGACGATACATCAAGATCAGCCCCAGCAGTCCCGACAGGACAAAAGTAGACAGCCCGGCCAGTAGCGACTTCCACCCGTCCCACAGCCGCGCCCACGCCGTGGCGCCGCGTCCGCTGCCCTTGGGCCACTCGGACAGCAGCATGTACGTCACCACCAGCCCCAAGAGCCAATGCAGGTGCGGCTGGATGATCTGGCGCACCGGCGACAGGATGGCCGAGGTGAACGGCGCCAGCAGCACCAATGCCAGAATGCCGCCCAGCCCGCCGATGCCGCTCAACACGGCAGCCTCGTAACCGCGCCCCTGCATCAGATATTTTTGGCCTGGCAGCACGATCCACACCGCGCTCTCATCGGGCGCAGCCAGAAACAGCGAGGGGATGGTATTCAGCACGGCATAGCCGACGATCATGCCCAAAAAGAGCATGGCCAGGGCCGAGGGTGCGATCAATCCCTCAAAGCGCGCCAGCAAGAGCAGAATCAGCCCGGCGACATTATAGATATGCAGGGCCGGAATGCACGCCAACACCGACGCCAGCACGGCGCCCGCCAGAGCATAGAGCAACAACAATCCATCGTTCATTCTGGCATCCTTGATTGATCAACAAAACAAAAACTGGCCAAAACGTTGGTTTCAACAGCGTTCTACTGAACGCGCTCAACCAACGTTTTGGCGTTAAAAGTAACCGGACGAAACTATTGGTCTTGTTGCGTCGCTAAATGGTTCTCTCGGCAAATACATGAAATTGCCCTGCTCCGGGTAGGTAACAATCCGCCCAAACAGAATGATGCTTTAAGGTACGCAGGATCACAAGCCCATGCAAACATACCAGGCCGAATTTAGCGAGAGAGCCACTAAATCGCCTATTCAACCGACAAACCGCGGAGAAGCATCTCTCATTCCTGCCGCAGGTTCGAGGTGCAGTGCGGGCAGCGGGTGGCTTGAATGGGAATGGCCGTAAAGCAGAACGGGCAATCTTTGGTGGTCGGTGCGGCGGGCGCCTCGGCCTTTTTGAGACGATTGATGCCCTTGACCAGCAGGAAAATTACTACGGCTACGATGATAAAACTGATGATGGTGTTGATAAACAGACCATAATTGATCGTCACCGCACCGGCGGCCTGCGCATCGGCCAGCGCGGCATAGGGACCGGGCGTTCCCCCCTCTTTAAGCAAAATGAACAGGTTGGCAAAATCTACCCGGCCCAGCAGCAGGCCGATGGGCGGCATGATCACGTCGCTGACCAGCGACTTGATCATGACGCCAAAGGCTGTGCCGATCACAATGCCTACGGCCATGTCGAACACGTTACCCCGCGCAATAAATGTCTTGAATTCCTGCCACATCGCTTTCATATTTTCCTCCTCTGTGAAAAAAATAGAGCGGCGGTCATACCCGCCGTCCCCCTTTGAGCGTGCCTTGCAGCACAGCCAACCCATCCCAGTCGCCGACAGCGGCCAGGGTCGCCTGTTCCGGCCATGTCTCTGGAAAAGCCACCCGGATGCCGCCGGCCTTGAGCAGATCGATCAGTCCGGCCTGGTCCATCACCGCCAGTTGGGCAAAAGTCAGCACGCCGGCTGCCTGCAATGTCGCCGCGATTTTGGGGCCGATGCCCTCGATGCGCGTCAGGTCGTCCGGCTCGATGGTTGACTCACTGACCTGAATGTCGGCAGTGGGCACCAGCCCGGCGGGCGCCGGCTCGAAGGAAAGTTGTGCGATCTCGTCAGCCTGCATTGGCACAACCTCGTCTGACGGGGCAAATGTCACCGGCAAAACGATTTGTTCTGCTTCTACGGCAGACTCGTAGCGGCCGCGCCGGCGCGACAGCAGCCACATCAACAGGGCCACGCCGCCGGCCAGCGGCAGCATGCTCGAAAAAACCAGCCAGCGCACATATTTTTTCAACATCATGATCCCCTTTCTTGAGTGAGCCAGGTACCCACCCCTACACATAGAATGTGCCTTGAAGCAGGTCCTGGTCTCGCAAAGAGCCACCAACCATCACCTCAAACTCGCCCGGCTCGACCACCCGCTCCAGGTTTTGATTGACCAGCGAGAGGGCGGCAAACGGCACACACAGAGACACCGTTTTGGTCTCGCCGGCGGCCAGTTCTACCCGCGCAAAAGCCTTTAGCTCTTTAGTCGGCGTCGTCACCGAGCTGTACACATCGTTGATGTACAACTGGACAATCTCGACCCCATCGCGCCCGCCAGTGTTGGTCACATCTACCGACACGCACAGGTCCTGGTTGGGCTGGACGATTTGAGGGCTTGTCTCCAGGTGGCTATACGCAAAATTTGTATAGCTCAGACCATATCCAAAGGCAAACAGCGGATCGGGCGGCATGTCGGCATAGCGGATGGCATGCCAGCCCGGTTCCTGGTTGTAATACACCGGTTGCTGCCCCACGTGATACGGCCAGGACAGTGTGAGCCGGCCAGAGGGATTGCGGTCGCCGAACAAGATACCAGCCAGGGCAGTGCCGCCTTCCAAACCAGGGTTGCCGGCCTGGACGATGGCCAGAATGTGCGCCACAGCCCAGGGAATGGTCAGCGGCTTGGAGTTGACCAGCACCAGTACCACCGGCGTGCCGGCGGCATAGACGGCCTCGAGCAGCTTTTGTTGTCCGCCGGAAAGGTCCAGGTTGGCGCGGTCGCGGCCCTCGCCAGTGATCTGGAGATTGTCGCCCAGCACCACCACAGCCAGGTCAGACTGCCGCGCCAGCTCGACTGCCGCCGGAATGTCGCTCTCGTCAGGATCGATCACATCGCAGCCGCGCGCATATTCCACGCCGATCCCGCCCGCGTCGGCCCGCCGACGAATGCCGTCCAGCACAGTGACCACGCTCTCACGGGCGCGTGGTTTGGCGCGCTCGCCCAACTGCCCGCTCCACGACACCCAGTCGCCGAGTTGCGCCGCCGGATCATCGGCATTGGGGCCGATCACGGCGATGCGTTTGATTTTGTCGGTATTCAACGGTAAAAGATGGTCTGAATTCTGGAGCAGCACCATAGACTGATATGCTGCTTCCAGAGCCACCTGGCGGTGCGCCGCGCAGCCGATCACGGTCTGGCCACCTTCCAGGTCGGGATAGCGTTTGTGGTCAAACAGGCCCAGCCTGAACTTGATCGTCAGGATGCGCCGCACAGCCCAGTCAATCACGGCCTCATCCAACTGCCCACTGCGCACCAGGTTGATGGCGGCCTGATAGAATGCCGGCGTGGTCATGATCATATCGTTGCCAGCCTCGGCGGCCCGTTGCGCCGCCTGCTCCAGGGTGGCGCAGACCTTTTGTTCGCGGCACATGCGCGCCACATTGTCCCAGTCGGTGACTACAAACCCGTCAAATCCCCATTCTTTTTTCAACACCTGGTCGAGCAGCCAGCGGTTGGCGGTGCAAGGCAGGCCGTCAATCGCCTCGTAGGCAGTCATAAATGAGCCACAGCCGGCCTCGACGGCGGCCTGAAAGGGCGGCAGGTAGGTAGACAGCAAGCCTCGCCGGGTCAGATCGGTCTCGGCGGCATCGCGACCGCCGCGAGCGGCCGGGTAGCCGGCATAGTGCTTGGCACAAGCCAGGATGGAATGGGCCGCCGACAGATCGTTGCCTTGATAGCCGCGCACCAATGCCGCGCCCAGCACGCCGACCAGATACGGGTCTTCGCCAAAGGTCTCGTCAATGCGCCCCCAACGCAGGTCGCGGGCCAGGCACAGCACCGGCGAAAAGGTCCAGTGCATGCCGGTATACGCAGCCTCGATGGCCGTAATCCGCCCGATCTGCTCCATCAAGGATGGGTTCCAGGCACAAGACATGTTGAGTTGCGTGGGAAAGACGGTGGCGGTCGGCCAAAAGGCGTGACCGTGAATGGCGTCAATGCCAAAGATCAGGGGGATGCCCAAACCGATCTGGGCAGCCTGTTTTTGCAGGGCCACGGCCTCCTGGCCGATCACGTGCAGGAACGAGCCGACATGCATCTCGTGCAGCGTCTTGTCCGGCTCGTGACGACCGTCGGCCTGGATCATTTGCCCCACCTTGTCTTCCAGGGTCATGCGAGCAAGCAAATCATCCACCCGCTCTGGAACAGGGCAGGCCGGGTTTTGGTAAATTTCCATTGGATTCTCCTTGCTTTGAACGAGTCCGCTGAGAAAACCACGTGGATAAAAGCCTCTTTTTTCAGGAGAGTTTTTTTATTGTATCACGAATGATCTCGGCCTGCAACCTGAAGGAGGACAGTGAGGCAAAGTTCACTGTTTTTTTTGCCAGATGCTTGCCATTTCGATGCCAAACGCTCTGGGAACGGTCGCAATTTTGTGATAATGTGTGTGCAACCATTCGGTGTCGTAGGGCTGCCAAAAGATGCTCTCTGCGGGCGTGGTGTTGACCTCGCCGGTAAAGTATGCCGCCCAGTTCTGCCGGATGGTGTGATTGATGTGAATCAGCACATAATCCGGCATCAAGTAGAGCGAATTTCGCTCGCCGCGCCGAATGTGAAACTGCGGATTGGGACAGTTGGCCTCGATAATGTGCCAGGGGTAGACATAGGCCACGACGAGGTCGCCGGCGGCTGCGTTCTTGTTGATCCATTGCGCCATCTGCTGAACGCCGTCAGACGGCGTTTGAACGATGCTTCGATAGCCGATTGTGGCTCTGTTCCCAATGTACCGCGCGCCCATCCACTGATAGCCGTTCAGGTTGAAATCGGGGTAACACAAAACGAGGTCAACGCCAAGCAGGAGAATAGCAGCCGCGCCGAGTGCCATTGCCAGAGATTTTCGCCAGGCCACCAGCGAAAACCATTGATCTGCCGCCAGAACCGCCAACACCGGCAACACCGGTATCATGTAGAACGTCTGCGCCAGCGGCAGCAACACCAGGCCGAGAAAATAGCAGCCAACGAGCATCACCGGAAAGCGCACCTCGCATTTGGCTTGCCATTGCAGCGCCGCCGCGATCACACTTGCCAGGAATCCAAGGCCGATCAGCGGGCTGGATTTCCAAAGCACGCATGCCAGGTGCAGCGCGGCGGCCTCGCCCATAAAGGCTGGACTCCAGCGCATCTCGCGATCAAAACGCCAGAGCAAACTGCGGATGATGTTCGGATTGGTCAGGTGTTCTGGCGGGACAACCATAAACGTCCCTATGGCCAATACCAGCACAAACCCCACCATCAGCAGCGGAGCGACGGTCTTGTGGCGATGGCATATCGCCCACGCCAGCACGGTGATCCACGCACCTGCCGCGAGGAGCAGGTGAAAGCGCAGCAACACATCTTGACGCCCTTCGAGGGTGAGACTGTCGAGATTGAGCCAGCCCAAGAGGATGACGGCAACCATCCATGCCAGAAGCAGTATGCCATGGCCCAACTCGCGTGGGATTAGCTGCGTCGGTATGGGGCGAGTCGGTGGGTCGGCGTTATTCCTGGTGAAGGATAAAATCTGAACTGTGATGGCGGGCAAGATCACGATGACGGTGAATTTACCCGACAGCGCCAGACCGAGAGCAACCGCCGCGGCCGCGGCCCAACCTGCTGTCCTCTTTTCGCGCAGGTGAGATAGTGCCACCCACAGCCACGCAAACGCGCAAGCCACAAAAATATCGGTTTCTGTAAAAGCAACTCTAGCAAACGAGAGGTAGAACGGGCTTGTGGCCAACAATGCGCCAGCGAGCAGCCCCGTTTTTGCACCGAATTCGCGCTTACCGGCGACATACACGCCGACGATGGTCAATGCACCCACGAGGCAACTGACAATGCGCGCCGTCATCAGATCGGAGGCGCGCAACAACGTATAGACCATGGCGACGACGGCCATCGGCAGGCGCGTCTGGCTGGGATCAGAGTCTACCCCCCGCAGCCAACCGCCCGGCTTGAGGTAAGTGCGGGCGATGTCTATGTCGGTCTGCTCATCCCACGAAATCCCCTGACGGTTCACCGCAGGCAGGAGCAGCGCGCAATACACACTGAGGATCAGGCAGAGGCAGAGGGTAGGCCGGTCGAGAATGGATTGCAGCCATATCTGTACACATTTCATACGCTTTTTTGATCCAAAACTTGCCAGATAAAGAGCATACCCGCGTGTGCGAACTGTCTAAAGCTGCGGCACGAGGCGTGCGGCACGCTGTCTGCGCCTATGGTCGCAGCGTCAGCCGGTAGAAATAGCCGCCCGCTGCCGGCATTACGCGAAAATGATCCCGCAGCCCGGGATAGACCTGATCCACATAGACCGGGCGGTCGCCAGCACGGACGGTCTCGATCATTTCAGCCAACAGGCTATCGGCAATCTGGCCGTTGCTACCAAATGGGGTCGCTTCTTTGATGATGATGTGAGGACGCAGGCCTTCGACGTGTGCCAAATAGTACATCGTGTACAGGGCGCGCCAACTCGACACCAAAAACGTATTTTCGGGCAACATCTGTAAGCGCATAGTGTAAATCAGGCGCGGTTCCTGGAGGTTTTCCAGCGGGTAAGGAAAAGTTTCTTGCACAAATGTGCCTTTTCCGGCCTGGAGTGCCGCCCAGCGCGATCCGGCATATGGCGTGACCACCACCAGCGCGCACAGCGCGGCTATCGGCAGGTAGAGATAGCGCATCCAGTTCTGATGTTTTGCCAGAAAGCGTTTGACCCACTCTAGCGTCCGCCCAATCCCCACGCCAAGCGATGTGGCAATCAAGATATACGTGACCAGGTAGAACAGATATTTGTCTCCCGGGTGATAGTTGAGGACAAAGAACAACATCACCAGGTAAGCAACGACCATCAAGATGCCCAGGCTCAACGTCGGGGCGGTGGGGATAGACTTGATAAAGGCATGGAAGCGCGCCTTGGGGTCATCCAAATGGAGATCTGCCACGCTGGCGGCGAGCTGCTGCGCACGATGGTTGATCTCGCCCAGGCCAAGCAACGCAAATCCGATCATCCACAGCGAAAACTCGTCATCCAGGACGCGGATAAGATACTCGCTGATGATGGCAGCGGCACTGGTGTTTTGAGGGAACATTGCACTGCGCCACTGAACGCTCATAAATGTCAGCCACCAACGCTCAAAAACATTGTCCATATCGGCGATCTGGATCCCCCACACCGAGCGGGAGGAGGCTATGGTCATCTGAAAAAAGCTGGACGGGGGGTTGTGGAGATCGAGCAGGATAAAAGCCGTAAAATAGACGGCGATCCCAATCCCAAATCCGATCAAGGCACAACGCAAGATGGGCCACCACTGCGCCCTGGATTGAAATGCGATCACCCATAGCACGAACAAGAGTGCGGTCGGAGCGATCAGCACCGCCGAGAGATGAACGCCGAGTGACAGGCACGTCAATGCCGTAGCCCACGCCAGGGCGCGCCGCCGCGCGAACGGCTCACGTTGCCAATATGCCAGCAGCAGCAGCACCGTCGTCAACACCGCCATGCCCGGCGTATAGACCTCGGCGATGATCGCCTGCGACCAGAACGTGTATGACATAGCCAGCGCAATGCTGCCCAGCGCCGCGCCAATGCGGTTTGGCGTCAGGTAGCGCGCCAGCAAATAGACGCCCCCCACCGTCCATGCCGCGCACAAGGCCGAAAACAGGTTGACGCGCCAGGCGGGAGAGTAGAGCGGCAGAAACCCAACCCCACGCGCTGCCAGCAGATACACCGGGTACCCGGTGGAATGGGTCATTCCCAGCGTATAGGTCAGGGTTTGAAACTCGGCGCTGTCGTGATAGAGTACGTCTGGCGCCAACGTGCGCACATAGGCAGCCAACGCTATGAGGGTGAGGACAAGGACGACGACCGTGTCAACGACCGTGTCTGTGCGCGTCCACTTAGGGTTCGAGGTCACGCAACCCCTCCGCTGCGGTGGCCATAGCCGGGCGGCCGGCAAACATACGCAGCAGTTTGATCGCCTCAACAACCTGCTCTTTGGTCGCGCCAGATTCAACCGCACGCCGGCCATAGCCGCGTGAGCCTTTGGGGTGGTTAAAGATAGAGTCGAGTTGCATCGCCATCAGGCATTTGACCCAGGCGGGCAACGCGGTATTGGAGGAGATGAATTCGGCATCGGCCTTGAGCAGATCAGCCATCTCCTGGCTTTGTTCGGATAACAATTGCACCCAGTTTTTCTCGTCCATCAGTCTCTCCATTTGAACCTGCTTGTTGGTCGAGCCGGTCGAGACCGGTACAGGGTTTCGACCGGCTCAACCTGCCAGCTCAACCTATGACTCTGCTTCACCGATTTTTGGCACACTCATAACGCCGACAAGTTCGAGGTCTCTGCTCAGGTGACACCTGGCAAAATGTCCCGGCTCGACCTCTTCCCACGACGGGTCTTTTTGACTGCAAATGGCCTGCGCATAAGCGCAGCGTGGATGAAAGTAGCAACCAGAAGGCGGTCTGGCCGGATTGGCTACCTCGCCGGTCAGCACGATGCGTTTTTCACGCGGGCTGGGGTCGGGACGTGGAATGGCCGACATGAGCGCCTCGGTGTAAGGATGCTTGGGTTTGAGGAACAGTTCGGATGTGCGAGCAAGTTCCACCATTTTACCGACATACATCACGGCCACACGGTCGCTGATATGGGCGACAACGCTCAAGTCGTGGGCAACAAACAGAAAAGTCAGCCCCATCTGTTCCTGCAAATCCTGCATCAGATTGAGGATTTGCGCCTGCACCGACACATCTAGCGCAGACACCGGCTCATCGCAAACGACGAATTTGGGGTATGGGGCCAGCGCGCGGGCCAGCCCAATGCGTTGACGCTGCCCGCCGCTAAAGGCATGCGGGTAACGGCGCATATACTCGGGCGAGAGGCCCACCAACCGCAGCATCTCGGCCACACGATCTTCGAGTTCTTTGCCTTTTGCCAGATTCATCGCCCGCAGCGGCGCGCCGACAATGTCGAGCAGAGTCATGCGCGGGTTGAGTGAGGCGTATGGGTCCTGGAAAATCATGCGCATGTTGCGCCGCACGGCAACGAGTTGCTGATGATCCAGGTTGTTGATGTTCACCCGACCCAGGTATGGGTCTTGAAAAATCACATCACCGCTGGTAGAAGGGATGGCGCGCAACAGGCAGCGGCCGGTGGTGGTTTTGCCGCAACCGCTTTCACCGACCAGTCCGAGCGTTTCTCCTTCTACGATATGAAAACTGACCCCATCTACGGCCTTGACATGGCCGACAATGCGTTTGAAAAAGCCTCGTTGGATGGGAAAGTATTTTTTTAGCTCTTTGACCTCGAGCAATGGTTGATCTTGTGCGTCGGACATCTTGTTTTCTCCCAATCAGGCGTACAGGTGGCAGCGCACGGTGTGCCCCGCTTTGACTTCGATAAGGGGGGGTATGATCTGGTTGCAGGTATCCTGGATGAATTGAGGACAGCGCGGATGAAAAGGGCAGCCTTTGAGAATGGTGTACGGGTCTGGCACAACGCCCTTGATCGTCTGCAAACGCGCCCGTTTGTTGCCGCGCGTGACGGCCTCGCCCAGGTGCGGGATGGATTTGAGCAATCCCTGCGTATAAGGGTGCAGCGGTTCAAAAAAGATCGTGCGCACATCAGCCTGCTCGACAATGCGTCCAAGGTACATCACCGCCACCTCTTCGGCCATTTCGGCGATAACCCCCAGGTTGTGGGTGATGTACATAATGGTCATACCCAGGTCTTGTTGCAAGCTGCGCATCAGATCGAGAATTTGTGCTTCAGTCGTCACATCAAGCGCGGTGGTCGGTTCGTCGGCGATGAGCAGGTTGGGGTTACAGCTCAGGGCCATGGCAATCACAGCGCGCTGACGCATTCCACCACTGAGTTGGAATGGATAATCTCTGACCACCCGCTCCGGGTTGGGCATCCTGACCCGCGTCAGCATATCAATGGCTATCTCGTAAGCCTCTTTTTGATCTACCTGACGGTGCAGAACAATCGCTTCGGTGATCTGCCGGCCGATGGTCAGCACCGGACTCATCGCCGTCATCGGCTCTTGAAAGACCATCGAAATCTGGTTGCCTCGGATACTGCGAATCTCTTTGCCGTTGGCAGGCAGTGATACCAGATTGATCGGCTCACTTTGCATGGGCGGATAATACAAAATCTGCCCTTCTTCGATTCGCCCCGGCGGCTGGATCAGACGCATAATGGACATCGAAGTCTGGCTCTTGCCGCAGCCGCTTTCGCCGACCACACCCATCGTATGTCCGCGCCAGAGTTTGAGGTCAACGCCGTCAACGGCCCGCACCACCCCTTCAGCAAGCTGATAGTAGGTCTTGAGCCCTTTAACTTGCAGCAATATCTCTCTAGTTTCGGTCATTGCCAATCTCCTAGGTTACATAGGGGTCTGCGGCATCGCGCATCCCGTCACCCAAAAAGTTGAACATCAGCACGGCCAGGATCACCACCGGAACCGGCCAGAGAATCCATGGATAATGAGCCACGTTCATAATGTTCTGAGCGTCCTGCAACATCACCCCCCAACTGATCGTTGGCGGGTTCAGGCCGATGCCCAGAAAACTCAACGATGTCTCGCCCAGAATCATACCGGGCAATGACCCGGTCAGCGAGACGATGATATAACTGGCAAAGCCGGGTATCATATAGCGAGCAATGATAGACCATTCACTTTCCCCATCCAGCCGGGCGGCCAGCACAAAGTCTTCCTCGCGCATACTGAGCAGCCGACCTCGCACACTCCGCGCCAGGCCTGTCCAACCCAAGATAGAGAGAATGAGCGTGGTGGCAAAATAGATGCGCAACTGCGGCCATTCTCGGGGCAGGGCAGCCGCCAAGGCCATCCATAACGGAATCGTCGGCAGTGTCGTAATGACCTCAATCACCCGTTGGATGATTTCATCAACAACGCCGCCAAAGAACCCCGATACACCGCCGAGGAACAGCCCGAGGACAAAGCTAATGGCGATCCCTACCAGACCCACACTCAACGAGATACGCCCTCCATAAAAAATGCGCGACAACACATCACGCCCAATGGTGTCGGTGCCCAAGATAAAGAGCGGCATGGCATTTTCGCCCTGCGTGCCAAAGAGATGCACGTCGGTAGGAAACAGCCCCCAAAACTTGTAAGAATCGCCGCGCACAAACAGCCTGATCGGGTGGATAGATTCGGGGTCTACCTTGTAGACCGGTCTAAACGTGACCGGGTCACGGCCCATCACCATACCATAAATGAATGGCGTGTGAAACCTGCCCTGCGTATCGCGGATATGGATAGCTGTTGGGGGAAAAGAAAGATAGTTTTTGAAACGTCGCAAAGGATCATAGGGGCTGACAAACTCGGCAAAGATGGCGATCAAGTACATGATGGTCAGTACCACCATCGCCATCTGGGCCAGCTTGTGCCGCTTGAACTTCCACCACACCAACTGCCACTGCCCGGCCCGGTAAAACTCTTCTTCGTGGGTCTCTTGAGCTTGGGGCTGATTCCGGCGACCGAACCACTTGACTAGAAAACCTGCGTTACTCATACCCCCTCCACTCCGCCAAACCGGATGCGCGGATCCGATACGGCCAGCATAATGTCCGAGAAAAGCGCGCTGATGGCTGTCAAAACCCCGGTGATCAGGATATAGGCGCCGGCCATGTACATGTCCTGTTGTCGCAGCGAAGCATACAAGGCCGGGCCGGCCGTGGGCAGGTTGAGGACAATCTCCAGAATGATGCCACCGGAAAAGAGCCATGGCAGCAACCACATCAGGCCGCTGATGATGGGATTGATCGCCAGACGCACAGGATACCGCATAATGACTTGGAGTTCGGATAGCCCTTTGGCGCGCGCCACCATCACATACTGCTTGCGCAGTTCATCCAGCATCATGGCCCGCATCGTGCGGATGGTGCCGGCGACACCGCCGGTGCCAAGGAGGATGATGGGAAGCCACATATTGCTCAACAGATTGAGGAACTTGCCCCAACTCCACGGCTGAGTCATATATTCCTGCGAGAACAGCCCTCCAACACGAATGCCAAACCTGGTGAGGGCTACATACATGATGATCATCGCCAAAAAGAACGCCGGAACCGCCAATCCCACAAAGGTGACGAATGTGATAATGTAATCGGCAATCGAATACTGCTTGACCGCGGCAAAGATGCCGATAGGGATCGCCACCACCCAGGTAAAGATGGCCGAAGCCAGAGCAATGGCAAAGGTGTATCCCATCCGCTCCATAATGACCTGGGCCACAGGCTTTTCAAAAGTGTACGAGTATCCAAAATCAAATTTGGTGATGATTTTGCCGATCCAGATAAAATACCGTTGATACACCGACTTGTCCAACCCATATTGCTTCATCAGAGCCTCGGCCTGCTGCTGACTGACCTGAACCCCAGAGGCCTGGAGACGTTGTATCTGATACGTCACAATATCTCCGGGTGGGAGTTGGATGATGATAAAAGCCAGGATCGAGATCAGCAGCAGTTGGGGTATCGCTCGAATGACACGCTGAATGATGTAGGCAAGCATTAGGATTCACCTCCTATGCAAATTTACGAATCTGCAAATCCCCAAAAACCAAACTATACCCGATAGCATGGTCAGAGACCGGTCACGGACAGGCATTTCGCCGCCCAGACAGGCCTCTGACCGGGCCTATCATCAAGGCCAAACCGGGCTGCTGGCCTCAGACCAGCAACCCGGTCAGTGCATTGATGAGAGGCTTATGCCCGCTTGCCGCCTTCGTAATAGACGGCAGCCGGATGGTAGGTGTTGATGCCGTAGGTGTCCCAGCCAAAAGGCACTTTGGGACGCGGCATGTTGCGCAGGTTCTTGTTATAGATGATCGGGCATGGGCTTTCAAGCACCGTGCCGATAGCCAACGGCTTGTCGGCCAGGTAATCAAAAATCTTTTGCCCAATGGCGATGCGCTCGTCATCGCCAATGACCAGTTTCATCTCGTCCACCCAGGCGAACAGTTGCTGAATTTCCTCAGGCGGCGTGACCAGTCCCTCTGCGCTCTTGTCTATGGCATTGTACCAGTCTTGCCAGGCCCGCGAAACGCCACCCTGCCCACCGTCGGCCACAGGCACATACCACTGCATCTGGATCGGCAGGAGCATGTCGGTGCAGCGGTCGGCATGCCAGATGCCAACTTCGACCTCGTTGGCGTTCATCCGCTCATTGTACAGCGCCTCGTCAATTTGCTTGACCGTCGCATCAATGCCGATCTCGCGCCAGAACGTGGCCACCATCTCGCAGAATTCATTGACCGAAGCACCCACGCGGATGCCGGCATGCTCAATCATATAGCTCAGACGTTTGCCGTCGGGCCGCATGCGGATGCCATCGCTGTCCTTTTTGAGCCCCATCTCGTCTAGCAATTTGTTTGCCAGTTCGGGGTCATACTGCGCCCACGCTGACCCATATTTCTCCTTGTAATAAGAGGATCCTGGCATTGGCGCCATCTGGCCCATGCGGGCCAGGCCGTAAAAGAGGCTCTCGTTGATTTCCTCGCGGTCAATGGCAATAGAGAGAGCGCGCGTCCAGTTGGGATGGTTGACAATCTCTTCCAGCACCGGGTCTTTGGGGAGGGTGCGACGGGGGTAGAGGGTATAGCGGTCGGTCATACAGGAGAGATAGTCGCCGACGACGTATTTGCCCTTGTCCTCGTTTTCCTTGTACAGGGGGTACTTGGCGACGGTCACATCGTGCATGCCCAACCAATCCAGTTCGCCGCCGATGAGCTTGAGTTCCATTGTCTGAGTGTCGGCCATATAATCCAGGCGCAGCGTGTCAACATAGGGCAGTTGGTTGCCCGCCAGGTCAATCTTCCAATAGTAGGGGTTGCGATGGAAAATGATCAGGCCCTCTGCCGGATATTCTTTGGGATTCCAGGCTGCCAGCGTCGGAAAGTCTTTGGCCCAATCTGGAAATTGCCAGGTATTCAAGCCCCACTGATTGCAGAAACGGTTAAAGACCTGCTGCCATCTCTCCATCTTCCACTCGGCGACCAACTTGTCCAGGGCCGCCTGGCCGGCATAGTCTATGTGATAGTTCTTTAAAAAGTGCGCCGGCATGAACGGGCCTTCCGAAGGATAGCCGCCCATGTTACGGGTCAGCATATGGGGAAAGAGACCATAGGCATAGTCAAACTTGCAGCGGAAGGTATAGTCATCAACGATTTCAATCTCGCACCATTTGTTCTGGATGCCTCTGAACGGATGAGCCGGCCCCCACGACTCGACATCTGCGGGCGTGGCCCACTTGTTCCACCAAAAATCAACATCCTCGGTGGTCAGCGGCTCTCCATCCGACCAGCGCATCCCTTTGCGCATGTGGAAGGTATAGACCTTGCCGTCGCTTGAACCTTCCCAGCTATCAATCATGTTGGGAACGAGCGTGCGCAGGTCTGCGTCCGAGTACTGCATCATCCGGTCAGACATCCAGTCATAGGTGTCTACCGACCAGACGGTGTCAAAGTGAATCTGCCGCACCTCGCCGCCGTACACGCCGATGCTATCACGTCCACCGATGACCATAGGAGACTGTGGTAGCCGCGTGTCTAGCGCGGGCAGCTTGCCAGAGGCCACCAGGCTCGCCAGTGCAGGAGGCTCTGCCACTTTTTTTTCTACCTCGACCACCTTGGTCACTTCGACTTGTTTCTCGACCTCTTTGACCACTTCTTTGGTGACTTGTTTTTCTTTTTCGACAACGATGGTCTCTTTGACCACCTTTTCTACCTCGCGGGTCACTTCAATGACCTGTGGGGTAGGGGCGCAGGCGGCGGCAGCAGCACCCAGGGCCGCCACTGCTGACAGGCTCAAGAACTGCCTACGGGTTAAATTGCGACCAGACATTTTTCCTCCTCGAATTCAAGAAATGCGGACGGTTGGATCCAGTTCCCGGGCGGTAGAATTCACCGGGCGGTAGAATTCACCAGACGATGGTATTCACCGCACATGTTTGGCGCACGATCAGTTCTGGTTCGAGAACGACCTCCTTTCTTTCCTGGGTGGGATTTTCGATCATTTGAATCAACAATTCGGTGGCAATTTGCCCCACCTGAATCATCGGTTGACGCACTGTGGTCAGCGGCGGGGTACTGAATGCGGCAGCGGGAATGTCGTCAAAGCCAACGACGGCGATATCTTGAGGAATTTGGCGCCCCGCCTCGCGCAGCGCCCACATTGCCGCAATAGCCATCCGATCATTTTGGGCAAACAGCGCAGTGATATGAGACGAACGCGCCAGCAATTGCTGCATCGCTCGATAGCCGCTTTCATAGCTCCAATCGCCATATTCGATCAGCGACGGATCCAAGTCAATGCCGCTTTGCTCCAGCGCACGGCGGTAGCCCAGCATGCGATCCTGAGACGATTCCCATGTCTTGGGGCCGGTGATCATGCCAATCCGGCGATGACCGACATCAATCAATCGCTGCGTAGCTAACAGGCCCCCCTTGATGTTATCCACCACAATCACACAGACCCGATCAAGTCTGTTTTGACGGTCATAAGCCGTGGTTGCAACCGGAATGCCCTGCTCACTCAAGGCGCTCATTCGCTGACTATCGCCCTGCGCATTGGCGCGAATGAACAACATCCCATCCACTTCGCGTTCGCTAAAGAGTTGGAGATACTTGGGTTCATCATCGGGATTGCGTTCGGTGCTGCTGAGAAGCAGGCAATAGTTGAGTTTGCGGGCGGCGATTTCGACGCCGACAATGACCTGGGTGAAAAACCAATCACTAAAATCGGATGTGATCAATCCCAGGGTGCGAGTGCGCTTGAGGGCGAGGCTGCGTGCGGCGGCATTGGGCTGATAGCCCAATGCGTACATGACGTGTTTGATGCGTTGACGTGTCTCGTCGGCTACATCAGGCCGGTCGTTCAAAACTCGCGAAACCGTCTGATACGAGACACCGGCGGCGGCAGCGACATCGCGGATGGTTACTCGTTGCTTTTTGGGATTCGCCATTGTTCCCTCTCGGCAGACCACCTCCAGCAACAATCTGCCGCCAAATGGGGTGAGAATTATCTTCGTGACCGGTACCGTGACCGGTCACAATTATTCTACTACAAGAGTATAGGGCTGTCAAATGGGTTCATAGCGGGGGATTCATCGCGAGGAATCCCTCGCTGTCTGTTCATTTTCCGATGGACGTATCGGACGCAGGACACAGCGAAACCCAAAGCGACCAAAGCAGCTATCGGGGGCAACATGGATGCGGCAGGCCACGCGCATGTGCGCTGGCGGGCTAAACCAGCTCCCACCGCGCAGCACTCGTGTGCCGGCAGCAGTAACATTCTCTCGCCCGTCATTGCTTTGATAAGGATATGTTTTATACAGGCTGATGGTCCATTCCCACACATTGCCAGCGCAGTCGAGCAGCCCATAGGGGCTGGCTCCGGCCGGGTACCAGCCTACCGGTGTGGTATCGCCCATGTTCATAGCAAAATTGCAGCGCGTCGCATCGGGTAGTTCGTCGCCCCAGGGATAAATGCGCTTGTGAGGGCAACCGCCAGGGTTCGCTCCTACATCCCAACCGGCGGCTTTTTCCCACTCGGCTTCAGTTGGCAGACCCACCGAAAGCCTGGGCAAGGCTTCGTTTCCGACCTGCCACTGGTCGTTTACCCAGCGACAAAAAGCGATGGCATCGTGCCAACTTACCTGCACCACCGGGTGATTGGCCTTACCTTGCAGGTTGGTCTGTGGACCGCGTGGATGTTGCCAGTCGGCGCCCGGCGTTTGGTCCCATCGGCTGCCCGTCCAGGCAAAAGCCCACCCCTGCTGCTCGGCAGTGGTGCAATAGCCGGCGGCCTGCACAAAAGCGGCAAACTGAGCATTGGTGATCGGGGTGCGGGAAATGTAAAAAGAAGACAGGGAGACAGGATGCTGCGGCTGCTCGTTGGCATCGGCATCTGGATCTTGGGTGGGATCGCTACCCATCCCAAACGGCCCGGCCGGAATCAAAATCGGTTCTGGCAACAGCGACCACAACCATTTTTTGCGCTCGCCCCACCCGGTCGCGTCGGCCTGCGCCTGTTCTTCTCTAGCCGGAGGTTCGATGACCGGAGATTCGACAACCCGACACCCACCATCCTGGTCGGCCTGCTGCTCTCTTGACGCAGCCGCCCGTCGCGCTTGCGCCGAAACAGCTATTTCGGCCATCTCGGAAGGCATATTCTCGCCAACGAGAGCGCGATATTCGACCAGGTGTTCGTCAATCAGTTCCCACTGTTGTTGAATCATGCGCTGCGCCCGACGGCGGTCTTCCGGCCAATCTACTTCGCGCAGGATCTGCTCATACTCGTGAATCAGCCGATACGATTCTTGAATGTTGCTTTCCAGGTCTTTTCTACGAGACATCAATGATCTGTCCCCCATTGCTCGATCATTCCATCACGGTTTGATTAACACATTGCTCCCTTGTTCCGGTATCACTTCCATTTCGCCACGATACTCGTCTACCTTGCCGGTCACGCGCACCTGGACACCGACGGCCAACCGGTCTTTGTCTGGCACGGCGTCATAGATGTTTTGCCACAAGAGCAAGGTGATCTTGCCACTGCCGTCATCGAGGGTGTATTTCATCCCCTGTGAGAACGGCCGCACCTCGACAATTTGCCCTTCCACCGTCACCGTCTTGCCCTTGTCGGCAGCCGACAGATCAGCCATGCGCGCCAGTGTCACTGGCGGCGGCGTAGCCGCGGCCAACACAGTCACGTCGCCGGCTTTTTGTGGCGACACTTCTAGCTCGCCCTTGTATTCTTCCACCAGCCCTTTGGCGCGCACCATGCTGCCAACAATCCACTGCCCTGGATTGCTCAGGCTGGCATAGACAGCCTGCACCATCCACAGAGCCGCCCGCCCGCTGCCGTCATCCACATAGAATTTGACGCCGCTGGCAAAGCTGATCACCTCGACAATCTGCCCCTGAATCGTCACCGTCTGGCCGATCAGAGATTGGCTCAACTTGCCGGTAGCCACCACCTGCACTCCTGGCGTAGCCGTCGGCGGCCTAGCGGTGGCTGTGGGCAAAACAGGCGTCGGCGTCAGAGTGGGTGTGATGGCGGCTGTGGCAGCCGGTGTGGCGGTCGGCGCGACGGTGAAGGTTGGTGTAGGCGGCAAAGCGGCGGCCTGCATCCAGCAAATGTCGGCAGCGGCGGCCGGGATGATCTCTAGTTGACCTTGATAGATTTCGATCTCGCCCTGCACCTGCACCCGCACGCCGACCTCAAATGTGACCGACAGCGGAGCCAGCACATTGTTCCACACCAGCACAATCAAACTGCCACTGCCATCATCCACCGTCCAGCGAACGCCTTGGGCAAAGGTCTGCACCGCCGAGATTTGACCTTCGATGATCACCGTTTGTCCCAAATCATCCTGATCAATCGTCTCGATGCGTCGCAGTTGGGCCTGAGGCAATGCCGTGCGCTTGAGAAACACCACATCTTGGGCGTGACCGGGGATCAATTCCAACTCATCACGGTAGACCTCTACCTTGCCCACTGCCGACACCCATGCACCGGGAGTCAACTCGGCTTGATCGGGGCAGGCAGCGAACAAATCTTGCCAGAACACCAGGATCAGACGAGCGTCGCCATCCTGAAGGGTAATCTTCTGGCCACTGGAGAACGGGCTGACCCGCACAATCTGGCCTTCCACCTGGATGGTCTGTCCCTTGACCTGCTCGCTCACACCGGCCAGAGACAGCCGGGCGACCTCGACCGGCCGGGCCTGGGTGATGCGCACATCCAGCGGCAGTTCGGGCAGCAACTCTAATTCGCCCTTGTACTCGGAAACCAGGCCGCGCACCGATAGCCATGTGCCGACCTGAAGGTCTACCCGGTCGAGAATGCCGTCAATGATATCCTGCCACAAGATCACGGTCATGTCGCCAGTGCCATCGTCCAGGGTCAACCGCTGCCCGGCCGACATCCATTTGACTGCGGTGATGGCCCCCTCGATCCGCGTCATTTGCCCGACATCGGTTGGGCGGATTTCGCGGATGGTCTTGAGCGGCGCAATGTCTATTTCCTGGGGCAATTTTTGCAGGCCATCGGCGGCATCCAGAGCCAGTTGCGACGTCTCGCCATAGAGCGACACCGCCCCGCGCACACTGACCGAATCGCCCGGCTGCACCTCGGCCGGCTGACCGGTCAGGCGTACCAGGTCGGCTGTATAGGTCACATCTATTTCGCCGCCGGCATCGCGGACAGTCAAAATGGTCAACCCTTCATAGGGGCGTTTGACCTGCCGCACCTGGCCGCGCACCAGCACCTTTTGATACAACTGCTCCAACGTCACCCCGGCAATTGCCATTTCAACCGGCTGGGGCCGTACCACAATGAAATGGTCTGGCACGTTCAGAGTCAGAGATTGAAAATCCTCTTTGACCTTGAGTGTCCCTTCAACCGTCACCTCATCGCCCATCGCCGGCACCTTGCCGGCGGTCAGCAAAGCCTGGCTCTCGTTGCGATAGGCAGCCACCATCATTTCGCCGCTGCCATCAAAGATCCAAAAGCGCAAATAGCCGGTTTGGGCGTCAAAAGACGGAGGGCGGATCACCGTGCCTTGCAATTTGACATAGGCCCAGTTCATGGTGCTGGAAATATCCTGGATGCGCACGACGGGAATGTCGCGGGCGCGGGCGGCAAACCACAGAGCCACCAGCCCCAACACGGCCAAGATCACCGCGCCGTATTGAATCAGGCGCAAACTGATGCGCCGCCCAAGATGCGCCCCACAGTTCGGGCACGTCTCTTGAGCGCCGACAAAACGGCCACAACTTGGGCAATGAACGTCAGATGGCGAGGATGCTTGCGACATAAGCTCTCCTGTGATGGGACTGATCAGGTCGGATTTGCTTTTTCACCGTAGAAACGCAGCGTATGCAGAGCGGCGTACCGGGTTTGATCCAGGCCCCCAAAGATAGCGATACGATCAAAAAAGCGTCAAAAATCTCGGCGCCTCTGCGGTTCAGCAAACATTGTCGAGCTAGCAGTTTGTCAGAGATCCCTGAGCAGTGGCGAGTCCCCAACCCGGCAATTTTAGCACACTGAGTGGGGTGTCCCCGAACAAGTTCGGGATCCCGACATCCTCAAGTGGGGCAACGATTGGTCTCTCCGACAGACTGCTAGAAATGTTTGTAATACCTGGGGTAATCTTGGGCCAACAATCGCCAGGGCGGTTCGTCTTCTTGAATGTCCGAGAACCGGCCCATCGGCTGATGAAAACGATTGTCGCGAGTGTCATCGTTGACCACTGACACCTCGCCGACCAGGACGCGCTTGCCTACGCCCCAAAATGAGTGATACAGGCGGGTGGGCAGGGTGATGCTTTCGCCGGCAGCTAACTCGATCACCTCGCCGGCGCGGACGGTGCGGCGCACGCCATCCAGGCTCACCGTCACCGCCGAGTCATCCAGGTCTTCGTCGGGGGTAGCATTGTACAATTGAATGGCTAGCCGTCCGCCACTGCGATTGATAATGTCTTCGCACTTGGCCCAGTGAAAATGCATCGGCGTCACCTGCCCCTCGTCCACCACCAGCAGCTTTTCGGCGTACAACTTGCCCTGCACAACTCGCAGATTGTCGGGATGGCCGTTGCGTAGAGTGAACAGAAACAAACCCATCCGGCGATAATCGCCCTGTCCAAAATCGGTAATGTCCCAGCCCAGCCCGTTGACGGCCACCTCGCGCGCTTCGGGGCCGCGTTCGGCCCAATCTTGGGGTGTCCAATGGGCAAACGGCGGCAGATGCCAGCCGCTCTGACAAATAAAAGCATCGGCATCGCGCATGATGGCATTGATCTTGGAGCGTTTCATTTGCCCATCTCCCGCAATGCTTGCAGGCAGCGATGCACACATTCAAGCGGCGGATAGGCATAGCTCTCTTGCTCAACAATGTACCACTCGACGCCACCGGTTGTCTCACACAGGTCGAACACGGTGCGCCACGGCACATCGCCCTCACCGATCAGAGCATTGGGATTGGTATGCGAAAACTCTTTCAGATGGACGGTACGCGCCCGACCAGGATAGCGCGAGATAAAGGGAATGGGATCGGCGCCGCCGTGCATGGCATTGCCCAGGTCCACCTGCATCACCACCGCCGGGTCGGTGTGGCCGAACAAAGTGTCCCAGGGCAACTCGCCATCCAGCGGCGTAAATTCGATGTGATGGTTGTGATAGCCGGTGTACATCCCTTCGGGGGCCAATCGCGCCGCAATCTCGTTGAACAACTGCGCCGTGTCCAGCCAGGCCTGCCGCGAACAACGATACTGCTCAGCCAGACCCGGCACGATCAAAAAGCGATTGCCCAACACGCGGTTAAACTCGACTGTCTCGGCCAGCCGATCACCCAACAGGGTATCCAGGCCGATGTGCGTACCGGCCACTCGCAGGCCCAGATCGTCCAACATAGTTTTGAGTTCGGTGGCGGTGCGGCCATAATAGCCGGCAAACTCAACGCCCTCATAGCCCATCTCGGCGACGGCCTTGAGCGTGGCCGGCAAATCGCGTTCACAGTCGTGGCGAATCGAATACAGTTGCAAGGTAATGGGGATACGACTCATAGAGGATGCTCCTTTCAGCGCAAAGAGTTGAGGACAGACCATCGCTAGTGTACCACAAAAAAAGAGCGATGGCAATCTTGAATTTGCTACGGCTCGGATTTGCCGCCCCCTCTCACACGTGCTACAATGCCTGGAAACGACAGCTTGGATTGCCCGATGCTCAAGCATCGGGCTGAAAGAGCCTGGCAGCAACGCAGGTTTCGACAGGCTCAACCCGCGTTTCGCCCTTTCAGCGCGGGGCCTGCCCCACCCATCTCTCAAGAAACAAGAGGCTCTCGTGATCGATCTATCCATCATCATTGTCAACTGGAACGTCTGCGACCTGCTGCGCCGCTGCCTGGAATCGCTGCTGGCCGGCGCACAGCCAGATGCCGACGCGCCCGACCTCTGGCTATCTCCCGACTCGCCATCCTTTCGCTTTGAGATCATTGTGGTAGACTCGGCCTCGTCGGATGGCAGTGTGTACATGGTGCAAAGCGAGTTCCCGCGGGTCATTTTGCACGCCAGCCCGACCAACCTGGGTTATGCCGGCGGCAACAACTGGGGGCTGGAGCATGCGCGCGGCCGCTATGTGCTGATCCTCAACCCCGACACCTGGCTGCCTCCCGGCACGCTGCCCCTCATGCTGCGCTACCTGGACGAGCATCCGCAGGTAGGTGTGGTAGGGCCGCAACTCTGTTACCCTGATGGATCGATCCAGTCATCGCGCCGCCGCTTTCCCACCCTGACCGTGGCTCTGGTTGAAAGTACCTTTTTGCAAAAATGGTTTCCCCGTCACCCGGCCCTGCGCCGCTATTACACCCTCGACCTGCCCGACCAGGCCACCGGCGAGGTAGACTGGCTCAGCGGAGCCTGCCTGATGGCGCGCCGCGAGGTCATTGCTCAGGTGGGTCTGTTCGACGAGGCCTTTTTCATGTACTCGGAAGAGCTGGACTGGCAAAAACGCATCCGCGCCGCCGGCTGGCACATCGTTTACCTGCCGACGGCGAGAGTCATTCATTATGAAGGCAAAAGCAGCGAGCAAGTAATCGCCCTGCGCCACATCCGCTTTCAAAAGAGCAAAATCCGCTACATGACCAAACATCACGGACGATGGATCGGCCGGTTGGTGCGCGCCTGGCTGCTGTTCAACTATGTGTACGAGTGGACGGTCGAGGCCCTCAAGTGGCTGGCCGGACACAAACGCCCGCTGCGCCGCGAGCGCATGCAGGTCTATGCTCAGGTCCTCCGCACCGGCCTGCGTCTGTAAGGAACTTGTAGGGGCGAGGTTCACCCTCGCCTCCTGCCCCACACCGGTTGCCCATCCATATATTCTATGATATACTGATTTTGGTATCAAACTTGCAGGATAGGCCCTACCAGGGCCCGGCCCAATGCTCCATCAAAGGAGTCTGCTGTGAATCAATCAACCAGCCTGGAACGCCGCGTCGCCAACCTGGAAAAAATGATCCTGGTCACACAATCGCTGCGCGCGGCCTTTAATTTGCAATCGCTGCTGGTCCAGATTATGGACTCGATTGTCGAATTGGTGGACTGTGAGAAAAGCTCGATCCTCCTGGTACATCCCCAAACCAACGACCTGTATTTTGCCTCGGCCAGCGGCACCCAATTTGATCGCCTGAAAAACCTGGTGGTGCCACGACGCGGCAGCATTGCCGGGTCCATTGTCGAAACCCGCCAGCCGATTGTCGTGGGTGAAGCGCAAGGAGATTCGCGATTTTTTGCCCAGGTAGATCGCGCCACCGGTCAGCATACCGAAACATTGATGGGCGTGCCGATGGAGATCGGTGGACGGGTGATCGGCGTGCTGGAGGCGGTCAACAAGAACAACGACGGCCAGTTTGACCATGAAGATGTGGAAACGCTGCTCATGTTTGCGCCGCAGGCCGCCGCCGCCATCGAGAACACCCGCCTGATCGAAGAACAGCGGCAGCGGTTGGCCGATGCCGCCTTGATCGAAGAGGCCATCCTCACCCTGAGCCGGTTCATCGAAAAGGACCAATTGCTGGATCAACTGGCCGATCTGCTGCAAAACACCCTCGATTACGCCTGTTTTTCAATTTGGGAAGCCGACCCCGAAGCCCAATTCCTCACCCTGTCCCTGGCCAGAGGATTGGATGAGGTCAGCCTGCCCGACACCCTGCCGGTAGATGCCCACAGTGCCATCGGGCTGGCCGCCCTGCATCTCGACACCATTCACATCGTAGATATTCAGCAAGAATCCTCCCTACCAGCCTTTATGCCGACTACACACAGCGTTCTGGCCGTGCCGATGCTGTGCGGCGAAGACATGGTAGGGGTGATCGGCATCGAAAGTGAGCGGATGGGTATCTTTGGCGAACGCGAGCAGCGTATCCTGTTCCAGATTGCCCTGCAAGCCGCCATCGGCATGCGCCAGGCCAGTCTGTATGAGACCAGCCGACGCGCCAACCGCCTCAAGCAAGAATTCATCACCACCATGAGCCACGAACTGCGCACCCCTATGACCGTAATCATCAGTTCGTGCGACATGGTCGCTCGTGAAACCCTGGGCGCCTTGAATGATGCCCAAAAGTCGGCCCTCAAAACGGCCCTCGAACGCGCCAACCTGCTCTTGCGCCTGCTCAACGATGTGCTGGACTTTTCCAAGATCGCCTCCGGCGATCTCAAACTGTACCCCACTACGGTCAGCCTGCCCCTGGCCGTTCAGTCCACCATGCGGCAGTACCAGGTCTATGCCGACCGCAAAAAACAGACCGTTTCGGTGGACATTCCTGCCGACTGCCAGTATGTGCTGGCCGAAGACAAGCGGCTGCGCCAGATTTTGGGGCATTTGCTCGACAATGCCATCAAATTCAGCCCCGAAGGCCGCCCTATTCTCATCCGCGCCAGCCTGCACGACGCCGATTTTGTGCGCATTGACGTGATCGATCAAGGCATCGGCATCCGCCCGCAAGATCAAGAGCTGATCTTTGAAGATTTCCGTCAGCTCGACAACTCGTTCACCCGCGAATACGGCGGCGCCGGCATGGGGCTGGCGATTTCCAAACACCTGGCCCGCTTACAAGGGGGCATGCTCTGGGTGCAGAGCGAACTGGGCCAGGGCAGCACCTTTTCGTTCATTTTGCCGCGGCCCAACCTGGCCGCCTGACATCACCATAAGGAGGTTATTCAATGACGAAACATCTCTTGTCGGGCAACGAAGCGGTTGCCCGCGGAGCCTGGGCCGCCGGCGTGCAGGTCGCCGCCGGTTACCCCGGCACCCCATCCACCGAAATCCTCGAAACACTGGCCCCCCTTTCGGATGTCTATGCCGAATGGTCGGTCAACGAAAAGGTGGCTCTCGACGTAGCCATCGGCGCGGCCTATAATGGGCAGCGGGCCATGACCACCATGAAGCACGTCGGCCTGAACGTGGCCGCCGACTCGTTCTTTTACGTCTCGTTCACCGGCATGGAAGCCGGTCTGCTAGTGGTGGTAGCCGACGACCCCGCCCTGCACTCGTCGCAAAACGAGCAAGACACCCGTCGCTATGCCCGCTTTGCCCGTGTGCCTTGCCTGGACCCGTCCGACAGCCAGGATGCCTATGACATGGTGGCAGCCGGCCTGGAATTGAGCGAGCAGTTTGACACGCCGGTGCTGCTGCGGCTGACCACACGGGTGTCCCATTCCAGCACAGCGGTCGAGATCGGGGCAGAGAGGCAACAGAGAAACAAGCAAGAAGGGTGGAAATATCCGCGCAATCCGGCCAAATATGTCATGGTGCCGGCCCATGCCACCAAACGCCATCCATGGGTCGAAGAGCGCACCCAGCGCATCGCCGAGTGGGCCGAGACCTGCCCGCTGAACCGCGCCGAGTTCAACGACTCGTCGCTGGGCATCGTAGCCTGCGGGGTGGCCTATCAATACGCCCAAGAGGTCTTTCCCAACGCTTCGTTCCTCAAACTGGGTCTTACCTTTCCCCTGCCGCGCCGGCTGATCCAGAACTTTGCCGCCCGCGTAGAGCGGCTGATCGTGATCGAAGAGTTGGACCCCTGCCTGGAAGAGGAAATTCGCCTGATGGGCATCTCGTGCGAGGGAAAGAGCATTTTCCCCCTGTGCGGCGAGTTTTCGCCCCAGGTGGTGCGCGAGAGTGCGGTCAAGGCCGGCCTCATTTCGACGGTGGTTTCGACAGGCTCAACCAACCAGATCGCCACACCTCCGCTGCCGCCGCGCCCACCCATCCTCTGCCCCGGCTGCCCGCACCGCCCAGTGTTTGTGGCCCTGCGCAAGCTCAAACTGCCGGTCAACGGCGACATTGGCTGCTATACATTGGGTCTGCTGTCGCCGCTCAATGCCCTGCACACCTGTGGCTGCATGGGCGCCGGCATCGGCGTGGCGCACGGGGCGGCGGTTTCGACAGGCCCAACCGGCGCGGGTGAGCGGCATGTGGCCGTGATCGGCGACAGCACCTTTTTCCACACCGGCATGCCCGCCCTGCTGAATGTGGCCTATAACCGCAGCCCGGTCATTGTCAACATTATGGACAACCGCGTCACGGCCATGACCGGCCATCAGCACAACCCCGGCACCGGGCAAACTCTGCAAGGCCACCCGACGGCCGAGATCGAGCTAGAGCCGCTGGTGCGCGCTCTGGGCATCGAGCATGTCGTCACCGTTGACTCGTATCGCTATGCCGATGTCGAGGCAGCGTTCAAGGCGGCCCTGGAGCGCGACGAGCCATCGGTGATCATCACCCGCCGCGAGTGTGCCTTGTTGCCGCAGGCGCGGCGCAACTATGTGCCGCTGCGGGTAGACACCAGCAAATGCGTGGCCTGTCATACCTGCATCCGCACCGGCTGCCCGGCTCTGCGCAAAAGCACAACCGAAATCTATGAAAAGACAGGCAAACCCAAATCGGATATCGATCCGCTGCTGTGCGCCGGCTGCGAGTTGTGCGCCCAGGTCTGCCCGACCGGGGCGATTCTGTTCCGGGCGCAGATGGAAAAAGAAGGAGGGGCACAATGAAGGCAGTCAATTTTCTGCTGGTAGGGGTCGGCGGGCAAGGCACATTGCTGGCCAGCAATGTGTTGGCCGATGTGGGTCTGGCGGCGGGGTTTGAGGTCAAAAAATCAGAGGTGCATGGCATGGCTCAACGCGGCGGGTCGGTGAGCAGCCATGTGCGCTGGGGCGAACGGGTCTATTCGCCGCTGATCGGCCAGGGCGAGGTGGATATTTTGATCTCGCTGGAGCGGCTGGAAACGTTGCGCTATGTAAATATGCTGCGACCAGGCAGCCAGGTGGTGATCAATGATTACGCCATCGTGCCGATGACCGTCACCGCTGGCGACGCCGTTTACCCGGACACCCCGACCATCCTGAACGCGCTGTGCCAGGCCACGCCGCACGTCACCCTCGCGCCGGGCGTCGAGATGGCGCAGGAATTGGGCAACGCCCGCGCCAACAACATTGTTATTCTGGGAGCGGTATCGCGGCTGCTGGATGTGGACGCGGCGGTGTGGCAGGATGTCATCGCCGCCCGCGTGCCGGCGCGCTATCGCGACCTGAATCTGCGGGCATTTGAGCGCGGCCGGGCGTACCAGGCTGGTTGAGCCGGCGGCCCTAAAGCGTCGGGCTGAGTTGTTGCCGCTCTTTCAGCGGCCCGACGCTCAAGCATCGGGCTGAGAGGGCGAGACAAGTACCAACAAAAAAAGCACTCCTTGTTTGTAAGGAGTGCTTTTTTGACGCGCCCGGCGGGACTCGAACCCACAACCATCGCCTTCGTAGGGCGGTGCTCTATCCATTGAGCTACAGGCGCAACGTTGATTCGACCAGGCGGGGAGGCAGGGATTTGAACCCTGGAAGGAGCTTTTGACCCCTTAACCGCTTAGCAGGCGGTCCCATTAGACCACTCTGGCACCTCCCCTGTCTCAACAGCGGAGGGAGAGGGATTCGAACCCCCGGTGATCTTGCGACCACAACGGTTTTCAAGACCGCCGCCATCAGCCGCTCGGCCATCCCTCCATATTGCCGGTCTTTGAACCTGCCCGGCCCTCTCCGTCCGAAGCAAGGCAGAGTATATCAAAGAATGGCGAAATTGTCAAATTGTAACTGCTTGTACATTGAGGAGCAGAGAACAGGGTGTCCCTCGCTCCTCACCTGTCGTTTGCACATCCAGTTATCGAGCAAAAGCGCGCCAGGGGTTATCACAGGTGAGGCGGTGAAGGGTGGCCTCATCCACGCCGGCGGCACGCAGTTTGGGCAAAAAGACCTGGCTGATATAGGTAAAAGGCTTGGGTACGCCGCCGCCGGGCTGCGCCGGGTCGTACCAGCCGCGGTCGTGGCTGAGCAAAATCTGGTCTTCCAGGCCGGCGTCCAGCATGCGGCAAATGCGCTCGATGAAAAACTGGTCGTCCAGCCACTCGCTGCCGATGGCATCATACTCGATCCATGCGCCGCGCCGCGCCGCCTCCAGGTTCAACTCCCAGGTGTCGTTTTGGGCATGGATCCAGATGAACCGCTGCGCCGTGTATCCCTGACGCTCGACAATGTCCAATTGCTCTTGCACCACCCGCCCCAGACGGGTATGACTGCCGATGACAGCATGGGTGGCTGCTGCAGCCAGCGCGGCCGCCTCCAACACCCTGGTCTCGCACGGGGTCAGGCCGTCGTCGCCCGCGCTCAGCTTGATCCAGGCGGCCTGCACGCCGCTCTGCTCGATTTTGCCCTGTAGCTCGCCCAACATCCAGCAACGCAGCTCATCCACCGAGGCCGCATGTACCCAGGGCGGAATCCATGGCTCGCGGTACACACCGGTCGGCACGACCAGCGGAAAACCGGCAGCCTGCGAGACGGCTTGAAGAATGTCGGCCCGCCGCCCCACGCCGACCGGCCCGCAATCCACGATGGCGGTCACACCGGCTGCCCGCACCCGTTCGAGTTCGGGAACCATCAGCCGGACCACGTCGGCCAGGTCGGCTTGGGCATAGCCGGGCCGATCCCAGGTGCGCAGGTCTACAAAAACGTGTTCATGGGGCAGGATCATACCCAATGTGGCGCGATCCAGTGGCCCCAGAGTGGTGATCAAACAAGTCATTTTTCAACCTCCTGTCCAGGGAACAATCCAGACCGATTTTGAACCGGCCGGGCCAAAAAACGGCACAGCAGCAGCCCCAACCCCAGCGACACGACGGCGGTCAGGCCAAACATCCCCGACAACCCCATCGCCTCGGCCAAAATGCCACTCAGCCAGGGACCGGCAAACATGCCGATGGCATAGATGGCCTGATGCAACCCCATAGCCGTAGTGCGCTCGGCATCTTGCACATGCTCAATGCTCATGCCCATCAACACCGGATACACCACACCGCCGCCCAGACCGATCAGCAGTTGAGCCACAAACAGCAGCGGCAGATTGGAGGCCAGCGCCGCCGTGCCCATGCCCAACGACATGAGCAAAATGCTACCCTGTACCAACCGCCGCGAGCCAATCCATTTGATCATGGTGGTGGCTGTCAGATTGCCAAGAATGCCCACGCCCAAATTCAGGCTGACCAACAGGCTCTTGATCACATCGGCGGCGCCTAGTTGATCGGCCAGAACGGGGATAAAGCCAAAGGTCGTCCCCCACACAGCGTATTGATTGACCGCGCTGAGGATGGACGGCAGCAAGACATCGCGCCGGGCGACCAAGACGCCCATGCTTTTGAACGACGGCGGCTGGGCAGGACGGGGCGACTCGCGACCGGGCCAGATCAACAAGAGAGACAACCCGGCCGCCCCGGCTGCCAGATAAAAGGCCAGGGCATAGCTGCCACTCCAATCGTTCAGCGGGCCGTTCAAAACTGTAGCCAGCACCCGCGCCGTCGAACCGATCAGGGTGAGCAGCGAGCTGGCACGCACGGCCTCTTGGGGCGGAAAAAGCCCGCTGAACACCACGATCAGCGGCACCCAGGTGGCTGCCGCCAGGCCGGTGATCGCCCGCCCTACCCCGATCATGGCAATGCCGGTCGGCCCGCTCAGCCCGCCGGCCGCGCCCATCACCCAGGCACCCAACGCCGTCAAGACAAAACCGCCCACGATGAACGGCTTGCGTCGGCCCAGCCAATCGGAGGCGATGCCCAGCGGCAGGCGCACCACTGCCTGCCACAGGCCATACATAGACAGCACCAGCCCCACCGCCTCTAGATCGCTACTCTTGCTTTTGGCATAGGTGGGCAGAGTTGGCACATAGAGATACAAAGAAAACCAGTACAGGAACACCGCCGCCACATACAACACCGTCGTCCAGGTCAGACCGGCCGGCAATGAGACGGCGGCGATACGTTGCCTCCATCGGGATATGCTAGACACGCGCCGTCTCCTTGTACAAGGCAAAAGCCCACATATCGGCCACTTCTTGAATGATCTTGGAGGTGGGCTTGCCGGCGCCATGTCCGGCACGCGTCTCGATGCGGATCAAGATCGGGGCGGGGCCGGCCTGGGCATGTTGCAAGGCCGCCGCAAATTTGAAACTGTGCGCCGGAAAGACCCGATCATCGTGGTCGGCGGTGACGATCAGAGTGGGCGGAAAAGCCGTGCCGGGTTTGACGTTGTGATACGGCGAATAGGCCAGCAGGGCGCGGAATTCTTCCGGGGTGTCGGGCGAGCCGTAATCGGAAACCCAGGCCCAGCCGATGGTCCAGAGATGAAACCGCAGCATGTCCAACACGCCCACCGCCGGCAGGCAGGCCCCAAACAGGTCGGGGCGTTGGGTGAGGCATGCGCCTACCAGCAAACCGCCGTTGCTGCCGCCGCCGATGACCAGACGCGGCGTGCTGGTCAGGCCGTTGGCGATCAACCACTCGGCCGCGGCGATAAAATCATCAAAGACATTTTGCTTGTTCAATTTGCGCCCGGCATCGTGCCAGGCTTTGCCGTACTCGCCGCCGCCGCGCAGATTGGGCTGGGCAAACAGGCCGCCCATTTCCAGCCAGACCAGGTTGCGCACCGAAAAGGCCGGGGTCAGCGAGATGTCAAAACCGCCATAGCCGTACAAAAAAGTGGGCGTATCGGGCGTGGGTTGCACATCCTTGCGCCGCACCAAAAACATGGGCACGTGCGTGCCATCCTTGCTGTCATAAAAAACCTGCTCGGTGACAAACGCATCGGGGTCAAAGGCCAGTTGCGGTCGGCGAAAGACCGTGCTATCGCCTGTTTGCATATCATAACGATACACCACGCCAGGCGAAGTGAAACCGGTAAACATGTAAAACGTGTCGTGGTCCGACTGTCGGCCTTCAAAGCCATAGACCGAACCGATGCCGGGCAGAGCGACCTGATGCACCAATTGCCCCTGTTTGTCCCAAATTTTGACCTGACTGTAAGCGTCGTGCAAATAGCCGGCGACCAACAGCCCACCCACCAGACTGGCCCCCTGCAAGGCGTCGGCGGCCTGGGGAATGATGGTTTGCCAGTGTTCGCGTTGCGGGCGGCGAATGTCTATGGCAATGACCCTGGACAGCGGCGCGTCCAGGTCGGTTTTGAGGTAGAACAGCGATCCGTCGTTGCCAATAAACTCATAGGCGGCATCGAACTGATTGAGCAATTCGATGAACGGCCCATTTTCCTGCAAATCGCGATAAAACAGGCCGTTTTCGCGCTGCGTGCCTTGCCAGACCGCAACGACCAGATAGCGACCATCCTCGCTGACCTGCGCACCAAAGCCCCATTCCTTGTGATCGGGCCGTTCATAGACCAATTCGTCCTGATCTTGCGGCGTGACTAAGCGATGATAGCACAATTTTTGATCATAGTTGGCTCCCTTGTAGGCCAACCCCTCGGCGGGCGCATCGTAGCGACTGTAGAAAAACCCGCCGCCGTCGTGCGTCCACGACGCGCCGGAGAACTTGGACCACTGCACCACATCTTCCAGGTCGCAACCATCGTCCACCCGGCGCACCCGCCACTCTTTCCAGTCCGAGCCGGCCGAAGACAGAGCATACGCCAGCAACCGCCCATCCTCGCTCACCGCATAGCCAGTCAGGGCCACGGTGCCGTCTGCCGACAGGGTGTTGGGGTCCAGCAGTTCTTGCGGCTCGCCATCAAGCCCATCCAGCCAATACAACACGCTCTGATTTTGCAGGCCATCGTTGCGAGTGAAAAAAATGCGCCCGCCGGCCTGAAATGGAACGCCAAATTTCTCAAAATCCCACAACTCGGTGATGCGCCGAACCAAATGCTCGCGTTCGGGAATCTGGGCCAGAAAATCGTTGGTCAGTTGATTCTCGGCCTGCACCCAGGCGCGGGTTGACTCGGAATCCAGCTCTTCCAGCCAGCGATACGGGTCGGCCACCGACACACCGTGCAGCACATCCACATGGTCGGAGTGGGGACAATGGGGGTATTTCAAATGACTCAACATATCCTCCTGTTCTAAATCAAAAGGTCGGGCAACCTTCAAGGTTACAATGCCAAACCGGGGTGATGAGGCGAGGGGCGGCATACCACCTCGATGATTTTCAGGTCGAACAAGCTCTGGGCATTGGCCGGCAGCAGTACGGCGGCCGTGTCGGCGCCGCGCCCTGAACCGGCGACGGCCATCACTGGCGCATCGGTGCGCACCAGGCCGGCGTCGGCGGCCATCAAGGCCATCTCTACCACCACCTTGAAGCCCTGCCCGCCGAGACGCAGGGTGTATGCAATGATCTCGTCCAGTTGATAGGTGTTGAGCAGGCGGCGCACGGCGCGGTTGACCCCGCCTAGGGCGTGTTGAGCCGTCAAAATGGTCGCCCCGGCCTGCTCCAGGGCGGCGCGGTTTGAGGGCGTCAATTCCTGCTCGTTCGGCGACTTGAATCCGGCGGAATGAGTCACCGCAATCACCTGCATCCCTTGAAACAGGGCGACAGCACGCACTGCTGTCTCGCCGCCGGTGGTAGCCACCAACACCGTGTGCAGGCCCAGCTCACGGCACCGCTGATAGGCCAATTGCAGCGTCTGTTCGGTATTTGCCGGACCCGCTTGAGCAAAATAAACGGTTGGAACGATGATCTCGGTTGTCATTGCTTTCTCTTTCTTTTTACCATGGCCGATCATAGCCAAAACGGATCAACAGTTCGCCGGCCTGCCGCTTCCACTCGGCGACAAGCTGATCCATGCGCCGCCGCAACTCGGCGGCCGGACGATGCAGCGACAGCGATAGAGCCTCATAGACCCGCCCTGGCAGGTCGGCGGCGGCGGGCGGGCGCCAGCCCTTTTCGCACTTCCAGACGATGGACTGCGCCCAAAAAGCCTGGGCAAACCACTCCAGGTCGGCGCGGGTGGTATGGAGACCATACTCGGCCAGCAGCCGCACCAACAAGTCGTCGTCGCTCAAGCAATTGCCCTGACCATCCTGGCTGAAAATGACAAAGGTAAAGGCACATTGTGACAGGGCATTGCCCAACACCCAGAAAAATTCTCTATCCAGCAATTGCCGGATCACTCGCGCAAAACAGGTCTGAAAAGCCTGCTCATCGGCATCGGGCGGCGGCAATTCACCCTCTACCTTGTAGGCCTGGCCGACATAATGACCGAAAAAACGACCAAAAGGCATCATAAAAGTCCATAAAGCATTGCAATGCCCGGCATTGCCCAACGTGCCTCGACCGCCGTTGAAAATGATGTCTTGCATGGCCGGATACCGGTCGGCCAAAGCCTGCGGCCCGTCGGCGACGGCGCGCAGAGCGGCATAATCGGCGGCATTGCTGCGCCGCAGCCAGTTCACCGCCAGCGACATGGCCGGCAGCCGTTGATCGGCCATGTCAATTAGATCCGGCGGCAGGTCGGCGGACGGGATCAGGCCGCGTGCCAGCCCTTCCCACAGCGCGGCCAGCCCGGCGCCAATGTCCATCACATCGCAACCCAATTGCTCGATGGGCAGCATCACCTGCTGCTCGACCTGGCGAACGAACGACGACAAGTTCTGACCGGGCGGCGGCGTCAGCCCAGACATGGCAAAAACAGCCCAGGTCGGCTCAAAATCGTCCAGCAACATATCGTGCCCGTCGGGGGCATAATCGGCCGGCGTCCAATGCCAGTGACGACAATTGACCTGGCACCAATGACAGCCGGTTTGTCCCTGCCGGATAGCCTTGAGAACGGCCGGACTGCCCAAACGCGCCAGCGCATAGCCCATCTGCCGGGCATTATCGGCCGGCAGGGTGTTTTGAGCGCGCGGATGGGCGCCGGTAGCAAACAGCTTGGCAATGGTGCCGCCGGTAGGCGCCGACAGACGGGCGCAGTGCCGCTCTACCAGAGGCGCGATCAAGGCATTGGGATTGCGCACAAACGAGGTATCGGCAGGCCGGCCCAAAAACTGCGCCGGCGACAATGGGTCGGCCCGCAACACCAGAGCCAGGCCGTATCGGGCAAACACCGCACCGGCGCCGCCCCGCCCGGCATGATAAATGGCATCGGCGGCCAGGTTGGCGGTGCGATAGCCCAGCCGCGCACCCTCGCCAACCGTCAACACGCTGCCCCGATGCGGCAACCCTTGCAGTTCACGCTCGACCAGCCAGTAAAACGCGCTGCGCTGTCCGGCCGGCAGATCGGCGGCGTCTCGCAAGTCAACATTCAATCGCGGCGCGTAACCCTCTATGACGATATATTGATCGGCCCGGCAGCCCGACGAGTTGTGAAAACAAACAGCGTCAAGGCCGAGATGGAGCAGCATGGCAGCCACACGCCCCCCCACCAGGCTATAATGCGGCAGGCCGGTCAGCGGCGACATATAGCCCACGCAGGCCTTGTTGCCCGAAATGAACGGCAGCGGCCCGCGCGCCAGGATCAGAGCCTGGTCATCGCGTCGCAAGAGGTATTGGCACAAGGCCTCACCGCTGAGAAACACATAGTCGTGACGGGGATCGTGCGACAGGGTTTCGACGTGTAACGTCTCCAGACGCCAACGCTGCGCCGACGAATCGAGCATCAAGACTCGACGATTCATCATCCCTCCAGACGATAAACGCGAATGGCGGCCTGCCCTTCCATCGGACATTGATATTCGCAAATGCCGCAGCCGATGCACACCTCAGAACGCACCACCGGTTTTTGCAGGCCGGTATCGGCGTCGGTGATCAGGGCGATGGCTTTGGTCGGCACCGGGCACATTTCTTCGCAGACGATGCACGGCACGCCATAGGCCCAGGGCAGGCAGCGATCTCGATCTATCGCCGCCAGGCCAATCTTGAAATGTCGCTTGGAGATCAGCGTCAGCGGCGGGATGGCCCCCGATGGGCAGACCTGCCCGCAGGCGTTGCAGCCATAATCGCAGTGACCCAAACGCGGCGTCAAAACCGGCGTCCACACGCCCGACAACCCCCCTTCCCACAGAGCCGGCTGCAAACCCGATGTCGGGCAGACCTTGATGCACTGGCTGCATCGCACACAGCGGCTCAAAAATTCATCCTGGCTCGAAACGCCGGGCGGACGGATCAGGTGCGGATCGGGCCGACGGGCGCGGGCATCCGTCTGCGCCAGGGCCGCGCCCACCGCGCCGACGACCAGGCCGGCCAAAAGCTGGCGACGGGTGGGATCAAAAGGCCGACGCAGGTCGGGGCGAGATAGGCGAAACTCGATGCCGGCGGCCGGGCAGCCCGCCAGGCAGTCCAGGCAAACCACACATTCGCCCGCAGCCAGGTCAAAACCCTGCGCCGCCGGCTGGATCGCCCCCAGACGGCAATCGCCCACACACTGACCGCAGCGATGGCAGGCCGCGCCGATGACCGGCCTCAGCAGAGCGATCTTGGACAGCCAGCCCAGCAGCGCGCCCAGCGGGCAGACATAGCGACACCAAAAACGGTCGGACAGGGCATTGAGGGCGATGATTCCGCCCATCAGCAAGGCGATCAGGATATGGCCGCCAAAAACCGGCGGCTTGACTGGCAGCACCGTGCCGCGCAGCAAGACCTCGATCTCGTGAACGAGCGGCTGAAACAGCGGAACGGGATAAATCCAGGCTTCCAGTGCCGTGATCGCGTGATTCAACAGCGGCAGGATCACCATAGTCATGGCACGAGTGAGCAGGGTGATGGGGTCGAGGATCAGCAGCGAGAGATTGCCAAACAGGGCCGCAGCCAGGGTGACAATCAGCAAGATGTTTTTGAGCGAGCGCCAGCCGTTGGACAACCGGGCCGCCCGCTTGGATGCCGAAGCAAAGCGTGTCCATTCCAGCAACGCGCCCAGCGGACACAGCCAGCCGCACCACACCCGCCCCAATCCCAATGTCAAGACCAGGATGATCAACGCCAGAGCCAGGCGTGGTATCCAGGCCCGGCCGGCCAGCATCGCTGTGAGAGCGACCAGCGGATCGAGGCGAAAGAACAAGTCGGCCCAGGGCAAGGCAGCCCGCCGTTGCAGAGCGGCAAACAGCAAATAGACAAACCCCACCATAGCCAGAATTTGCACCGCCTGCCGCGCTTGGCGCAGCAGGGGCCAGCGGCGCAACCGATCAAACCATTTCATGGCTCAATTCCCCTACCCTGCCCAGGCCTGAATGAGCCAGGCGCAAAAACGCACCATGCCGTTCAAAGCCTCCAGCTTGATCCGCTCATTGATGCCATGCACTCGATCCAGGCCATCCGTGTCTTCGATCACCGGTGTAAAACGATAGATATTGTCGCAAACAGAGCGATAGTGGCGAGAATCGGTGGCACCCAACATTAAAAATGGCGTCACCGGCAAAGGGCCAAAGACATGGCGGATGACCCGCTTGAGGCTGGCGAACATCGGTGACAGGGTGGACGATTCTGGTATCGCCTCGCCGCCCATTCCTTCAATGCGCCGCACCTGCACCCGCTCATCGGCAATGACCCGGCGAATATGGGCCAACACCGCATCGGAATGGTCGCCGGGAAACAGACGGCAGTTGACCAAAGCTCGCGCTTCGGCCGGCAACACATTGTCTTTGACACCACCCGAAATGATCGTAGCCGCCATCGTCGTGCGCATCGTGGCATTGGTCTGCGGCGCGGCCTGCAACACCCGCCGGGCCACGCCGCCCAGCAGCCACAGGTTGGCAAACATCAGCCGATACAGCCAGGGCGCCGCCTGTCCAATGCCTTGAAAAAGCGGCTGAACGGCACGCACATGCGCCGGCATGGGGTGAGCTTCCAGGCGCGTGATGGCCTGCGACAAAATGCCGATGGCGGTCTGGCGAGGCGGCACAGATGAATGGCCCGGCGAACTGGACACCGACAATTCGACGGTCAGATAGCCCTTTTCGGCATTGCCGATCAAGGCCACCGGCCCCTGCACACCGGGGATCACATCTTGCACCAGGCCGCCGCCCTCATCCAATACCGCCGCCAGACGCGCGCCCTGCTGATGTAGCCAGGCGACAATCTGGGTGGCACCGGCGTTGCCGCCCAATTCCTCGTCGTGTCCAAAGGCCAGGTAGACAGTACGGCGCGGGCCATAGCCGGCCGCCAACAGCCCTTCGACCGCATCCAGCAGCGCAGAAACCTGATTTTTGACATCCTGCGTGCCGCGCCCCCAGATGTACCCATCGGCGATCTCGCCGGCAAAAGGCGGATGCTCCCACTGAGACAGTGTGGTCGGGTCGGCCGGCACCACGTCGAGGTGAGCCATCAACAGCACCGGCTCCAGGTCGGGTTGTGTGCCAGACCAGGTATACAGCAGGCTGTATTCGCCGATGGTCTGGCGGCTCAATTGAGTATGCACGCGCGGATACATCTGCTCCAGCCGGCGATGCACATCGCGCCAGACCTGAGCAGGCGGCTCGGCACCCGGCTCGATGGAAATTGTGGGGCATTGCACCAGCGTCACCAGATGCGCCGCCGCATTGGGCGCATCTATCTCTATGCCCTGAAGCGGAACCTCGGGCGGCTCGGCCCGCGACCAGGTCAGGGTGCGAAACAAGACCACTCCGATCAGCAAAATCAACAACCCTGGTATCACCCATATCCACCCCATAGTCAACTCTCCTTTGCATCACAACGTGGCGCGCCAGAACCTTTATTGTACCACAATTTTGAATCGCTTGCATCTACTGCCGGTCATGGGTATAATCACACTAACAAATTCACTCTCGGCCGTGAGACGGAAAACGGCATCACCGGGAGGTTACCCACATTGACTGCAACCGCCTATCTTTCTGTTTTGTGTTTGATCGTTGTTCTGTCGGTCATTTCTTCAATCTATGTATGGATACGACATCCCATTCCGGGCAGCAAACTAGTCTCTCTATTGGCAACAGGCGGGGCAATTTGGGTACTCGGTTATGTGCTGGAACTGGCAACCAACGACCTGGTCGGCAAGCAATGGATGAACCGGGCGCAGTATATCGGCATTACGATGGTCTCGACGGCCTGGCTGGCTTTTGCCCTGCTCTATACCCGCCGAGAAAAGTGGCTGGTCCGGCCTCGCTGGCTCTGGCTGCTGATCGAACCCTCTTTGATGCTGATCCTGGTTTTCAGCAACGACTGGCATCACCTGATCTGGAAACCGGCCACGCTGTCGCCGAGCGGTCCGTTTACTGTCCTGGTACACCAACATGGCATCGGATATTGGGTGCATGCCGCCTATTCATACACGATACACATCGTTGTGATCGCTTTTTTTGTCCAGATGTTGACCCGTTCGCCGCAATTGTATCGCCGTCAGGTCTTGATGTTGCTCGTCGCCTCGGCCCTGCCTTTTGTCAGCAACCTCGTCATCCAGTTTGGCCTCAACCCGGCCCCGTTTGTAGACCTCACCCCTCTGTCGTTTGTCATCGCCAGCCAGATGTTGATTTGGGGCATGTTTTGGCTGCGTTCCGATGACATTATCCCGGTGGCGCGGGCGGTGGTGCTGGAAAGCATCGGCGATGGGCTGATCGTGCTGGATGAGCAGAACCGCATCATTGATGTGAACGCCGCCGCCCGGCAGGTTGTCAAAACTCATCGCTCTTCGGCCTGGGGACAGCGGCTCGATCTCTTGTCGCCGGTGTGGGCCGACTTGCTCCGCCGCGCCGACGAAGAATCGTCAGATCAGAGCGACGAGATCGAGTTGGAGCAAGATGGCGTGCTGCATGTATGGGAGACGCGCATTTCAGAACTGATAGACTGGCGCCGTCGGGCGTTGGGACGGGCCATCGTGCTGCGCAATGTGACCGAGCGTCGGCAGCGCGAACAGGAACAACAGGCCTTGCAGGCCAGCCAGGAGCGGGCCAGGCGGCTTGAGTCGCTCAACATGCTCACCACCAGCCTGGCGCACAACCTGAACAACATCCTCAGCCCGCTGGTAGGCTATCCCGAGTTGATTATGTACAGCCTGCCCTCCGACAGCCCCATTCAAGACGATTTGATGCAGATCGAATACGCCGCCCAAAAAGCAGCCCGCATCGTCCACGAATTGTTGACGCTGACCGAACACACTTGCGAAATGGCCGTTCTTGACCTGAATCAGGTTGTCGAGAAATATATGCGCAGTTCTGTGTGTCAGGAAATTCTTGTCCAACACCCGAACGTTCAGGTTGAGACCTTGCTCGACAACGATCTGAACCACATCAATGGATACCTCCCTCACCTCAATCGGGTCTTGACCAACCTGATCACCAATGCGCTGGAATCCATGTCGGACAGCGGGCGGCTGACTTTGATCACCCGAAATGAACAGATGGCGCGGCCTCAAGTTGGCTATGAGCAAATTCCGGCCGGACAATATGTAGTTCTTGAAATCGGCGATACGGGGCATGGAATGGCCGAGCAAGATACCGAGCACCTCTTTGAGCCTTTTTACTCGAAAAAAGGACTGAGCAGCCAGGTAGTTGGCCTGGGACTGGCTATTGTGCACAGCATTGTGCAAAATCATCAGGGATACATTGACGTGCAAACCCAACCAGGTCAGGGCACTCGGATGATTATGTATTTTCCGGCCACGCAAGGCCAGGCATCTGACCCGCTCTGTGACTGGTTTCAAGATGATGATCTGTGAGAACACTGGGGCAGATGAACATTCTAACAGGAGTTATCTATGAAGCAATGGCACATCCCCACCCACATTGTGACCGGGCAAGGCTGTATAGCCGAGATTGGACGGGTTGCGGCTGCTCTGGGCCAGACAGCGATGTTGGTCTGCGGTGCGCGTTCTTTGCACAAAAGTGGTTTTTTGGAGCGAGTGCTGTATTGGCTACGCGAATGTCAGGTGCAAATAACCGTCTATGATGCCATTGCCGATGAACCCACCATCGAGATGGTGCAGAGTGGAATCGAGTTGGCGCAAACTGTCCAGACGCAGGTGATCATTGGCATCGGCGGCGGCAGCGCTATGGATGCCGCCAAAGCCATCGCCGGGCTGTACCCCGGCTGTGTTGCCGATTATATGAGCGGGCGGCAAACCGTTCAGGGGTGTGGCCGACCGTGGATCGCCGTGCCGACCACCGCCGGCACCGGCGCCGAAGCAACCAAAAATGCCGTGTTGATTGACCCTGCCCTCAGCCTCAAGACCAGCCTGCTGCACGACTCGTGGTTTGCCCACACGGCATTGGTCGATCCCGAACTGACCCTCTCTTGTCCGCCGGCGGTGACGGCGGGCAGCGGCAGCGATGCCCTGACTCAGGCCATCGAAGCGTTCACGTCCATCGGAGCCACGCCGCTGACCGATGCGCTGGCAGCGGAAGCCATTCGACTGATCGGCGGCGCGCTGGAAAGGGCCTGGCAAAACGGACAGGACATTGCCGCCCGCGCTGATATGCTGTATGGCAGCCTGATGGCCGGCATGGCTTTGACCCATGCCCGGCTAGGCGGTGTGCATGGGCTGGCTCACCCGCTGGGATACCGCTATCACATCCCGCATGGCACGGTCTGCGGCCTGCTGCTGCCCTATGTGATGGAGTACAATATCGAGTATGCGGCCGAGAAATATGCGCGGGTGGCTGGTCTGCTCCAGGTGGATATACGAAATATGACCGCGACAGAGGCTGCTCGCGCCGGCATTGCGCGGGTGCGTGAATTGTTTGGACGCATCGGCATCCCGGCCCATCTAGGCCCATTTGGCGTTCAGGTGCAAGATTTCCCCGTCCTCGTAGCCGAGTCGCTGCCGTCGGGGTCGCTCAAGCACAATCCGCGTCCGCTGCAAGCGGGTGATGTCGAAGCGATATTAAAGGTAGCTTTATAGGTTTAGGAGTCGTTTATGAACCAACCCTTGTCTACTGACGTATTGGTAGTCGGTGCAGGAGCGTCGGGCATTCCGGCGGCCATCGGTGCGGCGCGGGCCGGCGCACAGGTGATTTTGATCGAAGAAGACCCGGCCATCGGCGGAGCGATGAGCGATTATTATGTGGACATGTTGTGCGGCGGCCCGGTCACCGGGGTAATGAGCGAAGCGCAAACTTTGCTGCGCACCCATTACAGCCCGACCCCCGAAGCGTTCTTTTTTCTGCCCGACAGCTTTCAACGGGTGTTTTGGCAGCTGCTCCGGCAAGAGCCACAGATCACGGTGATCACCGGGGCGCGAGTGATCGAAACGCAGGTTGAGGGGCAACGGGTGATGGGCGTGCGCGCTGAGACCGGCTTGGGTCGCTCGCTGACCATCCATAGCCGGGCCACCATAGATGCCACCGGCGTCGGAGCGGTGTCCATTCTGGCCGGCTGCCAAGCCATGTATGGCCGCGACGCGCAGAGCGATTTTGGCGAGCCGCATGCCCCACTCCAACGCGACCTGGAGGTGCAGGAATGTACCTGGATGTACATCAGCCAGAAAATCGGCGGCGGGCCTTGCTTTGATATGATGCAACTGGACAATGTGCGTCTGGGCGTGTTGGTGAACGGGCTGGGCTGGTTTCATCAGGACCCCGAACGCGCCATGCAGTTGAATCGGGGCATTTATTTGCATTGGGGCTGTCGCGTGCGCTGCACCGACACCCGCGACACGGCAGCCATCGGCGCGGCGCAGAGCGAGGCATTGCAGTTGATGGAGCGCGATCATGCCTTGCTGCGCGAGGCCGGTTATGCCATCTATTTGGCCCCGCGACTGGGCGTGCGCGAGTCAAACCGCATCGTAGGACAGCATGTGATCAGTGAAAACGACCTGCGCTCCGGCGTCCTGCCCGCCGACACTATTGCCGTCGGTACGTATGGCATTGACATTTGGGGCGAGTACAAGGGCATCAAGATCGAGGATCGGCTCACGCCGGCCTACGGCATCCCCTATCGCGCCCTGCTGCCGCGGGCGATGGATGGCCTGCTGCTGGCCGGGCGCAGCATCAGCGGGTCGCACCTGGGCATGAGCGCGTATCGGGTGATGCCCATCGCCGCCAGCATCGGGCAGGCAGCAGGTGTGGCAGCGGCGCTGGCTACTCAACGCAACCTGTCGCCTCGTGAGCTGGATGTTCAAGACGTGCAAGATGTGCTGCGGCAGCAGCATGTCCAGATTGATTTTGCCGGAGGAAACGATGAACCTCAAAGATGGTAAACTGAGCCTGTTGTATCAAAAAGCATTGATCGATGATGTGATTCCCTTTTGGGAAAAACACTCGATAGATGCCGAAATGGGCGGCTATTTCACCTGTCTGAACCGGCAGGGCCATGTGTTTGATACCGACAAATTTATCTGGCTGCAAAACCGCCAGGTGTGGACGTTTTCCATGTTGTACAACCGCCTGGAAAAAAGGTCGGCCTGGCTGGACATTGCGCACGGCGGGGCCGAGTTTCTGGCGCAGCACGGCCGCGATCCCGACGGCAACTGGTATTTTTCGCTGGACCGGCAGGGACAGCCCCTGGTGCAGCCGTATAACATTTTCTCGGATTGTTTTGCGGCGATGGCGTTCAGCCAGTATGCCCTGGCCAGCGATCAGGAATGGGCGCAAGAGGTAGCCCGGCAGGCCTACGGCAACGTGCTGCGCCGTCAAACCAACCCCAAAGGCCAGTACAACAAGGCCTACCCCGGCACACGTCCACTCAAATCGCTGGCCGTGCCGATGATCCTGGCCAACCTGACCCTGGAACTGGATTGGATGCTGCCGGCCGGGCAATTGGACGAGGTGATCGATCAAACTGTGCGCGAGGTGATGGGCGATTTTCTGGATGCCGAACGCGGGCTACTGTTTGAGCATGTGTCGCCGCATGGCAATCAAATAGATTGCGGCAATCAAATAGATTGCGGCAATCAAATAGATTGCGGTCATCATGTTGATTCCTTTGAGGGGCGGCTGATCTGCCCGGGACACGGCATTGAAGCCATGTGGTTCATTATGGACATTGCTCGCCGTCGCCAGGATCGCTCGCTGATTGACCAAACTGTCCAGGTTGTTTTGAACATCCTCGAATACGCCTGGGACGAGCAGTACGGCGGTTTGTATTATTTTATGGATGCCGACGGACATCCGCCGCAGCAGTTGGAATGGGATCAAAAGCTGTGGTGGGTGCACGCCGAGTCGCTGGTGGCCCTGAGCATGGGTTACGCCTTGACCGGGCGAGCCGAGTGCTGGCAGTGGTATGAGCGGCTGCACAAGTACACCTGGCAGCACTTTGCCGACCCGGAGTATGGTGAGTGGTTTGGCTATTTGAACCGACAGGGCCAGGTGCTGCTCGACCTCAAAGGCGGCAAATGGAAGGGTTGTTTTCACGTGCCGAGAGCGTTGTATCTGTGCTGGAGGCAGTTTGAGACCATCGAAAATCAAAAACAATAGACTCGATTATTTTGTCAGGAGAAAATCAATGATCAAGCAACACGATTGGGAAAATCCGCACATGTTTGGGCAGAACAAATTGCCCGGTCGCGCCACCGCCATGTCCTATCCCGACCTGGCTATGGCGATCCGATGTGACCGTTCCGCATCGCCTTTTTTCTTGTCACTGAACGGCGAGTGGGATTTTTTCTACAGTACCGATCCCGATGCCGTGGTCGAAAACCCTACTGCCGCGCAGTGGGATCGCATCGAAGTACCGGGCAACTGGACACTGCAAGGCTACGACCGGCCGATCTATACCAATGTCAAAATGCCGTTTGCTCCGGCCGAGCCGCCCTTTGTACCCGCCGAGAATCCTACCGGTCTCTATCAGCGCACCTTTGCCCTGCCCGCCGATTGGGACGGCCGACAGGTGTTCATTTGCTTTGAGGGCGTCGAGTCGGCCTTTTATCTGTGGGCCAACGGCCAAAAAGTGGGCTACAGCCAGGACAGCCGCCTGCCTGCCGAGTTTGACCTGACGCCGTACCTGCAACCCGGCCCCAACACCCTCACTGTGGCCGTCATCCGCTGGTCGGACGGCAGCTATTTGGAAGACCAGGATCACTGGCGCATGGCCGGCATTTACCGCGATGTGTACCTGTACGCCACGCCCAGGGTTCACATCTGGGATGTATTCGCCCGCCCGGAACTGGACAATGACTATAAGAATGGCACGCTCAAGGTGCAGGCGCGGGTCAACAGCCACGATCCCAACGAGTTTGCCGGCGAATACACCGTCGAAATGCAACTTTACGATGCAGCAGGACAAGCCGTATTCGCTCACCCCATCGGCGCGGCGGTGCAGGCCAGCCAATGGCAGGTGGTACAGGCCAATCTGGAGGCGCCGGTCAAGTCGCCCAGGCTGTGGTCGGCCGAACAGCCCAACCTGTACACCCTGGTGATCGCCCTGAAAAACGCCGGCGGCAAGGCGGTGGAATATCAGAGCTTTAAGGTCGGTTTCAGACGGATCGAGCTGCGTGGGCGCGAATTTTTGATCAACGGGCAGCGAGTGTACCTCAGGGGGGTCAACCGCCACGAGCATGAGGACCGGCGCGGCAAGGCCGTGACGCTGGCCTCGATGATCGCCGACATCAAGCTGATGAAACAATTCAATATCAACACCGTGCGCACCTGCCATTACCCCAACGACCCGCGCTGGTACGATCTGTGCGACCAGTATGGCATCTATGTCATTGACGAGGCCAATATCGAAGCGCACGCCAATTACAACCGTCTGGTGCACGAACCGGCCTGGATGACGGCTTTTGTGGATCGCGGCACGCGCATGGTGCTGCGCGACAAAAATCACCCCAGCATCATTTTCTGGTCGCTGGGCAACGAAAGCGGCTATGGCCCCAACCACGACGCCATCGCCGGCTGGATACGCGGCTATGATCCGTCGCGCCTGCTGCACAACGAAGGCTCCTCGCACATGGGGTGGGACGCCGGGCCGATGTCCAGCGATGTGACCTCGGTCATGTACCCCACCATCGAGCGCATCGTGGCCTATGCCGACAATCCATCCAGCACCCGCCCGCTGATTATGTGTGAATACGCCCATGCGATGGGCAACAGCGTGGGCAACCTGCAAGAATACTGGGATGCCATCGAAAGCCACTATGGCTTGCAAGGCGGCTGCATCTGGGACTGGGTGGATCAAGGGCTGACCAAGACGGACGAAAATGGGGTGGAATACTGGGCCTATGGCGGCGATTTTGGCGAAGAGCTGCACGACGGCGATTTTTGCATCAACGGCCTGATCTGGCCGGACCGCCAACCGCACCCCTCGTTGTGGGAATACAAAAAAGTGATCCAGCCGATAGCCGTCAAAGCGGTTGACCTGAGCAAGGGACAGATCGAGATCGTCAACAAGCAGCATTTCAGCGGCATGGATGATCTGGATGGCACCTGGGAACTGATGAGCGAAGGCTGCGTGCTGCAATGGGGTAAACTGGGCCGGCTCGATATTGCACCCGGTCAGAGCAAGGTGATCAGCCTGCCGATCCAGAAATCGCTGGCGCATATCGAATGTTTCTTGAACATCTCGTTCAAGCTCAAACAAGACACGCTGTGGGCCGAAAAAGGACACGAGGTGGCCTGGGAGCAATTTGCCATGCCGGGCCAGGCACACGATTGCAACTGTGGGCATTATATCGCGCCCGAGCCAGACGAGTGCGACTGCGGCGGTGATTGCGATGACTGCGGCGATGACTGCGACTGTGACGATGATGATTGTGGCTGCGGCTGTGGCTGCGAGGCCGCGCTCCAGATCACCGACACGCCCACGCAGGCCACCATCCGCGGCGACGAGTTTGAACTGGTGGTGGACAAGGTTCGAGGAGAAATTGCCTCGTACACCTGGCAGGGAACGCAAATCCTCTGTGGCGGGCTGGCCCTCAACGCCTGGCGCGCGCCCACCGACAATGACGGGTTCAAGCTATGGCCACAGTCGCCGGGCAAACTGCTGGGGCAGTGGCTGGAAGCCGGCCTGGATCGGCTAGAGCATCAGGTCATTGTTGCGGAGGTCGGTTCGATGAACGCGCACCGGGTCATGGTCAGCATCCAGACCCATGTGCATCCGCCCAGCAGCCGGATCGGGTTCCACCATCAAGCCGATTGGACCATCGAAGCGGATGGCAGCATCCATGTGGAAAACGAAATCTGGGCCGACCCGGAACTGCCGCCCCTGCCGCGCATCGGCGTCACCCTGACCCTGCCGGCCGGGTTTGAGCAGATCGCCTGGTATGGCCGCGGCCCGCACGAGACCTATCAAGACCGCAAACAAGGCGCCCGTGTAGGGGTCTATCGCGGCACGGTAGATGAGCAATATGTGCCGTATATCATGCCCCAAGAGAACGGCAACAAAACCGACGTGCGTTGGGTGGCGCTGACCAACGAGCAAGGCGTGGGGATGATCGTGATCGGAGAGCAACTGATGGAGGTCGGCGCGCTGCACTATACCACCGATGACCTGTACCGGGCGTTTCATACCAACGAATTGAAACGCCGGGATGAGACCTTTGTCACCCTGGATTACCGGCAGGGCGGGCTGGGCGGCGCCAGTTGCGGCCCCATGACCCGCCCCGAATACTTGATCCAGCCTGGATCGTATCGGTTCAATTTCCGGCTGCGCCCAATCCTCTAAATAATCATTTTTACACAAAGGGCAGCGCTGTAAATCGCTGCCCTTTGTTGTTTATGTCAAATGGTACTCCCGTTATCCGTGGTGGCGAGAGCCGCGTGGTGAAACGAAACCAAAAGTTGCCAAGCCGCGAAAGCGACAAAAGCTGCGACCGCGGACGCCCAAATCGTGTGCGGAGTGTCAGGTTGATCGCGTTGCGATCAACCTGAGAGCGGATTGGCAGTTGAGCCGTTGCGGGATGTGCGGCCCAAAGTCAAGAGTTCGCGGGGACGCCCGAAGCAAATCAACTTTTGTCAGAAGCAAGAGGCAATGGTATACTGTTTGTAGTTAAAAAAAAGCGCCTCGCGACCATAGCCGGGTCCGAGGCACTGAATAGAACCGCAGGTTGCCGGTGACGGGCAGCCCACGATGATTAGAGTATAGCACAATGGCCCGTCCGCCGTCAAGAACCGGTGAGGCGGGTTTTTTGTTGGGCGAATAGACGAAAAAGCATTCATCCATAGTTTTACAATGTTATATACTCTCGGTTCGCTCATTTTCAAGACGGAACCGCAAAATGTGCGAGCCGTGTATA
>CAYVBK010000015.1:0-107854 GCA_964449465.1 uncultured Anaerolineae bacterium
GTTGCCAAATTCCAGTTATATCATTTTTAACGAGCGTTTCAGGGTAATGCTAGAACTGCACGGACATCAAAGTTTCTGGCGTCGCATTTGAACGAGTACGAAGGAGAACAGTTCGGGATGTTGTCATGCCAACAACTTGCATAGCAGCTGCTGGCACCGATGACAGTCCCCCAGCATACACCGGCATGCACAGGTTGTGCTGGTATTGCAAGAAATGCCAGTGCGCCGGCCACCACTGCTGCCACCGATACACACCAAGAAAGCGTCTTGAGCAGTATCCACTTGGTTGAAATTGCCATAAGAATCTCCTTTCCTCCAAAAACCCGGTTTGTACAGCCAAATTTCATATGAAATACAAATTCCATTATATCATCACAAGTGCGTTTTGTGCCTTACAGCATCCTTACAGTTTTGGGGCTTCCGCCAGCAAATACCCTTTGCCTTTGACCGTCATCACCACCTCCGGTCCAAGCTTGTTCTTGAGGCGGTGAACGGCCGTCCAGACCGCATTGAGATCGACGCAGGACGCGCAGCCCCACACCTCGCGGCGCAGCGTCTCGAAGGCAACCACCTGTCCCCGGCGGCGGGCCAGGCACGCCAGCAACGCGGTTTCGAGTGAGGTCAATGATATGGTCTCGCCTTCGCGAGTCGCCCGGCCGGTGCGCAAATCGGCGAGCCATTCACCCACCCGAAACTGCTCTCTGACCTGCCGCGCCGCCCAGGCCTCCTGCACGGTCGCCCAGACTTGTTTCGGTTGGAACGGTTTGGTCAAATAGTCAAACGCGCCCCGTTTCATCGCCTCCACTGCCTGCGCCACCGTCGCAAAAGCGGTGAGCAGAATCACCTCCGGCGCAGGGTCGAGCGTTTTCAGCCGCTCCAGCAGCTCGATGCCCGACAGCCCCGGCATGACCACATCCAGCAAAACCAGGTCTATATTGTTCGTGCTGGCTAAATGCCAGGCTTGAACGCCATCGACAGCCGGCCATACAACACACCCATAATGGACTAGGAGCGTGCTGAAAAACTCCCTCACTACCAAGACACAGAGGACACAAAGCATTTCTAGCGACTCAAAAGTATCGTAAACCTTTGTGTTCTCAGTGTCCTTTGTGATGGAAACCGACTTTTTCAGCGGCCTCCCAGGTACGTCGCCAGAATATCCCGCGTGTCGGGGTCGTCGTCGGCCACCAACACGCACGGCGCGCAGCCGATCATTTTCCGCCTCCGCCAATGAACCTGGATGTGCTCCATTATATGCAGAGTGAGGGGAGGGGCAAATGACCGGATGAAGGCGTTGGCTGGCAATGAGAAAAAGATTGCGACAAGACGTCACGTGGTGCTTTGACGACACGATCACAGATGAAGAAAAAAAGCCGGAAAGCACAACAATGCCTCCCGGCCACTCGGCAGTCCGATCATATCAGTTTTTCTTGAACTCAAGCCGTCCGATCTAGTTGCACATCCAGAGACAGTTGTTCATTTCATAACCGCTCAAAAAAGGGCCATACTGGCTGATTTGCCGACGTGTTTCAGGATCGTACAAAAGTTCATGCTGAATTTCATAAACAATCCAGGCACTGTATCCATTCCAGTAGCTTCTATAGCACACATTTACCACTCCAGTAGGAACGCGTCCGCACTGCGCAGCTACAAGCATAATACCAGTGATGAACAGGGCCACCACTATCATCATTGAGCAAATTAACACAAACCACCGATTCTTGATGGTCATAAACCATTCTCCTTTCAGTCTACTAGCTGCTGAGCCTGCTGCTGTGCTTCCGCCAGCACCGACGCTGCTTGCGCGCCGGACAGAATCTCGGCAAAAGCCCAATCGAGCCATTTCAGTTGATCGGACTGTTGAGCAGTGGGCCAGGGAACGGGAATGTATTCCAACACGGCGCGGTAGGTGTCCAAATCCTTCTCTTCACCAGCCCATATCTCAACATCGAGTTCCCAGCCCGAGCGTCGAGCCGGCATGCGTCCGGGAAAGAGGGCATAATCGCTGGCGAACTTGATCCATTCCCAGCAGGCCTGTGCGTGCAGAGTCTTGTCGCTGATGAACAGGCCAGTGTAGATAAACTGCGCTGCCGAAGCATCCGGCGAGACCGGCAGCGGCGCGATACCCACCGGCATTGCAGCTGGCAGGGCCAGATCGCGGTCGATGCCGGAATAATCTGTCCACATAGCGACACGCCCCTGCCGCACCAGCAGACTGAGCGCAGCCTGGCTATCGGCCTCCGACAGGTTGGCGGATAAAACGGGCAGCACGTGGTGCTGCAACGCCAGGTCGGCAAACCATTGCACCGCCGTGACCACGTCGGGCGCATCGAAGCGTGGCTGGCCTTCCGCATCCCACAATTCAACACCCTGCAATGCCAAAAAGGCAGGCAGGTTAGCAATCTGACCATTCAAAAAGGCCAGGCCGTACTGCTCCAGAGCCGGATCGGTCGAGGTCAAGGCAAGCGCTTTACCCACCAGATCGTCCGTCGTCCAACCCGGTTCGGGGTAGGCGACACTGGCCTGGTCAAACAGGGCACGGTTGAAAAAGACAACCCGGGTCTCCGCGCACACCGGCAACCCCCACAGTCCATTCTGATGTCGAAAAGCATCCACAAAATACACATCTTGCAATGATAAGGTGGGATCGGCGTTAACGAACGGCTGGAGATCGAGCAGCCCCGCGCGGGTATTGCCGCCGGCCGCCGAAGCAAACGACCGAGCAGAACAGTCGGCGGCGACAGGAGCAGCGTCGTCGACTAACTCGACCCAAATGCGCTTTTGCGCTCCGTTAAAGATCTCTATCGTCTCCCGCCAGACATTTTTTTCGGTCACATCACAAGAAAAGCGAACGGTTGTCCGTGTCCCGACGCGATCCGGCTGGTTTGAGGCGACAGCCGGCGGCGGGACGGGCGTAGCCTGCGAGAGAGCAGCGAGCGATTGGGACGCCTGCATCTGGGCTGTGCCCAGAGCATCCTGAATAGTCTGCCCGGCCCAAACCGCCTCGACGGCAGACTGAAGTGCGGTAGCAATCTGGGGATAAAGCGGCACTCGGGCATGATCGAGCGCGTACCGGATCGCCGCAGCATCCGCTTCGTCCCACTGCATCCAATAGCCGGACTGCCGGGCAACCGAGACGCGGGCAGGGAGGCTGTACGCCGAACCACCCGTCACACACTGGCGGCTCAGGAATTTGAGCCACCGCCAGCTTGCCTCGCGATACGCAGTGCCGCTGCTGATCAGGTAGCCTTGCACGTACAGGGGATTGGCGTTTTGCTCGCCCAGCGGCAGGGGCGCTACCCCGACCCGCCGCTCGCCGGTCTGTCCCATGACGGGCAGGCCGCTCAACAAGTTGATCCACATAGCGGCCCGGCCGGTGTTGACCAGATCGTACAGCCACATCTGCCGGGCGGGTGCGCCCCGCGACGCCTGAGCGTTCGACCATTCCTGCGGTATCCGGGCCGGATCGGGCATCACACCGTGCCAGAGCGCCAGATCGACATACCATTGCAGCGCAGCGACGGTCTGCGGCGTGTCCAAAAGCAGCCTGGGCGGTTCGACCGAATCGTCGACCAGGCTGCCGGTCACGCCCTCGACAAAGGGCGCGACTTGCATACTGACATCGACCAGTCCGTAGCGCTGAATTTCGTTTCCCTCGCGTAGGGTCAACTGCTGTGCCGCGACAAGCAGGTCTTCGCGGTCCCAACCCGGCTGAGGATAGGGCAGACCGGCGGCGTCAAAGGCATCTTGATCGTACAGCATCACGATCAAGTCCGCCTGGGCCGGCACGCCCCAGACGCGATTCCCCTGCACCATGCGCTTCCACAGCGCGGGGTAAAAGTCGGCCTGCTCAAACTCAGGATCGGCCTCGATCAAGGGAGCGAGGTCGAGCAACAAGCCCTGCCTGATCGCGCCGGGAGACGGCATCCAATAGGCGGTGTCCGCCGTCGAGACGATTTGATAGGCGATTTCGGCCTCAACCTGGGCTGCGTTCTCGGAAGTCAGCCTGGACAGATCGGCTATTTCGTTCAGAGTCACGATGCGAACGCGGACGTCCGGGTTGTCCTGCTCGAAAACGCCAGCCAGGCGGACAAACTCGGGCTTTTGCCACTCGTAGCAGGCAAACGAGATCGTGATCGGCTGGGGATCGTCTACCTGGACAGCGGCGCGGGTTGGCGCGACCGTCGGTGAAGGAGGCACGGACGATAGGGATGCGGTAGACAGATTAACCGTTTGGCAGGCTGGCACAGTGATGATAAACAAAGTCAAGGTGATCAAGAAAATGAATCGATGTCGATAGTTCATAGTCCTTCCTTGAGCGATAGGTAGCATAGAATAAACAAAACACCAATGGGCAGCGCTCAGTCCATTGGCGTTTTCAAGGTGCGGTCAAACACCCTCTATTATATCATCACAAGTGCGTTTTGTGCCTTACAGCATCCTTACAGTTTGGGGGCTTCCGGCAGCAGGTACCCTTGGCCTTTGACCGTCACCACTATTTCCGGGCCGAGCTTGTCCCTGAGGCGGTGAACGGCCGTCCAGACCGCATTGAGATCGACGCCGGACGCGCAGCCCCACACCTCGCGGCGCAGCGTCTCGAAGGCAACCACCTGTCCCCGGCGGCGGGCCAGGCACGCCAGCAACGCGGTTTCGAGTGAGGTCAATGATATGGTCTCGCCTTCGCGAGTCGCCCGGCCGGTGCGCAAATCGGCGAGCCATTCACCCACCCGAAACTGCTCTCTGACCTGCCGCGCCGCCCAGGCCTCCTGCACGGTCGCCCAGACTTGTTTCGGTTGGAACGGTTTGGTCAAATAGTCAAACGCGCCCCGTTTCATCGCCTCCACTGCCTGCGCCACCGTCGCAAAAGCGGTGAGCAAGATCACCTCCGGCGCAGGGTCGAGCGTTTTCAGCTGCTCCAGCAAATCAAGGCCCGACAGACCCGGCATCACCACGTCCAACAGAGCCAGGTCTATGCCATTGATCATCGCCAGCTCCCAGGCCTGCTTGCCGTCGGCAGCCGGCCATACGGCGCACCCATAATGGGCCAGGTACGTCGCCAGAATATCCCGCGTGTCGGGGTCGTCGTCGGCCACCAGCACGCGCGGCGCACAACCGTCCATTCCCCACCTCCGCCAATGAATTTGGATATGCTCTATTATATGCAGAGGGGGGAGAGGGGCAAATGATCGGGGGGAGGCGAAGGCGGCGGAGAGAAAACTGCTGTAAAACACCCGCGCCGACGCATGACGTTGATACACCCAGCATCGGCGATTCATCGTCTCTCCTCGCCCTTCAGGGCACCATTTGGGCCAGCGGATGCGCCTGGTCGGTCTCCCGCACGCATTTGCCCAACGTGGACGGCTCGACCCCGGCGGCTGCACTCATGCACGCCGCAAACTGTGCTGCCTTGTCTTGAGCCTGCAACAAGGCGGCCTCCAGCCCAACGCCCGTTTGCCGCAGCGCCGTCTCGAACCACCACAAGGCCACGTCCTGGACCATGGCCGCGTCGTCCCGTCCAGGCAGATTTTGGCCGCGCTTCAGGGCGGTCAAGTATGCGGCGCGCAAATCGCGGTTTGAAGCGGCCTGCGTCTCCCAACCGTCAAGCAATGTCCGGTTGGCCGGAAGCGCGTCTGAAGCGGGCGGAAATTGGTGGGCCAGCGCAGCCCACTCCCAGGCTATATTGGCGTGTTGGCTGCCGCGAACGACGCCGGCAAAAGTGACCTGGATGGGCCAGCGGACGCCGGCACGCGGCACGATCGCCACCGCGTCCATCGGCTCGCCCCGGTAATGCTGTATGCCGAAAAAGCCGACCGGCAACTGCATCACCGAGGCTGAAGTGGTGGGGGCGAGAATTGTCCCGCTGGCTTGCAGCGAGCCCAGCCATTCGAGCGCCTCGATGACCAGGGACGAGACAAACTGCGGGGTGAGGCGATCCGGCTCGAACAGCGAAATGCCCTGTTGTTCCAGGACAAAACGCACCTCGCTGCCGGAAAGCGGCGCATAGCCGATCAGTTTGGGGTTCGCCGCCCGGATCTGGGCCGCCGCCGCCAGCACGTCGGCGACCGTCCAATCGGAAGCGGGGGGCGCGATGCCGAGTTCGGCAAAAGTGGCCGCGTGATAGTACAACACCAGCGGGCGCATCGACAGGGGAACGCCCAGGACGCAGCCATGCCACGAAACGACCTGCAGCGCCTGTGCATCGAAAGCATCAGCGTCGAGATTGACCTCGCTCAGCGAGCTGACCGCAGCCATATTTTGCTGCGCGTAAAGGAACACCAGCCAATCGAGTGGGTTGGTATCCCAGACCAGCACGTCCGCCTGTTGGCCGGCAGGGCCTACATCAGACACCTGAACGCTCCAGTCAGGATGCTGCGCCGCGAACGCTGCCGAAATGGTCTCATAGTCCGGCACGTTCGAATTCATGTTCATCACCGCCAGCGTTTCTTTGTCCTGGCTTGAGACGACCTGCGGCACGACGGCAAACGGCTCAAACTCGGTGTCGTACTCGTACCACAAATCTACCGCCGCCCGCGCCGACTGTTGCGCGTGGACCAGGGCCTCGCCGGGCGGCACATCGGCGTAACAGGCTTCGAGCATAGCTTTGATCAGCGCCAACCGAAATCGGTTGACCAGTTCGCGCTCCGTCCAATCAGGCAGGTACGCCTGCCCGTCGAGGATAGTCTGCACCCACTGCGCGACCTGCACATCCATCTTGTCCCAGCTACGGGCTAGGTCGGCCACCGACTTGCGCGCAGGCAAGTCGGCACTGGCATTGGGCGGCAGATTTTGGCTCAGAAAACGGACCCAGGCCCAGGCGGCCTGGACGTTTTGCGTGCCCCGGCTGATGCTCAAAACGCCATCCGCCTTGATCTCTTGAAACAGGTTGGGCTGTGGGTACGCTGTCATCGCCAGGCTGACAAAGTCTTGCTGCTGGGCTACAAAGTCTCGAATCAAGACCGTTGTCATCGCGGCCCGGCCTTCGTCGAGGTAGGCCAGAGGACGATAGCCTGCTGGTGGACCGACTTGCGGATCGACGGCAACGGACAATTCGGGCAGAAAGCGGCACACGTCGGATAGGGAGGCTTCCAGTTCGACCGCGTTCAGCGCAGGCACAAGCTGTCCCTCAATATAGGTGTACAGTGGCGATTGTGCGTGCAGCCAGTTGAACAAGACAATGCTGCGATCCAGGTCGTCGGAGAACGCAGCCGTTTGTTCCGGGCCTGGATGGCTCATATTGACCGCGCGGGCTATATCAAGCAGTGTTTGCCATGACCACGCAGACGACGATAAATCGATCCCCGTTTGAGCCACGAGATCGCTGTTATAAACCAGCGCCTCAAACTCCAGCCCGATTGGGATGCCGATCAAGCGGTCGTCGACCCGCGTGTAGATGGTCTCATAGCCGGTGGCCAGCGCACCTGGATAAAAATCATCGACCTCAAACTGAGGGTCAGATTTGATCAACGATTTGAGATCGATGAGTAGGTCGGTCTCATAGGGGGTGTGCCATAGCAGCGCGGCATCAAAGTGGAGAGGCCAGTCATCGGGGATATTGTACTGATAGGTAATGTGAATTTCATACCCAGGGAAACGCTCCTCAAAGTCGGTTATGTACTCGTTCAAGTCGAATGCAGGGTGGGCAACAAAATAGATCGGCGTGGGGGCGGCGGGGGTCAGATTTATACAACCAGACAGACAGAACAAACTAAAGATTATTAGCCATTGTGTTTTATTTAAAGAGATCATTATGTCCTCGAAAAAGGATAGTGCCCCTTAACAGGTTTCGTACTGTCATCGGTTAAAAGACACTACCAAAAAACGGCAGAAAAGGCTTATCCGACGTCAAATCAGCAGAATTATACGCAGAAAACCAAAAAGTAATAAGTCACACAGTTGATGTCTCTCGTAGCTCCGGTTGGAGAACAAGAAGTGCCACCAGGACCATTGATGCAGTACCATTCTGCCTGCTTGTCACAAATCCTTTCGCACTTTGGTCCTAAAAGACCACAATCCCAACAATACTTTGATTGCCCGGCAGGTCGCCACTCAAACCATTCGCCAATCGCATATACGGTGCTTGGCATCGCAACGACAAGAACGGTCAGCACAAACGACGCAAGTAACATCCCTGACAACACTTTGTACATACTTTTTAAATCGAGTAACTTGAGCATTTTTCCTTGCGATTCGCTCATTTTTTCCAGAGTTCTTGAAATTGCCCGATCATATTTGACCATAGCTTTTTATGTCAAGGGGGCCAGCCCCTTGACAAACCCCGTCGAGGGTGCTTTGCCCCCCGCCCCCCCCCGAAAACCGGGGTGTTTTCTGTCGTCGCAGACCAGGCAAAGGCCATAGCCAGACATACGAACGACTTGTGCCTGGTTTTCAGCCCCTGCCGACAGAATGTGGGCGGCTTTTGGGGGGTCTGGGTGGGCGCAGCCCCCTACAGTGAAATGGGCATCAGTCCTTTTTCAGACGGCAGTTCATAAAACATCGTTTTTAATCTAAAAGGTTTTTATATGTCCATCAAAAATGAACGAACTAAAAGTTTTTCTCCTCATTCCTTTGCAATACTATTTGCCTTTTCTGCCATCTACGACCAGGGTCATCATCTCATTCTCTGTGTGCACATACCCGGCATTAATAATAACGCCTACTTCATCTATCATATAAGCAAATGGCACACTATTTATCTGATAATTATGTGCAACTTCTTGCTGCATCTCTGAAACGTATAGCACCGGAAAATTGAAGCTATTTGTTTGTGCAACACGTTGAGCCTCTTCTTGTGTACCCAGCAGAATCATCGCTACTTGCACATCCTTCCGACTATGGCTGAATTTATCCAGTTCGGGCCACATCTCAACGCAGCTACTGCACTGTGGGGATGAAAAAACCAAGACCAATGGCTTTCCGGCAAAATCAGTCAATGATATCTGGGACCCAAGCGTGTCAGTTAAAACAAAAGGCGGAGCATCAATACCAATTTCTAACCCTGTTCCGTGCGCCGTTTGCGAAGATTGTTTCATTAATTCGACCTGATTTTGTGCTAGCGACTTGAGCGGGGCCGCAGCCGCCAATACCTCTTGGTGTACTTGATTCATCCGCACGAACAGGCCAATGATGGCCACCATCAACAGGATGACGATGCCCATCAACATCATCAAGAGCGTTTCCAGGCGCGCTTCATGGCGGGTATCCGTTGTCTCGGTCATGGTTTCTCCTTGAGGCAACAAAACAAAATGCCAACAGGCTTTCAGTCCGTTGGCGTTTTCAAGGTGCGATCAAACACCCTTTATTATATCACCACAAGTGCGTTTTGTGCCTTACAGCATCCTTACAGTTTGGGGGCTTCCGGCAGCAGGTACCCTTGGCCTTTGACCGTCACCACTATTTCCGGGCCGAGCTTGTCCCTGAGGCGGTGAACGGCCGTCCAGACCGCATTGAGATCGACGCCGGACGCGCAGCCCCACACCTCGCGGCGCAGCGTCTCGAAGGCAACCACCTGTCCCCGGCGGCGGGCCAGGCACGCCAGCAACGCGGTTTCGAGTGAGGTCAATGATATGGTCTCGCCTTCGCGAGTCGCCCGGCCGGTGCGCAAATCGGCGAGCCATTCACCCACCCGAAACTGCTCTCTGACCTGCCGCGCCGCCCAGGCCTCCTGCACGGTCGCCCAGACTTGTTTCGGTTGGAACGGTTTGGTCAAATAGTCAAACGCGCCCCGTTTCATCGCCTCCACTGCCTGCGCCACCGTCGCAAAAGCGGTGAGCAGAATCACCTCCGGCGCAGGGTCGAGCGTTTTCAGCCGCTCCAGCAGCTCGATGCCGGACAGACCCGGCATCACCACGTCCAACAGAGCCAGGTCTATGCCATTGGTCATTGCCAGCTCCCAGGCCTGCTCGCCATCGGCAGCCGGCCATACGGCGCACCCATAATGGGCCAGGTATGTCGCCAGAATATCCCGCGTGTCGGGGTCGTCGTCGGCCACCAGCACGCGCTGCATACGAGCGTCCATTCCCCACCTCCGCCAATGAATTTGGATATGCTCTATTATATGCAGAGGGGGGAGAGGGGCAAATAACCGGATGAAGGAATTTATTTCGCGGTGGCGTCACCCTGCCACAACCGCTGCATCTCTTCGCACGTCTCCAGCAGGTCATCCAGGCGACCCTCGGCCTCCACCCGTCCTTCCTTTAGCACAACGATGTGATCGGCGCGGCGCAGGGCCGGCTTGCGATGCGACACCACCAGGCATGTGGTATCTTGATGATCGAACACCCGCTCCCACAGCGTCTTTTCCGTTTCGACATCCAACGCGCTCGACAGGTCGTCGAACACCAGCAGTTCGGGCCGGCGCACAAACATGCGCGCTGCCGCCGTGCGCTGCCGCTGCCCGCCGGAGAGTTTGACCCCCTTGGCGCCCAACATGGTGTCCAGTCCATGTTCCATTTCGGCCAGGTCTTGCTCCATCACCGCCAGGCGGATGGCATCGCCAATGTCCACTCGCTCTTCTGGCAGCCCCATCAAGATGTTGTCTTTGAGCGACTCGCTGAACAGCAGCGGCACCTGCGAGGTGTACGCGCTGCGCGGCGGCACAAAAAACGACGCCGGATCGTCCACCACCTCGCCGTTCCAGCGAATTTCGCCGGCATCGCGCGGCAGCAGCCCCAACAGAGCGCGCAGCAGCGTGGTCTTGCCGGCGCCCACCCGCCCGGTGATCACCGTAAACGAGCCGCGTGGCAGGCTCAGGTTGATATTCTCCACCCCGCGCCCCGTGTCGGGGTATTTGCAGGTCAGCCCGGTCACGCTCAATCTCGCCAGATGATGGGCGTCGGTCTTGGTCGCAAAAGGCACCTCTGGCAACTCGCCGCGCATATACACCGGCCCGTACTGCACCAGCGTCTCGGCCGGCTCACCTTGCAGCAGGCGCACCATCCGCCCCAGCGACACGCCCACCTGCTTGTACCAGGCCCAAAACCCGCCCAACATACCGGTAAACTCGGTGACAAAGCCCAAATAGTAGACAAACAAGGCAAAATCGCCCACCGTGAACGAGCCGGTGCGGATGGCCTGCCCCGACAGCATCAAGATGGCCCCGGTGCCCAGGTTGATGGCGTTCCAAAAGACCGAGTGAAACAACTCGTGAAACAGCCGGTCTTTGAGGGCCGCCTGACGGTGCGTCTCGTTGAGCCGGGCAAAATGCCGCAGCATGCGCGGTTCGGCAGTGGCCACCTGCACCGCCTGCGCCGCCCCAAACATCTCACCGATAAAGTCGGTAATCCGCCCGTGCGCTTTGCGGCGGGCTTTGCGATACGCCTCGATGCGCTTGACCGCCAGGTTGGCAAAAATCGTCACCACCACCAGCGGCAAAAACACAATCAAGGCCACCTGAGCATTGATGCGCAGCATCACCACCATCGCCACCAGGGCAAACACGCCAAATGAGAACGGAAAGACCACCTCGACCACAAACCCGGCAAACTCGTCCACATCGCTGCGAAAACGACTGATCGCCTCGCCGGGCGAGTCTGGCACGGCGCGCGCCCCCGGCCGGTCGAGGATGGCGCTGAGCATATTCTTGCGCAGCAGGGCGCCAAAAGTAAAGCGGTTCAACACGTGCAGACTGACATCGCCAAAGATAAATGCCGCCCGCCCGATGGCTGTGGCCACCACCAGCGCGCTGAGCGTATACGGCGTCACCCCGGCCTGTGCGTCGCCGGTCAAGGCATCGAAAAAGGCGCGCATAATCAGACCGGTGATCTGGAACCCCACCGCAAACACGGTCAAATTGACCGCAATCAAGGCCACAAACAGCCACGGCTGAAACAGAGCCAGCTTGAGCAGATACTTCCACGTCGGCAGTTTGGGCAGGTCGTCTGAGGTGGTCGAGTGATTGGGTGATGGGATTGTTGGGTCGTCGGATGGTTGGGTAGCCGAACGGCCGTGTTTCACTTTTGGCGATTTGCCATTTGCTGTTTGCTGTTTGCTTTTGGTCATACCAACACCTCCTCCATGCCGGTTTGCAACAGGCTGTAAAAACGCGACTGCGGGTCGGCAGCCAGGGCTGCCCGCGCCCCATGCTCGCGGATGTGGCCGTCTTCCAAAATCATGATCTCGTCGGCGCGCTGCACCGTGCCCAGGCGATGGGCAATGATGATGGCCGTACGGTTTTGCACCAGCCGATCTACCGCCCGCTCGATCAAATGCTCGGTAGCCGGGTCCAGGCGACTGGAGGCCTCGTCGAGGATCACCAGGCCGGGGTTGCGCAAAAAGATGCGCGTAAAAGCCAGCAGTTGCTGCTCGCCGGCCGATAGCCCGCTGCCGCCCGATTCCAATTCAGTATCCAGACCCTCCGGCAAAGAGCGAAACCATGTCCCCAGCCCCAGGTCGTCAATCACCTGCAAAATGCGCTCATCGGGAATATCCGGGTCGAAAAAGGTCAGGTTGTCGCGCACGGTGGCGTGAAAAAGCTGGATGTTTTGCGTGACCATCCCCACATGCTGCCGCAGTTCGGTCAGCGGCAAATGGCGAATATCGGTCGGGCTGCCGTTGGTGCCGAGACACACCGCCCCCTCATCGGGATCCCACAGCCGAAAAATCAAGCGCGTCAGAGTAGTCTTGCCGCTGCCGGTGCGCCCCAACAGCCCCAACACCGCGCCTGGCTGAAGGTGAAAACTCAGCCCGTGCAGCACCAACTCTTTCCCCCCTTCTTTCTTATCCTCCCCTTCTTTTTTATCTACCTCCTTCCCTTCATCCTTCTTCTCCTCTCCCTTCTTTCCTTCCCCCTTGTCTACCTTTTTCTCCAAATCATCATCGTATCCAAACGACACCCCCGCAAACTCGACCGCCAGCGGCCCGTCGCCCAGATGCTCCTGCGCGGTCACATCGTCCTCGTAGATTTTGGTTTCAACGTCAAACAGTTTGCGGATACGCGAAATACTGGCCGAAGCCTGCTGCAAGCTCTGCATCTGGCGGGTGATGCGGTTGATCGGCATCATCAGCATGTTGCTGTAATGAAAAATGATATACACCGTGCCGATGGTGATTTTGCCCTGCGAAAACAGATATGCACTCAAGACAAAAGCCACCGCATTGCTGAGGGCAAACAGCAGCTCGGTCAGATTGAGCATGATGTTGAACATCAGCACCGCCTTGAGCGTCTTTTTCATCAAATTGCGCATCAAGACGTAAAAGCGGCGCATCACATAGGGCTTGGCTCCGCTGGAGCGAATGTCTTCGGTGCCGGCCATGCGCTCTTCCAAAAAGCCAAACTGCTCGGCGCTGGCCTCCCGCTCGGCCTCCCAGTGCGGTGCGGCCATGTCGCGCATACGCCACAGGGCGACCAGGGCGATCAGGGCAAAGACGCTCAAAGCCAGGCCCACCTGCCAATCCTCTCGAAACAGCAACACCAACACCCCTACCAGCAACAAGGCATTGCCAAATACCTGGATCACAAACTGGGAGAAAAAGTTGGCCAGGGCATTAATATCGCCGTCAATGCGCTCAATCATCTCGCCGGGCGTGTGGGTGTTGTGAAACGACATGTCCAGGTACAGGCAGTGCCGGGCCACGTCGGCGCGCAGGGCATTGGTGGCTGTCCAGCCGACATTTTCGCCACTGTAGGTGGCCCATACCGACACGACCTGCTGCACCAGAGCCACGCCCATAAACAACAAGGCAAACTGCCACAGGGTATCCATCGGTCGGTCTGACCGGGCCAGGTCAATAAACTGGCGCATGATCTGCGGGTTGATCAACTGCAAACCAATGCTACTCAACAGCAAAACAGCCAGCCACATCACATGCGTCCATTGCGGACGCAAATACGTGATCAAGAGGTTCCAATACGCTTTGAGGGGAATCTTCATACCTTTTCCTTTCTATGCGAGGAACGAGACCGGGTGGTAAGACAGAACAAACCAGGTTTCATGTTGGTGCGCCGAAACCTGGTTTGACAAGGGAACGAGTACCAGTATACCAGACAATATGAATTTTGTCAATAGGTTATTTAAAATTTCTTAGCTCAAAATTAAAATTTTCCATCTGATCATAACTGGATAGAGCAACCTCGAGTCTTTTCTAAAACTCGAAGAATGGCTGCTACTACTAATCAGAGTCGGCGGTATCCGGTTCGGCGCACCACCCTGCGATGATACGCTGCTCGGCGCTGAAATTGACCCCCACCAGCGTGATCTGCTTGCCCGCACCCCGATAGCGTGCCGCATAGTCTCGCTCTCGCATCTGTGCCAGCGCCACCGCCGCACTCTGATTGCATTTGAACTCGAAAAGGTACACCGCCTGCGGCAGCGTCATCGCCAGGTCAATGCGCCCGCGACTGGTCAACAGGCTGCTCTGTGCCGCCCCCCCCGTCGCCGTCATCGCCAGGTAAAAGATGGTGTGAAAGTATGCCTCGTCACGTTTCGTCTGGATGTCATAGGGAATCGCCGCAAAGATGGCCGACAGCGTGGTGAAAAAGGCCGACAGATCGCCCGCCCGCAGGTGATGCGCCAGACGCAACACATCTGAACTCACGGTCGGCGTCAACCCTTCGATAGCCAGCAACAAGGCTTCGGTAAACGCGGTTTTGACCTCATGGTTGGGATAGCCGAGCGTATAGATTTGTTCCTGCACCGCCTGGATGGTCAGATAGCCGGTTTGAAATAGCAACGCTTCGGGCGTCAACTGCTCAAGATCAAACGCCCCAAAGACACTGGCGCTGACCTCCAGCCCATCCAGTTCGGGCAGAGGATAGCGGCGCTCTTGCAGCAGGTTGACCAGAAATGTCGGCGTGCCGGTCTCAAACCAATAGTTCTTGAGTGCACGCTGCTGAAGAGCTGCAAGCACTGAAAACGGATTGTACACGCGGAGCGGCGATTCCGAAAAGCGATAGCCGTCGTAATGCTGCGCCATCGCCACGCGCGCCTCAGCAGGGGTCAACCCCAGCTTGTCCGCCAGCCGGGTGATCAAGGGGGCAAAGTACATCTCTAATTCGGCATCGGTGTAGCCCAACAATTCTGCGTAATCCTCGTGCATGCTGATGTCGTTGAGATTGTTGAGGGCAGAAAAGACCGAGACGCGGCTAAAGTGCGAGACCCCGGTGAGTAGCACAAAGCGCGTCACCGCAGCGGCATCGGCGCCTTTCAACACCCCATAAAAGCTCCGTAACACATCGCGGTTGGCCCGCGCCACATCCAGCTCTGCCGACCCCTTGCCCAAATGCTCGATCATCGGCTTGTCGTACTCGTCAATCAGCACCACCACCGGCTGCCCGCTCTGCCGTGCCAACCCCGTAACCAGCTCACTGAACTGGGCAACGTGCGTAGGGCCGTGCAGTGTCAACCCGGCCTGCGCCGCGTATTGCCCCAACTGATGGAGCAGCCCGGCTTCCAACCGCTCTGGCGTGTCCACGCTGATCTGATTAAAATCGAAAACCAGCACCGGATGCGGCTGCCAGTCCCAGCGACCATCCCCGGCGATCCACAGCCCCGTGAACAACTCGCGCCGCCCCTGAAACAGGCAGCGCAGCGTAGACACTAGCAGCGACTTGCCAAAACGACGCGGCCGCGCCAGAAAATAGTACATCCCCTCGGTGACCAACCGATGAATCCACGCCGTCTTGTCCACATACACATACCCCTGCGTCCGCATCACCTCGAACGCCTGGATGCCGATGGGCAATTTCTGCATTGTCGTCTCTCCTGCCTGTGACGCTGCAAAATGTGTCCGGATGAACAACCCGACCAGGAATCGGGTCGGTCGCTCAATCGCCCTGATCCGACGAGCGTGCCAGCACGCCCTCCAGCACCGTCCCTTTCAAAAGCTGGGCAAACACATCGGCGATGCTCCGTCCGCCCAAAATAGCCAACGGGGCCATGCTCTCGGCCATCCGCTCAGCCAGGGCCTTGTCGGAAAAGGCCTGCAAAGCGGCCACCAGGTCCGGCGAAACCGCCGAGGCTTTGTCTACCACCGCCCGCACCCCGGCCTCCAGTTCTTGAATGTGCTGGGCCAGTTTTTGCTGGGCCACGGCCAGTTCCAGATCGGTGCGGGCCTTTTGACGGGCTAGCTCGGCCTGGTGAATTTGATCCATAGCCTGCTGATCGGCCAGTTCGGCGGCCAGCCGCGTCTTGCGTGCCTGCACCTCGGACTCGATCTCGGTCAGGTTCAGGTTGAGACGTTTGCGCACCTCTTCCATCTGCAAATCCAGGGCCAATTGCTGCGTTACTGCCTCAGCCTGAGCAACCTGCTGTTTAACCTCTTCTTTTTGTCGCGTGGCCTCCAGGCGCGCCTGTTCGGCCGACACGTCCAGCGATTGCTCTACAGTATGGTGCTGCGCCTCGGTGAGCAACTCGCCGATGGCCTCATCCTGGATGCTCACCGACAGCACTTCGACATCATAGATGCGCATGCCATTTTCCTCAAACAGACGGCCTGGCCGCCTGGACGATGGATCATCCGGCGCAGGCGCGCCCAACACCGTGTCGCGCACCATCCCGATGGCGTTGGCATAGAAATGCTGAATCCCACATCGGCGGATGGCATGGCTAAGGATCGAGCGCATATGGTCGGTGAGAAACTTGACATAGTTTTCTACATTGAACCAGCGGTTCGGATCGCCTTCAAAGTTGACGCGATACGACAGGCGCACCCGCACCCGGCACATGTCCAACGTTTCGGCTTCTACTTCATCCGATACTTTATTGTATAATACGCGCAAATAGACCGTTTTAAGTAGATTATTGTCCGATTTGGGTGTGCCGGTAGACAGCTCGACCGGTTCGAGTGTTTCGTCGTATTCCAGCAACACCGACTGCGGCCCCACCGCCACCCGCCGTTCGCCAGTCTTGCTGATCACCATCACCGCATAGCCCGTCCACACATTCACCGCTACGGCGCCCTCATACTTGGTGTCCAGGGTGATCGTGCGCGGCGGCGTATAGCCCTGTGGACGGCTAAACTCGTCGCCCACAAACTCTTCGCTCGCCGCAACAGCCGCCAATCGGCTCTCTTTTTTCTTTTCGCCCAACTTGTCGCGTGCCTCACGATCCTGAACAAACTCTTGCCTTTGCCCGCGCACCATCTCCATCAGGCGGCGATTATACTCCAGAGCCTCGGCGTTGCCGGGAAACCACAATGCCACCTGTCTGGCATCCAACACCCGCCGTACCAACACCTCTTCGCGCGGGTCGGGCAAAAACATGCACGGGCCGCGCTTGAGTTCAATCTGACCGGTGAGGCGGTGCAGCACATAGCGCGCTTCGCCGGCCGGGATGGCCGTCGCATAGATCACCTCGCGGTCGCCATAGCGGATGATGGCATGCTCCGGGCGCGGAAAGTAGATCATCTGGTCCTTGCCGGTGATAAACAATTCGTCACCCACCTTGTACTCGTGCCCCTGCTCCTCGTACGGGGCGATCACCTTGATGTACAGCCCGCTGATCTCGTTCAACTCTATCGCCTTGAACTTGACCTGTCCATCGCGGACGATAAATGTCTCGGTGGGTTCGGGAAAGACCACATCGGGTCCTTGAATGTAGCGTTTGTTGCCATCCTCGTTGAGCAAAATGCAGTATTCCAGCCGCTCCAGGGTCACGGCGTCACGCACATAGTGGCCCGCAGCGTCTTCCACCACCTCGATGCCGGTAGGCGGAATGTAGAATGACACCTCGGTGCCCTTGATGATCAACAGCTTGCCCATCGTCAGATCGGGCGCTTCCAGGCGAATTTCGCCCTCGCTCTGCGGCTTGATCACGGCTTTGGCCCAATTCTCGCGTGCCGCGCTCTCTTCATACACCCGCACCACCAGATATTGGTTGGTGCGCAGGCGATGGCCCTGAATCACCCGCACCATCTGTCCCGGCCAGGGCGCAAAGGCCACCGGGCCGGGAATGTTGACCTTGCGCCCCACATCCAGATCGGGCAGCGAGTTGGCCGCGCCTGGCCGGGCAAACTTGCCATCCTGAGCCGGGTTTTTCAAAGCCAGATACCAGCCCTCTGGCGCGATGGCAAAAGGTTGAATGGCCTGGTCCAACAAACACCGCTCAAATCGCTTGGTCTTGTTGTTAAACACCACCGGTTGATCGGTGTTGGCCAGGCTGGTCTTGTGCGGCCCCACATAATTGATCACGTTGCCTTTGGTCTCGTCCAACAAATACGCATACTCGTTGGGCGCCAACACCAGATCGCGCTCAATTCGACGTCCATCGTTGGTCATATGTCCACCTCTCTTTTTTATCGAGATTGTCTGTATTATTTAATACCAGTATAGAATACTTGAGAACTCGAGTCAAGTCTGTTCTGTTTACATTCGCCCTGTCTGCGAGTGAGGGGCGCGGCGAGGCATCCGATTGCGCCAATAGGCAAACCATTCCAAGAGCAACACGCCGAGCGCGGCCAGAGCCGGCCAGCGCCACCACTCGCGGCGACCAGTTTCGCTGTGCGTCTGCCCACCAAGCGGCTGCCGATTGACCTCGATGGCGGATTGGGGGGCAATGGCCGATTCCAGTTCGCTGAACAGGTTGACCGCAAAGGCAGAGCGCAGCGTCTCGCCGGAGCGGGCCTGCTCAACTGTATAAAGGCCGGGTTCGTTCGTCTGAGCAAACGGGATGGGCTGGCCGTCGGCGGGTTGAAAGGCATATCGCTGCCCTGATGGAGTGGTGATGGACAGCGACTCGACGCCCATTTGCGGGCGCACCTGCACCGGCATGCCCGGCGACAGGACAAGCTGCTCGTTGGCAGCGTCTATATCACCGGTCGGGGCCAGCCAATGGGTCAGGTTGGCTACCAGAATGGGAAAGGCGATCTGCAAAGGCAGGTCCGATTGATGCAGGTCAAAGGTCAAGACGGCCACCCGCCGCCCGCCCATCTCGCCGGCCAGCAACAAAGGGCCGCCGGCGGCCTCGATCAGCGTTTGCGCCCACGTCGGCGCAGACACGGCGCGAGCGCGGGCGATATGCACCTGCTCGCGCAGGGCGGCAGCGTCGAGGTAGCGCAGCAGCGGCGATTGAGTCTGCACCTGGACGATCTGCGTCTGGGTGATGCTGCCGCTCACCTGAATCCAGTCGTTCGAGGCCGGCGGATTGATCAGCCAGAGGTTGGCGTTGGCAATCTGAAACCCCGATGGCGAGACGCCATCCAATACAACCAGCGTGGGCGGGGTGGGCGGCATCGAGAGGGTGGTCGTGTCGGTCACGCGCACGCTGATCAGGTCGAGTTGGGGCATCAAGGCCAGGGCGCGCTCTAGAAATGCATTGCCTGGCGAGATGAGCATGGCTGTGGCCCGCTGCGACAGCGAACGCACCGCCCAGGCACGATTATCCAGGGGCAGAGCATCGTCGGGCAGGTGCACCTCGATCTGACGGGTGTCCAGAGGCAGGTGGGTCAGCGACAGCCCGCTTTCGCCGTGCGCCTCCAGGTTGAGGACGCGGGCGTCGAACAAGGCCCCGTTGACCCAAATCTCGACCAGTGGCGCGGCCGGCCGCTCGCTATGGTTGGCCACTCGCAGATAAGCCTGCGGCCCGGCTGCGCTCTCGCGGATGGCCAGGGCGGCCACAGCCAGATTTTCGCCGCCGACGCCCACCGGCACATAATTCACCCGGCCCGGCAAAGCTGGCAGCGGTTGATCGGCGGCAGTCGAGGTCAGGCCGCCGTCCGACAGGATGACGATGATATTTTCCGACGATTGTCGTGCACTGGACGCCGCCAGGATGAACGCTGCCGACCAGTCGGCCTCGGTGTTGGAGACCTGGGCCGCGGCCGAATCGGGCGCAAGAGCCTGCCGCAAAACCGATTTGTCGTTGGTCAGCGAGGCCAGCACGCGCGGCATGTTGGCCACGGCGATCAGGGTCATGGTGTCGTTGGGCCCCAGGCTGTCAATGATCTGATGAACCCGACTGCGCGCCACCTCAAAACGGTTGGGAGCCACATCGGTGGCCTGCATGCTGGCCGAGGCATCCAACAGCACGATCACGTGTCCTTGAAAGACCTTTTCAATCTCGCTGTAAGGGCGAGCCAGAGCCAGCACCAACAGAGCCAGCAAAAGCAGTTGCAGCAAGAGCAGCAAATTGCGGCGCAGCTTTTGCCAGGGCGAGTTGGCCTCACGGTCTTGCAGCACTTGCTGCCAGAGCATGGTGCTGGAGATGGTTTGCTCGTCGCGGCGCAGCTTGAGCATGTAAAAGATGAGGATAGGGATGCTCAACCCGGCCAGGGCCAGGGCCAGGGGGGTCAATAAACCCATAAAATTCCTTTCAAACAAGCACAAATTCACTAGAGTGAAACGATGATCCCACTGAAAAAACTGGTAGGGGCAGAAGCAAGCCCTGCCCCTACCAGACGCCGATTTCCCAATCAGGGCGCGCTGCGCAGCACCAACGGCAAATAGACCTCTTGCAAGCCAACAGCGAACAAGGCGCCCTTGTTGTTGCTGCTGCTGACATTGCCGGCGCGGTCTACCACCTGGATGATGGCCTGTACCGGCGTGTTGAGCGGCGCGTTGACGGTATATTCCCACAAACCGGTGGACAGATTGGGGCTCATCTCGATGGTGTGCCAGGCCGGCCCGCCCCAGTTATAGGTACACCACACATGGGCAATGCCCGACTGGTCGTCGCCGGCATCCACGCTAAAGCGAGTTTGCGTAGGGCCGAGTAGTTCGCTGTTGACCGCCCAGATCGAAGGCGGGATATAGTCGGTGCTGTCGGTGAAATAGACGCGCACGGTGATCTCGGTATACAGCCGCTCGATCTGATCGTCAGCCAGATATTGAGCAGGCACCAACACCAGGGTATCCTGACCGCCCAACCGGTTGACGGCGGCAATATGGATGGGATACCAGCCCTCATAGTCAAAGGGCGGCTCGCTGACGGCTGTATCGGTGACCACGGCGGCAATGACCGGATCGAAATTAGAGATCGAGGTGATCTGGCTGCCCGACACCACGACACCGCGGGCGATCAGGCCGGACTGCGGCGGAGTGATGGGCAGGCTGATCAACGGCTGTATGGGCCGCCCGGCGCCGACCTGGGTGGTATCCAGGCCGTCTATGGTGAAAAAGGTGCCGCGTTCGGGGACGGTGTGCGGGATAAAGTGGAATCGGCAGCGATAAATGACCTCGCTCCCGACGGTAGAAACATCACAAGGATCGGCGGCGGCACGCAGCGGCGGCGCCGGGTTTGGCACAGACACCTGGAACATGGGCAGGCCGTACAGGGTGGCCTGGATCATGACCTTTTCGTCATAGCGGCTAAACCCGCCGGCCGGGATGGCCTCGACATAGCGGTGTTTGGCCCGCATCAGGGCATCGCCCACAGCGACGCCGCTATAGCGGCCCAATTCCTGGCCGAAAAAGAGCATCAATTGTTCCGAGTAGGCCACTTCGGTGCTGTCGCCCAGCCCATAGCCGGTATTGCCCACAAATGCCCCGGCCTGCCGCCGCGCCAAAGCCTGAGCAAAATCCAGGGCGGTAGTAGGGTTGTCGCTGTCGGCGTCCGGCACTTGATAGCCAGCATGACAGCCCACCGACCAGACCACATTGCCCTCTTGGGGAGAACTGGCCCCTTCAATGTCGCTGGGGATCAAGTAACCCTGGCTCTCGTTGGGTGGGATAGCCGCCCAGTGCGACATATGGGCGTTCAGCGAGACCAGATCCTGGTCGGTGTTGTTTATCCATACATCTCGCAGGTTGTCGGCGTGCCAGGTTTCGCCGATCAGGGTTTGGGTGATCAGGCCAAAGTCGCCCATTTGGGCGTTGATAGCGGCCGCACTGTCACTCAAAAAGTCATAGCCGGTGGTGAGGGAACGAACGGCGTTAAGCGCATGATAGCCCATGTTATAATACTGCAACATGTTGATGATCTCGTCCGGCGTTTCAATCAAGCGGCCGACGGCCAGTTTGGGAATATACAGGCCATGGCCACGCCAGAACCTGGGCGCCGGGTCGCCGTAAAAATTGTCGGTCAGGATGAACCCCCAGGCCAGCGCCGACCAGGTGGCATTGCCACTTTGCAGGTAGGCCGACGGGATGTACTCGCGCTCGTTGGCGATAAAAGAAGTGTCTGGCACGCGATAAAACGGGATCATACGATCATCGCCGACCAGGACAATGTAACGGATGTTGGGATAACCAGACAGGATGGGATGGACAATCTGCTCAAAAATCGCCTCGGCCACCCGGTTGGCGCGGTGAGGATTGCAAAAATCGGCATCCCACTCGTTGTATTGAGATTGAACTGTCGCATTGTTGTCTATGACATAGACGATGCCGTTGACATCAGGGTCTCCGGCCAGAGTGTACAGCTCGGTAGGAATACCGGCGGTATCGGTGACGCCAAAAGCATAATCCAGCCGCTGCTTGTTGACCAAGATCAGAGTATGCACGTCGGTGTACGACACGGTCGGGTAAAAGGAGGTCATAAAATTTGAGTTGCTATAGTCAAATTGCGGTGTGCAGCCGCCCACATATGCGCCCAATGTCTCAGTTTGCGTGACCAGGCCATAGGCGTGGTTGGGATCGTACTCGCCACCATGCCCGATCACCAGGATATAATAGCGGCCCGGCCGCAGGGCCAGAGTGGTGGCCGTTTCCCAGGCCTGACCGGGATTGGTCGAAATAGCTGTCATCTGGCCGATAGCCGTCATCTGGCCGATAGCCGTCATCTGGCCGATAGCCGTCATCTGACCAATAGCCGTCATCTGGCCGATGGCCGTCATCTGGCCGATGGCATTCACATCCGAGTTGTCTTGCAGGTCGCCGAGCAGCGCGTCACCGCTCAAAGAGGGCGCCTGGCTCAAATCGGCAAACACGGCCAGGTCATAATCGGCGGGCAGGTCTTTGAGGGTGACGGTGAAAACAGACGGCGTATCAATTTCCAGGTAATACCAGTCCACATCATCTTGCCAGCCGATCTTGGCCCATACTGTGTTGTTCAAAGGCAAGGGGGCGGCTTCCATAGCCGAGTCGTTGGACTCGAACGAGTCGTTGCCTTCTTGTTGGCGACTCACTTGCAGTTCAGCCAGGGCAGTCAACAGAGTGTCATTTTGATTTTTGATGATGGCCGAACCGTAGAATGTGCGCCCCAAAGCTTCCATGTCAATCTGGTTAGAGACATAGACCTGGCCGGGGTTGAGAGAAATGTCCTGAGCATAGACCATGCGACCGCCGGGGTCATGAAAATAGATGGTAAAAGTGTCGGGAATATCACCAATATTTTTCAAGATGATACGTGAATTGCGCCCGGCCGCGCGCACAATGTGCGGCAGCACGGCGCTATAGGTGATCGAGTCGGGCGGCTGATAGGCCTCTACCCGCTCGTCGGTGGTCTCGGCATGAAAAACCACCATATCCAGGTTGGCGCCGCTGGCATAGATGCGGGCGGTGGCCATCTGCATCGGAGACAGCACCAACGGAAACGGCCCGGCTTGCTGAAATGGCTCGATTGTGCCGGCATTTTCGGTGGTGATTGGCGCGCCGTTGAGTGGGTTGGTATAAGAAATCAATGCCGTGGCCGCGGTCACACGGGTGTTCAGCAGCCACATGCTGGTGTCCCAACCCATGTGCTGGCTGTAGACGATGGGAATATCTTGTAACGAGGGCGCCGCCGGGCGATCCACATACGCGCTGATGCGCCCGCGCGCGCTGTCCCAATCCAACACCGCCACCTGGATGGGCTGATCCGAGACGACAGCGGCCGATCCGCGCAGATCATCGGGAATGCCGGCAATGTTGTGCAGATCGTACACCTCGCCGGCCAGCGGCGCCAGCACCAGGCTGTCGGCATAGGCCGACGTGCCATCGGGGTAATAGATATGGATCGCCACATTGGCCTGCATCATGCCGACATTCATGATAAACAAGGTGCTGTTCCACAAACCACCGGGCAAAACGCGATTTTTCTGAATCAAAGGCAGCGCCGATGATGTGCCGCCGCCGGGAAAGGCCGTATAGGAGGCCAGGCCATCGCCTTGCAGGGTAGGATTGGACACATCTACGCTGGCGGCTATTTGCATATAAAATGGGTCGGACACCTGAATGTGACCCACCGTATACAGATGGTTGGGAATGTCGGGCAAAAAGCGCAGGTTATAGCTGCGGCTACCCAGATGCGGAATGGTATCGCTGATGAGATAAACCATCGCGCCGGCGCTGTCGTACAATTCGATGGTGATGCCAACCGGTTCTTCCAGGTCATGCCAGGCCGAAACGTGGATGACGCTGAATTGATCGTTCATGTTGCAAGGCAGCAATGGCAAAAAGAGTTCGGCGGCATAATCAGTGGCCTCATAGATTGACCCGGAAACGTTGACGGTGGACGAGGCGGGCCAGAGCGGCGCAGCAGCAGGTAGAGCCGCAGCGGCCGGCGCCGCCGGCGCGCTCCATACCGTCGGCGAGCCAGAAGCGGCCAGGAGGCACAAAAGGGCAAAAAGACACACCCAGACAGAGCGAATATGACGAAATTGAGCGACAAATGGGGAAACAAGACAGTTCTTCATGCGCAAACTCCTTTCATTTTGCAGACACCCCCGAACAACTCGCCTATTTTTTATATCCCCGTAGGGGCAGGGCTTGCCCCTGCCAACTGATTTTTATTCATGACGACAGGCTGCGGCCATCGCCTGAGCGCGTTCCAGCTCGGGAAGGGCGCCCAGTTCGGCAAAAATACCCATCGCCTGCGCCAGGTCTTGCTCGGCCTGGGCCTGTAGATTTTGACTTGAGCAGAGCATGCCGCGATGCAGCAAGACCTGCCCCATCTCGTATGGATTGTTGAGCTGCTCCAGGATGCCCAACGCGCTGTCAAGCAGATCGGCGGCCTGCCCATGCTTGCCGCGGGCAGCATAGACCTGCCCCAGCACGCGGCGGGCGATACCCTCTTCCAGCTTCATCTCTTGGGCGATGGCACAGTCGAGCGACCGTCGTCCCCATTCCATGGCCCTGTCCAGATCGCCCTGCCCCAGACACACCTCGACCTGATGGCGATAGATTTCGGACAACAGGTCTTCGGTCTTGATTTGGGCAAACAGGGTCAGGCTGCGCTCCAGCAGCGCAGCCGCCTGCGCCCAGTCTTGCCGGCGAATCGCCACGACAGCCAGGCCGTTGCTGAGAAAGCCCATCCCATAAATCGAACCCAACTCGGTCCAGGTTCGCAGGCTGGCGCGATACAACTCTTCAGCGCGATCCAGTTCGCCCTGATTCAGGTAAATTTCGGCCAGATTGTTGGCCACCAGGGCGCGGCCATACACGTCGCCCATGCGCTCTTTGATCTGGAGAGCGCGGTCATAGTTCTGGCGCGCCTGCGGCCATTCGGCGCGATTGAAATGCGCCACCGCCATGTTGATCAAGGCCTGACTCTCGCCGGCAATGTCGCCAATCTGCCGATAAATGTCCAGACTCCTGGCACAAACATCCAACACCCGCTCGGCCTGACCATAGCGCAAATAGATGGCCCCTTGCAGATACCAGACATGCGCCAGCACACGCAGCCGCGCCGGATCATCGCCAGACAGGCGATTGGCAATATCGAGGCTCTGCTCACACCACTGCAAAGCCTGGCCATTGTCGCCCTGGCGGTGATAAATGCTGGCCCCCACCAGCCGGATTTGCGCCGCCTCCAGGGCCGCCTGAGGCGAGTCTCGCCCCTCCAGGGCCATCAGGCCGCCGCGTAACCAGTTAAACGCGGCCGCATAGTCGCTCTTTTTTTCGTAAATCGAGGCAGCCTTGCGACAGCGGTCGGCCAGGCGACAGGCCAATTGTTCGGGAGTGTCACTGATGGGCAGCACCAGCGACAGGGCGGCATCGTTGTGTTGAATAGCCTGATCGTACTCGCCGATGGTGATAAAAATCTGGCAGAGCCGGTCGTGGGCCAGCCACTGCTGCTCCTGACTACCCGGCACGTGAGCAGCCACCTGAAGAGCCTGACGATAGCGATGGATGGCATCCTGGTTGGCATAAATAGATTGGGCGCGCTGCCCGGCCTGAAGGTGATAGGGCAAAGCGGCGGTCCACTCTTCGGCCAGGCTGTAATGCTCGGCCAGCGATTCAACATAATCATCTATGTGAATGTCTTGCTTTTCGATGGCCTGAGCAATCCTACGGTGTAAATCGCGCCGTTCAGCATAAAGCAGCGTCTCATAGGCCACTTCGCGAGTCATCACATGGCGAAACAAAAAGGCCACCTGCACACCAGACGGATCGCGGTCTAGGATGGCTTTGTTGCACATGTCCAGCAGACTTTGGGTCATCTCGGCCTCGCTGGCGCGGTAAGGGTAGACCGATTCGAGCAGCCATTGCTGAAAGAGGCGGCCAATGGCCGAAGCCACTTTGAGCAGATTGCGGCTGGGTTCATCCAGGCGATCCAGGCGGCTCAAAATCACCCGGCTGATCGTATCGGGAGCCTGGATGCGCTCCAGGTCGGCGCGAGCGCGATAGACGCCGCCAGCCGGGTCGAACGACAGGTAATTTTCGATCAAAGCATGCGCCATCTCGACGATGAACAGCGGGTTGCCCTGGGCATTTTTCAAGATGACGTTCTTGAGCGGCTGAGGGATGGGAGCCTGGGTGGGCAGTTCGCTGTTGAGCAAAGCCAGGCTGCCGTCGTCAGACAAGGGGACCAAAACAACGATAGTGTGAGGCGGCGCGGCAAGCTGCACCACCTCATCGGGGCGATAGGCCACACAGAAAAGCAGCGGAATATCCTGCGCATGAGTGACGATGTGACTGAACAGGCTCAAAGACAGCTCGTCAATCCATTGCAGATCGTCGAGAATGATCAACAGCGGATGGAGCGCCGCCTCAGCCTGAACCAGACCGGCGATCATACGTTGCAGGTTTTGCTGGCGCAGTTTGGGGTCGAGCGACCGGAGCAGGTCGCTTTCGGGCAACGGCGTCTGCGTCACCTGGGCTACCAGAGCGGCCCAATCGGCCCAGGTGGGCTGGATACTCCTCAGCCGCTCGATGATGCGCACCCCATCCGACTCGTCGGCGTGCAGGCCCAACATGTCTCGCAGAATGGGCGTCCAGGGAGCAAAGGGAGTGTGGCGATTGTAAGACAGGCTAGCCCCGAACAAGACCACGCCGCCGCGCTCGACCCAACGATCCATCAACTCTTCAAGGATGCGCGACTTGCCCATACCCATCTCGCCATGCACATCGAGCAGGCGAGGCTGCCCCTGCAAGGACTGTTCGGCCACCTGCCAGATGGCCCGCCACTCGTCGTCGCGGCCGATCATCGGCGTAGGGCGGGCAATATGTCGGCCCGGAGCGCGCTCCAGGATGCCTTGCACATCATAATTGGGCACTGGCTGGCTTTTGCCTTTGACCCGCACCGGCTTTTTTTCGTCCAGCAAGAACTGTTTGCCGATCTGGGCGGCGGTGCTGGCGCTGATGAGAATCTGGCCTTCTTGCGCCGCCGACATGAGCCGCGAGGTCAGGTTGACCTGGTCCCCCATCACCGAGTATTCGTGCCGCGTGTCCGAGCCAACATTGCCGGCAAAGACGCGCCCGGTGTTGATGCCGATACGCTGCTTGAGAGTAAGCCCATCGCCAACCTGTCTCAAATCAGCAAAAGCCGCCATAGCCGCCTGCATCTCCCAGGCCACCCGCACTGCTCGTTCGGGATCGTCTACATGGGCACGCGGCGCGCCAAACATTGCCATAATGCGGTGCCCAACCACATAGCTGTCCACCTTGTCAATCACGCCCTCATAGCGATGAATGATCTCGTGCATACGAGTAAAATGCTGGTTGAGAATCTCGGTGATCAGGGCCGCCTGCCGCGTGCCGAGATGGGTGATCAGTTCTTCGGTGCCGTAAAAGTTGGCAAACATGACCGTGACTGGACGGAATTCGCCCATGCGCCGCCCGGCCACACGCACCGGGTCAAAACGCAGCAGATCGAGCAAGCCAGGGGGAAGAAATGGCGTCAGGGCATCCAGTTGATCGGCAGCCAGAGACAGGTCAAGGCCGGCCGCGGGCCACCGCGCATCGGCCGAAACGGAAGCAATCAAAGAAGCGGCTTGCCGTTCATGGATGGCGACCAACTTGTAGCAGCCGTTACGCACCTCGCCGATCTCGATGCAAGATTTTGTCAGTTGAAAGGTGTTTTCATCAATAAAAATCTCGCCGCCCTCGGCCTGATCTTCGGCCAGAGCCATATTGGCCAGGGCCTCGCCCATCACGGTATACTCCATCTTGTCGGGCGTACCCAGGTTGGCCGTGAACAGCAACCCAGAGCCAAGCCCCACTGTCATCTTGAGGCGAAAGGTCTCACCCAAAGCCTGCACCTCGCTAAAGCGAACAATCGCCTGCTGCATTTCGACGGCGGCCAGGCAGGCATGCACGGCATGGTCTACCGTATCGGAGTTGTCATCACCGAAAAAAGCCACCAATAGCGCATCACCGCCAAACTTGAGCAAATCACCGCCGTGTTGGGCGGCAATGTCGAGCATACGGGTGAAATAACTGCCCACAATGTTGGTGATGGTCTCGGCGCCCTCTTCACCTTTCAGCGACAGCCGCTCCGACATGGCCGTAAAACCGGAAATGTCGGCAAACATGATCGTAGCCTCGCGAAACCGCCCGCTGACGCGCCCCGGACGAGGGTCACGCAATTCTTCACAGGCCAGGTAACGTGGCAGATACGAGGTCACAGCACGCAACAGTGCGTCGAGATGCTGCGCCGCCACTTGAATGTCCGGTCCAGCCTGCATCGCCTCGAGCAGCGGCGCGGGCGAATAGCGACGCAGGCGGTCAATCAGGTTGGGGAGCGAGCCGGGTTGGAGATTCATAGGGCTTGAAATTCCTGTCTTTTGTGCTGGGGTAGGGTGTAATTTCCTGTATTATACCACGAAAAAGGTGGAGCATGCAGAACGGTTGTCATACATCAAGCCGCCAGCCCGACACTAAAGCCGCCCTCTCTGCCGCCCGACGCTAAAGCGTCGGGCTGAAAGAACTACCGCCCTCTCAGCGCCTGCCTTGAGAAGCGCCGCACGCCCACGTGCGGCTATTTCAAGAGTTGCCCTTTTCCCACAAAGTGATATAATAGAGCCAATAAATGAAAAACTTTTTCAACTAGGTCTATCTCATGTCCGAACAAAATGAAATGACTCTGGCTCTGCGCAATGCTGGCTACCGGCTGACCCTGCCACGCCTGGCCGTGCTGCAAGTGCTGCAACAAAGCGATGAACAACTCAACCCGATGGATATTTACGAGCGCGGCCGGGCCATCTATAGCCGGCTGGGCCTGGTGACGGTGTACCGCACGCTGGACATCCTGGATGAGTTGGGCATCGCCCGGCGGGTACACACCGAGGGCGACTGTCATGGCTTTGCCCGCGCCCAAGATGAGCGGCACTATTTGATCTGTCGTCGCTGCCACCGCGTGGCCGATTTTCCCTGCGATGGCCTGGCCGACCTGATCGCCCAGGTGCAGCAGCTCACCGGCTATCGCGTGGATGCACACCTGGTAGAGTTGACCGGCCTGTGCCCGACCTGCCAGAGCAAATAGGCTGTCTGGTCAGGCCAACCTGGATCTCGGTTGTTTGGGGTTGGCCTTGCTTTTCTGACCGGGTTATTGAAAATTTTTTTCAAAAAGGAGTAGAATATGAGTCTATGGCGCAAGTGGGGAATTGGGCTGCTGGTACTGGTGCTTTTGGCGACCGGCTGCCAGAAATCGCAGGAGGAGCATCACCAGGATGCATTGCCCACCCTCCAGGCGGCGCGGTTGGGCCAGGGGCAAAAGCTTCAGGTGGTGGCCACCACCAGCATCGTGGGCGATGTGGCGCGGCAGGTGGGCGGCGAGTGGATTGACCTGACCGTGCTGCTGCCGTTGGGAACCGATCCGCATGCATTTGACCCGACGCCGCAGGATGCCGCAGCCATCGCCCGCGCCCATGTGGTATTGATCAACGGGGCGGGGTTGGAAACGTTTATGGATCGGCTGATCCAGAGCGCAGGGGACAAGACGCCGGTAGTGCCGCTGTCGGCCAGCATCGAGTTGCTGATGACGGAGGCGGAACATGCAGACGAGCATGAGGGTGATGAGCACGAGAATGAGGAGGAACATCATCACGAGGGCGGCGACCCGCACGTGTGGTTTGACCCCAACCTGGTGATGGTGTGGGTGAACAATGTCGAGCAGGTGTTCAGCGCGTTGGACCCGCAGCATGCATCCGCTTACCAGGCCAATGCGGCGGCCTATCGAGAAAAATTAAAGGAATTGGACGGCTGGATCCGCGAGCAGGTGGCTCTGCTGCCGCAGGCTCACCGCAAGCTGGTAACAGACCACGAATTGTTTGGCTATTTTGCGCAGCGGTATGGTTTTGAGCAGGTGGGGGCGGTGATTCCGGGCTATAGCACGCTGGCGGCGCCGTCGGCGCAAGAGTTGGCCGAACTGGAAACGCGCATCCGCGAGTTGGGGGCGCGGGCTGTGTTGGTCGGGCAGACGGTCAATCCAGAGTTGGCCCGCCGCGTGGCCGATGACACCGGCACGCGCCTGGTGTTTGTGTATCACGGTTCGTTGAGCGAGCCGGGCGGCCCGGCGGGTGACTATGTGTCGTTGATGCGGTACAATGTATCGGCCATCGTGGACGCACTGAAATAGCGACCGCCAAAACAGCAAGGAGTGTACTGAAAAACCCTTTTACCACCAAGACACAAAGAACACAAAGAATTTCTAAAAACTCAAAAGCATTGTAAACCTTGGTGTTCTCGGTGTCCTTTGTGGTAGAAATAGACTTTTTCAGCGGCCTCCAAGGGGGATATAGGTGTCCTCAATCCAGGATATTCAAAAGGAGCGTTTCATGCCTGCAAACAAAGGCTCAAGACTGGCCGTACACGACCAGAATGCGCCGATTTTGGAGGCGGCCGGGCTGACGGTGCGCTATCAAGGGCGGACGGCGTTGGAAGCGGTGTCGTTTCGGCTGGAGCGGGGCGAGCGGGTGGCGGTGGTGGGGCCGAACGGAGCCGGCAAAAGCACGCTGTTCAAAGTGGTGGCCGGGGTGATCCGACCGACGGCGGGCCAGGTGCGGGTGGCCGGCTCTAGCCCAGGACGGCACATTTGCATCGCCTATGTGCCGCAGCGCAGCCAGGTAGATTGGAGCTTTCCGGTGACGGTGGCCGATGTGGTGATGATGGGGCGGACCGGACGGGTGGGCTGGCTGCGGCGGCCGGGTCGGCGTGACGAGGCGCAGGTGCGTGAGTGTCTGGCGGTGGTGGGGCTGGACAACCTGGCCGGGCGGCAAATCGGTGAATTGTCGGGGGGGCAGCAGCAGCGCATGTTTATCGCCCGCGCCCTGGCCCAAGAGGCCGACCTGGTGCTGATGGATGAGCCGTTGAATGGGCTGGATGTGCCGTCGCAACAAGATATTTTTGGCATTTTGGACGAACTGCGGCGACGCAGGGTGACGGTGATGGTGGCTACGCACGATTTGCAGCAGGCGGCCGAGCAGTTTGATCGCACCATGTTGTTGAACGGGCAATTGTTGGGTTTTGGGCGACCGGCCGAGGTGTTCCGCCCGGAACTGCTGCACGCTGCTTATGGCGGGCATTTGCACATGGTGCAAAACGGCAACGGCCTGATGATGTTGGGCGACACGTGCTGTGGACGGGATGAGGGCTAGTCGGTCGGCTGGTCTGGCCGAAGGAGGGTTGAGGGGAGGGTTGAGAATGTCAATGTGGGACTGGTTGATCGAGCCGTTGAGGTATCCGTTTATGCAGCGGGGGCTGGTGGCGGCGGTGATGGTGGGTGTGGTGTGTGCGGTGGTGGGCGTCTATGTGGTGCTGCGCGGCCTGGCCTTTTTCGGCGATGCGCTGGCACACGCCATTTTGCCGGGCGTGGCGGTGGGTTATCTGGTGGGCGGTGGAGCGCGCGGGCCGCTGTTTTGGTGGGGGCTTGGCACGGCGGTGCTGACGGCGTTGGGCATTGGGGCCATCGGCAAGGGGGCACGGGTCAAGGAGGACACGGCCATCGGCATTATTTTTGCGGGTATGTTTGCGCTGGGCATCGCCTTGATCTCGACAGTGCGCAGCTATGCGGTAGACCTGGCTCATTTTTTGTTTGGCGACGTGCTGGGCGTGTCGGCGGGTGATCTGTGGCTGACCGGCGTGTGGGGTGGTGTGGTCATTTTGACCATCATCTTGTTTTACAAGGAATTTCTCATCCTGTCGTTCGATCCGGTGCTGGCGGCGACTTTGCGACTGCCGCTGGGTCTGTTGCACAATGCGCTGCTGGTGCTGATCGCGCTGACGGTGGTGGTGTCTTTGCAGACGGTGGGGGTGGCCTTGATGGTGGCCATGCTGGTGACGCCGGCGGCGACGGCCTATTTGCTAACCCGCCGCCTGCCAACGATGATGGTTCTGGCGGCGATCATTGGCGCGGCGAGCGGGGTGGTGGGGCTGTATCTGTCGTATTATGCGCGAGTGGCGTCGGGGGCGGCGGTGGTGCTGACCGCAACGGGGTGTTTTGTGTTGGCATTTCTCCTGGCCCCGGGGCGCGGTGTGGTGTGGAAAAAATAGCCTGTCGTGCCGGTTTCGACAGGCTCAATCGGCGTGACAGGCTCAGGTTTCGACAGGCTCAATCGGCGCAAGGAATGGAGCAAATTCAGGGCATCACCGTCCAGGACATCAAGACGCGGCTCTGGTTATCCAACAGGGTGAGCTGGCTGCGTTGAATTTGAAAACTGGCCGCCTGGCTCAGAGCATGGAGGACCTGCTGTTCGCGTTGATCGATCTCGCCAGAGCAGGCCATTTTGGTGGAGGCCAGGGGGCCGATCTGGATGGAATTGTCTTGCACCTGCACCGGGCCGGAAAAGGTGTTGCAACCGCCCAAGCCGCTGACCCGGTCGCCCTGGATAGTCAGGGTGATTTTTTCGTCGCCGACCATGCTCACCATGGCCTCGCCCTGGCTCACGCCGGCAAGCTGCCAGACGACACCTTGCAGCGACACAGAGCGGGCTGGCTGAAAGACCAGCACGCCCTCGCTGCCTTGCAAGGTCAGGCGGTCACCTTCCAGCCGAAATGTGGTGATGGCTTGAAACAGGCGCAAGAACTGATCTTCTTGCTGCATCTGTGGCGGCTCACACATCATCATGGTGACGGCAAGATCGGGCGATCCAAAGACAAAACGGTCGCCCTGGAGTTGATAGCCGCGTCCATAGTGGTTGCAGCCGGTGACGCCGCCCATCTTGCCGTCGGTGAAATCGAGCGTGGCCGGGGCGTTGGGCAGGGCTGGGGTCAGGGCATCGGGCTGACCATAGCCAGACAGGTCCCAACGGGTGCCGTCTAGCAGGTCGGCAGTGGAGGTCGGCGTGGGGGCGGCGCGACATGCACTCAACCCCAGCCATACAGCCAGCAGCAGGGCAAACGCGCGACTTGATAGATTGAATTTCATGTTCTACTCCTCTGGTATTATGGGGTGTGCGCAAAACTTTTGCACATCCAAGACGCCAGAGGCAGCCATTGTGTTCCAACAAGTCCGCTGAAAAAACTGGGAGCGTGCTGAAAAACCCTCTCAACACCAAGACACAAAGGACACCAGGCATTTCTAAAAACTCAAAAGCATCGTAAACCTTGGTGTTTTCGGTGTCCTTTGTGGTAGAAATAGACTTTTTTTCAGCGGATTCTGTTTTTATCGCCGCAGCAGCCAGGCAGCCAGCGCGGCCAGAGACAGCAGCACGGCCGCCGATCCACACAGGCCTTTTTTAGGCTCAACAGGGGCAGGTGTATCGGTGGGGGCAACCGGCTGATCGGGTTTGGGTGTGTGGGTGGGTGCGGCCGGTTGGATGGGTTTGGGTGTGTAGGTGGGCGCGGGCTGGTCTGGCGGTGGCTGCTGGATGCTGCCGACGAACAGGCCTAGATCGTCTATCCACACGCTGCCCTGACCAGGGGTAAAGCTGAAGGACAGGCCGGTGATGCGCGCCGGGTCGAGTTGTTTCAGGCCGGCTTGTTCGGCCCACGAGGCCCGCACAAAGGCATCCCAGGGCAGCACTACCTCGCCCCAACCGCTCACATGCGAGGCGTCGGTGAAAAATTCGGCCTCAAAGGGAGTGGCGGCAGCCGGATCGCCGCTATACAGCACCAGGCGCATGGGATAGCCGGCCTCGCCGGCGTGCAGCCAAAACGACAGGCCAACCCCGCCGCTCCAATCCTGGACATCCTCAAACCCGGTGCTGGTGTCGCCCCAACCGCCTTCAACGATGCGATAGTCGCTGCGCAAGGAGGCATTTCCGCCATGTTTGACCGCCGTATCCACATCGGAAACCACCGTAGATTTGTCGCCATCGCCGCTAGAACCCCACCAGCTTTCGCCTTCCCAGTCTTCGATCACCTCGCCGGGCCGGGTGGGCAATGGGGCAGAGGGTGTCGGAGTGGGCTGCGCCTCGGCGGCCGGCGTGGGGGTCGCCGCCTGGGGTTGAGAGGTGGGGGTGGGCGCCGGCGCGGCAGGGGCATTCTTCCAGCGATTGTAGAACACGTTGAGCAGCGGCACAAATTCAGCAGTGGCTTTGGTATGGCCGGCGGTGCTGGGGTGACTGTCGTCGGTGGGATAAGCGGAAAAATTGCTTTTGTCGGCCTGAATGTGTTCGACCTGGCCGTTGCGCCACCAATGGTGATTGCCAGACGCAGTCAGCACGTTGTAGTAATCAAAGACGGCGACGTTTTTGTAAGGATAGCCCTTGAGCCACTCGTTGACCAGCCAGTTGTTGAATGCGCGGGCATTGGCGGCACGGGCGGTCGTCGTGTCGCTCTTGCGCAGCGGCGGCGCGGTGATCACCACAAAGAGTCTGTCCTGGCGGGCCTGAAAATAGGTCAACAGGTTGAGATAAACGGCCTTGGCGTTGCTGACCGTGTACTCGTCATTGGGCGCCGCTGCCGGCGGGTCGTCGGGGCGACCTTCCAGGTCTGAATTGGGAAAGCAGGATTTGAACATGATGATGGTGTTTTCGCCGCCGGGGTTGGTGGGCAGCCGCGACCAGGAGCCAAAATCGCCGATGTTTTGGCCATTTTCACGATATAAGGCGTTCAAATAGGTGTTGCTTTCGGGACCGGTGAACCATTCCGGCCAGTTGGGGATGTCGGTGCGATCGCCGATGGCGTCTGGCCCCCAGCCATAGTTGGTAGCGCTGACGTAATAGTTGTTGTCGCGCAGGGCGATACCCAGCCCGCCATAGGGTTGATCGTTGCTGGGATCGGCCAGCCAGTTGCCGCCGGTGGAGTGATGGATGAAAATCAGCCTGACCGGAGCCGTGGGCGGATTGGGGTTGTCGGCTTGGGCGACGGCCGGTTGGACGGCCGGCAAGACGGCGAGCATCAACATCAGCCCCAATATGACACGATAGATGAGTTTTGGGATGCGCATGTGAACCTCCTTTTTCAATTTGTCTGTTTCAAGACCAGCGGCAGGTTGATGTCGTGCCGCATGTGCGAAATGGTGATATGATGCGTGGCCGTGATCGATCCAACACCGCCACAGTTTTGCACCCACAGGCTCAGTGTATAGGCGCCGGGGGTATCCCAGCGATAAGCGGCAGTTGAGCTGTTCTGACCGCTGTAGGGCGGCGATGACCAGGTGTAGGTGATGGGCGTTGTAGCCGAGACGGGAGAAACGGCCGCCGTGAACAGGGTCAGCGTGTTGGTAAACCCGACGGTCGGGCCATTGATGCTGAGACCGGCGACCGGGACACAAACGCTGCTATTTTTCCAGCGGTTGTAAAAAACGTTGAGCAACGGCACAAACTCAGCGGTGGCCTTGCGCTGGCCGTTGGTCATCGGGTGGCTGTCATACCAATCGGGACCGGCCGAGTAGGATGGATAGGCCGACAAGTTGTTGTTGATGGTTTGCGGGTGGACGATCTGGCTGCCGTTCCAATAGTGATGATTGCCATCGGGTCGCCGGGCATGGTCATGAGGTTCGTCGGTCACGCTGGGGTCGTCTATGCGCGTGGAACTGCCGTTGGAGGTGAGAACATTGTAATAATCAAACACAGCCACATTGTGATAGGGATAACCCGCCAGCCAGTCGTTGACCAGCCAGTTGTTGAACGCGCGGGCGTTGGCAGCGTTGGCAGCGGTGGTTTCGCCGGCGGCCAGCGGCGGCGCGGTGATGACCACAAACAGCTTGTCCTGGCGAGTTTGAAAATAGGTCAGCAGATTGATGTACACGGCTTGGGCGTTGGCCACCGAGTATTCCCAATCGTTGGGTTCGCTCAGCGGCGGGTCATCGGGGTTGCCTTCCAGGTTTGAGTTGGGAAAGCAGGATTTGAACATGATGATGATATTTTCGCCGCCCGGATCGGCAGGCAGCCGCGACCAGGAGCCGAAACCGCCGATATTTTGGCCGTTTTCGTGGTACAGGGCGTTCAAATAAGTGGCGCTATTCTCACCTGTAAACCATTCGGGCCAGTTGGGGATGTCGGTGCGACTGCCGATGCTGTCTGGTCCCCAGTCATAGTTGGTGGCGCTGACGTAATAATTGTTGACCATCAATGCCTGCCCCAACTCGCCGGCCTGGTCGTGTTCGTCTAGATCGGCCAGCCAATGGCCGCCGGTAGAATGGTGGATGAAAATCAGCTTGACCGGCGTCGCGGGCGGGTTGGGGTTGTCGGCCAGCCGATGCCCGGCGGCCGGCGCGCGGCCTGCAACCATCCACATCAACAGACACAGCAACACGCCTACCTTGAATTTGTTCACCTTGTCAGCCTCCTTCAAGTAGCTATTCTGTTGGCGTCGCAGAAAGTATAATCCATTGAACGGTATACGCGCCGATTTCGATCGCTGCCTGCGCCGGTTCAAAAGAGCGATTCACCAGGCCAGCATCATCAACCTGACTCATAGCCGACACAGCAACAAGATGACCATCCGACCCAACAAGCTGCCACGAGACCGATGAGTCGGTAAGATTGGTCAGCAAGACGGCCGTCTCCCCTTGCTCGTTCTGACCGGCCAGTCCCCACAGCGAACAGCCTTTGGGTATGGTCATAGACAGACGTTCTGTATAGTTGCTCATCCTGGCCCACAAACCAAAAGCCAGTGCCGTTTGCTTGGGACGTCCATCGGCGTAAAACAGGCCATAAAAGGTGGGAATGTCTAGTGCAGGGTCTATGCCGCGATACAGAGTCGAGGCTGTCACACCATGCTGTTGCATCACTACCCATGCTGCTGTCAAGATAGCCGCTCCTTTGCCACCGGTGCGCAGTGCCATCGCCTCGGCAGACCGGTCGCCTTCCTGAATGCTGGTGTTCCATTCGGTGATATGTAGCTCGGTGGTCTGGTATCCCCGCCGATCTAACTCGTGACGCAAAAATATAATCCCATTTTCGTATTCATACGGATCGTTGGAATAGATATGAAAAGAGAAAAAGTCGAGTGGAACACTGCTCTGGCGCAGTGCATCGAGCAAGCCTAGCGTAAACTGCTTTCCTTGTGGAGAAATCACAGCCGATGGCGCCAGTCCCGGCCCACCGATGGACAGGTTAGGAAATTCAGCTTGGAGAGCGACGGCAGTGCGGACAAATAAATTATAAAATTCCTGTGGCGTACCATCCCAAAACTGTTGGTGATTGGGCTCATTCCAGATTTCGACATGACGCAACACATTGGCCACGCCGGGCTTGCCCCACTGCGTTGGGTCGTTATAGTGACGCACCACATATAGAGCTGCCTGTATCCAATGTTCCGGATGAGTCGGTTTGCGCGGGTCGGCTCGAGGAAAAGATGGGCCATTGTTCCAGGAATCGCCAATGCGCAGATATGGCTCAAATCCGGCCTCGATCAAGGCGCGAAAGGCCTGATCGCTGGCCTTAAAATCAAAAGAGGCCGGATCGGTTGGATCTGCCGTTTGATCGGGATAGATGGTAGCCATGTCCAGTGGTCCATAATAATCGTGCGTGCGGATCATATTGATGCCGATCTGACGATAAGCAGCTACCAGGTCGGGGCGGCCGGGTAATTTGGCTGCGTCGGGCAGCACATTGATGCCCAGCAAAGGACGAATCGGCGAATCGGGCAGAGTCGGACCGAGAACCAACTCACAATCAGCCTGAACAGCCGCCGGCGAAGGAACAGCCGTCGGCGAAGGAACGGCCGTCGGCAGTTTGGGACAGTCCTGGGGACAAAGGGTCGGATTTTGCTTTTCTCGTTGATCGCACACACCGTCGCCGCACCGCCCCGGCGCAGATGTCGGTGTACTGGTTAGAGTACTTGTCGGTGCATCAACCGGTACATGAAAAGGGGGGGCGGTTGGCGCACAACCTGAAAACACCCCAATTGCCCCAATCAACACTAGAATGTAGGATAGCCTTTTTATCCTGGTACATTTTGGAAATGCTATGGACATGGATACCTCCCATTGTAAATCTCGATTTCGCTACCATCCTTGTTCAACCAGACCCCCAACGAATCGCCGATGGGGGTGCGGTAGAATTCGGCCACCAGTTTGACCCGGCCCTGCGGTCCTGTGAGGTGGGTGGAAAAGCGGCCCTGGCGCAGCCCGCCGCCACTCTCAAAATACGATGTCCAGGCCAACAGACCCGGCTGCAATGGCTCACCGGCCACCTCTGCCACCGCCGCGCTGGAGCGGGCCACTTGCAGCACACAACGGTATTCGGGCGTGGTCTTGATCGAAAAGCCGAACACGCCCAGCAAGATCAGCGGGACAAAGGCAAACAGTGCGATAAAGACCAATATGCGCCAACAGCCACGCAGCGCGCTTTGCAAAGTGAGTTGGGGTTGCCCAGAGGCCGGGTTCATTGCACTCTCCACACATGCACCACCGGTTTGGCCTCATCGGCGAACAGTTCCAGCACGTACAGCAGACCGTTCTGCCGGTCATAGGCCACATCGCCGATGCGCGCCCGACGCTGATCGCCCCAACCCAGATCGATCTCTTCCCACTCGGGTGGGTTGAGGTAAAGGTGTTCATCAATGTCAATCACGGCATACGGCTGCGGCCGCCACGGTTCAATCTCGCCGGCAGCAACGCGGGCCAGATCGTCCGGATCATAGAGGATAAACTGCGCATCAAAGCGAGTCGTCCACCACCCCCGATTGCTGACACACGTGCCTGCATCCTCATCACAGCACCCGTCAAAATTCTCCGATGGACAGGCAGAACCGTCGGCCTGACGGCAGGTAATAAAATCGGTCACATGGTCGTCCACGCAAGGATACTGCGAGCCGGCCGGGTTGATATAGCCGTACCAGTATTTCGTGCCAGCACTCTTGGTGCCGGCAAAAAGCACCGCCGCCTTGCCAGATGGAGCATCCATCCACGCTCCACCTTCCCAAGCATCAGGGTGTTGATAGCCATCCAGGCAGCGAACGATATCTTGAGTATTGTAGGCATTTTCGTAGAGCAGCAAGGTCGTCTCTGCCAGGCGTGTGCCCGGCGGCGACGCGTCGCCGCCGGACAGCCAGGGACGGTAGGCAAAAAGAGATGGACCCATGCCACCCTGACCGCCATCGCGCATGCGGCCGGTAGCCAAAACACGACCTTGGGTGTGAGCATCGGCCCACTCGGCGGGGATATCAAACATGTAGGCGTTGGTGCTGTAGAGATTTTGACTACCGATGAACCACACTCCTTGCAGGTTGGGTGCGGCCAGGTTGGCACTAAACCAGGCATGAGATGGCTCATTTTCGGGCTGAAGGTGCTGTCCCCAGCAAAGGTGGACCAGAGGGCCGGTGAGGGGATGGTTGAGATATTGCATCCCGACCTTGGGGATTTCCTCCAGGTTGGCAAAATAACCGTGCGTGACATCGGCAAAGTTTTGGATAAAGGCCGCCTGGGGCAGATCGGCGGGGTTGCTGGCGATAACGGGAATGGGGATGTTGACTTCAGCCACCTGATCACCGTCTGGCAGATCGCCATAAGGCTGCCGGTCGTGCCCGGTGATGAACAGCGAGCCGGGGTGCGTATTGGTTGTTGCCGCCGGGCCGTCGGGGTTAAAGGTTATGGCATTGCCGCCATAGGCAAACGTGCGCGGCGGCCCCTCGTCGCCGGGCAGGCGAAACGCGCCCAGGTAGGTCAGATCGGCAGGCATCACCCGACCAGGCGAATGGCTACGGGTCACGACAGGCAGGTACGTGGTGGGGGTCACAGTTTGCGCCGGCCAGATAGCAGTGGGAGAGGATCGTGCCACATCAACATCGGTTTCAGCAGGCAAAACGGGATCGCCCGACGCGCAGGCACAGATAGCCATGATCACACACAGGCCAAACCCAGACAAAACAGCAGGTAGATGGCGATGTTTCATACAAAAATCCTCCTATCACCGGGACAGACTTGTGCCAGCCTGAGCAGATCACTTGCAGTTCGCTCATTTTTTCCAGAGTTTTTGAAATTGCCCGATCATATTTGACCATAGCTTTTTATGTCAAGGGGCCAGCCTCTTGACATACCCTGTCGGGGATGCTTGACCCCCCGAACCCCCCGAAAACCGGGGTGTGTTCTGTCGTCGCAGACCAGGCAAGGGCAATAGCTAGACATAAGAACGGATTTTCCCTGGTTTTCAGCCCCTGCTGACAGAATGTGGGTGGTTTTTGGGGGGTCGTAGGGGGTGAGGTTGCCCCCTACAGTGAAATGGGCATCAGTCCTTTTTCAGACGGCAGTTCATAAAACATCGTTTTTAATCTAAAAGGTTTTTATATGTCCATCAAAAATGAACGAACCAAAAGGATCAAGTTATGGATACTGTTTTGTGACCAGCGGTAAATAAAGACGGGAGCGGGTACTCAACGCAATGTTTTCGGCAGGTGTAGCTTGCGAATCATACAGCACATAGCCTACCACCACATAGTCCTCCCCGATGGCACCTGTCGTATTCCAAACCGGATTAAAACTAATTTGCTGGCCCACACCAAGATTGACAAACTCGTGACTCAAATTCTGAATCCATGTTCCGTTCTCGTCATACACATGGATGACGGCCGTACCACTGATCGGCACACTGCCATTGTTACGCCATGTCAGCGAAAGAGCCACAGTGTCACCGATACCAAAGAGCGTCGGAGCAGCAACAAGGGCCATCACCTCAACGGAGACAATGCCTATCCGAAATTCCACCGTCTCACGATCAAGCACATGACCGGCTGCATCTGTTATTTCGACCTCGATGGCGTAATCGCCGGCGGCCGCGCCGCTACTGTCCCACTGGAGCGACCAGGAGGCTGTGCCAGTGAGATCGGGCAGCGATTGGAGCAGCAAACCATCTATTTGCTGGCCGGCCTGCTTTTTGACCACTGCCGCCACAATCACATCCTGGGCGTCACCGACATGTTCGATGGACAGTTCGGCAGAAACCTTGTCGCCCTGGTCATAAACACTTGCATCGAGAGTGATGTCGGCGATTTGGACGCTGGACGAAATGACCGAAACAGTCAGGCTGTAATTTTGATAAAACCACACATTGGTGGTCGCTGCATTGTAATAAAAAGGATACACCTTGATCACACAAGTCTCTGAGCCGTCGGGATTGTCGCGCACCGACCAGTCCATCACCCAGTCTAGCGGTGGCCACCAGGCCGCGTCGGCATCCAGGTGCAGCGAGGTCACCGCCGGCGCAGCAAGGCTTGCCAGCGAATCGGTAGACACGCTGGTCATGGTCAGGCTCAGGCCGGTGGTTGTGGTCAGGCCAGAGCGAGCAGTCAACTCGACCCCCTGCACACGATAGCCCGGTGCGTAATCCACCTCGTACACCCAAATCGGCACGACCGGGTGGTCTTTTTCCAAAAGCAGGCTCCCCCCCTGTCCGGGAATGTAGGCTGTGTGTTCGCCTTGAATGGTAGATGTGACCTCGTAAGCAGGAACAATCAGGTTGATGGTCGTGATCGGCGCGGTAACGGCCATCGGCGCGGCAGTGCACAAACCCACCAGCGACGGTGTGAGATCGTATTTGGGGTCGCCATAGAGGTTATATTCGGCGGCCCAATACCAGCCTTCTGCGCCATCGAGGTGACGCCTGAGCGCTCGAAACGACTGCCCAATTGATTCGGAACTGTCGGCCCAGCGATCAAAGAACCACTCTGATGAGGCATTATTCTGGCTGCGATTCGAGTTCTCGGTGGATCCGATGTAGACACCGGCCTCGTTTTGCAAAAAAGACTCGGCGATGCCGTTGGTGCCCAAAGCCTCGTACCGTCCGGCCTGACAGCAGCAGGCAAAGACAAACGGTTTACGCTCTCCGAAATTCAGAGGAAACTGGCTGGTGCCGATCACTCCCGACCAGGCAAAGGCATTGCAGTGATCGCGATAATAGATCAGGTCTCGGCCCCCAGGCAAAATGCTGGTGGTAAAGACATGGGTCATGTTGAGGCCATCTACATCCTCCACAATTCGCTTTTTGATCGCGGTGATATTAGAGACAAAGGGGCTACCCAGCGTGCGCAAAATACGCGCCACACGATCCAGGTTGCTTTCAAACTGGCTCACGCCATCGCCGCGCCCGCTCGCCAGCAGCGCCCGCGATTTGGTGAAATGATAGTCTGGCTCGTCGTGATATACCCGAATGCTGGTGCGCAACGGGGTGATCAACTCGCGCGCATTGTTTCCCACCACCCGCCCGACGATCAGCTCTGGGTCCACCCAGTCGCCGCTGGTGTTGCCATAGGGCAGGTCGGTATAATTCACCGTGCCAATGTCGGGATGCCTGGATGTCCATGCGCCGAGTATCTCTACTTCGCCCACCAGCAGCAAATAGCCGTTGGACAGAAAATGGTCGGCCAGACTGTCGCTGCCGCGCATCCCATCCCCCCATGCCCGAACCTGCCCAAGTACACTGTCGGCATCTTGCACAGCCAGGTACCCCAAAACACCGAGCTTGAGTTGGGCCAACTCGGCCATAGTCGAAAGCAGTTCATCTACATCGTCGCGCGCGCCGGGGTTGTTCAAAATCAAATTTCTGGGATGCGTGACGATCAAATAATCGGATGCGGCTCTGGCTTCACCCACCTCTGTTTCCAGTGGTTCAGGCCGGTCAAACCGCCAACGGCAAAAATCGCCTTGATCCCAGATTTTGACCTCATCACGCAAACCGGCGCCATAGCCAAATGTGTCTGAATTGTCATACAAGATCGGCACGGCCAGGTAGGAAATGACCAACTCTCCACCGGGTGGCAGCATCAGCGGGCCGGCGCCGTCAAACACATCAATCTCGACATCGCAATGTTGAGTTTCGACCCAGTATTCGGGAACCACCCGATAGTGAGCCGAGTCGGTAATGATGGCCTGAAACCCGGACACGTTGTCGCGGATGTGAGTGAGGCCGGCCGAGCCGGTGCCCGAGTTTTCCAGCGTCAACGTCACCCGCACATAGTTATCCTGGCGAACCACGCTGCGGGTGAGGTCCAGGCTGGGCGTGCCGCGCACCACGTTCAACCTGCGCACAGTGCCCAGACTGCTGCCATCCTGGGCAAACGCCCGCACCTCGATAGTGTGTGTGCCTATGCCTAAACCGCCCACATTCCAGGTATAAGTATGATCAAAATTGTGATCGGTGGGTGGACGCCAGGTATGCACCACCACGTCGCCCACCTCAAACTCGACCCGATCCACCGCATGTTCCACGTCGGCGCAGCGCATATCGTCGATCAAAGGCACCCATGAACATTCCCACTCGTCTTTTGAAGCATGCACCGAAATGTCCATCGTGCTGCCGGCCGGCAGCGTACCGCCGGCCGTGTCTACATAACGGGTACGGTCGTAACGCGGCCACACATCCAGGTTGATGTCGGGCGGTTCATAAGGGGGCATATAGAATACCGAGGTTTGAACCTGGCCGGCTGCGCTGTAGGCGCGGGCCATAAAGGTGTGCGTCACGCTGAAAAAACTCGAACGGCTCAGGTTCATTTTGGCCGGATTCAGAGCAACTTGAAACTGCGCCGCAGCCATTTCGGGCATCACACCATCACCCATCTGCGCCGCAACCGGGCCGGGTGCATAGTCACTGCCGATCAGGTGACCATCCATATAAAATTCGACCCGGCGCGTCCCCAATGGGTTATTCACCCAAACCGACACGTCATAAAATTCTTTGGCTCCGGCCATTCGGCTGATGGTGAATGAGGACAAAGTGGGGCTTGTCACCGTCGAGGCCGCCGTTTCAAAGAATCTGTCGGCACTGATTGCCGTGTTGCCCGATGCGTCGGTAGATTCGACCCGATAGCGATACACCGTCGCCGGCACAAGGCTGGTGAGTTGAATCTGGTGCGTGGTGACAAAAAGGGCACCGCCGACCTGGCCCTCAAAAGTATCGGCGTAGCGGCCAAACCGCACCAGGCTGTTGCCGGGCTCCTGAGTCGTCCAGGAAATTGTAGCTCCGGTGGCGAGAATGTTTGAGGCATTGGGGCCAGAAATGATCTGCGGCGGAGTGGTATCGCAAGACCATGTTTCGGCGCGGTCATTGTTGTTCTCATTCCCCTCGATCACCAGATTTTGCATATCGGTTTTTACAATCAGCGCATCAGCCGAGCCAGAACACTGCCAGGGGGGCGTAAAACAGCGGTTGATCCGCTCGCCTGGCCCCAGAGGGCTGCTCACCGTGTCACTCGCCCAGGATTGACCATCTACGCTCAGCGAGGTCAAGTGCCCTCCTGGCGCGGTTTGCTCGCCAATGTTCTGCACCTGGTAACAAATTTTGCCGCTCTCTGGCCACACATCTACCGGAATCAGATCAGGCGGCTCTAGCAGAGTTAGAGCCAGCGTATAGGATGCGCCCAGACTATACGCATCCTGATTGCCGTAGACCAGCGCATAGTAATCGCCGCTGATGGTGGCCGTCGTGGTAATAGATTCGGCTGTTTTTCCGCCGTTTGTCGAACAAGCCATTTGTCCCTGCGACGGATTGAACAGGCACAGGTTATAATCGTCGGGCAGGTTGTCGAGATCGAGTTGAATCTGCTCGCCCGCCTGAACCGAAAACTTGAAATAATCTTCATCGTTGGCCGCGCAGATATAGCTGTTGAGCGCGCCCGGCGAGATGAACCAGGCATTGGCAAAGCCGTCATTCGGTTCATAGACATCCGGGCACTGTTGCAGCAGGTCGGTCTCTGAAAAAGTGAGGGCTGCTCCGGCCGACACACTCCAACTGCTCTCCAGCAGGACCAGAATCATCAAAAACCTCATCCCAAAACGGAATGGCCTGATTGCTTGCATCATCGCACCCCTTTCTTTCCTTTGAAACGAACCATAGCCGAGTCCACTGAAAAAACCACCAAGAACACCAAGTACACGAAGAAAGTCAAGACTTGCATTAATTATTTCAATATTTTATTTGAACAATTTCAAGCTCAACCTGAATTTTCTTTGTGGCCTTTGTGTTCTTTGTGGTTAAATCCACCTTTTTTCAGGAGAGTCATAGCTTTTCTGAAAAAAAAGTCAATTTTAACGCCGAGATGCCGAGAAACAGAGCCTCAGAGGACGCTAAAGCATCTTGAATCTTTTTGAACAACATCAAAACCCGACGTCTCGGCGTTGAGTTTTTTTCAGCGATCTCGCCAGATGAACAGGGACCAATACTCAGACCAACTTGGGGGCCAGGATGAGCAGTGACAACAAAGCAGTTTTTGTGCTGAACGGGGAGGGTGTTGGGTTGTTGAGTGGTCGGGTGTCTGTTTCCAAGTTATCATGATCCATCATAACACAAAAAAACCTGCATGGCAAGGCTTGACCAAAGCAGCAATATTGGGGTAGAATGAGGTATTCAGCCCATGCGCAAATCTGGCGTCAAAAGGAGCAGGCCATGAACGACCCCCAACCCACCATCACCGTTGAAGGTTTCCGCGAAACCGCCACCCGCATCGAGGCCGAGATCGGCAAGGTCATTGTCGGCCAGAAATCGGTGGTGCGCCACGTTCTCATCGGCCTGATCGCCGGCGGACATGTGCTGCTGGAAGGCGTGCCAGGCCTGGGCAAGACCATGCTGGTGCGCACCCTGGCCGATGCGCTGACCCTGCAATTCTCGCGCATCCAGTTCACCCCCGACCTGATGCCCGCCGACATTGTCGGCACCGACATTTTGGAGGAGAACGACACCGGCAACCGCTCGTTTCGGTTTCAGGCCGGGCCGGTGTTTGCCAACCTGGTGCTGGCCGACGAGATCAACCGCGCCACGCCCAAAACCCAATCGGCCATGCTGGAGGCTATGCAAGAACGCCGCGTCACTGTCAGCAAAACCACCTACCCCCTGCCGGCGCCCTTTTTCGTCCTGGCAACGCAAAACCCCCTGGAAATGGAAGGCACCTACCCACTGCCGGAAGCACAACTCGACCGTTTTATGTTCAAACTCAATGTCCAGTTTCCCGCGGCCGACGAGCTGGTCGAAATCCTCAACCGCACCACGCAGCAGGCCGAACCACGCGCGGCCCCGGCCGCCGACGGCGCCACCATCCTGGCGATGGGCGACCTGGCGCGCGGCATCCCGGTAGCCAGCCATGTCAACGATTATGCCGTACGCCTGCTGCTGGCCACTCACCCCGGTAATGAAAATGCCCCTGCCGCCGTCAAACGGTTTGTGCGCTATGGGGCCAGCCCGCGCGGTGCACAGGCCATGATTTTGGGCGCCAAAATCGGCGTGCTGCTGGGCGGCCGCTACAATGTGTCATTTGAAGACCTGCAAGCAATGGCCTTTCCGGCCCTGCGCCACCGCCTCATCCTCAACTTTGAAGGCCAGGCCGAGGGAATCACCACCGATGATGTGATCGGCGAGGTGGTCAAACGGACGGCGACACAATGATACTTGTATTCTCCGTTATCATTATGACCTGCGCCGACCGAGATTGTCGGTGCAAGAAAAGGTGAAATGAATTTGCCCTATACCCTCTCTGAACAAGAAACATTTATGCGTCACGCTCTCGACGAGGCGCGGCTGGCCTTGCAAGAGGGCAATTTGCCCATCGGCGCGGTCATTGTGCGCGACGGCCAGATCGTCGCCCGCGGGCGCAATCACCTCTACTGCGACGGCGACCAGCCGGCCCATTTTTTGCGTCACGCCGAAACCGAGGCCATTGGTCAACTGGCACGCCGGTTCGACCGCCGTACCGAGCCGGCGGCTATTTTCACCACCGTCGAGCCATGCTGGATGTGCTATGGCACCATTCTAGTAGCCAACATTTCGCACATTTATTTTGCCGCTCCAGATGTCCACTTTGGTGCCGGCCAGATCCACCATGTTGGCCAATATGACCGCACGCGCATCCTCACCTATCAAGGCGGGGTGTTGGAACAAGAATCGTTTGCGCTGCTTTATGCTCACTCAGACTGGCACGCCCGGCTCTTGTTTGGCCCTCGTTTTGAAGAGATGATCAACCAGACGCCTGCCCTACACGACAACCGAACCCATCTTGTCGCCGCCTGCGGCCTCTATTGTGGAGCGTGCTATCATTATCGCGCCTCGTTCCCCGACGGACAGCATTTGCTGCGGCCCGAGTTTCGCGGCGACCGTCCGCTGGAAGGATTCACCTGCCAGGGCTGCCGCTCCGACCGGCTGTACATTCACCCCGGCTGCGCCGACTGCGCCATCCGCCGCTGCGCCGACCAAAAAGGCATCGCCCATTGCGGTCAATGCGCCGGGTTGCCCTGCGAGCGGCTGCTGGCCTTTCAAAATGACGGACACCTCCACCATCTGCCCATCCTGGAACAGCTTGAGGATGTCCAACGTCAAGGGGCAGAGCAATGGCTGATCGATCAAGCGGCCCGCTGGACCTGCTCTTGCGGCCAGCCGTTTAGCTGGTACGAGACAACCTGCACCCAATGCGACTCGCCGCTCGACGGATTCCAACATCACCCATAACCCTTATTCCTTATTCCTTATTCCTTATCCTATCAAGGAACATCTTATGGAACTCTTGTGCATCACCAATCCATTCATCCCGGCCACTCACCAACGACACCTGGTCTATGTCCTGGCCCTGGTTCGGCCCGACGCAGAGCAGGCTGCCCCACCCGCCCCGCTCAACCTGGGGCTGGTGGTAGACGCCAGCCGCTCGATGCTGATCCCCATTCTGGGTGACCGCGAGTTTCAAGAACTCAAGCGCAAAGGTATGGCCAGGCAAGTTACGGTAGATGGCGTGCAGGTGTGGCAGGTCGAGGTGCCCAAAAGCGTGCATATTGACGCCCCTAGCAATATGGACTTTACCAAAAAAGCTCTGGCCCTCATCGCCGATATGCTACGTCACCAGGATCGCTTTTCGCTGGTAGCTTTTGCCCAAGACGCCCTGCTGATGGTGAGCAGCACGCCCGGCAGCGAGCGAGCCCGCCTCACCCAATCCATCGCCCGCCTGGATCAGATCAACCTGGGTGATGATACATTTATGGCTCGCGGTATGGAAAAAGGGTTGGAGCAAATGCGCGCCGGCCTTTCGCCCGACCGGGCCAACCGTATGATTGTGCTAACTGATGGCTATACGCAGGAAACAAGCCGCTGTTATGAGTGGGCCCGGCAGGCCAAAAAACTCGGTATCGTCATCAGCACGGTGGCCCTGGGCCTGGATTTTAACGAGGACCTGATGATCTCGCTGGCCGATGTGTCGGGCGGACACGCGCACATGATCACCGATCCGCGCGAAATTCCGCCCGTTCTAAGCCAGGAATTGGTGCGCGCGCAATCGGTCACCTGGCGCGACCTGACCCTCTCGCTGAGCATGCCGGCCGACATGACCCTGCGCCGCGCTCATCGCATCCAGCCCGACATGGCCGAACTCCAGGCTGCCGAGGGGGAAACGGTTGCCCGCACCCTGTCACTGGGCGACCTGGAGGCGGGTCAGCCGCCGGCAGTGCTGCTGGAACTGGTAGCCCCCCCCCGCCCGGCCGGCACGTTTCGGCTGGCGCAGGCGCAGCTCACGGCACGCAGCGCGCAGGGCCAAACCAACCTGAGCCAAGATATTGTGGTGCGCTATACCGAAACGCCCAGCCAGAGCAGCCAGACCGACCCACAATTGATGGATGCGGTGCAAAAGGTCAGTGTGTTCAAGCTGCACAACCAAGCCATACAAGATGCCGAGCGCGGCAACACGGCCGGGGCCACCAAAAGGCTACGCCTGGCCGGTGAGCGGCTGATCGAGATGGGGCAGGAAAATCTGGGGCAGAGCATGATTGTCGAAGCCGAGTTGATGGAAAAAGAGGGGCGCGGTTCGACCGAAGGTACCAAAAAGCTGCGTTATGGTGCCCGCAAAATCTGATTCCAGAGGCTGCTGAAAGAGGCTATTTTCATCACTGAGGCACCGAGACGCCGGGTTTTGACGTGATCCAAGAAATCCTGTAATACTTGCGAGCAAAATGATCTCTGGCGTGGGATCGAGCGTTTTCAGCCGCTCCAGCAACTCGAGGGGCAAATGGTTAATAGAGATGCAGGTGATGGGGTGGACGGGGCAACAAAAATGCACAGACTCGTCTATTCAAGCATCTGGGGTATCCATCGTCGCCGGTAGATAAGGATAGTCTTACCCGATTGATCGAACAGATCAAGTTCGACCAGACTGACTCGATAGGCAACGACATTGCTCAAAGCTTCCAAATACAGTTCTTCCTGTGTCATCAAATCAGGATTTGCACAAGCTAAATCAGTGGTATCAATTTTCTTTTTCCAGTCTGCAACACCCTTTTTGAAATAATCAAATGCAGCACCATATCGGTTGCAAGTTGTCCAGCCCAAAAACTTGTGAGAATGAAAACGCAGTGTAATAAAAGAGCCTTCAATCAAATCCTGGTCGCGCAGTGAAACGAGTTCCCACCCGCCTACGAGTAACACGGGATCGATTTGTTTGCTGAAATAACAAATAGTCCAAGATATGAGTGCAATAGCCAAGACTATGATGATGCCAATGCAAACGACACGACTTGGGTATTTCGACACATTCTTTTTCGACATGGCTATCACCAGGTTCGCACGATCAAATAATGGTCGTTGATATAATTGATAGCCATGTAATAAGCATCATTTCCCGATCCGCCATGATGAATTCCATAAGCCGTATAGGATTTGTACCATGGACATCCACTATCACCACCTGACGAGAGATCAACACCATCACGATGTACTTGAATAAAAGTTGCTTCGTAATAACCAGATGGTCGAACTGTTTTGCTGGTAATGTAACCACATGTAAATTGGGTGCTGGCACCGTATTTACAAACAAACTCGCCTATTTGTTGAGAATTTCTATCTTTTGTTCCGGTAATAGGTCGAGTGCCATTATTATCTCTTACTGAGGCTTGGGGGATATAACCGGGCGTTGCATGCCATTGAAAATCATAATATGCTGAATCTTGACCGCCTCTTCGCGGAAAAAAAGTGCCATTGTAATACATGTACGGGCCGGCATGCCCGGTGGTCAGTATTCCTACCTCTCCAGTATTCACATTCTGCACCGAAAAACCGGTTGTGGCCAGGTATGCATCACTTCCTATGTAAAAGTCACACCAAGCCCACCATAAATATCTGCCTCTGGCTCGACAAGTTGATCCACTTGGAAAATTCGGACACGTTCTGGTAGCTTTACTTTTGCTTCTTGCAGAATTGCATCAACCAGGGCTTGATCGGTAACATAAAACTCTGCATAACTTTCAAGAATATTGATGTCAGAATAAAACTTGATACCCAGTTCTCGCCAGATATTGGCCATTTTGTCTTCAATACTCTGTAATTCAACAAGGGCAACGGGTACAGAATAAATCTGGACAAGATGGGACCAAGACTGATTATTGACATAAGACTGGACAGTTTCTTCTCCATCGGATGTACAAGCTATAACGATGCGAAATGTAGGTTGGTGCTGAAACCAGAGACCACCAAAAGTCTCTTCTTCCTTTGTAGACAGTTCTTTTTCGAGATAGTCAATACCAATGTCATCCATCAGATCAAAGCGATAAGCAGCTTGATCCAAACCGATATGATTATCTCTGGCGTACTCGTGTATTTCAGCAAGTAATGAGACATCCGCAAAATCAGAGGCGGATACGTGTTGTATCCCGACCGGTCGCGCAAAAGAAACAGCAATCAAACCAATGACAAACACGCCTGACAAAATTTGCAATATTTTTCTGTTCATTTTTCATCTCCTTTATCGAGCAATTCACCAGAATCTCCAGAAACAGTACATCCAGGATACCACATTCTGCGCGCCTTGTCTTGAGTAAAATTACTCATTTTGGGGCGACACTCGGGCAATGATGCCACTTGATCGCCGCCTGCACCCGGCTTTCCACCCCCATCTTGCTCAAAATGTTGCTGACATGGTTGCTGATTGTCCGCGCACTGACACCCAACACATCCGCAATCTCGCTATCCTTCTTGCCTTCGGCCAGCAGGCCCAACACCTGACGCTCGCGCGGTGTCAACGCGCACAATACTTTTGCCTCCTCTAGCCGCGCCTGCCGCGCCGCCCAGGCCTTGCCAACCACCTGGCGCATCTGGTTGATGCAGATAGGTTTGGTCAAATAGTCGGTCGCGCCTCGTTTCATGGCTTCCACTGCCTGCGCAACCGTCGCGTACGCAGTGATCAAAACAATCTCCGGCGCGGGATCCAGCGTTTTCAGCCGATCCAGCAACTCGAGCCCCGACAGCCCCGACATCACCACGTCCAGCAAGGCGATGGCAACCTCGCCAGATTGGGCCAGCGTCCAGGCTGTCTCGCCATCGCCAGCGATCAGCACCTCAAAGCCATCATAGGTCAGGCAGCCCGACAAAATATCGCACATATCCTGGTCGTCGTCGGCGACCAGGACGCGCGGCGCGCCACACTCCATTCTCCACCTCCGTTAGAAAATGATGGTAGACAGGCTTGATTATATGCAGAGGAGGGAGAAGGGCAAACGGTTGGGTAGAGGAGGCAGCGGCAGAGGGGGTAGAACGGCGGTAAAACATTCGCGCCGATACCGGCATTGGTACGCTGGTATCGGCGCGAGGAAAGGGGTAGAATTATTGAGAGAACGATTTGACCGGCAGCGCCTCGACAAGTTGCTCAAAAGAAGACAAGGTCTCGGGGGACAGCGGGCCGTTGACCATCAATAAAATCAACACATTATCTTGAACGCCGCAGTACCAATACAGGCCATCCCCGCTCGATCCGGTCAGCAAGACGGCCTGCCCGCCGGGAACCTGGGATAGCAGCTTGCTCTGATGCTCGGCTGCTGCGTCGAGAAAGGCCTGCGCAGCGGCCTGAGCTTGAGATGAATCTATATAGCGATAGAGATAATTTCCAACATAGACACCCCGTTTCTGATCGAATCCCTGCACACGATAGGCCTCGCGATAGCTCAATACAACTCCATCCGCTTGCCTGGATAGCTCAGCAGCACTGCGATTTAACGGCTGCTCCAAATCATCTGCGCTAATGGGGCCAATCTGTAGCAATTCAGGCGTGTCGGTCAGAATGGTCGGTTGAATCGCCAGATCGGACAGCGCGATCTCAAGGCGAGCCTGCACCGGCACACAAGCTGTCAATGCGCCCGAAACCAGCGTCAAGAGGATCATAAAAAGATTGAACTGACCTGATAGTTTCATACCGGACTCCTTTCTATCTCTGATATACCTGGAATAACAGACAAGATCAATTGATCCAGATTTCGGCCTGATAGTTGTAGGCCTTCCAACGATCTCCTATCCATGGCACCTGAGCGAGAAGCCAGTTTCCTTTTGGCACCAAGAGAACGCTATTGTTGTCTAGCCAGTTCCAGTTTGCGATACACCCTGCGCTGGAACCACAAGTTGCTGTGTTACCACCTGATCCCAAAAAGGTTATACTGCTGACATAACTGCCTGCAAAATACGCGCCATAATGCGGTTCGTACCAGGGATCCCAATGATGTACCTTGAAATCGTTGGCGGTAGCCGTAGCATACCAGGCCCGAGTTGGAACAACTGTCAGAACCATTCCTATTGCTGCTACGACCAGCACCACACATAACTGCCCATTACGTTTACCTGGCATAGCTAATCTCCTGTTTGGACAACGCACCGGTCCTTCCGGCGACGACGTTCTCATAATACCACATTTTGCGCGCTTTGTCTTGAGTAAAATTACTCATTTTGGGGCGACACTCGGGCAATGACGCCACTTGATCGCCGCCTGCTGCCGGTTTCACTCCCGGCAGCATTTCGATCCAGATCATTTCTGGGCAGGGGCCTGTTGCATGATCAAAAAATCGAGATACCGCCGACGAGACGGTATCTCGATTTTTTTAGAGGCCATTTTGGGACAGAATGCCGCCCTAACAATCCGACAAGGAGCAACAATTTCCAGGCCGATTCTGAATCAGGCTTCGTCCAGCAGCCCTTCACGCAGCCCCAAAGGCAGCAGGGCCGGGCGCTCGCATGTGCTAGACAATTCAACGTGCTGACCGCCGGTCGAAGCGTCGTGGATGGCGTGCATAATGTCCAGAACGTGATAGGTCAGGGCTTCGTTGGCGCGATGACGGCGCGTCTTGCCTTGCTGCATGGCCCGGAGAGTATAGGCCATATCGGCCAGGCCGAGGCCGCGGCTGTTTTCGGCATAGCCAAAGGCCAACGGTACCTCGCTCCACTCTTTGGCTCCGGAGCGGCGCAGCAGCACCGGCCCACCAAACGTGTTGGGGTCTGGCACCGAGAGCGATCCTTCGCTGCCGTAAATTTCGATGCGCGGCAGGTTGGCCGCCCACACATCAAAACTGGTGACGATGGTGGCAATGGCGCCGCCGGCAAAATCCAACACGCCAGCCACATGGGTCGGCACATCTACGATGATTTGGGTGCCATACTTGGGCTGGCTGGTGATCGTCCGCTCGGCAAAGGTGACGCGGGCCGAGCCAGTGACGCGGCGCACCGGGCCCATCAAATTGACCAGGGCGGTGAGATAGTAGGGGCCCATATCAAACATGGGGCCGCCGCCGACCTTGTAGTAAAATTCGGGGTCGGGGTGCCAGCTCTCGTGACCGTGACAGGTCATAAAGGCAGTGGCCGCCACCGGCTGGCCGATCCAGCCGTCATCAATGAGCTTGCGGCAGGTCTGGATGCCGCCGCCGAGAAAGGTGTCGGGCGCGCCGCCCACCAGCAGCCCCTTTTCCCGAGCCATCTGGAGCAGCTTTTGGCCATCTTGCCGGGTGATGGTGAGCGGTTTTTCATTGTACACGCTCTTGCCGGCTTGCAAGGCCTTTATCGCCACCCCGGCATGGGCAATGGGGATGGTGATGTTGAGAACCATGTCAATGTCGGGATCGGCCAACAGTTCATCTACCGAGCAGGCTTTTGGCACGCCAAACTCGGCGGCGCGGGCCTGGGCGCGTTCGGGGATGAGGTCGGCGCAGGCTACAATGTCAAGGATGTCGAATTTCTTGCCGGCCTTGAAATAGATGGGGCTGATGTTGCCGCAGCCCACCACACCGATTTTCACTTTTTGCACCATAGTTTTTCTCCTTTGAAAAAACGCAGCGGTTGAATTCAGGTCTTTAGATATTTTGCGTTGGCGATCCCCGGTTCAGGATCGCTTCATCAACTTCCAACCGGCAGGCAGCACGGCAGCAGCCAGGGCAATCTTGAGCAGGTCGCCGGCCACAAAAGGCAGCAGTCCCAGTGTGAGGGCAACGCCGCCGACATACAGGCTCAGCCAGGCCAGGCCCAGAGCATAGATGACGACGTTGCCGATCAACATGGCCAGAGCCGCCGAGAAAACATGGCGATCCCAGCCATACTCGGCCAGCCGACCGGTGGCCCAGGCGGCGGCAACAAAGCCGATCAAATAGCCACCGGTAGGCCCCAGCAAATAGGCCAGGCCCGATGCACCGCCGGCGAACACGGGCAGCCCGGCCAGGCCTTGGGCGATATAGGCCAGCACGGTCAGCGCAGCGCGGCGACGGCCCAGCAGCGCACCGAGCAGCAGCACAACCAGGGTTTGCGCCGTGATCGGCACTGGGCTAAAGGGCAGGCGCACGGCGATCTGGGCAGACAGGGCGATGAGCAGGCTGCCGCCGACAATGAGCAGGGCATCGTAGGCCAAAGCAGCGCGTTTAGCAGCGGGGCGAAGCATGTCGGCATAGGTTGTTGCTTGAACGTTCATTGTGGTTTTGTTTTCTCCTTGTTTGATAAAATAAAACACTCGACGCAGGCACGCCTCGTCGAGTGCACGGATGGGGATATTTTAGCCCAAGTGAGCAGGAAAGGCAATTTTGACCATAACCACTCGGCCTACCTTGCAGATCGCGTGATCAGCAAACCGATTTCGACGATAAAAGTCGGTTTCATCAACAAACTTGTGTTAAGCCTCTGCCAGAATGAGCAGTTACCCTGCCAAAAGATAAACGAACCAAGAGTCATAGTTGAATGAATACTTGCATCGTTTTTTTTTTGAATACAATAATATACTAAAAGTCATATTTGCTCTATATCTTGTTAATGAAAGGGTTATAACATGAGTGAAAAGGTGATTTGTCCTAACTGTGGACATTCCGCTCAAGCAGGATCCAAGTTTTGTCCTGATTGCGCACATCCACTTGGCCAAACTTTATCTGCTGAGCCATCTGTGTCTGCGCCAAATCAGCCTGCTCAAGCAGCTCTGGCCAAACCCTCCAAAAAGATTCCGATTTGGTTGATTATCATCGGGATTGTTGTTTTGGGTGGTATCGCTATTTGTTGTATATCAGCTATTCTTTATAAACCTTCTCCAGAAACAGCAGCAGAATGGACGGTAACTGCTGATGCCAAAAATATTCGAAAAACTGCAACAGCATCGGCTAGAGAAACCGAAACAGCCAGACCAACATCGACTCCAACCAACACACCTGCGCCAACCAACACACCTGTGCCAACCAACACACCTGTGCCAACCAACACACCCTTACCTACTGAGACACCTCGTCCAACTGATACTCCTGCGCCGACGAGTACACCTGGTCCGACTGATACGCCTATGCCAACGAATACACCAACTCCAACAATTACACCTACTCCTGTGCCACTAGCGCCAACCTGCTCGGAAATGTTCAAAACCAAATCGGGAATGACCGATGTGCAGTGGGATAACTATAAGAAAAATCTAGTTGGCCTATGGGTCGTAGACTGGAAAGCCAAAGTCCGAGAGGTGGGGGACAAAAGCATACTTGCTGGTGGTTATCCAGTGTATATAGATGTAACCAGTGATTGCAGTCTCTATTATGTTATTAAAGATGTAGAAACAGCCCTGAAATTTTCCAAAGGCCAAAGTATTGTTATCACCGGACAGATTAATTCGGTAAATGAATTTTTTGGGATCACGCTTTATCTGGAGAACAGTGCTGTCGAGATCAAGTAAAATTTGTTTTGCAAGTTGTTGATATTTTGACGCGCCAGTCATCTCTTGGATGGCTGGCGCACTGTTTTTAAAAAATCCACCGTGCGTCGAGTGGCCTCGGCCATGTCAATCTGCGGACGGTAGCCCAGATCGCGTTTGGCCCGCGAAATATCATAAAAGTGATCCAGAGCCAACTCGCTGGCTAAAAAGCGGGTCAGGCGCGGCTCGCCGGGCAGGTTCAAGACGCGGTAAACCCATTCCATCGCCCCGCCAACCAGCCGGGCCGTCCACAACGGCAGGCACAGCCTGGAAGGGGCTATATCAAGCTGGGCAAACAGAGCCTTGAGCCAACTCCACAAATTGACCGGCTCATCCTGGCTGATGAAATAGATCGAGCCGGCTGCCGGCCCCCCCGGTCGCAGAGCGTCGGCGGCAAGAAGATGGGCGCGAGCAGCGTCCTCGACATAGGTCATATCCACCCTGTTTTTCCCCGCCCCCACCTGCGGCAGGCGGCCCGCCCGCGCTGCCGCAACCACGCGAGGCAGCAGATGATGGTCGCGCGGGCCAAAGATCAGGTGTGGGCGGAGCGAACAGGTGAGCAAATTGGGTCCGTTGGCCTGAATGACCCTTTGTTCGCCCAGAGCTTTGGTTTCAGAATAGAAATTTTCGTATTTTTGCGGATAAGGATGAGATTCATCTATGCCGGCCTGGGCGATGTTGTCAAAGATCACACTGGGCGAGCTGGTGTAGACCAGCCTGGGCACGCCGTTGGCACGGCAGGCGGCAATGACATTTTCGGTGCCGACCACATTGGCTTGATAGTAGGCTGTTCGCCCGCCCCAAAAGCCGGCTCGCGCCGCCACGTGAAACACCACATCCAGGCCGCGACATGCCTCTGCCAAAGCCACCGGCTCTTGGAGGTCGCCTTGCACGGTTTTGGCTCCGGCCTGCTCCAGCTCGGGATAAACCGAGCGCGAGAACGAGATCACCTGGTCGCCTCGCTGTAACAACTGCTCGACGATATAACGGCCCAAAAAGCCACCGCCGCCGGTGACAAGCGTTTTCATTGAGAGACTCCTTTACAAGTAGCATAGCCAACGCGACAGGGAGGCTATTTGATTCGGTTGATTCAGATTGGCGGCATTGTTCAGCAGGCCACTTTCTAATTGACTCCATATCTCAGCTGCCATCCTTTTTTCTATCGCTGAGCCGACAAAAAAAGTATACGGGTTTGCCCCGACCTGAGCAAACGATTCGCGGATGCGTTGCAGCGCAGTTCGCGCCGTTTTCCAGTGCTCATCTGCGCCGGCGGGGTCTATGCCACCTTTGAGTTCGCCCAGAGCCACAAAAGAGGAAGCAAGAGCATAGCCGCTGGACGTCACCTGATCAGGAATCAGGTTTAACAAACATATATCCACATTGTTTCTGGTTAAAGGAACGGTCAAATTGTAAATCAAAGTGCGGTTTCCATTATCGTTCTGCCAACTCAAACCGCGCAGAGATAATTCAATATCCGAGTCATCATAACCCATTTCGACCCATTTGCGGGTTTGGGCATGCTGCCAATGATAGCAAATACCTGCGATACGTAGAGTAGAAATAATGGCACGGGTTAGTTTTCTCTGTGCCAATGCGCCACCGATATTGCGCATAGAACCACCCAATGTATCACCGCGAGTGAGCAAAAAGCGAAATATCAGTTCTTCAACAAACTTGTCGCCAGCAGGCTCTAAAAAGTTCTTGATCAATGACTGAATAGCCTGTTCCTGGTCTTGAAGCAGCAAATGGGTCAGTGCTTTATCTGATAGTCCTGCTGCCGTCAATAGGCCGACATTGATTCCTTTGATAGTCAAAAGATCGGCAGGAGATCGAGCCGCGCAGGCAGCTTGTTGTATTGCTCTTGCTTCGGCAACAAAAGGTGTTGCCCGACGGTTCTTCTCCAATGCCAACGCAACAAATCCGGCGCGAGTTGCTTCATAAAAAGTTACAAGGTCATCGCTTGACTGAAGATGGTTTCGGTAATCTGGCACAGACAGGTCATTCATTTCTTTCTCCAGATATACACACACTTGCGCAACGATTCACGTCCATGCTCGCCCATTTGCTGGCTGCTGTTGCCTTTATCGTTGGGCAAAACGAGAATTTGCTCAACTTGAAAACCCAATCTTTCGGCCAGATCGGAGAGAATCATGTCCACCGAGATACTGACTCCAGCATAGCGCACGTTGTCATTGACCATGATCAACGGAGCAGCAGGTTTGAGTACTCGGGCACATTCGGCAATCACGCAGGCCATTTCATAAAAATACCCTTTTATCATTCTTGGAATACCGTTGTTATTCAACATCTTGCATCTTTTTTGCTCTTCAAGATATATCAAAATAGCCTGTACAAGTTCCTGCTCATCGACAGCAGCCAGAGCAACAGTCCAATTGGGATTGATTTGAAGCAGGTCTTTGGCGCGATTCTCTACTGTACAGCTCAACATATCCTGGCGCAATTGCGCCAGCCCGGCTTCGTTGATGCCAAGCAGGGCCAGTTCCAGCGCATAGGTGCGTGTGTAATCATAGCGATTACAATATGGCGGCGAGGTGATGATGACATCATAGAAAAGAGAATCCAATTGGGGTAATATATTCAGGCAAGAGCCATTGTACAGATGGATTTTACCGTGTGACAAGGCGGTGGAAAACAATCCCAATTGCTGAGGCGGCGCCAGATCGTTCATCATCTCGTTGATCTTGGACTGAATAGCCTGTTCAAAGGTCAAAATTTCTCCCTTGTTAAACGGTTTTTGCCCAACGCGCCGCCCGGCGCGGTCGTCCCAACGCAAATACTGTCCATCTTTGCGTGTAAAACTAATTGATTCCAGGATGCAAAACAGAGCAAAACGTAAAACAGCTTGCATATGCTCGTTTTCTTGCCGAGAGGCCGCCAGGTATTGCGCTATGGCTTGCTGGGTTTCTGGCGGATACGCGCCTCGAGTGATGCGCAATTCGGGCAGGGTCACTTGCTCTTGAGTCTGCTGCCAGGGTTTATGCACCAGCCAACGTCGCAGCAACTTGGTATCTTGAGGTGTCAATTCCGTTTCGAGCAACTTTTTGGTCTCGATAATTTGTTGCCCAATAGGGAGTAATTCAATGCCGTCTGCATCGAGTCCTGCTTCGCTGGCAACAAACAATGCCGTGCCGCTACCGGCAAAAGGATCCAAGAGGATGCCGCGAGGGATATTGCATTTGTGTAAGAAATACTCAACTAACGATGCTGAGAATGCTTCTTTGTACTTGTACCACCGATAAACAGGGCGCATTTTGTTGGCCTGAAAACTGACCATGGAACGCGTGAGCGCAGATTGAACGCTCATGCGCCCCTGAAAATGCTGGAACAGTTTTTGATCGAGTTGTTCGATCTGACCCGGTGTGATGCAGAGATCGGACATAGGTTATCTTTCTGTTCTGGCCCACCCGGCCAGCTTTTCGCGCTGAATTTTGGCATTGTGGCGCACGTCTACCGGAAATCGGCCCGGATAAAACAACACGGTCTGGATGCTTGAGGTCAGGGTGTGTGCCGCGCCAAGTCGCAGCAGTTCGGCGATGAAATGTTGCTTTTCGTCTGCGGTGCGCGGCATTTTGCCCGGTTTGGGTTCGACCACCAGCACCGGCATTTGTTGCCCCGCCGCGCCGACGCCCACCAGAGCGGTGCGCGCCACATCGGGGTGAGCGTTGAAAATGGCCTCGCCGCACACCGGCAAGAGCAGCCCCGCCGCTGTTTCGACGCGGTGTTTTTTGCGTCCGCAGAACCACAGCCGCCCCTGCGCGTCAAAATAGCCCAGATCGCCCATACGATGCCACACCTCGTCGCCCTCGTAAATTTTGGCCTCGGCGGTCTGCTGTGGCCGGTTGAGGTACACCCGCGTCACCACCGCCCCCTTGATCACGATCTCGCCGACCTGTCCCTGTGGCAAGACCAGCCCTTCATCCCACGCGGGAATAGGCGCATCGCCGATGCGGATGATGCGCACCGTGCAGCCAGGGATGGGCCGCCCCACACACATGCCGGCCCCTTGCTCGCTCAAGGCCGCCGTCTCGCCCAAAATCTCTTGCCCGCTCATCATTGTAATCGGCAGCGCCTCGGTAGCCCCAAAGGGAGTGTACACATCGCCGTGCGGTAAAATGTCGTCTGGCGCGCCGCCGGCATACTGGCGGATCAACCAGGGCGGCACCGGCGCGCCGGCCATGATAATGCGTCGCAGCGAAGGCAATTGAATATCATTCTCTTGACAATATCGCCCAACGATTTTCCACACCGTCGGCGAGCCAAACGACGTGGCCACGCCAAAGGTCTGGATGGCCTCGACCAGACGGGCCGGATCGAGCTGCGCCGTCTTGGCCGGGTCCATGTCGGGCATCACCGTAGTGACGCCGAGGATGGGGTTGAACAGGGCAAAGATGTACAGGCCGGGCAGATCAATGCCGCCCTCCACATAGCCCACCTCATCTCGCAGCAACTCGATCTGAGCCTTGAACATGCCGTGCGTAAAGACCACCCCCTTGGGGATGCCGGTGCTGCCCGATGTAAAGGCCACGGCCGCTTCGTCGGCGGTGGTGGTGGGGGCGACGGCAAAGGGATGGGGGCGGTTGGCACGCACCTGTTCCAGGATCGCCCCGTCCCAACCCCACCTGCGGCCCACGGTGATGCTGCTTTGCACGGTTTTGAATGGGCTGGGGAACAGTTTGCGCAGCGCGTGGGCAATGGGGATGCCGATCATATGGCTCGGCTCGGTCTCGCGCACGCACTGCAAAAAGGGGCGCAGCCCCATACCGGGGTCAATCAGCACCGGCACCGCGCCCATCTTGAGCAGGGCAAACACCAGGGCAATAAAGTCGGGGCTGGGGCGCACCATCAACAAAACGCGGCGGCCCTGGCCGATGCCATATTCGGTCAGACCGTGCGCGTATTGATCGCAGAGAGCGTTTAATTGATGAAAAGCCATCTGCACATATCGAGCGCGGCCGCCTTGTCGTCCGGCCGGAAACAAAATCGCTGGAGAAAAAGGCCGCCGGGCAGCCTGCTCCACCATCGGTTGGGCAATGTTGTATCGTTCCATCATATTCTCCTTTATTGATGGTCGTCCGGCTGACCGACAGCGCGAACCCAGCGCGCCTGGGTCACCTGCACCAGGTCGCTCACCTCGAGTCGCAGGTTGACGCCGCGCTGCCCCGCGCTGACTACCACCTGCGCCAATGCTTGCGCCGAGCGATCCAGGCAAATCTCGAATCCCTTGTTCAGCAGAGCCAGCGCCGAAATGCCGCCCACTTGCAAGCCGGTCAAGGCTTCAGCATCTTTTTGCGAGGCCATGTGCAGCTTGAACTCGCCCACCGACGCCGCCAGCAGCTTGAGATTGATTTCGTGCGGGCCAGGCACCATCACCAGCAACGGCTTGGCCGCCCGCTGCACCACCAGAGTCTTGTACACCGTTTCGGGTGGCAGGCCCAGCGCCTCGGCCACACCCACCGCCGAGTGAATGTCGGGCGAAAAGGTCAGTACCTCATACTCGACATGCCGGGCATCGAGCAGGCGCATGGCATTGGTGCGCGGAGTTTGGTCTTTTTTAGCCATCGTTTCACCTCATCAAACTGTGGGATAGACTGGCAGGCCATTTTACTACAAATGATGGCAAAGCGTAAATGATTGCCGTCTCGGCCCTTTGAGGTATTGGAAATCTCGAAAGTCTGAAATTTTGCCTAGGAGGCCGCTGAAAAAGTCTATTTTTACCACAAAGGACACCGAGAACACAAAGGTTTACGATACTTTTGAGTCGCTAAAAATGCTTTGTGTTCTTTGTGTCTTGGTGGTGAGAGGGTTTTTCAGCACGCTCCTAGGAGGCCACTGAAAAAGTCTATTTTTACCACAAAGGACACCGAGAACACAAAGGTTTACGATACTTTTGAGTCGCTAAAAATGCTTTGTGTTCTTTGTGTCTTGGTGGTGAGAGGGTTTTTCAGCACGCTCCTAGGAGGCCACTGAAAAAGTCTATTTTTACCACAAAGGACACCGAGAACACAAAGGTTTACGATACTTTTGAGTCGCTAAAAATACTTTGTGCTCTTTGTGTCTTGGTGGTGAGAGGTTTTTTTCAGCACGCTCCTAGTGCGGGGATCAAGCTGCTGCGATGACAGAGTCAGGCCATACATACTGTCCCGGCTCTTTCAGTCCGACTCTTTAGCGTCGGACACACTATCTATAACGACAGCGGCAATTGTAAGCTCGATTTTTAGCCATTCGGAGCAGATTACCGTGCAGTCGGCAGGCAGCACAAAAAAAGCCTGCCAGATTAACCCTGGCAGGCCTGCAAGTGCTGAACAAAGAATTTATTTAATTTCCCAAACGATGGCGCCCTGGCCCAAAAGGCTGGATTCATAATAGATTTTGATGGGTTTATTTGTAGCCCCCTCCCAGCAAATATCTCCCTTGAGTTTGTCCCCTGGTAAGATTTTGCCATCGAGAGATGATCCACAGTCAAAGATGTCTGGCTCCAATTTGGTGCCTTCGCTGTCTTTGGCACTAAAAGACAACATGGAACTAACTCCCAGATCGCTGCTGCCCTTGTTTTCGATGGTAAAGTTGGCTTTGAGCTTGTCGCCGGTGATCTCGGCCGAGTTCAACACAATGGTATGATCTTTGGCCTGAATGACATCACCCACATTGTAGATTTTCACCTGGGGCGGAGCCGATGTGGCGACCGGGGCTTGGGTGCCAATCAGCGTTCCTTCATTGCTCGAACTAGAGCCGCAGGCCAGAGACGAGAGACCCAGAACAGCAATAGCTATAAATGCATACAAAGTCAGGTTGCGTTTCATCGTATCTCCTTTGAAACATACTTGAGGTTGATAATCTATTGGTTTGCCGCAATCAACAGTTCTAGAATCTGCACAACCTCCTTTTCCTATGTCTATAAGCGGTGTAATAGAAGCGGATGGACTTGTTTGTAATTATACCGAAAAAAAAACAGTGCAAGAAAATTCACATCAAATTGACTTCTTTGACACTCGCTCTGCTGCATGATACAATCCTCTCAAGCCACTTTTTTTCTCAAGGAGCCGCCTATGTCCATTCTATCTCGCCTGATTCAAGGCATCCGCACGCTGGGGCTGTCTGTCACCTTGCAGGCCGCCCTCTATCCTTACCGCAAGGCCGCTCAAGAAGCTCGTTTTGCCCCGCGCTCTGCGCCACGCTCTGCGCCACGCTCTGCGCCAGACCTGGCCGCCCTCCCCGACGCCGGATGGAGTCGCGCCGGGCGGGTGCTGGCCCATCGCAGGGCCGGCCCGCAGACGGTGGAACTGACCTGCGAAAATGCTCTGGCGCGCATTGACGTCCTGGCCGCCGACCTGATGCGAGTACGCCTCAGCCCCAGCGGGCGATTTCCTGAACTGTTTTCCTGGGCCGTGTGCCGCCCCGACGAAGCCTGGCCCCCCGCGCCCTTTGTTGTGCAAGAAACCGCCGAAACCCTGTCTATGCTCACCGAAAAACTGCGCTGTGACATTGATAAAACATCGCTGCGCATCATTTTTTTAGACCTGGACGGCACGATCATTCAAGCCGATGAAGCGGGGCCGGCCTGGCAGGCCAGCAAGGTGCAAGACCGCAAACATCTGGCCGATGGCGAACATGTGTACGGGCTAGGGCAAAAGGCCACCTCGCTGGACAAGCACGGCCTGGCCCTGGAGATGTGGAACACCGACCCCCAGTTCTATCATCCGGGGCGCGATCCGCTCTATTCCAATGTGCCGTTTTATCTGGGGCTACAGGATGGGCGGGGCTATGGCGTGTTTTGGGACATGCCGGCGCGCAGTCGTTTTGATTTTGGCTGTGCCGAGCCGGGCGTGACCTGCTTTGAGGCCTATTGTGAAGACTGGCATGCCGATGAAACGCATCGCTATTATTTCTTTTATGGCCCCAGCCTGGCCGATGTGCTAAACCGCTACACCGAACTGACCGGGCGCATGATCATGCCGCCGCTATGGGCCTTGGGCTATCACCAAAACCGTTGGAGCTATTACCCCGAAGCGCGGGTGCGCCAGCTCGCCGCCGAATTTCGGCAGCGACGCATCCCTTGCGAGGCCATTCACCTGGACATTGATTATATGGACGGCTATCGCTGCTTTACCTGGCACCCCAAACGCTTTCCCCACCCGGCACAACTCATCGCCGACCTGCACAGGGGTGGCTTTAAGGCAGTAGTGATGATCGATCCCGGCATCAAACAAGATCGAAATTATTGGGTGTATCAGGATGGTTTGAAGAACGATGTGTTTTGCAAATATCCCGACGGGCGGCCGTTCAGCGGGCCGGTGTGGCCCGGCGAGTGCGTCTTTCCCGATTTTACCTCAGAACGGGTGCGCCGTTGGTGGGGAGACCTGTATCGGGGTATGGTGGACCTGGGGGTAGATGGCTTTTGGAATGATATGAACGAGCCAGCGGTGTTGGGACAGCAGGGCGACACGTTCCCCGATGTAGTGAGACACGACAGCGGAGGGTGTGGCACCGACCATGCCACCGTCCACAATGTCTATGGCATGCAGATGGCCCGCGCTTCGGCCGAGGGGTTGATGCGCCTGCGCCCCAATGAGCGTCCGTTGGTGATCAGCCGGTCAGTGTGGGCGGGCAGCCAGCGTTACCACATGCATTGGCTGGGCGACAATTTCAGCGAGTGGGAGAGTCTGTGCAACACAATGCCCCTCGTTTTGAACATGGGGCTGAGCGGTTTGCCGTTTACCGGGCCGGACACCGGCGGTTTTGCCGGCGACTCGCACGCCGAGTTGCTGATCCGTTGGAATCAGTTGAGCGCGTTTCTGCCCTTTTTCCGCAACCATTCGGCCAAAAACACCGCCGATCAAGAGCCATGGGTGTTTGGCCCCGACTGTGAGCGCATCAGCCGCCAATTCATCGAGCTGCGTTACCGCCTGTTGCCCTATATCTATACGACATTTTGGCAGTGCGCCCAAACCGGCCTGCCGATGGCCCGCCCGCTGTGCCTGGCTTTTCAAGATGATCGGCATGCCGCCGACATTGAGGATCAATTCATGTTGGGTGATGCGTTTTTGGTGGCCCCGGTGTACGAGCCAGGTGTCACCTTGCGGCGCGTCTATGTCCCGGCCGGGCGATGGTATGACTTTTGGAGCGGCGACCTGATCGGCGGGCCGCAGATCACCCGCCTGGACGCGCCGCTGGATCGCCTGCCGCTGCTGGTGCGCGCCGGCAGCATTGTGCCGATGTGGCCGCTCATGCAGCACACCGACGAACCGCCCCCGGATACGCTGATTTTGCATGTGTACCCTGGCTGCGGCGAGTCGTGGCTGTATGAGGATGACGGTCATACCTGGAATTTTCGGCAGGGCCAATACCGCCTGACCCGCCTGATCTGCGAATTAAACGGCCCAGAGCAGTTGCCCGGCGAGGTTCGCTTGCGGCGACAGGTAGAGGTCACTCCATCTGATCCAACCGGACTGCCTGTGTACAAGCACGTGCAAGTATGCGTGCATGGCCCGGACGCGGCCTCTCGCACCGTCACCCTGGATGGGCAGCCGATTGAGCCTGTCGAAATCGAGCAATAACGCAGGTCTCGCTTGAGGGTATCGGAATCCCGAACTTGTTCGAGGACTTGGCACCCCACCCGCTTGAGAGTACCGGAATCCCGAACTTGTTCGGGCACACCCCACTCAGTGCGCTAAAATTGCCAGGTTGGGGACTCGCCACCGATCAGGGACCCCCGACAGCCTTCTAGGCCGCCTGCGCCCTGGCCCGCTGAAGCTGCCACAGCACAAACCGCACCCGCTGCGCCACCGCCGCCGAAATGTTCCACATCAACCGTGTGCCGAGTATGGCATCGTCTTCGCACAGAGCCAGCAGCCGCTCGCGAGAAAGGCTCAAGACGGTGGCACCCTCGGGGCCGGCGGCCAGGTCGGCGCTGCGCAGCCCCTGATCCAGCATCGCCAGCTCGCCGGCAATCTGTCCAGGCCGCAGCACGGCGGTTTTGTAGGGCTGCTGCGGACCGTCGGGTCCGTCGGGGTCTTTCCACACCTCCACCAACCCCTCTTGAATGATGTACAACTCGCTGCCGGCCTGAGCCTCTTGCACAATTGGCTCGCCGGGCAGATAATTTCGCGCCCGGCACTGGGCGGCCAGGCGGATGCGCTGCGGCTGATTGAGATTGTTGCCAATGTCCGAGTGGGCCAAAAATTGGGCCACATCTTGCACGCGGAACAGTTCTTGATCGTCCACCGGCGCATGCAATTGATCGCCGGTCAGCGGCAGGCCCAAATAGGCGGCCACTAACCGCCGCACGGCGTCGGTGTTCTCAAACTGCGGCCAGTGCCCGGCCTGAGGCAAGATGCGCAGGTCGGCGTCGGGCCACTCATCGGCGATCACGCCGGCATCGCGCAGCGGTACCGTATTGTCCTCTGCGCCCCAAATCACCAGCGCCGGCGTAGACACCTGGCTCAATTGGCCGCTCAGGTTGTTTTCGCGCATAGCCACAAAGCACTCGGCCCGCGTGCGCCCCTGCCCCGGCCGACGGGCATCGGCGCGCAGCCGCTCATAATCCTGCCGGGTGATACCGCTGCGTTCGGCGAACGAAGCTGGCCGCATCAGCCGGTCGGTGATACCCACAAAAGTGCGCTCGACGCTGGACACAATCAGGCTGCCCAGGCCAAACCGCTCCAGCATCGTGACCGGCGAAATGCCCAGGTTGATCATCAGCGAAAGGTTGCCGGTGATGGTCGGGCCAATCAAGACCATGCGCTCCACCAACACCGGATGGCGCAAGGCCATCGTGACACTGGTCATGCCCCCCATCGAATGTCCCACCAGCACGGCTGGCCCGTCGCCGATCTGGGCGATCAACTCGGCCAGCAGGTCGGCCAAAGCCGGAATGGTAGCTCGCTCGCTCAGCGGCGGCGACTCGCCATAGCCGGGCAGATCCACGGCGACGGCATAAAATCGCTGGCCGAGCAGCTTGAGCAGCGGCGACATGGCATACCACGAACTGGACCAGCCGTGAATCAGCAGAGCCAGTTGACGGTTGGGATTCCCTTCTTCGACCGTGTGCAGTTTTTGACCCAAAACGGTGTAAACAGACATACTCGCCCCCTTGTCTTGCAATTGAACCTTTTGCGATTGTAACATAGACATACACAAATCAGGATTACAGTCGGGTTACAATGGGGGTATTGGTTAGTAGCGGATCAGCGGATCAGCGGGTTGGCGGGTTGACGGGGCGGCGAATCAGCGAATCAGCGGGGCGTTACAATGGGGGCGATTGCAGGGGGGATGCCACTCTGACTTGACAGAATGGTCAAAAACGGCTAAGCTACATTCTTATGGAAAATCAAAATGCCGAACCAACACTCGAAAACATCTCACGACTGGAAATCATCGGCCGGCTGCGCGCCTGCATCTTGCCGGTTTTGCCCGATGCCGAAACCCTGTGGAATCAGAGCGACCAGCACAGCGTTCTGTTTCGCGGCCACCTGTCTGCCGACGCCGACACGGCCTTTGCGCAATTGCGCCAGTCTTTGGCCGGGTTGGGCTATACGCCGATCTTGCGCCATCAAGACGGTTATGATGTGGTGATCGCCATCCGGCACGTGTTTCAGGCCGGAGCCAACCGCTGGGTGATCAACCTGGTGCTGTTTTTGCTGACCCTGTGCACTACTACGGTGATGGGCGCGTGGATGGAGCAGTATGAGCAGGTGGGCGACAATGTCGGGCGGCTGTTCCAACAGCCCAGACTGCTCCTCGCCGGCCTGCCTGCCGCGCTGACGATCATGGGCATTTTGGGCGTTCACGAGTTGGCGCATTATTTTGTGGCCCGACGATACGGCCTGGATACCACCCTGCCCTTTTTCATCCCGGTGCCGCTGGGCTTTGGCACATTTGGAGCGATCATCCGCATCCGCACGCCGTGGGAAAACCGCAAGGCTTTGTTTGATGTGGGCATTGCCGGGCCACTGGCCGGATTTTTGGTGGCTCTGCCCATTTTTGTGATTGGCATGTTCACCTCACCCATCAAGCCCATTCCATCAGACGCGGCCATGCTGGGCTCGCCGCTGCTCTTGCAATGGATCGAAAACTGGGTCGAGGCTCTTCGCGGTGTACCGCCCGGCTATGACACCTATCTCAACGCCATGTCGTTTGCCGCCTGGTTCGGGCTGGTTGTCACCGGGTTCAATCTCTTGCCGGTCGGTCAACTCGACGGCGGGCATGTGGCGTATGCGGTATTGGGGCCGTGGACCAGGTACCTGAGCAGCCTGGTCATGCTGATTTTGCTTGGGCTGGGGCTGTTTATGTGGAACGGCTGGTTTGTCTGGGCGGCATTCATCATGCTCTCCGGCTGGCAGCACCCCGCCCCACTGAATACCCTGGCCCCATTGGGGCGCAAACGCAAGCTGATTGCCCTGCTGGCACTGTTCTTGCTCATCCTGCTTTTCACGCCCACGCCGATGTAAAGGCTCTGGTTCGACAGCCATCACCCGGCCCAAAAGTAGCCACCTATGAGGCCGCTGAAAAAATCTATTTTTACCACAAAGGACACTGAGAAAAGTTTTGCAATACTTGAGTTTTTAGGAATGCTTTGTGTCCTTTGTGTCTTGGTGGTGAGGGAGTTTTTCAGCACGCTCCTATGCTATCAGGGTTATGTGGGCGTGCGGCACGCCCACGTGCCAGACTCTATCTATTCAGCTGGAACGAAACACACCCAAAACGTAAAGGCCTGGACATATCAAATGCCAGGCCTTTTTATGTTGCCCTGTGAACCAGGCTGGTTCAATCTATAGTGTACTCATTAGTACACCTTTGGTGTACTCGCTAGTATACTAATCATCCAGATCAAAATACTGTTGGGCGTTTTGCCCCAAAAGGCAGCGCAGCACTGTTACAGCATCCTGCTCATCCAACTCGTTGTGAGCCACCATCTCGGCCAGCATCGCCGCCAGATGCTCGCGGGCGATCCAGGCCTGGGCGCAGATCATCTCGATGACGACGGCCCCGCCACTGATGCCCAACAGCCGGTTCCAGGGCAAGCCTTGAATCCAGGTTTTCAGCACATGGCAGGCCAGAAACGGCGTCGTGCGCCACAGGTCGCCTACCCCCAGCATCAGGTGAGGCCGGCGGCATGCCAGCGACATAAGAGGGAACGGGTCGCCGCCCCGATAGAGAGCCACCAGGCGCGCCTGCGGATAGGCATCCAGCCAGGCAGCCAGGCGTTCGATCTGTGCCGGCTGGCTCACCTGAACCATCAGCGGGCGATCGGCGCCGGACAGGGCGGACATGAGGCGGTGCAGCAAATAGCTCGACAGGGCTGGTTCGGCGGCCGCGTTGTCCGATTCGCGCCCCAACAGCCGCCCCAAAGCCCATTGCGCCTGGATCGGCGCCAGCATGACCGCGTCGGGCAGACGAGCGAGGGTAAAAGCCAGACAGCCCTGCTCGACGTTGCGGCTGACGACCTGCCGCAGCAATTCTTCCAATTGCCCCAGATTGGTGCAAGAGCCGTCTGGCCCCAAATCAGCCCGTTCGGTCGGCCAGATCAGCGGCTCGATGTCGCTCAGCCAGTTTGTTCCCGGTGTGGCCTCGCCGACGGGCCGGGCCACCAGCACGTGACGAATCTGTGCCTGCCGCAGCAGCAACTCGTACATCCCGGCCGCGCCAGATTTCCACAAATAGGCCGAGATGTCTTTCCACGTTCGCTCGTTGATCTCTTCAATGTGAAACAACTCCCACACAGCCCGCAAAACAGCGCGCCCCAGACCGGTGGCGCGCCAACCCGGCCAGCGGGCGGCAAAGAGATTCCATCGCTCCAGCGGCGGCGCATTGATCTGGCCGAGCAACTCTTGCTCTGATTCGCTCAGCCCCAATGCGGTGATCTGGTCGGCGGCGCAGGCCAGGAACCACGAAAACAGGTCGTGTCGCTGTGTGGTGCGCGCACTCTCTGGCAGCAGGCGTTCATACACGTCAATGACCGGCGTCTGCTCGGCGGCTTCGAGCATGCGTTTGCTCAAATCGCGCGGTGTCTGCATTCATCCTCTCCCACTGGTCAGGTCAGTTTGATTTTGCTCTGTCCCCAGTTGACGATCCGGCGCAGGGTTTGGCCGCTCAATTTTTTGGCCGAAGGATCCTGGGCGGCTACGGCCGGCCGGCCTTCGCGATCGGCATAATCGAGGGCATAGTGGGTGAGCAAATAAGCGCGGTGGCGCAAAAATTCGGCCATGTCCGTGTCGGGATGATCGGTCAGGTAGGCCTGGCGCGCTTGCTGGATGAATTGGAGCAATTTTTCTTGCTCTTCGGCTGGCAAGACGGCGGTGGCACCGGCCAGCCGCAACCGCGTCTCGCCCGGTGCCATCCATTCGGGCAGAGGCCGCGCCAACAGAATTTGCCCCGCCTGGCCGTGCTGCGCCGCCGCCGTGTCGTGAATGATCAGAGCGCGGTCAAGCAGCAGGTCGCGGATGTGGACGCAGCCCTGGTCGGGATCGGTCTGCTCCAGCACAAAGGCACTGCCGGGCAGGCTGGCGATCCAGGCATCCAGGGTGACCGCCTCTGGCTCTTGCAGCGTGTTGGCCACCTCGTCGCGATATACCTCGATCAGACGGCGGCCGCGCGTCCGCAGAGTGTAATCGTGGGCAAACCAGTCAAAAAAGCGCAGCGACTCGTCTACGCTCATCTGATGGATGGTTTGGGCGGTATAGCGATCTTGCCAGAACAGCCCCAACCCTGCGGCCACATCCTGGACAAATTCGGGTTCGCGGGCAAAGCCGATCAGGGCGGCGCGCATATCGGACGCGGCGCGCTCCCAGGTCATTCGCTCGGCCTGCTCAGCCTTGTCACGGGCCATACAACAACTTTTGTATTTTTTGCCGCTGCCACACGGGCAGAGATCGTTTCGTCCGGGCATACGGGTATCCTTTCTATGGTCAAATGCACTTGTGGTCGAATGCACTTGTTTTGTCTCAGTATACCTTACATTGACCTGTTTGGCAACCAGTTTTCATAAATCAAAAGGCATGATATAATTCTCCAGTTCATTCTGAATGGAGAAGTCATGCCTCGTGTGATCGCCATTGCCAATCAAAAGGGCGGTGTGGGCAAAACCACCACCACCCTGAACCTGGGCGCAGCCCTGGCCGAGCGCGGCCGCACCGTGCTGCTGGTTGACCTGGACCCGCAAAGCTCGCTCACCATCGCCTGCGGCCTGGATGCCGAGGGTCGCAGCATGCACGAGGTGTTGGGCAGCGCGACGGTCGGCAGCAAAACCGTGCGCGATATCACCTGCCCGGTGGCGACTCGACTGTTCTTGGCTCCGTCTGACATTGCTCTATCACGCAGCGAGGCCGGCCTGATCGTGCGCATGGGGCGCGAGGCGGTACTCAAAGAGGCACTGGCCCCGGTGCGGGCCGACTATGTGCTGATTGACTGCCTGCCCAGCCTGGGCATTCTCACCATCAATGCATTGGTGGCCGCGCATGGGGTGCTGATTCCCACCCAATGCGAGTACCTGGCCCTGCGCGGCATTGCCTTGTTTTATCAAACGCTGCACGAGGTGCGCCGCCTTAACCCCGACCTGAGCGTGCGAGGCATTTTGCCCACTTTTTATGACAGTCGCCTGGTGCATGCTCGCGAGGTGTTGGAGGCCATGAAGAACAAGGGACTGCCGGTGCTGCCCGTCACAGTAGGACGGTCGGTGCGCTTTGCCGAAGCAGCCCTGGCCGGGGCGAGCATCCTGGCGTATGACCGGAACAATCCGGGTGCCGAAGCGTATCGTCAACTGGCCGAGGTGATTGATGAGTCCTAAAAAACGCCCTGTTTTGACCGGCGAAGCAATGGACGATTTGTTTGCCCCCACCGGGTCAGCCCGTTCGCCGTCGCCATATGACCAGAAATTTGCCCGCCACACCTACCGCATCAGCGACGACCTGCACCTCAAGCTGACGCAGATCGCCCAGGAAAAGGGGGTCGGGCTGAATGACCTGGTGCGCTATATTTTTCAAACTTTTGTGCGACAATATGAGGCCGATCAGGTAGACCTGCCGGTGCGCGAATATGTGGTGACTCGCTCGCGGCTGAGCGATTGAGTATACCATCAGTACACTATGAGTATACTATTCAGTTTACCTGCTTGTGTGGAAAAGCTGGCCGTTACGTTTGAACATTGAAGGATGGATGGATGAGTCAAGGGGTAGCCAGAAACGAGGAATGGAATCAGGTAGCCCACGAGGTGATTGACTATTTGCGGCCATTTGCGCCAGTGATTCTGCTGGGGTTGGAGAGCGCCAGCAGACAGTTGGGCAGGCCGATTGACCGCAAAGAGTTTGTCAACGCCAAATCGGTTTACGCGATTTTAAAGACATCGTTTGAGCGCGATGAAAGCGATCAGGGGCGACAAACCCTGGAGCAGTTTATCCGCGAACCGGCCCGTCACCACGACGCGCTGGTGACGCTGGTGGCACAGCGGGCGGCCCAGTCGCCGCAAGACCTGGGCCACAAGCTGGTGGCCATCAGCAACCGCTGGCGAAGCGACAGGCGCGCCCTGCCGTGATGGGTGGATGACAAACCCGGCTCAATGAGCCGGCGAGCTACTCACCGGGCAGGCAGCGATGCCCAAAAAGCCCGGCCCCACATGCGTCCCGATGACCGGCCCCACCTCGCTGATGTACAAAGAGACGCAGTTGAGCAGCAGACGAGCCTGATCGGCCAGTTCGGCCGCTTCTTGAGGGGCCTGGATGTGCGCCACAGCCACGCGAGCCGGGGCCGGCCCAATTCGCTGCACCACCTCATCTAATACCCGCTTTTTGGCCCGGGCGCTGGAACGGGCCTTGTCTAGCGGCTCGATTTTGCCCTCGTTCATGTACAAAATGGGCTTGATGTTGAGCAGCGTGCCGAGCAAACGGGTGGCGCCGTTGATCCGACCCCCCTTGTGCAAATACGCCAGATTTTCCACCATAAACACTGCTGTGCTTTGAGCGATCATGCGATCCAACAGAGCCAGCACCTGGGCGCGGCTCTGCCCGGCGGCGATGGCCTCGCCGGCCTCGATCACCATCAGCAGCAGGCCGATGGCCGAAGTGCGCGAGTCTACCACCGAAATCAGATGGGGCGCCACAGCCTGCGCCGCCGACATGGCATTGGGTATCGTGCCACTCAGCCCAGCCGAGATGTGCAGCGAAATGACCTCGTCGCCGTTGCGGGTCAACTGATCGTACAATTGCACAAACTCGCCTACGGCCGGCTGTGAGGTGGTGGGCGCCGTTTCAACGCGACCGAGCAGGTTGAAAAATTCGGCCTGGGTGATGCCGCCCATCTCGTCGTAAGCCTGATCTTCGATGATAACTTTTAGCGATACTTGATGCACATTGTATTTCCATTTAATGTCGTCCGGCAAATATGCCGTGCTGTCTGTCACCAGGTGAATCATACCAGGACCTCCTCCAAAAAATTCTGACGTAGACTGGTAAATAAAACACCACAGGTATCATTTGGTTTCTGGTTGAGACGTGTCTTGATGCGCAAGGAGATGTGATGAAACAAGTCAGGTTGATTTTGGTGGGTTTGGGCAACATCGGTTGGCGATTTTTGTCCATCCTCGACCGTAAAGCAGCGCAGTTATCTGAGGGGAGTGACCTGTCGTTTAGTCTGGTAGGCGTGGCCGATAGCCGGGGAGCGGCGGTGTGCGCCGATGGGCTAGACATGGCCGCGTTGGTGCGCCTCAAGAAGGAACGGCGCAGCGCGGCCGAGATGCCGGGCGTGGGCCGGCCGGGCCTGTCGGCGGTGGAACTGGTGCGCAGCCTGGCCGCCGATGTGCTGTGTGAGGCCTCGCCGGTCAGCTTGAGCGACGGCGAGCCGGGCCTGAGTTGTATGCGGACGGCGTTGAACCGGGACATGCACGTGGTCACAACCAACAAGGGACCGCTGGTGCTGGCCTATTCCGAGCTGATCGGTCTGGCGCGGCAAAAGGGCCTGAGCCTGCGCTTTTCGGGGACGGTGGGCGGCGGATTGCCGGCGATCAATCTGGGGCAGCGTGACCTGGCCGGGGCAACCATCGAGCAGATCGAAGCCTTGCCCAACCTGACCACCAGTTTTATCCTGGCGCAGATGGCGCAAGGGTTGACCTATGACCAGGCGGTAGCGGCCGCGCAGGCGCAAGGCTGCGCCGAAGCCGATCCCTCGCTGGATGTGGAGGGGTGGGACGCCGCCAACAAGCTGGTTATTCTGGCGCAGAGCGTATTGGGCATCCCTGCCGGCCTGTCGGATGTGCAGGTGCAGGGCATCACCAAAATCACACTGGCCGACCTGGAACGGGCGCGCGCCGATGGCCGAATGATCAAGCTGGTGGCCTCGGCAGTGCGGCAGGCCGATGGCCGCTATACCCTGTCGGTGGCGCCGGTTGCGCTGCCGGGCGATCATCCGCTGGCGCAGTTGAGCGGGCAGCAAATGGGCATTGTGTATCATACCGATATTTATGGTGTGATCAGTGCGGCGATCCAAGAGCCAGAGCCGATCCCGTCGGCGGCGGCGATGCTGCGCGATCTGTTGAGCATTTACGCCGATTGAGCCGGTCGAAATCGGCGGATGGAAAGGTAAACGGTGAACGACGCCGATATCTGGTTTGATGAACGGTTTTTGCGCAAAATCGAGCGATTGTCGCTAGTGGTGCATCAGCGGCGGGCCGGGCAGATCAAGGGCGAGCGACGTTCGACCCTGCGCGGCGCTTCGGTCGAGTTTGCCGATTATCGCGATTATGTCAAGGGTGATGATCTGCGGCGGGTGGACTGGAATATCTATGCCCGGCTGGAGCGGCCTTTTATCAAGCTGTTTGAAGAAGAGCAAGACCTGACCGTGCATGTGTTGCTGGATGCCAGCCGTTCGATGAATTGGGGCGGATCGGGCCAGGACGATCCGCTCAACAAGTGGGTCTATGCCCGACGGACGGCGGCGGCGCTGGGTTATATGGCCTTGAGCAGTGGGGATCGGCTGCGGCTGGCCATACTCAACGAGGCGCGCAAGGGGTTTGGGCCGGCGCGAGGCAAGGGTCAGATACTGCCGCTGCTGCGCTTTTTGTCCGATCAGCCGGCCGCCGGCGTGACGAATTTGAACACGGCATTGCGCAACGATGCTTTGCGCGCCTCGACGGCAGGACGGGCCGGCCTGGTGATTTTGATCAGCGACATGTTTTCGCCGCAGGGCTATCAAGATGGCCTGAGCGCGCTGCTGTCACGCGGTCACGAGGGGATTTTGCTGCACATCCTGTCGCCCGAAGAGGCCGATCCGCCGTTGAGTGGCGACTTGAAGCTGGTAGATGTCGAATCGGGGCATATCCAGGAAGTGACCATTGATGCGGTGATGCAGCAGTTGTACCGCCGCCGCCTGACCGCCTGGCAGGACGAGATCGGCCGATGGTGCGGGCAGCGCGGCGTGGCCTATGTCCCGATCAATACAGCGCAGCCTTTTGACGAGTTGATTCTGGCGCACCTCCGCTCCAGGGGGCTGGTCAAATAGGCGGCGCGATCAAGCTGGCGGCTCGAATTTGAGGCCATGCCCGCGCACGGCAAAAATGTAGCGATAGGTGGAGTCTATTTCCATCAGCCGGCCGCGCAGACGACGGATCAGCGAGTCGAGGGCATCGGCACTGACACCAGAGGGGTCCTCGTCGGGCCAGGCCAGGGCAATCAGCTCGTCGGACGTAAATACTCGCCCCGGCGACCGGATCATCGCTTCCAACAGGGCAAATTGGGCGGTAGACAGCGGCGGGTCTAGCTCGACACCGGTCACCCAAACCCGGCGGGCCTGATGGTCAATTTGTACACCCGTTTTGTGCTGCAAGACCGGGGCAGTGGCTTCGCTGTCTACAAAGGTAAGTTGAAAGCGCGGGGCAATCTGGATGGTGTCGCCGTCTTGCAACTGCACGGCCTCCGTCACCGGGCTGCCGTTGACAAACAGGCCGTTCTTGCTGCCCAAGTCGCTCAAGATGTAATGACCTTTTTCCCAGGTAATTTGGGCATGATGGCGCGAAATCCAACGGTCCGAGATGACAATATCATTGTCGGCCTCACGACCGATGGTGATGGGGCTATGGCCCAACGGCCAGTGCGGTCCGGGTTGACCTTCTTGTACCAGAATCAAGATCGCTTCGCTCGGTGGCGGAGATTTTGGATCGTCTTGTTTCATATTGTCTCCTCAATAGTCGGATTTCTTGCAGAGGTTTTTTTGTTTATCGAACTGCCTGTTGACACAATGTTGCATGAACGCTATCAGGTAATATCGCTGATCGGGCGGGGCGGCATGGGGGCGGTTTATTTGACCCAAGACACCCGTTTGCCGGGCCGCCGTTGCGCCGTCAAAGAGATTGTTTTACCCGAAGGCATATCGCCGCAGGCCGAGGCGCAGGCACGGCAGCAGTTTCACCGCGAAGCCAATACCCTGGCCTGCCTCAGCCACCCCAACCTGCCGCAGGTCTCTGATTTTTTCTCAGAGGGTGAGCGCGATTACCTGGTGATGGATTATGTGCCAGGCAGCGACCTGCTGCACATTGTCCGTGAGGCGCGGCGCAAAGGTCGTTTTTTGCCTGAAGCGCAGGTGTTGGGTTGGGTGGAGCAGTTGTGCGACGCCCTGGCTTTTTTGCATCGCCAGGACCCGCCCATTTTGCACCGCGACATCAAGCCCGAAAATATCAAGTTAACCCCCGAAGGCGACATCAAGCTGGTAGATTTTGGGCTGTCCAGGCCGCTGGATCCAGAGAGCAGCAGCACGCTGACCGGTCTGCGTGGCATGGGGTCGCTGCCCTATACCCCGCTGGAGCAGTATGGCGATTCGGCCGACCATACCGACATGCGCTCAGACCTGTACGCGCTGGGCGCCACCCTGTACCATTTGCTCACCGGCACCCCGCCGCCCAGCGCCCAAGAAGTGTTTCTCAAGCCCGACAGCCTGGTGCTGCCCCGCCAACTCAACCCCGACATTTCGTCGGCTGTTCAAGACACCATTTTGGCAGCCATGTCGCCGCACCCGGCCGGACGGCCCGCTTCGGTAGAGGTGTGGCAACGGTTGCTGCGCTCCTCAACGCCTGCTGCTTTGCCTGCCGGCTCCCCAATCGCCCGGCAGCAAGTCTGGCAAGAAATCTGGCAGGAGAACGGGTGGCTGATCGGCATCGCCGCGCTGCTGACCGCCCTGGTGTTGTATTGGACACTGGCGCATTGATCGCCGCATCGAGGCCGGCACCAGGCTAATCAGGGCGAATGGGCAGCCAAACTTCAAATACGGTGCCCTGGCCTTCCTGGCTTTCCACATGAATACGGCCGCGATGACGCTCGATAGTGCGAAAGCAGTTGAACAGCCCCAATCCGGTGCCGCGCCCCGGCTCTTTGGTGGTGAAAAACGGATCAAAAATCCGCCGCATGTTGTCCGGCGAAATTCCCATGCCATCGTCCGAGATGCGCACCCACACAGCCTCGCCCTCGCACCCCGACGAGATGTCAATATGCCCGCTGTTGCCGGCGTCCTGGATGGCATCGTGGGCATTGAGCAGCAGGTTGAACCAGATCATGCGCAAATGGTCGGGGCTGGCCCAGATCGGCGACAGGCCGGCTTGCAGATGGAGGCCCATTTCGATATTGGCTTTGTTCATCTGCGAACGAACCAGTGAGACAACGTCCTGGAGTGAGAGATTCAGGTCGGTGGGCATAAATTCAAACTGCTCGGCGCGCGAAAAGCGCAGCAGGTTTTGCACGATTTTAGAGGCGCGTTCGGCAGCGCGATGGATCAACTCGACCGACTCGTAGCTAGGGTGCGAAGGGGGAATCTCTTCGCGCAAAATCTGAATGTTGGTCGAGATCACGGTCATGGGGTTGTTGATCTCGTGGGCAATGCCCGTGACCAACTGACCGATGGCAGCCAGTTTTTCCGATTGCAGCAGTGAGGCCTCCAGTCGCTGCTGTTCGGTGACATCGCGCACCACCACCACCACGTGATTGACCTCTCCGTCTTCGCCAACCACCGGGTAGGTATGCACATTCCACTCGGTCCAGGCGCGCCCCTCGCCTTGCTGACGTTCGGTGCAAGAAACCGGCTTGCCACTTTTGAGCGTTTCTTCGATGCAATGGATCAACTGCTGTCCTTGCGGAAAGGCTTCCTGGGCCGGGCGGCCCACCAACTCGCTGTACTTGCGCTCCACCCGCCCGGCCTGGGTGCGGTTGATGGCCAGGATTTTTTGCCGGCGATCAATGATGTAAATGCCGTCCAAAATACTGTCAAAGACGGCCAGCAGGGTGCTGCGACTCTCCGAAATGGTGCGCTGAGTGTTTTCTACCTGCTCAAAAAGCCGCGCGTTTTCAATGGCCATAGCAATCTGCTGGCCGGCGATTTGCAGCATGCGGCCATTTTCGCGGCCGAACGCATCGGGCAGGCTGCTGCCCAAAACGAGGACACCGATGAGCTGCGGCCCCAGGTAGAGCGGTACGCCCAGCCACGAGCATAGGAGTGGGTATACCGGATCGAGCGACCCCGAGATCACATCGCGCTGCATCCACACCGACTGTGGGCCAACCTGACACACAAATTCTCGACCCGGCAAGGGCTGTTGGCCTTGTTGAAAGGTCTCGCCGATCAGGCTGAACACCATCTCGATGTTTTGGTCGTCGTCGAGCAGGCAGATCTCGGCGGCCGACACTGGCGGCAAAGAACTGTCGCCGGAGCAGATGCACAGCAAGATGCTTTGCACCGACTCTTTGAGGTTGAGGCTTTGCTTGGAAGCCTGGCCGATGCGGTTCAAAAAGGCCAGCTCATCGGCGCGGCGGGCCAGCGAGTACAGCCGCGCATTTTCCAGCACCACAGCCGTCTGGCCGGCCAATGATTCCAGAAAAGGCAGGTTGTCTTGACCCAACGGAGCGTCTTGCTGCCAGTTAGCTACCCATAGCCCGACGATGCGGTCGTGCGCTTGCAAAGGAAAAACCAGGTCACAGGCGGGAATGATGGTTGAGGGGGTGTCGGGTGAGCGCACAAAGGGCCGGCGGCCGCCCTGGGTCAACGCCCAAAACGGGCTGGCCTGCACGGCCTCGCGACGCCCATCGAGCGGCGGACCGCGAAAGGCGATCTGGTCACGGTCAATCACCCCGAAACTGAGTGAGGCAAAGTGAAATGCCCGACACACCTGCGGAATGGCAATGTCAATCAGGCGATCCACGTCCAGAATTTCGGTGATCTGGCGGGCGATGGCATTGACCTGACGGAGTTGCTCGGTTTTGCGCTGCTCTTCACGATGTAGCGTGTCGAGAATCAGGTTTTTGTCGCGCAGAGAGGCGATCAATTGTTTGTTTTGCAGCAGCAATTCACGGTGCGACATAGCCCGCCGCATGGTCAGGGTCAGGTCATTCAGATCAAGCGGCTTGGTTAAAAAGTCATAGACACCCCGCCGCATACCCGAAATGGTCATATCAATGGTCGCAAAGGCCGTCATCAATACAAACAGGGTGTCGGGATGGTGGCGGGTGATCTCTTCAAGGACCTGCCAACCGTCTACAAGGGGCATTTTCAAATCGCACAAGACCAGCGCAAACGAGTCGGCGCGCAATTTGAGGATGGCCTCTTCGCCGCCGCCGGCTTCTTCAACAGCATAGCCTAGCTTGTGCAAAAAGCGGCTGACCAGCCAGAGGATCTGCGGTTCGTCGTCAACCACCAGCACCCTGTCTGTGCTCATAGGCGGCCCTTCCTGCTATCCATAGAACACATACCCGTGACGCGGCACCGTCTGCAAGTGGATGGGTTTTTTGGGATCGGGTTCGATCTTGTCGCGCAGGTTTTTAATGTGCGCCCGCACCAGATCGCTGCTGCCGGTGTGGTTGGGAAAGTTCCACACCTCGCGCAGCAGCCGCTCGCTGGAAAAAATCTGCCCGGCATGCGCCATCAAATAATGCAACAGTTCAAACTCGGTGGGAGTGAGCAGCACTGTGCCGGCATGGGTCTGCACGCTGAACGACTGAATGTCCAGGGTGATTTCTCCGACGGTGAGCCGGTCGGTGGGGACGACAGGCAGGGTGGTGCTGCGGCGCAAGACGGCCTGCACGCGCAAGATCAATTCTTCCAGGTTGAAAGGCTTGGTCAGATAATCATCGCCGCCGGCGCGAAACCCCTCGATGCGATCATCATCCTGACCTCGCGCCGTCAAAAAGATGATCGGCATAGCGGCGGTAGCCGGGTTTTCGCGAATGTGCCGGCATACCTCAAAACCGTTCATGCCCGGCATGATCACGTCCAGCACGATCAAGCTGGGGTGGTAATGTTGGAGCATCTTGATCGCCTCGGCGCCATTGTAGGCCAGTTGAGATTGAAAACCTTTGCGCCGCAAAGCCAGCTTGATCGTCTGAGCCACATCACGGTCGTCATCTACCACCAAAATCTCACTCATGGCTCAATTCCTCGTCGGTATAGACTCGCCAAAAGGGCATTTCCTCGTCCCAGCCGGACAAAAATTCGGGGTTGGGTTTGACCACCAGAGATTGACATTCGGCCAGCAGGGTAGAGGGATCATCCGTCGGGCCATCCAGCCGCAGTTCGCCGCACACCCGCGAGCGGCTGGGGCCAAACTGCTCCACCCAGCCGACGGCCAGCAGAGGGGTTTGGGTGGGCGTGGGGCGACGGTAACGCAGCTCCATTTTGGCAGTGGCGAAAAAGGCATTGTCGTCATGGGTGTGCATCATGATGGCGCGGCCAGAGGTCTCGTCGAGAATGGTGGCCACGATGCCGCCATGCACCACGCCCGGATAGCTGCGATAGCCTTCTGGCACGGCGAGGCGGGCATAGACGCGCCCGCTGGCGGAGTCTTCTTCAAAGACCATGTGCAGGCCGATGGGGTTGTGCAGGCCGCAGATAAAACAGCCGCCCGAATTGGGCTGGCGTCGTTTGGTGAGGAGTATATCGTTCAATGTGCATTCCTTGTGATGATCAAACCGAAAACGTAATCCGGCGCTAGGAGCGTGCTGAAAAACCCGCTCACCACCAAGACACAAAGAGCACAAAGCATTTTTAGCGACTCAAAAGTATCGTAAACCTTTGTGTTCTCGGTGTCCTTTGTGGTAAAAATAGACTTTTTCAGCGGTCTCCTAGTGTATGTCGAACCGGTTGTGCTGTCAAGTTGGGTTGCCGGTTTGCTCAAACCATGATAAACTGAACATGCTCTCATCGGCGCGGGCATCCTGCTCGCCGCACCGATGGTGGTGGGCGACGCGCTGGAGGCAGATATCCCAACCCTTATTCAATCGGAGGAAAAAATGCTCAAGCTCTCTCAAGGTGTCCAACGCATCGCCGAATCGGCCACCATGGCCATTGATTCGCGCGCCAAAGCCATGAAGCAAGCCGGCGAGAACGTGATTGCCCTGGCCGCCGGCGAACCCGACTTTGACACGCCGGCGCACATTGTGCGGGCGGCCAACGAGGCCCTGGCTGCCGGTTTTACCCGCTACACCCCCGCATCGGGCATTGCCGAGTTGCGCGCCGCCTGGGCCGACAAGGTGGGCCGTGAGCGTGGCATCTCTTTCAAGCCCAATCAGTTGATGGTCACGGCGGGCGGCAAGCAGGCCCTCTTTAATGTGGTCTATGCGCTGGTAGACGCCGGCGACGAGGTAATCATCCCGGCCCCATATTGGGTCAGCTATACCGAGCAGGTCAAGGCGGTAGGAGCCACGCCGGTGATCGTATCCACCTCGGCTCAAGAGAATTTCAAGATGAGTGCGGCGGCCCTGCGCCAGACCATCACCCCACGCACCCGTCTACTCATCCTCAACTCGCCCTCCAACCCCACCGGCGCGGTCTACAACCGCGCCGAATTGACCGCCCTGGCCGGGGTGTTGGTCGAAAAGCAGGTGCCCGTGCTGTCGGATGAGGTGTATGACTGTTTGATCTATGGAACAGAGGTGGAGCAGCGGCCGCCGTTTGTCAGTATTGCTTCGTTGGGCGACGAGATACTCAAATTGACGGTGGTGGTGGGCGCAGCCTCCAAAGCCTATGCCATGACCGGCTGGCGCATCGGGTTTGCCGCCGGCCCCGCCGACCTGATCGCTGCTTGCGGGCGGCTGCAAAGCCAGACCACCAGCGGCCCCAACTCGATAGCCCAAAAGGCGGCTCTGGCTGCCATCACCGGCGATCAAGGCACGGTAGAGGTGATGCGCCAGGAGTTTGATCGGCGGCGGTGGTACATGGTAGAGCGGCTGAACGCTATGCCCCATATCACCTGCCCCGTCCCCACCGGCGCGTTTTATGCCTTTCCCAAAATTTCGGCCTATTACGGCCAGCGATACGATCAAGAGCCGGTCAATGGCTCGATGGATTTTTGCCGCTTGCTGCTAGAGCATGAAAAACTGGCCCTGGTGCCCGGCGTCGAATTTGGCAACGACGAACACGTCCGCCTGTCCTACGCCGCCAGCATGGCCCAAATCCAGGAGGCCCTCAACCGTCTGGAGCGATTCCTGGCGCGGCTGGATTGACCAGTCCCGGATATTGTAACACAACCCTCTGCATTGCACCGGATAGAGACGCAACATATTGCGTCTCTACTCCTGCTGAGGAGTTGCCGCACGAGGGCGTGCCAAACTCCTCGATGGACATTTTCATGTTGGGTGGTGTGCGAGAATCGTGTATGATGACTACTGGGACGATTTTCAAAGGAGAATGAACATGCCCTCACATCCTTATCGCAACGGCTATGCGCACATGGTGCTGGACGACTATGTTGCCAGATTGCGCGACATTTACGCCCGCCGACGGGCACGGCTGGCAGCGGTTCAGACGCCGGCGCAGGCTGAGGCCTATCAATGCGAGGCGCGGGCGGCCATCCGGCAGGCTTTTACGCCCTGGAGCGGATTGCCATCGCGCACGCCGCTCCATCCTCACATCAACGGCGTGATACAAAGAGATGATTTTTGCATCGAAAGGCTCACCTTTGAAAGCCGCCCCGGTTGCCTGGTCACGGCCAACCTGTACCTGCCGTGCGGTCTGGATGCTCCGGCGCCCTGCGTGTTGGCCCCTTGCGGCCATGCCGCCGAGGGCAAAGCCTACGAGTTGTATCAGGCTTTTTGTCAACGACTGGCTATGGCCGGATTTGTGGTGTTGATCTATGACCCGTTCAGCCAGGGCGAGCGCGAGCAGTATCACGGCCTGGCCTGCCGTCCGCAGGTAGGTTGGGGCACCCAGGCTCACAATATGATGGGCAAGCAACTCGATCTCTTGGGCGATTCGTTCGCCTTTTGGCGGACCTGGGACGGTATTCGCGCCCTCGATTATCTGCTTTCGCGCCCCGAAATAGACCCCACCCGCGTCGGCCTCACCGGCAATTCGGGCGGCGGCACCCTCACCACCTGGCTGTGGGCGTTGGACGACCGGTTTACGATGGCCGCGCCCAACTGCTTTATCACCTCGTTTCTGAGCAACCTGGAGAACGAACTGCCCGCCGACGCCGAACAGTGCCCGCCGGGCGTCATTGCCGCCGGCCTGGACATGGCCGATTTTATGATCGCCCAATCTCCCAAACCGGCCATTTTGCTGGGCGAGCGCTATGACTTTTTTGACCGGCGCGGCCTGTTCCAGGCCTATCAAGATATTCGCTCTTTTTACGATGCGCTGGGTGCCGGCGACCGGGTCGAACTGTGGATCGGCGACCGCGATCACGGCTATCATGAACCCAGCCAGCAGGCCATGGTTGAGTTTTTCTGCCGCCATGCACGTATGCCGATGGTGTGGCGCGATGCGGCCGTTCCGCTGCCGGCCGCCGACCTGTGGGCCACGCCGACCGGTCAGGTGATGGAACTAGGCGCCACGCCGGCCTATGAATTGATCGCCGCGCAGGCATGCGACATTGCCGCAACCCGTCCCGCGCCAGACGATGAAACCTTGCGCTCCAGGCTGGCCGATCTGCTCAACCTGCCTGCCCGCTCTGCGCCACCCCATTACCGCATCCCCCGTCCGCTGCGCCAGGGCGATCCGGCATGGGCGCGCTTTGCCGTCGAGACCGAAGGCCCGGTGCGCGCCATTTTGTTCAAGCTGCTACGGCCATCCGATTCTCCTTTTACCCTGGATGTTGAGCTGGAAGCGCGCCTCTATGTGCCGCACATTTCGGCGCAGGCCGACCTGGCCGAGAACGAATGGGCCAAATCGCTGACGCAAGACCTGCCCTTGTATGCCCTGGATGTGCGCGGCCTCGGCGAATCACTGCCCGAAGAAGAACGTGGCGGTTTTTTGCAGCCCTATGGCATGGATTACATGTTTCATGCCTATGGATTGATGCTCAATCAGAGCTATCTGGGGCGACGCGTCTATGACCTGCTGCGGGTAATAGATTTGCTGATCGGCGAGGGGGCGCAGTGCATTGACCTCTATGGGCGCGGGCAGGGAGCGATCCTGGCCGCGCTGGCCGCGCTGTTCCACCCTCAGGTCGAATCGGTGACGCTTCAAGATGCGCCGCGGTCATTTTTCGAGTGGACGCAGACGCCCTATGTGGCCTGGCCGGCGGCCAACTGTGGGCGTGGCATCTTGCACGTAGCTGATCTACCCGATATGCTGCGCATTTTGGGCCGCCGGGCGACGGTTCTTGGTCACTGGGATGCGACCATGTCTCCTCTGCACTGAAACGAGGAACCGCCTGGCCTGATTCGGCGTCTTGGTATTGATGTTCTGGATCGAACAGGAGGTTGACCATGAAATTGAACCGACACGAATTTATGCGACGTTTGGGCGTGACGTTGGCTGGCTGGTTGGCTGCGCGCACCACCGCCGCGTGTCAGGTATTTCCACCTCGCGTATTGTGCTACGATCAGGCCCCGCCAGATACGCCCACCCCGGCAGTGACATGCTATACAGTTATGCCTTCGCCTACCCCATCCCTTTCCTCCGACGCCGGCGATTACCTCACCCGCCAGGCACAGATTTTCCAGGCCACCCTGGAAGCCGGCGGATTGCCGGCCGAGGCCACCCGACAGGCACAGGCGGCCCTGGCCCGCGAGCGGCTGCGGCTCTGTTGGCTGGCCGGACTGGATGCGCTGGCCAAGCAGGCGGAAGACCTGGATGTCGGTGAGCAGGCACAAAAGCAGTTGCTGGCCGATCACCGCGCTGCGCTGAACGATCTGGTGGCGCTGAACGAATTGAGCGCAGAGGCCGCCGATCAGGCACAGATCGCCTTTGAAGGAGCAGCCTATCACGTCTGGCGCAGCAATGCCCCCATCACCTGCTATGAACCGATGCTGGTTGATTTCAGGCCGGTCAGCAGCGGCGATCTGGTATCACGCGCCAAAATCCTGTCCATGTCCAGCGACCTGAACCCGAACACGCTGGCGGTCATCCAGGCGTCTATGGAGCGCGATGTGGCGTTTCTCAACATGTCGCCCGACGAGGTGAATGTGCTGTATCAACGCTTTACCCAGTCGCGCAAGCAAGGGCAGCCGCCTCCCGATTTTGCCCATGTCGAGCTAGAGGTGCCGCCAGAAGCGGCCGAGGCGGCGCAGTTCCTGATCGAGGTGCTGGCGCGAGACCGTCTGCGAAACCGCCCATGAGCCAGACGCCGCCCCTCTATTCGCTGATCTGGGAGGTGACGCAGCGCTGCAATCACCTGTGCCGACATTGCTACAATGTCTGGCAGCCTGACACCCCGACATGGCCATGTTCATACCCGCGCGGCGAGTTGGATACGGCGCAATCGCTGGCCTTGATTGACAAGGCGCTGGACGAGACGGGTTGCCCGCATGTCACCCTCACCGGCGGCGAGCCGCTTTTGCGCTCCGATCTGCTCCAGATTGTGGCCCACCTGCGTCGGCGCGGGGTGAGCCTCACTCTGATCAGCAACGGGCGGCTGTTGTCCGAGGAACTGGTTATGGAATTGATCGAGGGCGGGGTGAGTATGTTCGAGCTGCCGCTGCTGAGCCGGCGGCACGAGATGCACGACCGGTTGTGTGGCGCAGAAAAAGCCGAGGGCATTGCCGGCGCATTTGATGCAGTGCTGGCGGCGGCCGCGCGCATCCGCTATCACGGCGGGGCATGGGTGGCCGTTTTTGTGGCTACCCGCCTCAACATTGCCGATCTGGATGAGACCATCCGCCTGGCATTTGCGTTTGGCGCCAGCGGCCTGATGCTCAATCGCCTGAACGTGGGCGGGCGCGGGCGGGCCTATGTGGATGAACTGCTGCCCTCGGTGGAGCAGGTCAAGGCCGCGCTGGCAGTAGCCGAGGCGGCCCGAGTCGAGTTAAACTGGCCCATCTCTTGTTCTATCGCCATCCAGCCCTGCCTGATAGACCTGGCCGTATACCCCCATTTGGGGTTTGGCTTTTGCGCCGCCGGCACCGCGCGAGCCTATTACACGCTGGACCCGTTGGGCAACGTGCGCCCTTGCAACCATACGCCCACCATTTTGGGCAATTTGTTTCGAGAATCCTGGGCCGACATTGTTTCGCCGGAGCGTCTGGCCCCTTTTATGCAGGCAATGCCTTCTTTTTGCAAGGCCTGCCGCCTGCGCGAGACGTGTCAGGGCGGATGCAAAGCCGCCGCCCAGGTCTATGCCGGTTCTTTGAGCGAGCCGGAGCCGTTTTTGTGTCGTCACCTGGATCAGGCACAGCCCGTTTTGTCCGACTGAACCAGGTTTGAAGCCATTCAGTTTTCTGGGAGGTTTGATGATGTTGAACAAATGGGTTTTGTGTCTCGGCCTGGTCATTGTACTGTTGGGCGTTTCGGCCTGCGGCTCGGCCAAAACGGCCGAGATCAAACTGGGCGCAGGCGATGATGGGCGCGAGATCGAGCTCAAGCAGGGGCAGGTGATGGCGATCAGTCTGGATAGCAACCCCACTACCGGCTATAGTTGGGCGGCCGTAGACCTGGATGAGGCCATTCTCCAGTCGGAGGGCGAGGCCGAGTTCAAATCGGAGAGACAGCCGGGAGTGGTGGGCGCCGGCGGCGTCGAAACACTGCGCTTCAAGGCAGTGAGCACGGGCAAGGTCACGCTCAAGCTGGCCTACCGCCGCTCTTGGGAGCAAAACGTCGAGCCGATCCAGACCTGGAGCGTCTCGGTCATAGTGCGCTAGGAGACCGCTGAAAAAGTCTATTTTTACCACAAAGGACACCGAGAACACCAAGACTTACGATACTTTTGGGTCGCTAGAAATGCTTTGTGTCCTTTGTGTCTTGGTGGTGAGAGGTTTTTTCAGCACGCTCCTAGGGAGGCCGCTGAAAAAGTCGGTTTTCATCACAAAGAACACCCAAGAGGCAATTATTGCACACACCGACTTGCCATTCGAATCTGTTCCAGCACATGGCGCGCCTGCTCGGCGCGCTGCCTGGCCCCGATTTGTTCCAATGTTGACAATGCTGCGGCCGCGTCTTGGTGCGCGGCCGCCAGCTCGCCCCGCGCCAGGGCAACTTTTGCCAGCCCCAGCCGGGCAATTGCCGCGCCCCAGCGATCATCCGCCTCAAGGCAAAGCGCGGCGGCAGTGGTATAGGCAACCTTGGCAACCTCCCATTCGCCCAACTCGCAGGCAATAGCGCCAAGATTATTATGGCTTAGTCCCTGCGCACGCTGGTCTCCGATGGTGCGGCGAAGCTCCAATGCGCGCATGTAATGATCCTGTGCCGTCAGCAGCGTACCCTCGTGCTGAGCCACAATGCCCAAGATGTTATAGGCATCCGCTTCCCCGCGCCGGTCACCGAGCTCTTGGCACAGCGCCAGACTTTGTTCCAAATAGCCCCTGGCCGCAGCATAGTCCCCTTGTTGCCACGCTACATTGGCCAACCCTTGCAGCGCATCTGCCAGCACCGGCATGTCGCCGGCGCGCGCGGCGGCGGTGTGCGCCCGCTCGTAGAGATCCCGTGCTTCAGGCAACCGTTCCAGGCGGCGTAGCGCATAGCCCCACTGCCGCAAGCCCGCCGCAGATAAAACATCATCACCAACCGCCAGCGACAGCGACACGGCACACCCGGCAGCCGCCGCCGCGACAGCGTAATCGCTGATCGCTTCAGCCAAGTGCGCCTGGCGCAATGCGGTTTCAATTTGATAGCGCGGCATCGCCAATGCTGGCGTCGTTTCTACCAGGGCGGCCAGCTCCTGGAGCGCAGCGCGCTGCTCTTCGCGGCGGCCGGCCATATCGCATACAGATTCCAGCCCACAGAGCAACTTGTAACGCAGTTCCGGTGCTGGCGCCAATGCCAGCCCACGTCGGTAATACTCACCAGCTTGCTCTTGCGCATAAGCCTGCCGTGCCTGATCGCCCGCCTGAAGCAGATAGTGGGCGGCCGGCGCGCGTTGTTGCGCCCGGTCAAAGTGATGCGCCAGCAACGCGACCTGTGCGGGCTGTAGCGTCTCCAATGCGTGGGCGAGCCGGGCGTGGAGCAGGCGGCGCAGCGGCACAGGGACGGCCTGGTAGAGCGCGGCGCGGATTTTGTCGTGTGCTATATCCCACCCATCGGCGACAGGCCGCGCCAGCTGGCGCGTCTGCCAGTCGGCCAAAGCCGTCTCCACATCCTCTATCTCACATTCACCGGCGACGGTCAGCAATTCGGCGTCGAAAGGCTGCCCGTGCGCCGCTGCCAGGCTGAGCAGATATTGCCCCTGCTCGTCGAGCCGGATAGTGCGCTGTAAAATGATGTCTTGCACGCGCGTCGGCAGCGACAGCGGTGCAATCAAATCCCCAACAATTTCCCAGTTTCCCCCCTCGCCGCGCACAAAGCCCTGTTCTCGCAGGGCAGCCAGCGCTTCCCCAATGATGAACGGATTGCCCTCGCTTTCGCGGAACAGGTAATCCCCTAGCGGCGTTGTCCTCTCTGTTTGAAGCAGCAGGCTCGTCAGTTTCGCCACATCAGCGGCGGTCAGTGGCGAGAGTTCCAACAGATGCAGCAGCCCGTCGCGGTTGAGAGTCTGCCGCAGGCGAGTGAGTGGATGGTCGGGCAGCGCATCGTCGGACCGGTACGCGCCGACGAGCCAGCAAGGAGCTTTGTTCAGGTTGCGCGTCAGATAATGAATCAAATCCAGTGTGTCGGAGTCGGCCCAGTGCAAATCATCCAGAAAAATCACACACGGGGTACGCAATCTACACAAATCGCGCAGCCAGGCGGCAATGGCAGCAAAGAGCGCGTGGCGTGCTTCCGGTTGAAATGGCCCGGTGAGCCATTGCGCCAACGGATTGTCAGGTACAACGTGCAACGCTTCATAGAGAGCCTGATAGGGCAGAGTGCGGTTGAATCCATAGCAACGTCCCCGCAGCACCCGCGCACCCTGTCCGGCAATAAAACGCAACGTTTCCTGAACAAGCCGCGTCTTGCCGATGCCGGCCTCGCCAGCGACAAGGGTGAGGCCACCGGCACTGCGCCGGGCAGCATCCCACTGCACCAGCAGCCAGGCGTGCGCCTCTGCGCGGCCCACCAGCGGCAGCAACGCCGGCGGCGGAGCCAAGTCGGCAGACTCTGTCAATTCAGCGTTGGCAACAATGCGACGATACAGCGACTCGGTTTCCGGCGCGGGGGCAACGCCGAGTTCCGTTTCCAAAAGATGGCGACACACTTCATATTGCCGCAAAGCAGCGTCGCGCTCGCCTTGCAATGCAAGCAGCAGCATCAATTGGCGATGCGCGCTTTCGCGCCAGGGGTCAAGGTCCAGCGCGCGCCGGGCGCAAGCGACGGCGGCGGGCCATTCGCCGCGCTGTCGGTGATAGGCGATCAGCCCATCCCACGCGCTCAACGCCAGCGTGTGGGCCTGCTCCTGCTGAATGCGCTGCCATTCTTCAAACTCGGGGCAGCCGGGCAGCGAAAAGCCCGCCAGCAGCGGCCCGCGGTAGAGTTCCAGCGCGGCACTCAGCGCAGCGGGGGATTGCTGCGCAGTGCGATAAGCGGCGATCAGAACGTGAAGGTCAATCCAGGCCGGGGTTGGCGGAGTCAGGGCGATGGTTTCCCGGTCGCTGGCGATGCAGGCGGGGAACAAGTCGCGCAGATTGGAAAGCACACGGCTGAGGTTGCCGCGCGCGCGGGCTTCGGGCTGCTCGCCCCAGAACAGCCCGGCCAGTTGTTCGCGGCGAAGCGAGCGCGCTTCCAGCAGCAGGTAGCAGAACAGAGCGCGCGCCTTGTCGGACTCAAAGGCGGTAACGGGCTGCCCGGCCCATTCCACCCGAAAACCGCCCAGCAACCAGACACGCAACTCGCTCATCTCATCATCCAGCATCCAATATCCACCGAAGGATTGGCGAAGACTTTTTGAGTATACTCAGATTCAAGCATTACGGCAACCCAATCGCCGGGAGAGGATGATGAATCTGGACACGTATATGCCTTCAACTTATCGCGCGTTCATTTTGCGGATGTGGACAGAGCAAGACACGTTTGATGCCATGTCGCCGCCATTGTGGCGTTTTAGCCTGGAGAGCATCGGAACACAGGAGGAGCCATCATCAGAGCGGCGCGGTTTTGCCAGCGTAGAAGAACTGCTGGCGTATGTGCAGGAATTGGCCCTCGCCAATTCGGCTGGGGATAAATCTATTATTCAGGAGGTCAAATGATGAAAACTCGTCAGAAATGGATGTGTATGGTATTGATTGGCTTGTTTGTGTTGGGCCTGGCGTCGTCCGAGTTTGCGCCAATGCGCGCGCCCGTCGCGGCCGCGCCGCCTTGGGCTGCACCGCAAGCGGCGACAGGGACTCTTACCGTGACCAGCCTGGCCGACTCGACGGCGAATGACGGCTATTGCACACTGCGCGAGGCGATCATCAATGCCAACAATAACGCGGCTACCTGGCCCGACTGCCCCGCCGGCAGCGGGCTAGACGTGATTGATTTGACCAGCTTGAGCGGGCAGATTACCTTGCTCGCCAACCTGCCGGAATTGACCGACCCCGCCGGCTTGTCCGTGCAAGGCCCCGGCGCAGCAACGCTGGCGATCAGTGGCAACGATGCATACCGCATGTTTCGGGTCTTTCAGGATAACCCGCCCATTGATGGGCCGCTTACAGTGCGCGATTTGACCTTGCGGAACGCCAAAGGGGATAATCCTGGCAGCGTGATTCGCACGCCCAGTGGGAGCGCCGTAGAGGTGTGGAACAGCGTCATCATCAGCAACACCCACAGCGCCATTTATATTGCGGGCGGCAGCTTGAAGGTGAGCCACACCACGTTTAGCGGCAACACAACCACCGGCGCCGGCGGCGCCATCCAGGCCGTCAACAACTTTCAGGCTGCGCAGCCGGCCCCCACTGTATGGGTAGATGCTTCCACCTTTATCCGCAACCAGGCGGGTGCCGGCCATGCGATTGATCAAAACAGCGGCAGCCTGATGCTTGACAACAGCCTGTTTCAGAAGAACGGTGTCACCACCAGCGACGGCTATGGCACGGTGAATTACAGTGGGAATATGGACATTGTCGTGACAAACTGCCAGTTTCAGGGTAATCAGACCCGGCAGGGCGGCGCGCTGCACGATGCCGGGGGCATGGGCGTAGTCTATATTGAAAACAGCCGGTTCATCAGCAACACGACGGGGTATACTGCCGGCGTCATTCGCAGCGGCGGCGGGCGCGCCCTCGACATCCGCCGCAGCCTGTTTGTGGAAAATATGACGACAGAAAAGGGCGGCGTAATTTACAGCTATGCGCCCATCACGGTTACCGCCAGTGCCTTTTATAGCAACACGGCCGGTTATATGGGCGGCGTGATTATGACGGAAAACGACGCCACCGGCCCGATTACGATCTTGAACAGTCTGTTCCAGAGCAATCACGCCGAGTGGGGCGGCGCGATCTGGTTTGGGCGTGGTCTATATGTGACAAATACCACCTTTTACACCAACACGGCAGGGTATGCCGGCGGCGCACTGGCCTCGTTTGAGGGCTGGGGCGAAATCAACAACAGCACCTTCGATCACAACGGGGCCGCCAACGGTGCCGCCTTGTATTTTAGTAACGGCTGGGCGCCACCGATCACGTTGCGCAATACCATCATTGCCAACCCGTTATGGGGCAACAATTGTCATACCTATACCGGCTCGTACACTGACGGCGGCAATAATCTGCAATACCCCGGCACCAGTTGCAATGCAGCGATCCCAGAACTGAATCCGCTGTTAGACCCTGCCGGCCCGCAGGATAACGGCGGCCCCACCTGGACAATTGCGCTGCAAGCCGGCAGCCCGGCGATTGATCGGATCCCGACCGGTGGCGTTTGCCCGGCGACCGATCAACGCGGCGCGCCTCGCCCGGTGGACGGCGATGGGGTCGGCGCGGCCGATTGCGACAGCGGCGCGTATGAATACGGCAGCGTCGGCCCGGTCACGCTCAGCAAGACGGCGGTGGACGCAAACGGCACACCGCTCAAACCCGGCGACACCATCTCTTACACCGTGCGCGTCGAGAACACCTTCCCGGCCGCGGTGACCGGCGTGATCGTCACGGACACGATCCCGGCCTACACCACCTACATCCCAGGTTCCGCCGTTCCGCCGGCGACCAGGGTGGAGAACGTGTTGGTGTGGAGCGGTTTGAGTCTGACGGCCAAACAGGTGCAAACACTCACCCTGGCTGTGACGGTGAACGAGAACGCCGGCGGTCAGGTGATCAACAATGTGGCCTGTACAGTGCAGCCAGGGGTGTCACAGACCTGCACGCAGCCCGTCACCCCGGCCGGCCCGGATGGCGGCACCGTCACGCCGGTGTTGGCCTTGGGCAAGACGGCGTTGGACGTGAACGGCGCACCGCTGCTGCCCGGCGACACAATCCGCTATACCATCCAGGTGACAAACAGCCATGCCGTCACCGTCACCGGCTTTACACTCCAAGATGCCATCCCCGCGTACACCACCTATGTGGCCAACTCGGACACGCCCGAAGCCGATGCGGACGCCGACCCGTTGGTCTGGAGCAATCAGACCATTCCGCCGGGCGTCAAGACATACACATTCGAGGTGACCATCAATGCCAACGCCGGTGGACAGAGCATTGCCAACATGGCTTGCCTGACTCAACAGGGGCTGACGCAGGCCTGTACCCAACCGGTGACACCGCCTGGCGCACCAGGGAGCACGGTTGTGCCAGTGTTGGCCTTGGGCAAGGCGGCGTTGGACGTAAACGGCACGCCGCTGCTGCCCGGCGACACAATCCGCTATACCATCCAGGTGACGAATCCGCACAGCGTTGACGTATCGGGTGTCGTCATCAGCGATGTGATTCCGGCGTATACCACCTACGCGCCCAACTCGGACACGCCCGAAGCGGATGCAGATGCCGACCCGTTGGTCTGGAACAATCAGACCATTCCGCCGGGTGTCAAGACATACACATTTGAGATCACTGTGAATGTCGGTGCGGTAGGACAAACGATTCGGAATCGAGCTGTGATGCGGCAGCCAGGTCTGACAGAGCCAGGCATGACGCCTTGGGTTGAACCATCGGGCGGGGGGCTGGTAAAACAGCTGGTGTATCTGCCGCTGGCGATCAAAGACCTGTCTATGCAACCATAACTCTCTTGAAAAAAGGCATCCAGGCAGTTTTTTCAGTAAACCTGGCCATTGCAATAAAACAGTAAGGCAAGCGTCAGGTAAGCGTATGATCATCGTAGAATAGCCGTCCAGCTTGTTTTCCTGATCTGCGATATATTATGTACAGATAATCTTCTCCTCCTTTTGACAAGAGCCAGAGCTTGGGCAACTCTGGCTCTTGTTGATCCTGGCGGAAAAAACAAACAGCCGATTGGAATCGGCTGTTTGTTTTTTTGAGGCGGCGGCCTATCAGGCCTCGGCGATGCGTTTGAGGTTTTGCAGTGTCTTGTCGGCCATTTCTTCAAAGCTGCTGATCACAATAGATTCGGCCAGCTTGGCCGGGCCGCTCAGCTCGGCTTCGATGGTAAAAGAAAGCCGGGTGCGCTCACCCATCGCCAGATAATCCCATTGCATATAGCCCTTGTTGGCCGGCCCGACAAATTCGCCTTTCCAGCAGACGCCGGGATCGAACACCACTATGGTGGTTTTGGCCGGCAGCGGGATTTTGCTGACCGTGATGCCATGTTCGACTATGGTGCCAACTCCTCCATCGCCATGAATGGATTTGGCCTCCGAGGCACCATCAAACCAGGTGTGCCACTGTGCCGGATCTTTGGCGACATCCCAAATTTTGGGTATTGGTGCTTTGATCGTAATAGATTTTTCGACTTTGGCCATATCTCCCCCGCAACACAAAGTAAATAAAAACCAATCTGGTATCTTGGCCTATTTTACCCAGAAATCTTTTGAATGACAACTCGATGCAGGTATGGTATAATGATAACATCCATGATATGTTTTGTTAGTTCGATTTCTCGGATATTTTGGGGCATTTCAAGATGAATAAACGCTCTTACAAGCGCGAGATGTTCAAATCTGGGATGGGGCTGGTGTACCCTCGTCTGCCGGTAGTTTATTCGCTGCTGATCGGTCTGTTGGGCGTGGCGGTGTTGGTGCAACTGGTCGAGTATCAGACGGCCTCTTTTGATCTGTGGGCGCTGCTTGCTTTTGCGGTGGTGGCCATGCTGGTTTCGTATTTTCGTCTGCCCATGGGCCAGGATGGCGCCGAATTGAACCTGGAAGGGGCTGTGCTGCTTGGGGCCATGCTCACCGGTGGACCAATTGTGGGCGGGTGGGCGGCGTTCATCGCTGGCCTGGCGACAGGTTTGGCGCCGTATCTGGCGCAGCGACATGCTCGCAAAGCCTGGATTGAGCATGTGGCCTCGGCAGCATGTCATGGTGGGCGCAATGTGATGGCGATTGGCGGCGCATGGACAGTTTTGACCGGGTTGGGCGGTTCATTGCACCCGGCGACGGTGCAAGCCAGGACTGTTCTGGCTCTGGTTTTGATGTGCCTGGTCTATGTCTTGCTGCGCCTGATTCTTTATGTGCCGGTGGTGCTGCTGGCCGGTCGCACCGATGAGCGGGCCTGGGCGCGCACATGGAATCCGACGCAGATTTTGCTAGAATTGGCACCCCTGCCGGCGGCCTTGCTGATCGCGCCGGTCTGGGCGGCCTGGACATGGGCGCGCCTGTTGACCCTGGCCATAATGCTGGTCGGCGTGGGAGCGTTGGTACGTCACATGCGCATGGAGAACCATCAACTGCAAGACCGGGTGCAAGAATTGCTTTTTGCGCAGAGGGTGCATAGAGAGATCGATCGCTCAGCAGGGGACCTGGATGCGCTGAGCCGGCTGACCCAGGCATGGTGCGCCGAGATTGTGTCGTGTCAATGCGAGATGGGGATATTTGACGCCGCCCAAGACCATGCTGGTGTCTATGTGCGGCTGGAAGACGGTCGCTGCCTGCCGCCGATGCACATTCCCATCACCACCATGTGGCAGTGGGCGGCCAGCCTGGCTGCGCCCCACCTGGTGGATACGCCCGAGTCGTTTGCCGAACTGCCCTTTAACCTGCCGCCGTTCGAGTCGGGCCTGCCGGTGAGCAGCGCATTGTTCATCCCGTTGCATCGCCAGCCTGCTGCCGCACCCGGCTGCGAACTGCCTTTGCTCGAGCCGGCCGGTGCATTGATTTTGTTGTCGGCGCAACCTCATGCTTTGGGGCCGGCGCAAACGGGCCGTTTGAACACGGTGGCGCAGGCCCTGAGCACAAAACTGCCGGACATTTTGGCCTTTCAGTCGCGCGCCTGTGAGCCAGAACTATTGTCCGGTTTGCAGCGCAGGTTAATTTCGCCGTGCCTGCCGCCGTGTGTGGGCTGGGAAGTGGCACTGGCCTGCCGGACTGACTCGCCGGACGGCGGAGTCTGGTATAGCTGGCTCGACCTGCCCGCTCAAGCAGTGGGCATTGCTTTGGGGCAGATGCAAGGGCAGGGAGCAGCGACAATGCTGGCGGCGGCGGCAGCGCAGGCCTTGTTTCAATCGCTGCCACCGCAAATAGATGTAACGCCGGCGCAGATTGTGCGCAACCTGAATGTGTGCCTGAGCGCGGCAGGCAACCCGCCGCTATCGCTGCTTTATGCGATTTTGGATCAGGATGGCGTGCTGACCTGCGCCGGCATGGGCGCGACGGCGGTGTGGTGGTGGCAGCACGGTCAGAGGCATGTCCAGACAGTCCGTGCGTCTAGCGCTCCAGGAAGCGAACGCCTGAGCCGGACTGACGACCAAACTGGCCTGGCGCCGGCCTCTGGTGATGTGGTGATTTTGAGCGTGCCCAATTTGCTGCACGGCTGTAGTGAGAACCAGAACCGCCCGGCCTGGCAGCAATGGTCACTAGCCATTGAGCAGTGGGCCGATGCGTCGATCCAGGACATGGCCGATGGGCTGCTAAGCGCGTTGATAGACCTGGCGCAGGCCGACGCCGCCGATGGCTCTGGTCGTGCGGTGCTGCTGGTCTTGCGTCGTCAGGAGGATGGGTTATGAACTCGAAAGAGCGAGTGCTGACCGCGTTTGCCCATCAACAGCCCGACCGCGTGCCGATTGACTATGCGGCCAATCCGGGCATAGACGGTCGGCTCAAGGCCTGGTATGGCCTGGACGCCGCGGATGATGAAGAACTGCGGCAGGTGTTGGGGGTAGATTTTCGGCACGTGGGCGCGCCCTATGTGGGAGCACCGCTGCACCCGCCTGTGCCGGATCGCCAGGTGGACATGTGGGGGATTCGTCGCCGTTGGATCGAACACGAGAGCGGCGGATATTGGGATTACTGCGATTTTCCCTTGCAGCAGGCCACCCTGGACGAGATCGCGGCCTGGCCTATGCCGTCGCCGGACGATTTTGACTATACTCAGGTAGCCGCGCAGTGCCGCCAGATGCAGGCCTGGTGCGTCTATGCCGGAGACGCCGGGCAGGGTGACCTGATCAACAGCACGGGCATGATCCGCACCATGAGCCAGGTGTTGATTGACCTGATCAGCGACGACCCGGCCGGTTTGTGCTATATGGATCGCAAGATCGGCATCCAGCTGGAGGTGTTGTACCGCACCCTGGAAGCGGCGCGCGGCGGCATTGACTTGCTATGGATCGGCGAGGACCTGGGCACACAGATCGGCCCGCTGATCAGCCTGAGCCTGTATCGCCGCCATTTGCGCCCGCGCCATCAAAAGTTTGTAGACCTGGCCCGGCATTTCAACATTCCGGTGATCATTCACTGTTGCGGATCGAGCAGTTGGGCCTTTGAAGATTTTATCGAGATGGGCATTGATGCTGTAGACACGTTGCAGCCCGAAGCACACAACATGGCTCCGGCCTATCTCAAACAACAGTTTGGCGACCGGCTGGCCTTTCACGGCTGCATTTCGACGGCCGGGCCGGTGGCCGGCGGCACAGTGCAGGAAACCATAGAGCATGTGCGGCAGACGTTGGAGGTGATGATGCCGGGCGGCGGCTATGCCCTGGCCCCCACCCATATGCTGCAAGACAATTCGCCCACCGAAAATGTGGTCGCCATGTACCAGGCAGCGCAGCAGTACGGTCGTTATCGTGCAGTAGACTGAAAACACAACCCCCCGCCCTTCGATATGAGGGGCGGGGGGTTATTCTCCAGATTTTGCCCAGAGGTTATTTGTGGACGACACGGCTCCAACCTTTGAGCGATGGTCGCCTGCGCCATTGCAAGTGCCACCTTCTCAAAGGGTTGCCGGGTGGGGCCGTGCCTGAAAACAAGGACATGTTACCACACCCGTTGATCCCCTGCTTGACGCTCACTTGACGCTTTCAATACGCCGGTCAGAACCCAGGCTGAACGGCTTGCCCCTGCCCCTCGACCAGCCAGCGATAGGTTTTCTCGATGCGATCCCAATGGTGTTCCCGGTCGAGGGCCCAAAAGCGGCCAATGACGCCGGCGCATTGCCCCACACCCAACCGGTCACACTCGGCCTCGATCTCGTTGACATACAGCGCGCCGCTTTCCGGCTTTTCGCCGCGCCGCCCCAACAGGCCATGCACATAGACCTCTGACAAGCCCTCTTGTTTAGCCATACGCAGCAGGGCCTTGAGGTGTTCGACCGAGCCGTGCGAGCTGTAGAATGAGATGATGCCCAACAGATGCAGGCGCACACCATCGCGCCGGGCTCCTTGCATGGCCCAGAGAAAGGCCGGATTTTGGAAAAAGCTGCCGTCGGCGATGGCCCGTTCGATACGCAGCCGGTCGGACGGCACCACCCGTCCTGCGCCCAAATGCATGTGTCCCACCTCTGAATTGCCCACCGTCTTGCCTGGCCGCCCCGGCACGGTGTTGGGCAGGCCCACGGCCTCGCCGGCGGCCTCGATGCGGGTAGCAGGAAAATCGCGCTGGATGGCGTCCATCGTGGGCGTGTCGGCCTCCCAGATCAGGTTGCCCCAGGTGTCGTCGCGCGCCCCCCAGCCATCGAGGATCAGCAGGGCCACGCGGATGGGCGGCAGGTCGGCCGGCGGGTGGACGATCAGCGGCGCGCCGGTCATGGCCGCCGGGCGGGGGATGCCTAACAGGTGCAGCGCGGTGGGGGCCACGTCGGTCAGACCGCCGTCGTTACGCAGCGATGCGTGGCGCAGCGGATGGCCGGGCGGCGATACCAGCACAAACGGCACCGGGCTGTCGGTGTGACCGGTGTCAATGGTGCCGTCTTCATAATACCACTTTTCCACCGTGCCATGGTCGGCTGTGACCAGGACCATGACGCCTTGTTCCTGAGCCGTTTGCAGTACACGGCCAAGCTGACGATCTACGGCCGAGACGGCCTGCTTGATCCGCTCCTTGTCTTCGCTGTGACCGATCACGTCGGTGTTGGCCCAGTTGACCACGATCAGGTGCCAGGTAGGGTCGCGCAAGGCCTCTATGGCTGCATCGGCGACCTCTTGGGCGCACATTTCGGGCAGCGGCCAATAACCCTCGAACGGGCGCGAGGGGATGATGCGCCAGGTTTCGCCAGGAAACGGATCGTTGCGTTTGCCGTTGAGGAAATAGGTTACATGCACCCCTTTTTCCGACTCGACGATCTTGATCTGGCGGCGACCGGCGCGGCTGACCGTCTCGCTCAAAGTGTCGTGGAGAATGCCCAGCGGCGGAAAGGCCACATGCTCCACCAGGCCGGGCCGGTATTCGATCATAGTAGCCCAGTGCGTTTGGATGGGTGAGCGGGGGAAATGGGGAAATTCGCTGCCGACAAAGGCCTCGGTCAGCTCGATCTCGCGTTCGCCGCGAATGTCGTCAAAAATCACATAATCGCCGTTTTGGATGCGACCAACCGGCTGCCCATCGGGGCCAGCCAGGAGCAGCGGTTCCATCGTTTCGTCATCCTGGCCGGCGCGGTAGGCCTCGCGGATGGCCTGAGCGATGGGAAAGAACAAAGAATTGGACATGATACACTCCTGAGTCCACTGAAAAAACCACCAAGAACACCAAGTACACGAAGAAAGTCAAGACTTGCATTAATTATTTCAATATTGTATTTGAACAATTTCAAGCTCAACCTGAATTTTCTTTGTGACCTTTGTGTTCTTTGTGGTTAAATCCACCTTTTTTCAGGAGAGTCACTCCTGAGTTTGAAAAAGATGCGACACATTGTATCACATCCATCTCTGGGCGGCAATTGCGAGGTGGTTGAAACAAAAAAAGCCCTGGCGGTCATTCTCCAGGGCTGGTGTTTTCAGGCACGAATCATCCCAAAATGATAATCAGGGTTTGCAGCCAGGCTGCCAGACGGCTCTTGTTGGCCGATAAAAAACGACGCGCACTGGCTGCCTCGCTCAGCAGATCGTCCATCTTGAGCCTGGCCACCTGATTGACCATCCAATAATTATCCATTTTTGCCTCCTTTCGGGCCTAGCCCGATTGTGAGGTACCCTGCAACCGATCACGTTGCATAAAAAAAAGGGCACCTTGACCAATGATGTAGGTTCTGGGTGTCCTTTTCCTACGCCTACGAGGTTAGCTAGGCGATGCGTATCGCCCGGGCTTGGGTCGAAAAAGGCTGACCCTACACTGTTTCGCGCGCAGACCCGGCAACGACTCTGCCTGGAAACCCGTGATTCGCCCCTGATGTGGTTCCCCCGTTACAAGCCTGACCTGACAAGCCAGCCTGTATTAGGCGATTTATTCAATTGCAGGGTGATCATATCACAAGAAATATCCTCTGTCAAGCCTCAGCCGCGTTTGCGTTGAATGATGGCAATGCTGATCAGGATGAGCAGGCCGCTGATGACCGTGTACAGCAAAATGTAGACGATCCAGGGCGAGATCAAGGGGACGACATAGGTGTTGCCGTTGTTGCTGGTAACCTGACTGGTGAAAAAGAAAAACGAGTTTTTCTCTTGCTCAATCACCACAGTGGCGATGGCAGTGGCAAAGGGGTTGGAGCATACCAGCAGGCCGCCCAGGTAGACCAGGGCGATCTGGCCGATCCAGTCCAGCTTGTCCATAATCGGGTCAATCAGGACGCCGATAAAGCCGAGCAGCATGGACAGCATAATCGGCAGCCCCATCGAAAAGAGCAGGATGGTGGCATAGGTCAGCACGGTCGAGGCGATGGATGATTTCATCAGGCTAGAGATGAAAATGCCCACCGCGCCCGAAAGCAGGGCGGTGGCCAGCAGCAGCAGCGTGCCGATGATCACTTCGGGCAGGACGACGCCGCCAAAGACAAAGGCCAGGCTTTCGATGGGCAGGGCCACCAGGATGAGCAGGACGATATAGGCCAGCGCCGATACCAGTTTGCCCAGCACCAGCGAATGGGTGGGCAGCAGGGTGGTGACCAACAGTTCCAGCGTTTTGCGCTCGCGTTCTCCCGAAATTGCTCCAGCCGTAAAAGCCGGCGACAAAAAGACCACCATCACCATCTGCAAGAGATAGGTGCTGTAAAAGAGAGCCTGCCCTATCGTCGAGCCGACCGTGCCGCTGTTGGATGAGGCTTCGGCAATAATAAAGTAAACGAACGATGCAAAGCAGCTCAAAATGACCAACTGACTGATCAGCACGGCGGCGGCGCGCCAGCCGCGCATGCGCCCGCGCAGTTCCTTGATCACTACCGGGTTGTTCCAGGTCTGGTAGGCCAGGCGATGAAACAGTCCCAGCAGTCGCTGTGACAGGGGGCGCCGAATTTTTTGGGGAGCAGGTGATAGGGCGGTTTCGCTCATGCGCTCTTCTCCAACAGGCCACCGGGGCGTCAGGATACGATGCCGCGCGTGGTCTGCATAAATACGTCTTCCAGATCGGGTTTTTCTTCTTGAAAATTGATGATCGGCAGGCCGGCCTCGATCAACCGGGTGAGGATGGCGGTTTGGGCGGCGTCGTCGCCGTTAAACTGGACGACCAACCCGTTTTTGCGCCCGCCGCGCTCTGTGGTTTGCACATCTAGCACGCCGGGCAGTGTTTGGACGATGGTCTGCGCTTCGGCGGCGCGGTCGGTCAGAGCGATGCGCACCCGCCGGGTGGGGCGGTGTTCTTGAATCTCGTCCAGGCTGCCACAGGCCACCAGCCGTCCCGCCTCGATGATGCCGATGGTGTTGCAGATTTCGGCCACTTCGAGCAAAATGTGCGATGAGAAAAAGATGGTTTTGCCCATAGCCTGCAATTCTTTGAGCAGCTCACGGATTTCGATGCGCGCTCGCGGGTCCAGGCCCGACGCCGGCTCGTCCAAAATCAGCACTTGAGGGTCGTGGGTGAGGGTGCGGGCCAGGCACAGCCGCTGCTTCATGCCTCGCGACAGGCTGTCTACATAGTCGTTGCGGCGATGCGACAGGTCTACCAGTTTGAGCAGGTCGTCAATCAACCCTTTGCGCTGCTGCGCCGGAATGTCATAGCAGGCCGCGAAAAAATCCAGATATTCCCACACTTTCATATCGTCATACGTGCCGAAAAAGTCGGGCATATAGCCGATCTGGCGGCGCACCCCGCGCGGGTCTCGGCGCACCGAACAGCCGCCGATCCAGGCGTCGCCGCTGGTGGGGCGCAGCAGGGTGCAGAGAATGCGCATAGTGGTGGTTTTGCCCGCTCCGTTGGGGCCGATAAAGCCAAAAATGCTGCCCTGCTCGATGCGCAGTGAAACGCTTTGGAGGGCGGTCAGGCCGCTTTTGCCACTGCCATAGCGGTGAACCAGGTTTTGGGTTTCAATAATCGCTGCCACAGGCGGCTCCTGAAAAGGTAAACGGCATTGGCCTATTTTTTCTGCCCGGCCGCCGAAAAATCCAGTGAGACGGGATTGTTGCCGCTGATCGTCATCACCCGCACCTGGATGCTGCCGTCGGACTGCACCCACGATGGTGGGTTGAGCAGGACATTGCTGCCCCAGACCAGCCCGATGGATTCCCATTGATCGTTATCGGCACGCCTGATCTGGATGGTGGGCCGGGTGGTGGTCGAGGATGCATAGGACGACGTCAGGTGCAGGTTCAATTCGGTGAGGGTCACGTGATCGGCGTCGGGTATGTAAAAGGCGAATGTGACCGGCGTTTGAAAGGGATACAGGTTTTGAGGACTGGCATTTTCGTCACCATCCAGGACCTGCCAGGTCATCAATCCCGTCGGCACGCTCCAGGCATTGCTGCCGCTGCTGGACGGCGAAATCCAGGTAAAGGACAGTGGCATCACCAGCAAGGTGGTGGCGTACAGGCCGGTGTTTTTGCCTTCGACCACAATCTGGTCGGGGCTGGCGTCCAGCCAGCCGACCAGGTTCAGGCCGTCCAGGGTGATGGAGGCAGATTGGGCACTGTAGGGCGGAAACAGGCAGTCGGCAATTTCTTTGCGACGTTCTTGCTCGCGGCCCTCGCGGCCCAACGTGGACGGCCCAGCCAGGTCATTGCCCAGTTGGTAGAGGGGATTGCCGCCAATGACCGAAATGTCGAGCGAGATGGTTTGGGTGGCCCCGTTGGGCAGGTCGTCTATTTGCACCGGGTATTTGTTCAAGACCAAAACGCAGCGGGTGAGGTTATAGCCGCTCTGGTTGGACAGGCTGCCCTGCACCCGAAACAGGTTGTTGGATACCTGGCTGAGGGTCAAGCTGGCCGAGACGCCGGACCAGGGACGGAGGGTGTGGACGGCAAAGCCGCTCATCGAACCAACATTGACCTCCAGGTTGCGCACCCGAGTGGGCGGCCCTTGCTCAACCCGCAGCGACCCCGTCAGTGCGCCGACCGACCCCGTTCCTGAGGTGGCAAGTTGATATACCAGAGTGTGATCGGGCAGGCGCACATCATAGCCCTGGCGCAGCGGCGAATACAGCCCCACAAAATGATCCACGGCGGCCATGCCGCTTTGGGGCATGGCGCGAATCACCGTCACCTGGCTGATTGCGGGGCGGGTGCCGCGAAACAGCCAGCCCGAAATATAGGCCCCGCAGCTAAAGATGACAATTAGCAGCGGGATGGTGATCCAGGCCCACGACTGTCGGTCAATCGCCCGCAGCACCAGCAGGTTGAGCGGCCCGATGATCATGATGTAAAAGAACAAGAACATCATCACCAGCAGCACCGACGGTGCGTCCAGGCCGGGGATGTTGGCGATGGCCTGATCGAGCGATCCCCAGGCGATCTGCGCCCTGCCGGGGCGCAGAGTCAGGGGAACGGCATAGAACAGGCGCGGCCAGAGTTTGTCGTTGCCCACCCAGGCCCGCAAAGGCTCCTGGTAGGGGTCAAAAGCCAGGTAATCCAGCCGCCCGCGATCCAACTCGCGGCGCACGATGAGCGGCTGTTGCACGCTCCCGGCCAGAACCCGGCCGGTAGTCGGCTCGATTTGCGCCACCACCACCGGTAACTCGGATGCCAGAGGGGTGTTGGCAAAAGTGCCGATGGCCGACAGGTCACTGATGCTTTGAGTGCCGATCACCCGCACCGGCAGCAGATCGTCCAGGCCGGCGGCGGTGGCCACGGCATTGGGCCCGCCGCAGATGATCAAGTGGCCGCCAAAAGCCACCCAGCCGCGCAGAGCTGTCCGCTGATCGGCGGTGAGGGGGGCGGTGTCGGCGCGGTGCAAGATCAGGGCATCCAGGCCGTTCAGGGCGCGACCCTGTGCGGGAATGTCGGACAGGGACAGGTGGGCCACGTTGAACCGCCCTTTGCCCACCGGCGGCAGCCCGGCTAAATAGTTGAGCGCAGCCCCATCATCGCCGATCACGCCGATCAAGAAATCTTGATCGCTCAGCGGTTGCAAGCGCACCTGTTGTTCGACCAGGGTGCGGTTTTTTTGGATCAGCGACACTGTGATTTCTTGAGTATAATTGGGAATAAAAACAAAGAGCGAGAATTGTTTACGGGATTGGGTGGGGAGGATGGCCGGTTGAGTGTACACCACATCGGCGTTGTTCCAGTTGCCACCGGTTTTGACGCGGATTTCGCCGTTGACATCGCCGCCCTGATTGGCGGCGATGATGGTAATGGGCAGCCAGCCGCCGACTTTGTAATATCCATCCCAGCCGGCGCGAATGTCCAGCGTGGGCAGGTCTTGGGCCGAGATATGGGTTGGCGCCAGGACACCAATTGCGCCCAGCCCGACGGCCATCCATAGTATGATTTGTCGCAATGTTCGCACGCCGCTCTCCTGGCTTGAGAATTGGGTCTGTTTCACGGGTTCGTTCAGAGTATACCTGTAAATTTACTATGCGTCAAGGGAGGGGCTTGCCTCGCCTGTCAAGGGGCGGTATAATGGCTTTGAATCACAAATTTTACCATAGATCGGCTTGCTATGCGCTTACCTGTCTCATTTGCGTATCCTCATTATCTCTGGATATTTCTGGTTTTGCCAGTGATGGTCGGCTTGTGGCAGCGCGGGCGAAATCGGTTTCGCCGCCTGCGCGAGGGCATCAGCCTGGTGGTGCGCCTGCTCATCCTGGCTTTGCTGGTGCTGGGCCTGGCCGGGCTGCAATGGGTGCGCGCCAGCAATGACCTGGCGGTGGTGTTTTTGCTGGATGTGTCGGACAGCGTTGACCAGGCTGCCCGCGCACAGGCTGTCGAATTTGTGCGCGCCGCGCTCTCGCACATGGGGTCAAACGATCATGCCGCGCTGGTGCTGTTCGGCTCGGACGCCCTGGTCGAACGGCCCATGTCGCAGTCGCACGAGTTGGGCGAGTTGCTGTCCGTTCCGTCTACCTTTCACACCGACATCGGCCAGGCCATACGGCTGGGGCTGGCCCTCTTGCCGGCGACAGCGCAGCGGCGGCTGGTGCTGCTGTCCGACGGCGTGGACACTGTATCTGGCGCAACGGCCAACAGTGAGACGGCGGCGCGTCTGGCGGCGGCCGGCGGCGCCGAACTGGATGTGGTGCCGCTGCCCGGACGCGGCGACGGGGGAGGCGAAGAGGTTTTGCTGGATAGCCTGAACGCGCCTTCTCTGCTGTATGAGGGCGAAATGTTTGGCGTGACGGTGCGGGTGCGCAGCACGGCAGCGCAATACGCCCTGATTCGCCTCTATGCCGACGACGCGCTGGCACACGAAGAGCTGGTTTATCTCCAGGTTGGCCTCAACTCGTTTTTGTTCGAGATGCAGGCCGGCCAGTCTGGCTTTAGCACGTTCACGGCGCAGTTGGTGCCGGAAAAGGACGTGTTTTATCAAAACAATGTGCTGGGTGCGTTTGCCCTGGTGCGTGGGCAGCCGCGTGTGTTGGTGGTGGCCCGCTCGCCGTATCCCGACAAACAGAGCGGCGTGTTGGTAGACGATGCGCAAGCACTGATGGCGGCGTTGGAGAGCGTAAACATTCCGGTTGAGCGGGTTACGCCGGCCTACATGCCCGCCGATCTGCCCTCGCTGGGCGAATATGCGGCGGTGGTGCTGGCCAATGTGCCGGCCACCGACCTTTCGCCGCGCCAGATGGAGCTGTTGCAAGCCTATGTGCGCGATTTGGGGCATGGGCTGGTGTGTGTGGGCGGCGAGGAGAGCTATGGCGTGGGCGGTTATGTCAAGACACCGTTGGAAGAGACGCTGCCGGTTGAGATGGTGATCAAGGACCGGCAGCGCATGCCGCCGCTGGCGATCATTTTTGTGGTGGACAAGTCGGGCAGCATGGACATGGCCGCCAGCCCCGGCACGCCGCGCAAAATCGAGCTGGTCAAAGAGGCTGTGGTGCGTTCGCTCGATCTGCTCAACCCCGGCGATCAGGTGGGGGTGGTGGCATTTGAAGACTCGGCGCAGTGGGTGTGGAACCTGGCTCCGTTGGAGGATGTGGAGGCGGTCAAAACGCAGGTGATGACCATGCGCGGCGGCGGCGGCACCGACATTTTTGCCGGCCTGGAGGCGGCGGTGCGGGTGATGGAGGGCAGCGACGCCCGCCTCAAGCACGTCATTCTGCTCACCGACGGCGGAGCCAGTGAGACAGGGCTGCGTGAGCTGGCTTTGCGCCTGCAAGCGACCAACGGCACGCTGTCTACGGTGGGGGTGGGCCAGGATGCGGCGACTTTTTTGCAGCAGTTGGCCCTCGACGGCGGCGGCCGCTATCATTACACCGACAATCCGGCCACCATTCCGCAGATTTTTGCCCAGGAGACCAGCCTGGCGCAGCGTGCTTATATTGTCGAAGAACTGTTCTACCCGGCCCTGGCCGGGCGCAGCCTCATTTTGAGCGGCATCGAAACGACGCCGCCGCTGTACGGCTATGTGGCCGCCTCGCCCAAGCCGGCCGCGCAAGTGATCCTGGTCTCCGGCCAGGACGACCCGCTGCTGGCACAGTGGCAGTATGGGTTGGGGCGGGCGGTGGCCTGGACTTCGGACGCCAAAGGCAAGTGGGCGCAGGCGTGGCTGAGTTGGGAGCAATTTCCGCGTTTTTGGGCGCAGACGGTGCGCTGGACCATTGTCGAGCGCGACGAGTCGGGGCTGGAAACGCGCATCACCGACGAGGGTGAGCGGGCGCGCATCGCCGTAGACGTGGTGGGCGACGCCGCGCCCTATGGCAATGACCTGAGCATGAACGCGTATTTGATCTCGCCTTCGCTCAAATCGCAGCAAATATCTTTGCGCCAGACTGCGCCGGGCCACTATGAGGCTGCTTTTCGTCCAGAGGAGCAGGGGGTCTACCTGGTGCGCATTGCGGCGGCCTCATCGCAGCCCGATGCGCCGGCCCTGACCCAGACGATTGGTATGGTGCGCGCCTATTCGCCGGAATATCGCCTGCTCCAGGCCGATGAAAATGCCATGCGCCGCCTGGCCGAGGCCGGGCAGGGGCGGTTGCTCGATGACCCGGCCGGCGTTTTTCAGCACACCCAACAGCCGGTGTATACATTTACCGACATCTGGATGGGACTGCTGATTGCGGCAGTGTGCCTGACTCCGCTGGACGTGGGGGTGCGGCGGGTGACGGTGCGCTGGAGCGAGATGGCGCAAGGTCTGGGGCGGGCCTGGGGTGGAGTGATGGCCCGTCTGCGGCATCGCCCGGCGCCTCGCCTGCCTGCCGAGCAGCCCATTTCGCGGCTGATGGAGGCCAAAAAGCGCGCTCCGCTCGAATCGGCCGACGAGGCGGCGATCAGGCCAGCCTTGCCCACATCTGCGGCCATCCCGCCAACGCCGCCGCCGCCCGTGTCTGTGCCGGCCGAGTCTGTGCCGGCGCCGGTTCAGCCGCCCGCCGAGCCGCCCGCCGGCGACATGGCTGCGCGTCTGCTGGCGGCCAAAAAGCGGGCCGGGCGGACAGAGTGAGGGGGGCGCGGCGCATTGCCGACCTGATCGGGCAGCCTGGGTTTTTGTTCCATACTACCCCCTTGGACGCTTGTCAAGCGACCGGA
>CAYVBK010000016.1:0-105783 GCA_964449465.1 uncultured Anaerolineae bacterium
GGCAGCCCTGGTATTATTACATCATGCTGGCGCCGTTGTACGACTTTTTGCCGCTGATCTTGAGCGTGGTGGCTACGGCCTACTATTTGATCACCGGCAAGGTGGATCGGCAGAGCGAGTTAGATGCACAGCCTGAAAAAGAACGTAAACCTTCGCTGCCGTTTGTGGCCTGGGCGGTTTACTGGGCTATCTCGGCCTGGTTTTTGTACAGTTGGGCCGGCGAAAAGATGCCCTGGCTGGTGGTTCATATCGTCCAGCCGATGTTGCTGTTGGGTGGGCGGTTTGTAGACGATATGGTGTATGGCATAGACTGGCGCGAGGCCTGGCGGCGCGGCGGGGCTATATTGGCCCTGTTGACCCCACTGCTGATCTTTTGTCTGGGCATGCTCATCGGTTTGCCGCTGTTCGGGCAGGCCTTTCAGGGTATGTCCATCACCGACCTGCAAGACACTTTGCGCTGGCTGTTGACGTTGGGCGTTGGTGTGGGGCTGGCTGTGATTGCTCGCAAGATCGTCGGGCAGATCGGGACGGCGGCGGCCTGGCGGGTGGCTATGGTGGCTCTGTTGGGGGTGGGCATGGCTCTGACCGTTCACTATGCGGTAATGGCCTGCTATATCAACTATGACACGGCCCAAGAGTTTTTGGTTTATGCGCACGGCACGCCCGATGTCAAGCAAACGGTGCAAGAGTTGAAGGAAATCTCGCGCCGCCTGTATGGCGACGAGCGGGCGATCAAGTTTTCCTACAGTTCGGATGCTACCTGGCCGTTCGAGTGGTACTTTGACACCAACTTTCCCAATCGCGTCTTTTTTGGCCGCGACCCTTCGCGCGAAAACACCGACGTGCCGGTGTTGGTGGTGGGCAGCGCAGAAATCGTCAAGACCGAGCCGTTTCTGGGCACGCGGTATTATCGCTTTGATCGCAAGCTGGTGTGGTGGCCGCATCAAGATTATTATATGAGCGTCTCTTTTGCCATGCCCGGTCAGGATATGGGCACGGTGCGCTCCAAAGGAGCCAACTCGATCACGGTGGAACTGTGGGGGCAAACTGCCGAGTTGGGGATAGATTCCAAAACGGTGTATCGCGTGGAGGGGATCAAGGATGCCACGCTGCAAAACGTCAATCTGGGCGACCGCATCGCCGGCAAGGTGGTCAAGCAGTCCGATGGTCGGCTGCTGATTCGCCGTTTGAACGTATTGCGTCCCTACAAGAGCTATTTCTTTTTAGATATGCAGAGCGTCGAAAAGCGCCAAGAACTGTGGGACATTTTGTTCTATCGCAAATACAAACAGCCGTTGGCCGACTGGCAGCCGTCGCACGCTTTTGCCCTGTATATTCGCAAAGACATTGCCGCACAGTTGTGGGATTTTGGCACTGCGCCGACGGCCGCTCCAGTGCAAGAGTCGGCCGACGAGGATCGGTACACCGCCGGCATCAAGCCGCTTCAGGTGGCGGCAGTGTGGGGCTCGTATGGCAGTGCAGATGGGCAGATGATCAACCCACGCAATGTGGCCGTCGGCCCTGATGGCTCGATCTATGTGGCCGACAGCGGCAATGGACGCATCCAAAAATTTACCGCCGATGGCCGCTTTGTGACAGCCTGGGGCCATACGTGTCGGGTGTACGAGAACATGGCCGGCTGTCAAAACGCGCAGGGGCAGGGCGGCATGTGGGAGCCGTGGGACCTGGCCGTTGACGCGAGTGGTTTTGTCTATGTGGTCGACACCTGGAATCACCGCGTGCAAAAGTTTACCTCTGATGGGCAGTTTGTGACCACGTGGGGGCAGTATGGCGTGGTAGATGGGGCCGTGGGCGGCAGCCAGATGTTTTGGGGGCCGCGCGCAGTGACCATCTCACCCGACGGCCTGATTTTGGTCAGCGATACGGGTAACAAGCGGATCATCGCCTTTACGCCCAACGGTGAACTGGTAGCGCAGTGGGGTGGCAAAGGGGTCGGCGATGGGCTGCTGGAAGAGCCGGTGGGGGTGGCCATCGTTGCCAGTGGCACGATCTATGTCGCCGACACGTGGAATCAGCGCATCCAGGTCTTTGACAACCAGTATCGCTATCTGCGCAAGTGGGAGATTGATAGCTGGTACGGCCAATCGCTGGAAAACAAACCCTACCTGGCCCTCGACCCACAGGGGCGCGTTTATGCCACCGACCCCGAAGCGGCGCGCATCTTGATCTTTGACCCATCTGGCCGTTTTGTAGCCACGCTGGGCGGCAGCAGCGCCGACACGCTCAGCCTGGTGCGGCCAACCGGCATTGCTATTGATGCGCAGGGTTATATCTATGTCGCCGACACATTGGCTAATCAAATTATCAAGTTGATGCCTTTTGAAAAAGGAGAATAAGTTATGTCTGAACCGAGATTTCTTCACACTTTTAGCCCCACCGTCTTTTTTGAAAACACGGCTGTCGGGCGGATGAAAAAAGAGCTGTGGGATGCCAGCGATGCTCAGATTGACGAGGTGCTGGCCGAGTATGGTATGCGTCCCGGCCAGGTGCCGTCCTGCGAATGGGCCAAACCCGGCTCGTACATCCAGACCACCGTGCGCCACGACCTGGTGGAGCAGCGGCGCAAGAATGATATTGTGCTGATTCCGGTGGGCTGCACCGAACTGCACGGCGAGCACACCGTCAGCGCGATGGACACGTTGTTTGTCAGCCATATTGTCGAAGGCGTGCGTCGCTATTATGTCAATCATCACGGCAACCCGCCGGCTCTGGCCCTGCCGCCGCTGATGTACGGCTCGCATCCCTATCACCACATCGGTATGCCCGGTACGGTGATGATACGCGACCAGGTGACGGTCGAGGTGTTAGTAGATGTGATGCTGGGGCTGTGGAACGATGGCTGGCGCAAGCAGATCATCATCAACAATCACGGCCAGTTGTGGGTGCTGGAAGAAGCCTTGCACGAGTTTTGCAAGCGATACCAACTGCCGGGCATCTATCGGGTGATAGACTGGCACCGTGCTGTGCGCGAATTTTTCAATGCCAAGAGCGAGGGTGGCGAGTGGGATACCAACTTTGTCCACGCCGACGAGTCTGAGACCTCGTTGGGGTTGTACCTGTTCCCAGAGATGGTCAAAATGGAGTATGCGGTAGACACCCAGAACCCGGCCTTTTTGCCCGACGGACACCTGGACAAATCGGTGGATCCGTTCCGGCGTCCCTGCAAGTGGTCAGAGGGGGAAGGGCATGCCGCCATCGAAATCGCCGGCACGCCAGAGGGCGTGGTCGGTCGGCCTACCCTCAGCAGCGCCGACAAGGCCAAACGACCGTTGGCGGCCATTTTGCGCTATCTGACGCTGCTGGTGGATGAAATTTTGACGGCTTTTCCATCCGGCACAGTGCCGCCCACCGAGATGGTCACGCTGCGTTCGGCCGAAGAGATGAAACCCTATCTGCTCGAGCCGATGAGCCCCGGCTGGAAAACCGTTTATGGGCTGCCCAAGATCGGCCAATAGCAAGTAGCGGTATCATCTCAAAAAATAATGGAACGCCAGCATCTTGCTGGCTCTTGCCCATCAGGATGACGGCGTTCCCCCAAGATGTTGAGAAGGTACAAACAGCGAATAGCCATGTGCTATTCGCTGTTTTTTTGGGCAATGCGTTGATGGACCAGTTGCGCCGTAACCCGCAACATCCAGATCGAGATCAGGCCGGCGACGATGGTCAGGCTGCCGGCGGTCAGGAAAATGTCGCGCGTGCCCCAAAAATGTCCCATCAAGGCCGAGACGCCTTCGGCCAGAGCCGTGCCGGCGGCCACAACCAGGTTGATCGCCGCCTGGACGCGCCCGCGCATCTCGTCGGTAGATAGGGTTTGGGCGATGGTGTCCAGCATGGCGCGGGTAGCCACCACGCTCAGCCCCAACACGATCACCGCCAGCAAGATAACCAAATAATTGGGTGCCCAGGCAAAGGCGATCACGGCGATGCCGGCGGCGATCAGCATGCTGCCGATGATGGTATTTAGCGAAATATGCTGTGAGAGGTGGCTGGCAATGCTGCCGCCCAGCAGTGCGCCCACGCCCAACATACTCAACGCCCCGCCATATTCCAACCCTCCGGCTTCCAGTTGTTGTTTCAGGTGAGGAAAAGCCAGAATGACCACCGCACCGATGCCCAGCGTGGCGATGGCCGTCACATACAGCATCCGCCGCAGGTGCGGGTTGCGATAAACCCACCGCAGCCCGGCCTGCATATCGCGCCACATGCTTTTGTGGTTCATTTGCCGCCACGAGCCATTCTGGTTGGGCGGGATGCGCAGGGTCAGGGTGATCGCGGCCGAGATGACGAACGAGATGCTGTCAAACAGGATGGCCGCTGGCAGACTCCACAGAGCGATGATCGTACCGGCCACCATCGGTCCCAGGATGATCGAGACCAGATAGCTGCCCTGGATCAGGCCGTTGGCAGTGAGTAGCAGGCGCGGATGAACCATGTTGGGGATGACGGCGTTGCGGGCCGGGTAGAAAAACATACCGGCCATCGCCAGCCCGCTCGCCGAAAGGTACAAAATCCACAAATCGCCTGGTTTTTTGACCAGTAGCACCGCCAAAACCAGCAAGGCGCGAAATATATCCGAGATGATCATGACATATTTGCGGTTCAGGCGGTCGGCGACCACGCCGCCCAGCAGCCCAAAAAGCATTTGTGGCAGGGCTACCGCAATAGCCGGAATGAGCAGGGCCAGCGGTGAGGCCGAGAAATTGGTCACCAGGGTAATGGCGGTGATGAGCAGGCACTGATCGCCGATCTGGGAAAAGAATTGGCCGATACACAGCCGCATAAAGTGTTTTTGCCGCAGCAGCTCGTAGAGGGCCTGACGCTGCTCGTCAGATTGTGGCACGCTTTTCTCTCCTGATACCATCGCCATTTTCCATTACTTGAGCAGGTCGGCGGCAAAGCTGGTACCCGCCGGAATGGCTCCGACGCCCAGCACATCGGCTACCGTGGCTCCCAGGTCGGCCAGAGTGGGGCGGGTGCCCAGGTTGGCCCCCGCGCGCACTGCCTGGCCTGCTGCCAGTAGCGGCACATATTCGCGCGAATGGTCGGTGCTGGAGGTGGTGGGGTCGTTGCCGTGATCGGCGGTAAAAAAGAGCAGGTCGGTAGGGCGCAAAGCCCGGAGCAGTTCTGGCACGCGCTGGTCTACAGCCTCAAGCGCATCGGCATAGCCGCGTGGGTCATTGCGGTGACCATAGAGCATATCAAAATCCACCAGGTTGGTCCAGATCAATCCGCTATCGCTGTGCTGCATAAAATACAATGTCGCATCTATACCGGCCATGTTGTGGGTGCTGTGAATGGACTCGCTGATGCCACGATGGGCAAAAATGTCCTCGATCTTGCCGACAGCCATCACTTGTCGCCCGGCGGCGGTCAGGCGATCCAGGATGGTGGGTTGCGGCGGCAGGGCCGAAAAATCGCGGCGGTTCTCGGTGCGCACATATTTCCCATCTACCGGACCGACGAACGGGCGAGCAATGACGCGCCCGACGTTATAGGGGCCGCTCAGCAGGTCGCGGGCGATCTGGCAGATGCGGTATTGCTCGTCCAGCGGGATGACCTGCTCGTGCATGGCTATCTGGAACACGCTATCGGCCGAAGTATAGACGATGGGATGTTCGGTGCGCACATGCTCGTCGCCCAAAGCCTGGATGATTGTCGTGCCAGAAGCGGCGTAATTGCCCAACGTCTGGCGGCCGATGCGCCGCTCGAACTCGTCTATCAGCGAACGTGGAAAGCCATCGGGAAAAGTGGGCAGCGCTGTGGTGGATGGGACGCCGGCAATCTCCCAGTGCCCGATGGTGGTGTCCTTGCCGCGCGAGCAGAGAGCCATCCGTCCAAATGCCCCGTCGGGCGCGCCTATGGGCGGCACACCCAAAACAGGCACCCCGGTGAGCAACTGGATGTGGCCCAGCCCGAGGCGTTGAAAATGGGGCAGGCGCAGCCCACCTACCCATTCGGCAATGTGCGCCAGCGTGTTCGATTGGGCGTCTTGCTCGCTATATTCGGCGGCGTCGGGCAGCGCGCCAATGCCCACACTGTCCAGAACGATCAAGATCACACGGTCTATGGAGGTCATTTTTTCCTTTCTAGCCTGCCAATGATACCCGTTTTTTGTTCTTTGGTCAAACAGGACTTGCATTTTTGACCCAACCGTGATATACTAGAACTCACTTGGGCGGTTAGCTCAGTTGGTTAGAGCACATCGTTGACATCGATGAGGCCGTAGGTTCGAGCCCTATACCGCCCACCAATATCTCAAAGCGATGATCGGGACGAGTAGCACCCAGAATGGCGACAGAAACAGGGGGTCACTGGCTGAGAGCCTCCTCCGCTTGAATGGTGCGAAAACCCCCCGAGAGCGAGCATCGGAACGAGTGAGTCCAGTATGATGCTCCGGGTGGCTCTGTTAAAGGCCAACCATGAGGGTTGTGTGGTGTACAGCGCACAACCGAATTTGGGTGGAACCGCGTGATGGCGTTTTGAAACCGAGCCTCTCGTCCCAACAGGGTGAGAGGCTTGTTTGTTTCTGGTCAACATGAACAAGACACAGATTATCCAGGAATTGCAAAAATTGTGTTATCGTTCATTCCCCGGTCGGCTGGAGCAGCGCGTTTCGCTGTATGCCGAGACGGTTGAGGACGGCTGTCGCATCCTGTCGGTGGGGCTGTCGTGGCGCGAGGGGGGACGGGCGCGGGCTGAGCGTCTGCTGGCGCGCTATCATTCGGCGCGCTGGACATGGTGGCAGTTTGATGATGCGCATCTGGCGCGTCGAGAGGGAACAGTGATGCGCTGGCTGTATGGGCAGGGCTTGCCCGTGCCGCCGGTCTATGCGATAGACGGAGATTTTATCTTGCTGCCGCAGCCCGGCGCGGCTCAATCGCTGTCGCCGGAGCAGCATTTGGATGAGGTGGTAGACTGGTTGGCGCGGCTGCACAGCCTGCCTGCGCCGACATTGGACGTGTTGCCGGTGGTGACGGCGGCCGGGGAGCTGGTGCGCATCGGCGATGTGGCGCAGCAGTGCGGCGATGGCGGTCTGGCCGACGCGGTGGGCGAGTTGAGAGCGGCGGTTTCGGCGTTGGAAGAGTATGCTCCGCGTGTCTTGCACGGCGATCTGTTGTGGCGTGGCGCCGTGTGCGATGCGCGGGGTATCACTGCCCTGCCGCATTGGGCGCATGCCGCATTGGGCGACCCGCGCTGGGATGTGGCCCGACACGCCAATGCGCTGCGGCGGGGCGACGACCGCACGTGGGCCGACCGGCTGATCGAGTTGTATGGGCAAAAAACAGGCCTGGCCTGGACGCGCGGAGATGTGTGGACGGCACTGACGGCCGCGCAGGGGTGGGCATTAACCACCTGGCTGCGCCATGATGCGCCCGACGCGCCGGTAATGGCTGAGCGGGCGATGTGGATGGAACAAACCTGGCGGGCTTTGATCCGCCTCAAGGCTAATTGATGTTAAAGGAGTTGACAGATGTCTGAACAAGAGCAGCTAGAGATGATCCGCCATTCGGCCTCGCATGTGATGGCTCAGGCGGTGATGGACATGTTTCCGCAGGCCAAACTGGGCATTGGGCCGTCCATCCAGGATGGTTTTTACTATGATTTTGACCTGCCGCGCGCCCTGACGCCAGACGATTTGGTCGAGATCGAAGAGCGTATGCGCGAAATCATCAAGGGCAAGCACAAATTTGTGCGCCAAGAGATCCGCCGCGCCGAGGCGATGGAGCGGTTTCGCGATCAGCCGTACAAGCTCGAGCTGATCGCCGACATGCCGCCCGATGAGGTGATCTCGGTCTATACGCACGACACGTTCACCGATCTGTGCCGCGGGCCGCACGTAGAAAATACGGCCCAAATCAAGGCCAATGCCCTCAAGCTCATGTCTACGGCGGGGGCATACTGGCGCGGTGACGAAAAACGCCCCATGCTTCAACGCGTCTATGGCACGGTGTGGAGCAGCAAGGCCGATTTGGATGCTCACCTGAAAAAGCTGGCCGAAATTGAGGCCCGCGATCACCGTCGCCTGATCAAACAGCTTGACCTGGTTAGCTTTCACGAAGAGGCCGGGGCCGGGCTGGCCTACTGGCACCCCAAGGGGGGGCGCATGCGGGTGATCATGGAGGATTACTGGCGGCAGCGGCATTATGAGGGGGGCTATGACATTGTGTTTACACCGCACATCGGCCGCGCACATCTGTGGGAGACGTCGGGCCATCTCAATTTTTATCGGGATGGCATGTATGCGCCGATGGACATTGAAGGGCAGGAATACTATATCAAGCCGATGAACTGTCCTTTTCATGTCATGATTTACAACTCGCAGACGCATTCGTATCGCGATCTGCCGCTGCGCTGGGCCGAGTTGGGTACGGTGTATCGCTTTGAACGTAGCGGTACGCTACACGGCATGCTGCGGGTGCGCGGTTTTACCCAAGACGATGCTCACATCATTTGTATGCCAGAACAGATCGAGGATGAGATTTTGGGGGTGTTGGATTTCAGCCTCAATCTGATTCGCGGCTTTGGCTTTGACGACTTTTATGTCGAGCTGAGTGTGCGCGATCCCAACAATCTGCAAAAATATGCCGGCGAGGATGCCATGTGGCAGCAGGCCGAGGCCTCGCTGCTCAAGGCCATCCAGGCGCGCGGGCTGCCCTACAAGCGTATGGAAGGCGAGGCGGTTTTTTACGGCCCCAAAATTGACATCAAGATCAAGGATGTGTTGGGTCGGATGTGGCAGTGTACAACGATTCAGTTCGATTTCAACTTGCCGAGCCGATTTGACATGACCTACATCGGCGAAGATGGGCAGCCGCATCGCCCCTATATGGTGCATCGTGCTCTGCTGGGCAGCCTGGAGCGGTTCTATGCTCTGTTGGTAGAGCAGTATGCCGGTGCTTTTCCGGTGTGGCTGATGCCGGTGCAGGTGGCGGTGGTGCCGGTATCCGACCGGCACAATGACTATGTGCGTCAAGTGGTGGGCGAATTGAAAAAGGCCGGCCTGCGCGTCGAGGCCGACCTGTCGTCGGATCGCATGAACGCCAAAATCCGCAATGCCCAGATGCAAAAAATACCCTATATGCTCATCGTGGGCGATCAAGAGGTGGCGAGCGGGCAGGTCAACCTGCGCATGCGTGACGGCTCGCAGCCGGGGGCGATGGGAGTGGGCGATTTTATCGCTCTGGCGCGGCAGGCTGTCGAGGAAAAGCGGGTGCTGTAGGCACTAGAGACGTGGTTTGAGCAAGGGCAGGGGCGAGGGTTACCCTCGCCCCTGCTGCATGATGGTATGCTTGGGCCATCATCCTTTTCAGCCTGCGGCGGTCTGAGCGGCGGCCTCGCGGATGATCTGGCGGATGTCTCGTTCCTGTCGTTCGATGCTTTCGGTGAGTTTGAACTGCACCAGGGCGCGCTGCAAGTTGTGTTCGGGGTGGCGCACTTTGAAATAGACATTACCGGCCAGGTGATCGGTGAAAAAGCGCAGCCCTAACTCAAAGGCGATCAGCCGGATGCAGTCATAGAGATAAGCATAATCGTTGGCGGTCAAAAAACTGCCGGCCTGATCCAGATAACCCTGCAAGATTGCTCTGGCCAGGTCGGTTTCAAAGCGCACGGCGTCCAGATCGGTGGTTTCTTCTCCCAGCGGGTTGCAGCACGAGCGCAGGCAGTCGCCCACGTCGTAATGCACCAGTCCCGGCTTGACCGTGTCCAGATCAACCAGGCTGATGGCTTGTCCGGTGGTTTCGTCTATCATCATGTTGTTGATCTTGGGATCGCCGTGAATGGGGCGCAGCAATAGTTGACCCTGTTGTCGCGCCGTTTCCAACACGCCGGCCCAGTCTTGCCGCTCTTGCACAAAACGGCAGCCATAGCGCACTTTGGGAGAGTTGGTTTCGCCGTTGAGTTGCGCCCGGATGGCCTGGTAGTGCCGCACATAGCGCGGTGTGACGTGAAATCCCTCTAATGTGTCATACAGTTGCGTCGGGTCCAGGTCGCTGATCAGGTTTTGAAATCGCCCCAGCGCATAGCCGGCCTCGCCGGCGTGAGCCAGGCTTTGCACCTGCTCAAACGTGCGGGCGCCCTCGACAAAGCTCAATGCCCGCCAGAATCCGCCCTGTTCATCTATCCAATAATCCTGTCCGGTGTGGGTCTGGATCACCTGCGGCGATTCCCAGCGGTGGGTTGATGGATCGTGCTGCAAACGCTGCTGCACATGGCGGCTGAACGTGCGCAGGTTGAGCATGATCAACTCGGGGCGCACAAACACCCGGGTGTTGATGCGCTGCAAAACAAACGGCCTGGCTGTTTTCTGGGTGACCAGAAATGTGTCATTGACATTGCCTCCACCGTACTCGTGGACGCTCAAAATAACATCTTGGGCAAACTGCTGCGCTGCCCGTACCGATTGGTCCAACTCTCCTCCCTTTTTTTTATTTTGATACGTTGGGATGCCCTTTGATCCAAAGTCGCCAGGGGGCGTTGAGGGCGCGCTCGTCGCCGCGCACGCCAATGCGTGGCCCGGCGGCCACCTGCTCATCGGTGACGGGGGTGTCTCGTTCCAACCACAACACGTCGCCTTTGACCAGGTCGGCGCCGTTCAGGGCGAGATCAATGCTCAGCGCCGCGCACAGCCGCGCCGGCCCGTTGGTGAGGGCATTGTGTCGTTGCGGGCCGCGCCGGGCGACCATCTCTTCGATGCCTTCCAACGGCTCCAGGGCGCGCACCAGCACTGCCGCCGCAAAACCCTCTCGCTCGGTCACGATATTGAAACAAAAGTGCATCCCGTAGATAAAGTAGACATACGCATGTCCGGGCGGCCCAAACATCACGGCATTACGGGCGGTGCGCCCCCGGCTGGCGTGACAGGCGGCGTCATCCTGGCCGATATAGGCTTCGGTTTCGACAATGCGCCCGGCCACTCGCCGACCGTCCAATCGACGCACCAACCGCTGTCCCAACAGTTCGCGAGCCACAATCAGGGTATCGCGGGCATAGAAATCTCGTTCCAGTCTGAGGCTCATCGGGATCGCGAATGTTCGGCGTTTTGCCAATAGTCAATCTGGGCGCCCAGCTCGAGTTTGAGAGCTTGGGTGGCCCGGTCGAGGCGGGCGATCACCTCGTCTGGCAGCGGCTCGGCCATCGCTTGCGCGTTTTGCGTCACCTGCTCTGGCGACCGTCCGCCGGCCAGCACGCTGGTGACTCCTTGCTGCGCTGCCACCCAGGCCAGGGCCAGCTCTGACATGGGCCGGTCTGTCTCTGCGGCGATCTGGCGAATCTCGTCTAGCGCGGCAAAGGTCTCGGCCTCTGCGCCCGGCTCGCCATGGCGGGCGCCCGGCCGCGCACTGCTGAAGTGGCGGGTGCGGGCGCGAAAGGGCGGCACCTCGTCGGCGGTGCGCCAGCGGCCGCTGAGCAGCCCTTGCATCAGCGGCATATAGGTCAACACGCCCACCTGGTGTTGACGGCACAGCGGCAGCACCTCGTACTCGATGCCGCGCGAGATCAGGTTGTAGCACAGTTGATGAGCGTCAATTGACACACCTGTGCGCAATGCTTCGCCAAATTGCTGCGGGCCAAAATTGCTCAGGCCGATGGCGCGGATTTTGCCTTCTTGTTTCAAGGCCTGCAACGCGGCCAATGTTTCGTCTATCGGTTGGTTGGCCAGCGGCCAGTGCAGCATGTAAATATCCACATAATCGGTTTGCAGGCGGCGCAGGCTGGCCTCCAGGTAATGGCGCAGCCCGGCCGGGTCGGCGTGATGGGGGCTGATTTTAGTGGCAATGAGGGCGCGCGCTCGCCGGTCGGCCAGCGCCAGCCCTACGATCTCTTCGCTTTTGCCTGCCCCATAACCCTCGGCTGTGTCCAACAGGTTGATGCCGCAGTCGAGGGCGGCATGGATGGTGGCGATGGCCGTGTGTTCGTCTTGATCGCCCCAGCCTTCGCCGCCGGCCAGAGCCCAGCAGCCCAGTCCCAACACCGATACTTGCAGGCCTGAACGGCCCAGCAAACGTTTTTCCATTTTACATTCTCCAGAAGGATTTGACATTTTGTATTTTCAAATGATCAACACCTCGGACCCTTGTTCGGTCTTGTTGACCTGGATGCGCACGTTAAAGGCGTCGCGCAGTTCGGGGATGTGGGTGATCACCAGGATGCAGCCAAAATCCTGACTGATGGCATGGATGGCGTCAATCAGCCCGTCGCGTCCTTCATCGTCTTGCGTGCCAAAGCCTTCGTCCAACACCAGCCATTCCAGGCGGGCGCCGGCGCGGTGTGCCAACAGCTTGCTGAGGGCCACGCGAATGGCAAAGTTGACGCGGTACCGCTCGCCGCCGGAAAAGGTCTCATAGCTGCGCGTGCCCAGCTCGTCCGAGATTTGGATGTCCAGCGTCTCGATGGTATCGCCTCTTTTGGTATCGCGCTGGGTGTCAAAGCGCACCTGCATCCGCCCGGCGGTCATGCGCCTCAACAACTCGTTGGCGTGTTCTTCAATGTCGGGGATAGCCGTCTCGATGAGCATGGCCTGAACGCCGTTTTTGCCAAAGGCCTGTTGCAGTTCTTGATAGATGGCCTGTTCCTGGCGGTGCTGTCGCTCTTGTTTTTCCCGTTCGGCGCGCTGCTGACGCAGGTCGGCGCAATAGGCGACTTTGGCGCGGGCGGCGCCTAGTTTGAGGTTGGCCTGCTGCTCGCAGTCGTGAGCGGTTTCCAAAGTCTGCCGGGCTGTGGCGGTCTGTTGCTGCAAGGCGGGCAGGCGGCGAACTATTTGCGTCAGTTCGTCGGCGCGACTCTGGTCGGAGGCCAGGCGGGTTTCGACGCTGTCGCGCTGTTGCTGTAGCTGGGCCAGAGCCAGGCGCAGCGTTTCCAGCCCCGACTGGGCCTCGTGCAGGGTGCGCATTTTTTGCTCAAAGGCGCGCAATATCTCGACATCGGCCTGCACCTGGCGATGTTTGTCGGCGTCATAGCCCAGTTCGTTGAGAGATTGCTCAACCTGGAGCAGGGCGGCGCGGGCATCCGGCGCATCGTCGTTCCGGCGCAATTTTTCTTCGATGGCCTCAAGTTTGTTCTGCGCGTCGGGCAGGGCCTCGGCGGCGGTGCGTGCCTCTTGAATGGCGTGGGCCAGGGTGGCTTCTTGGCGCTGCAAGGCGGTGCGCCCGCGCAGAGCCTGATCTATGTCACGGGTGGCCGCCTGGGCCGCGTCCAGTTCTTTTTTCACGTCGCGGATGCGGGTATTGCGCTGTCTGTAGGCCAGCCGTTCGGCCTCCAACCGGGCGGCAAAGTCATCCGTTAACTGCCGACAGCCGTCGGTCGAAAGGGGTTGTCCGCACAGCGGGCAGACGGCCTGGGTCTGATCGCCCAACAGAGCCATCTTGTCCTTGATCTGCTCGGCATTTTGTTCGGCTTGTTTGTTTTCGGCGGTCAGGGTGGCCGACTCGGCGGTGAGGGCCTGGATGCGCTGCTGGAGGTCGTTTTTTTCGGCTTCGCGGGCCTGCAAGGCGGCCAGTTGGTCTTGCACGGTCTGCCAGTCGGCCTGTTTGTTCAGGGCAGCGGCCGTCTGCGCCAACCGTTGGACGTGTTCGGCCGCCGATTGCCGCGCTTTGTCCAACTCAAAGCGGGCGGTGGCAATGTCCCGGCTCAGACGGCTGTGCTGCTCGTTGAGGCCGACCAGCCGGCTCAGGGCGGCGTTCATGGCCTGGTTTTGCGCCACGGCCTGCTCAAAAGCGGCGTATCCCTGGGCAATGTCGGCCTGGTGTGTCAGAGCATCCTGAAGTTCGTTCAGGTGAACCTGGCGGCTGTGCAAAGCTTCGTCGAGGCGGGCGGCCTCCTGGCGAGTTTGGGCGATGCGTTTGTGCAGTTCGTCCAACTGCCGGGCGGCGGCCTGCACCTGCTCCAGTTCGGCGCGCACCCGGTCATAGGCCTCGGCGGCGGCGGCGCGCTCTTGTTGAACCTGGCTCAAGGCGGCCTGGGCGGTTTGCAGAGCGGCCTCGTATTCGGGCTGGCGAGACAATTCCTGGTCCATCTGGGCGATGGCGGCCAGCAATTGGTCGGCATGCTCTTTGTGTGACTGGGCGTTCTTTTTGGCGGCCTGCTCATAGGCGGTGTAAATATCCAACCCCAAGATATTGCCCAAGACACGCTTGCGCTCACCGGGCGGTTTGACCGTAAACTCGTCGTCGCGGCCTTGCAGCAGAAACGCCGAGTTGATAAAAGTAACATAGTCCATTCGTAGCAGGTTGTTGATGGCCTGCTGGGTCTGGCTGATGGTCGGCTCGGTAAGCGGGCGGAAGCGATTTTCACCCTCATCCCAGCCTTGCAGCTCGAGAACGCTCTGACCGCGCTGGCGTTTGCTGCGTTTGCGGATCACCCGGTAGGTGAGTTGGCCCAGCCGAAACTCGAACTCGACCTCCATCTCGTCCTGGCCGAGATAGATCAGTTCGTCGTCGCGGCGGGCGCCCAGCCGCGAATAGCCCCACAAGGCCCAGGTTACGGCGTCGAGGATCGCCGATTTGCCGTGTCCGTTGTCGCCGCTGAGGCAGGCCATATGGATGCCGCGCAGGTCAAGTTTTTGCTGGCGATAGCACATAAAATTTCGTAAATAGATTTCAAGTGGGATCATTCGATCATCTTTCAACCCAAGTGGCGTTCAAGAACGGAGAGCCAGGTGACAAGACAGTTGTTCTGACGATTTCAGCTTTTGTTGTCGTTCTTTTTTCAGTGGACTCTATGATACCACGTTATACCCAAATCTTCAACTTTGGCCTGGAGGTGCTTTTGAGGTACAATATCGGCGAGGTGAATGAATGAGCGATGATTTGAAACGCGCCTTGGCGCATGTGTATTGGATTGGCGGCTCGCCGTGTTCGGGCAAAAGCAGCATCGTCGAGTGGTTGGCGCGGCGACACGGGGCACGTTCTTTTTCGTGTGATGCAGCGTTCGAGGCGCACAGCGGGCAGATTTTGCCGGCGCAGCATCCGGCCTGGGCGGCCCTGCAGCACGGTCACTGGGATGAGGTGTGGATGCGTCCGCTGTCGGTGTTGGTGCAAGACGAGTGGGACATTTATCGGCGCGAGTTTGCCTTGATCGTGCAAGACCTGCTGCGGCTGCCCGCCGACCGGCCGATTGTGGTCGAGGGGGCGGCGCTGCTGCCGCATTGTGTGTACGAGGTGTTGGCCCAGCCGCGTCAGGCTGTTTGGGTGATTCCCGATGATGCCTTTCAACGCCGCATGTATCCTCGCCGTGGCGAGTGGGTGCAGGATATTTTGCGTCAATGTACGTATCCTGAGCAGGCTTTTCAAAATTGGATGGATCGCGATGCAGCATTTGCCCGGCGGGTGGAGGCTGAGGCCAGGTCGTTGGGGCTGGCGGTGTTGGTGGTAGATGGCGTTTGTTCGCTGGAAGACAATGCAGCGCGGGTTAAAGCGCAATTTGGATGGGAGGTCGAATGAACCTGTTGGACATTGTTGCGCGGGCTCTGGTGCCGCAGCCCTGGTCGGAGGGCGACAAGATTCCCTGGCACGACCCGGATTTCAGTCGGCGCATGCTGCAAGAACATCTGAGCCAGGCGCACGACGCGGCCAGTCGCCGTGCGGCCAAAATCGAGGCCCACGTGCGTTGGATTCACGAGCATGTGTTGGCCGCTCGCCCGGCGCGCATCCTCGATCTGGGCTGCGGGCCGGGCCTGTATGCCAGCCGTCTGGCGCGGTTGGGGCATACCTGCGTGGGCATTGATTTTTCGCCGGCGTCCATCGAGTATGCTCGCAACACGGCTCAGGCCGAGGGGCTGAGTTGTGTCTATCACCTGGCCGACATTCGCCAGGCCGATTATGGAGCCGGTTTTGATCTGGCCATGCTCATCTTTGGCGAGTTGAACGTCTTTTGCCGCGCCGACGCCCACCGGATTTTGGCCCGTATGAGCGCGGCGTTAAATCTGGGCGGCGTGCTGTTGCTGGAACCGCACACCTGGGCGGCGGTGCGACAAGAGGGGCAGGCCGGCGTGCAATGGTATGCGTCGGCGGGCGGCCTGTTTTCCGAGCGGCCGCATCTGTGCCTGACCGAGTGTTTTTGGCATGAGGCGCAGGCCTGTGCGGTAGAGCGGTATTGGATCATAGACGCCGAAACTGGCCAGGTCACGCGCCATGCTGCCAGTATGCAGGCCTATACCGATGAGGAATATCGCCTTGTGCTGACCGAATGTGGGCTGTACGACATCGAGTTTTATCCATCGCTGACTGGCGAAACCGACGAGACGCAGGCGGCCTTGTTGGTTCTCTGCGCCCGAAAATGAAAAATCAATCACTGGTCTCGCCGTCCATAATTTGAGGGATTTGATATGCCTATCCGTGTTCTCTCGCCCGATGTGGCCGCCAAGATTGCTGCCGGTGAAGTGATCGAGCGGCCGGCTTCGGTGGTCAAAGAGTTGATCGAAAATGCCATTGATGCGGCCGCGACGACCATCTATGTCGAAATTCGGCAGGCCGGGCGGCAGTTGATCCGCGTGTCGGATGATGGCTGCGGCATTCCGGCGGCCGAGGTGCAGGTGGCTTTTGCCCGGCACGCCACCAGCAAGCTGCAATCGGTAGATGACCTGGATCATTTGCATACGCTGGGGTTCCGTGGCGAGGCGCTGGCCAGCATTGCCGCCGTGTCACACGTCACTCTGCTCACCCGCGCCGCCGACGAGTCGGTTGGCACACGGGTGCGCCTGCAAGAAGGGCTGGTGGCGTCGGTTGAGCCGTTTGCCCATCCACGCGGCTCGACGTTCAACGTGGAAAATCTCTTTTACAATGTGCCGGCCCGCCTCAAGTTTTTGCGCAGCGACGCCACCGAGCGCAAGCACATTGACGACTTGATTGCCCGTTATGCTATGGCCTGGCCGCCGGTGCGGTTTTCGCTGCAAAACCAGGATCGTCTTGTCTTGCGCACGCCGGGCAGCGGCGCGTTGATGGATGTGCTGATCGAGGTGTATGGGCTAGAGGCGGCGCAGGCCATGATCCAGGTCGAGTTGGAAGAAGAGGGCCTCCGGGTGAGCGGCTATGTCGGACGCCCCGAAGCGCACCGCGCTGGCCGCGACCAGATGACCCTGTTTGTCAACGGACGGTGGATTCAGGATGCCAGCCTGACATTTGCTGTCGAGCAGGCCTATCACACTATGCTGCCGCAGGGTCGCCATCCGCTGGCCGTGTTGCGTCTGACCGTGCCGCCGGAAGAGTTGGATGTTAACATTCACCCCACCAAGAGCGAGGTCAAATTTCAGCGGCGCGATGTCGTTTTCAGGGCGGTGCAGCGGGCGGTGCGCGAGTCGTTGCTGGGGCTGTCGGCACCGCCGTCGGCAGGCGGGGTTGCTTGGGGCGAGCCGTGGCCGGAGCGGGTGGGTGGCCAGGCGGCGCAGTTGGCCTTGAACCTGTACCGTCCGCCGGCGCCGCCTTTGCCCTCAACCTGGCAGCCGGCGCAGTCTCAGCCAGAGCCAGAGCCGCCGACGGCTTTGCCGCCGCTGCGGGTGATCGGCCAGGTAGCGCAGATGTATATCATTGCCGAGGGACCGCAGGGGTTGTATCTGATCGATCAGCATGCGGCGCACGAGCGGGTGTTGTATGAGCAGTTGATCCGACAGCACGAGCAGCAGGCTGTGTCTATGCAGGCCTTGATCGAGCCGTTGCCGGTCGAGTTGACGCTGGGGCAGGCCGAAGAGTTGGAAGTGTGGCTGGAGCCGTTGGGTCAAATTGGGTTCGAGATCGAGCCGTTTGGGGGCAGCACGGTGCTGCTGCGCAGCGTGCCGGCGGTGCTGGCTCGCGCCGATGTGCGCCAGGCCTTGAGCGACCTTTTGGATGAGTTGGCCGCCGGAGAAGAGCCGCTGGCCCAAGAGACACATCAACGTTTGGCGGCGGCGGCCTGCAAACGAGGAGCGGTCAAGGCCGGGCAGGTGTTGAGCCCGCCCGAAATGGTCGAGTTGATTGCCCGCCTGGAGCAGTGCGCTGCACCGCGCACCTGCCCGCACGGTCGCCCCACCATGATCTTGCTCAGTCAGGGGTGGATGGAGCGCGAGTTTGGGCGGCGGTAGAGCGGGCCGATCTGGCACTGTGCCACAGCCACAGCGACTCGATGATCTGGGACAGTGTCAGGGCCAGTGCGGATAGAAATGCCCCCACCACCCCGCCGATGTTCACCCCACCGATCAGCACCGCCGACAAGACGACCAGGTTGATCACAGTGGCCCAGGCCACTGTTCCGGTTTTGCGGCCAAATACCACCACTCCCCGAAACCAGCTTTGGATCGTGGCCAACAGCGGCAGCAGCAGCACCAGTTGCAGTGTCGGCACGGCCAGGTCAATCAGTTCGTTCGGCAGTCCGGCCACCTCGCGTTGCCACCAGGGACCGATGGGTGTGCAAGCCACCAGAATCATCAATAGCAGCGACCAAACACCGATCAACGCGGCAAAGTCTTGCAATTTTTTCCGGCCGCCGGGTCGGTCCAGCAGCGCCACTACCACCTCTTGCAGGCTAAAGCCAAAACTGCGCGTGACAAACAACTGTCCGCTGATCACCGGCCATACGGCCAGCGACTCGACCGGCAGCAGGGCGCGAGCCATGCCCCAGTTGAGCAGCGGCGTAGTGGCCAGGTTGACTGCCGATGTCCAGGTGAGGGGCAGGTAAAAGCGCAGCAGCACTCGCCAGGTCAAAGGGGGTTGATCGGCGGGCCATACGGCCTGCTGCATTTGTCGCACTGCGCGGATGGACCAAAAGTGTACGGCAATGGCTTCGGCCATCGTAGAAACGGCCAGAGCCAATCCGCCGGCCACGGCCCCTTCTAATCGTCCCCAGTTTAGCCCCAATGCGCCCATGGTCAGGGCCGCCGCCAGTCGCAGCATGGTGCTCCAACTCATCTGGCGGGTGTGGCCGCAGCGGATCATAATTCCCTGAAAAAAACGGCGATAGCCGATGGCCGCCGGCCATGTGCTCATAACCACCAGGGTGGGACGCACCCGCGCAGCCACGTCATCTGGCACGCCCATCAACTGCCGCACTATAATGTCAAACAGCGGGGTGAGGCTGAGTGCCAGCATGCCAACTGTGACCAGGCCGTTCAGCATGAACATGAACCGGCGCACCATCTGAAATGAGCGCACATCGCGCACCATGGCGTTTGAGGCGGTGAGCATGGAAATGATCGGGCTTTCGATGGCCAGAGCCAGCGAGACGGCCACGCCAAACGCGGCCAGTTGCAGTTTGGCTTGGGGCATACGGGCAATAAAAGCGGTGACGCCGGGCATTTCGGCGGACATGAGCAGCCAACTCAGAGCCAGGGGGAACCAGACACGCAGGATGGTGGCCATATTCAACTCGGAGGCCGGGGGGTGAGGCAGAGATTTAGTCAAGCCAACGACTCTCGATCTGACTCAACTCGCCGCTCTGACCTAGATCGACCAAAACCTGATCTATTGCCTCGCGCAGCGAGCGAGCCGATAATGGCACAGCGATCACAAATGGTTCGTCGTACAGCGGTTCGTCCAAAATGTTCAGGTCGGGGTGCTCACGGCGAAACAGCCGCGCCGAAACGTGGTCCACGATGGTGGCGTGTCCGGCCTGTGCTTGCGCCGCTGCACAGGCCGCCTGCGGCGTGTCGTGAGCGGTCAGGGTGAGGGCGATGCCCTTTTTTTGCAAGCGGCGGGCCTGCACATCGCTTTCTGCGCCCAGTTCGACATGGACGACCCGCCCGGCCAGGTCTTGCGGCGAGCGAATGTTGGGGTCCGAGGTCAGGATCACCGGTCCGGCGTTGAAATAGGGCGCCGTGTAGGCCACCGTGCGGGTGCGCCAGGCGTCATAGGGCAGAGCCGAAATTGCCGCATCAAACTGGCCCACTCGCAAGGCGTCAATCAGTCCTTCCCACCCTGAAACGACAAATTGTGCCTGCACGCCCAGCCTGTCGGCAATGGCACGCGCCAGGTCTACATCCAGGCCGATCAACTCGCCTTGTTCGTTCAGCGATTCAAATGGCGGCCAGCTTGGATCCAGCCCCACACGCAGCACACCAGACGCCCGGACATGTGCCAGTGATTGGTCTTGGGCGCGACAGCCGATCAAGGTGCAAATGGCAAATAGCAAATGGCAAATGGCAGATGGCAGATGGCGAATGGCAGGCTTCATCTTTTTATTTTGTATGCGCCAACGCCCATTTGATCAGGGCCACTTCCGGCATCAGGGCATAGAAATTGAGCCGGATGCGTCGCCGCACCACCCAACCATAGACTCGCGCGGCCAGGCGCAGCAGCGGTGAGCGCATGGATTCTGGCACAGTTTTGCCGTCCAGGAAAAAGGTGAAATAGGCCACTTGTTGCAAAAACCGCTCTTCGGCCGGGGTCAGCCAGCTATAGTCAATATGCTCCCAGCCCGATTCGGTCCACCCTTCCAGCGTTTGGGGCATGGGCATACCGTTTTCCAGGCACAGGTCGAACAGGGCCGTGCCGGGGTAGGGGCTGTAGAGTTGTACCGGCGTGGCGTAGGCATATGGATTCTCTTCCACCAGGTCTACCATCAGGCGCATGGTGTCGCGCACCTCCGACACGGTCTCAGTGGGAAAGCCGCCCATCCAGCTAAACTTGGGGGCAATGTCGGCCTCTTGCAGCTTGCGGTTGGCGCGGATGACCTGGTCGCGGGTGATGCCTTTGTTGATCAGCCCTAAAACGCGGTCGTTGCCCGATTCGACGCCCAGGTAGAGGTGCTTGAAGCCGGCGCGGCGAAACAGGCGCAGGTCGTCCAGGCTCATACGGTCAATGTAATCAATGCGACAGTTGGTGCGCAGGGTCAACTTCAGGCCGCGTTCGAGAAGCAGCTCGCAGACCCGCCGCACCCGTTTGATCTGGGTGAAAAACTCGTCATCAATGATGTGGATGGCGTTGAGATGAAACTCGTCCACGATGCGCTCAATGTGCGCCAGGGTGCGTTCGGGGCTTTCGGCGCGATACCGCCGCCCGTCGGGGACGACGGTGAGGTAGCAATAGCCGCAGTGCATGGGGCAGCCGCGGCTGGTGGTGATTTGCAGCGAGCGTTCGCCCGGCACCTCAGACAGGATATAATGCTCCACTGCCACCAGGCTGTAATCCAGCGGCGGTAGATCGTCCATCGGTATAAAAGAACGCGGCGCATTGAATACCATCTCATTGTTGCGTTGCCACACCAGCCCGGCGATGGCGGACAGGTCGGCCTGCGCCCCGTTTTGGCGCCAGGCGCGGCTCAGATCCAGGGCGGTTTGTTCGCCTTCGCCCACTACCACCACATCCACCAAAGGGTGAGCCAGGGTTTGCGCCGGCAGGATGGTGGGGTGAACGCCGCCCCAAACGATGGGGATGGCGGGGTCGGCCTGGCGGACGATCTGGGCGGCCTCCAGACCCCAGTGAATTTGCCGTCCGGTCATCGAACTGATGCCCACCCACAGCGGGCGTTGGTGCAGGGCTGTGCGCAGGGTGTCGGTCCAGCGGTCATCGGTGCGCTGGTCAATGACCTGCACCGTAAAACTGTTTTGTTTCAGCACCGAGCCGATGTACAGGGCTGCCAGCGGCAGGCGGGTGGTGACGTTTTTAATGTCCCACAGGGTGCGGGGGTAAATGAGAATCACATCGCTCATGCACAACCTTTAATCTATGATTACCTTGACCTCGGTAAAGCCCATGGTGTAGAACCAGTTTTCAAAGAAAAGCTGCCCGTATCGGCGGGCCTGGGCCAGCAGTTCACCTTCCAGAGCAGCCTGGCGGATGATCTCTTCGGCCTCTTGACGTGTCCGGCTTTCCAGCCCCAGATCGCGGTCAATGAACCACGATTTTTGGTAATAGACCACATGGGTGCGCTCGTTGTCCAGGCGCACATAGAGGATTTGCGGCGGTGGCAGGTGCAACTGCACGCGTGAGCCATCGCTCCACAGATCGCCCTCTTGCAGGCGGCTCAGGTCGAATCCGGCGGCCACTTCGCCATAAGCGATCAAGACAATTTCTTCTTTGACCCCAAACTCGCGGCGAATGTCTTCTGGCACGCGGGTGCTGGTGACATCGGTGCTGAGGGTGTATTTGACCGTGGACAACTCGGCGGCCTGGCGAATCTGCTCAATGTTGACGATGGGCGCCAGAGGGGTGGCCGTCGGTGGGACAATCTGCGGACGTGGCAGGAGGGCGCCGACAACGCATGCCGATATGCTGACCAGGATGACGATGAACAGGACGATAATGCCCCAGATGAGCAAATCTTTGCGCATCGTATTGCTCCTTTATTTGTGGATGACGATTACAATGTCGTTAAAGCCCAGGGCGCGCAAAAAGGCTTCGATCTGTACGCGGCCGCTCATTTCGGCCTGGCGCAGAATTTCACCTTCCAGTGCGCGATCCATCATGGCCTGCTCGGCCAGTTGCCGCGCCTCGCTCTCGATGGCCGGGTCGGGCTGGCGAAACAGGCCGGTGGTGCGTTCGTACACGCGGGTGCGTTGATTGTCTATTTTGCTGTAAAAAATTTCCGGCGGCGGCAGGGTGATGGTGACGCGGTTGCCCTCGACCACAATGTCTTCTCTGGTCACGCGGGCCATGTCAAAGCCGGCCACCACTTCGCCTTCGGCCAGGAGGAGTAGCTTGTCGGTGCCCAAAACCTTGTCCCACACGGTGTTGGGCTGTCGTTCCAGGTCAATGATGGTCGAGGCCATATATTTGACCGTTTCCAGCCGTCCCAACAGGCGCACTTCGGTGATGATCACGCGCGGGGTGGGCGTGGGTGTAGGTGTCCATGTGGGGGTGGCGGTGGGGCGTGGCGTGGCCGTGGGCGTGCCGGTGGGTGGCAGGGTGGACGTGGCCGTCGGTGCGACGGTGGATGTGGCCTTGCGCACAGTGGGCCAGGGCTGTGCAGGCACGGCCGAGGCGGTGGGCGAGGGTGTGCCTTGAGCGGCCATGTACCGGCCAAATGAAAAGGCCAGCAGCCCGATCATGCCGGTCAAGGCCAGTGCTGCCACAACGATCAAGGCGATCCATAACCAGGGTTTCCATTTTTCCCGTTGTTTGTGCATAGAACTCATCCTACAAGAAACTGCGAGGGGGCAGGTGTAGCGGCAAGCGGGGGCAAGGGCAAGCCTTGCCCCTACACTCTAACCGGTTTTGTAAAATGCCCACAATGGCGGGTGCTGATAAGCCTCGGTGCGGGCGTCGGTGTCGGCGGCGAGGGGCAGCAAGGCATAGCGATAGGTATAGCGGCCATGATAAGTGTGGCCGGGAAAACCGATGCCCGGCTGCGCGCCCAGTCGGGTCGGGTCGGCCTGGCGCGGCGGCCGCGAGACCACTAATCCCAACCGCAGGCCGTTGCTCAAAGGGCGAGCGGCATAATAGCCGGTGCGCGTGGTGGGACGATGGGTGATATAGCGCAGCCCTGCCCAACCGGTATGCACGTCTACCGTGTCTTGCATCGAGAGGACCAGCAGGGGCGTCTCTGCAACCTGGCACGAATGGATGCCGGCCTGGAGCGGCAGCGGCCAGCTTGTATGCGATCCGGCCAGGTCAAACTGACCGACGATCAGCGGCCCGCCCAATGTGGTCGGTGTGGCAAAGTCTAGCTCGGTCACACATTCGAGCAATGGAGCGAGCAGGCTGAGGTGCAGGTGACGGGTCAATTGGATGCCGCCGGCCAGGGTTTGGCGGATGACGATGCTGCCAAGCAGTCGCCCGGCCGATGTCACCGAAATCTCGGCATCGTTGAGGTCGGGGCGCAGCCATTGCCCGCTCGATAGCAAATAGCCCGATACCAGGTTGCCGGATCCGCACAGCCATTCCTGTCCCTGATAGCGCAGCGAGGTGATCTGGCCGCGTCGATCCAGCAGGACGGCCAGCCAGGGGTTGCACAGCCGTCCGGTGGTCACATCCAACCCTTCGATGGCTGGCGAAACCACATCGGGGCGCAAGATCAGGTCTTTCCAGTCGTCGGTGTCCAGGTCTACGGCAAGCAGCAGTGAGAGAGTGTCATTTTGCACGTCCAATTTTTGCATCGGGACGGTGACGCCTTGATCGATAAAGGACAGGTTGGTCGGCACCCGTCCCGACCATGGTACCTGGACTGTTAGCAGGCAGCCGCGCCGCTCCAGCCGACGAGGGTCGAAAACGCGCAGCACTCCCAGGGCGCGTTCGGGCAGGGTGGGCATGGCCCCCAATGACAGCAAACTCTGCCGGATCAGGTCATTTTCGGCTGTGGCCAGGTCGGCAGACGGGGCAGCAACTGCGCTCAGGGTGCGCCGGGCGGCCTGTTGCAGGGTTTGGGCCTGGGCTGGGCCAGGCTCGGATCCGGCTGTCTGCTCGACCAGGGCGCGAATATCTTGCCAGCGTCCCCACAATTGCTCGATTTGGGCGTTTCGCCGGCGGTGCGCTTCGCTGTGGGTCCAGGCTTCCAGGTCCAGGGTCTCAAAAGGCAGGTTGACCGCTCCCTGCGCATAGGCGCGGCTCAGTCCAGACAGGGGGATGGTGGAAAAGCCCATCTCTTTGATCCGATTCAACCAGGACTCGAACCGCCGCCAATCCTGTTCGGTGTCGAGGCGAACTCGGGCGGCCAGCGTTTTGTCGGCGTGGCCGGCGGCCAGGTAGCTCAGATAATCTCTTTGCACATCGGCGGCTATGTCCTGACCAAGAACCTGGCCCAGTTCGCGGCTCAGGCCTATGGCGGCAATGCCTTCGACCAAGAGCGGGCGGGTCAGGTCTGGGTTGGCGTGCCAGCGACGCAACACCGATTCATCTATGATGGCATATTGATATGAAAATTTTCTCAATCGTTCGGCCCAGCCTGCGCTCAGCCGACCACCGGGCGGTTCGATGCCGGCGGCCTGGATCGAGGCGTTTTGGGCCAGGTCGCTCCACCAGGCCATCTGCGACTCGATGGCGTCGGGGGCGGGCAGCAGTGGCAGGGGCAGCATGCCAGCCACGCAGACGATTTCCCATTGTTCGCGGGCGATGCCGGCTTGCAGGGCTGTTCGGGTCGGCTCTGTCAGCGATTCCAGTTCGCCGGCCGTCCAGCCCCATGTCACCTTGACCTGGGGGTGACGTTCGAGCAGGCGCATGATCTCTTGGGCATGTGCCACACAAGAGGCATTTTCCATCTCGCCTCGGTCTGCGCTCTCGATGTACAGAGCCAGGGTCATACGGGCAGGTGGCGGTGCAATTGTCGGCGTGGGCGGCGATGAGCTGAACCATTTGCCCTTGAGCAGGGTGGGCAGCCAGCGCATCCAGGGAATAGGCTTGCCATCGGGCAGCCGCACATAGTTGCGCTTGAGCAGGTTGCCCAATTCGCCGTAGAGGGCCAGCGGGTTGCGCCGCGTCGTCTGACGGAGCATGCGGTCGAGCAGATCCAGGCTTTCGCCGATGAATCGTTCGTCTACCCAGGTGGCTCCTGGCACACTGATCAGGTCTTCGGGTGACAGCATGACAAACTGTCCGTTTTGCAGGCGCACGCCGCCGCGCGTGGCCGGAACGCCGTCGCGATGCAAGATGATCGTCTGGCCTTCGGAGCGGGCGATCCAATCGCTCAGTCGAGTGCGCAGGTCGTTCTTGAGAATCCATTGCACCAGGTCCTGGCCGATCTCAGTGACGGCGTGCACTGCCCAGTGCCGTCCATATCCTTCGGCCAGGCGGTTGCGGAAAATCTGGGATCGTTGCGGGTCGGAGACGACAGCCAGCCAGAATTCGCCGGCGGCCTGTTCATCCATCACAATGGTAAACAGCACCGGCGGGTTGGGCGGCGAGGCGGCAGCGATGCGGGCAGCCAGCGCGGCCATGTCTGGCCCCGGCGCGCCGATCAGCGGCAGCACCCGCGGGGGCAAAAAACGCAGGCGCACCTGATTATTTTCCAGAGTCAGGCGCAAAATTTCGGCAGGGGCGCGCTGCGCGTTGAGAATGACCAGATGCCCGGCCCAACGGCGGTCGGGCCAGGTGTCCAGATACTCTTGTCGCAGGCCCAGGCACATGGCCCACTGCTTGAGGTCAATTGTCTGATCGTCACCCCATATCTCTTGCAGCATCTCGGGTCCTTTACGGCTTGAGAATCACTTTGAGCAGGCCCGCCTCGCGACGGTACAGCCGCTCAAACCAGTCGGCCCCTTGGGCCAGGGGCGCCACCGCGCTGACGAGCGGGGCCACCTGGATGCGTCCGCGAGCAATCATGTCCAGACATACCGGGTATTCGCCGGCCGAGGCGCATGAGCCGTAGAGAGTGAGTTGACGGGTGACTACATCTTGTAGCAGCAGGTCGGCGCGCGGCGATAGGTTGCCGATCAGAGTCAGCGCACCGCCCTTGCGCAGACAGCGGGTGGCCAGCTCGACGGTGGCGGCCAGGCCTACCGCTTCAAAGGCCAGGTTGGCGCCGCGCCCGCCGCTGAGCCGAAATATCTCGGCCGGCACGTCGCCCTGATCGGAGCGCAGGGTCACGTCGGCGCCCAGATGGGCGGCCAGTTCAAGCCGCTGTGCGTCGAGATCGAGGGCGATAACCCGGCCGCAGCCGGCGGCGCGCAAGGCCTGGATGACCAGCAGGCCGATTATGCCGGCACCGACCACCACAGCGGTGTCGTTCAGACGGATCGGCGGGCGGCCGACCGCATGCACGGCAATGGACACGGCTTCGACCATTGCCGCATGCTCAAACGACAGATTGTCGGGCAGGCGATAGAGGATGTGTTGTGGCACGGCAACCCGTTCGGCAAACGCGCCGTGCTGCCGATATTCGGCGCATGACACGCCCAGCACGCGGCGGTGATCGCACAGGTTGATCTGGCCGCTCTGACAAAAAGAGCACCGGCCGCAATAAATGGTCGAATCGAATGTCACCCGGTCGCCCACCTGCCAGCCGCTCACATCCGACCCGACCTGCACAATGGTGCCGGCAGCTTCGTGTCCCATGATGATCGGTGGGATGCGCCGCCCGGTGCGGCCGTCCATCCCATGCACGTCGCTGCCGCAGATGCCGCATGCCTGTACCTCGATCAATACGTCTTGCGGCCCTACCGATGGTTCAGGGACATCAGTATATGAAAATTGACAATATTCTTGCAAGACCAATGCTTTCATACTGACTCCTCGTTTTAGAGTTATTCAAGCAGTGTACAACAAATCAGCATGCCTGTCAAAACATCTTTCATTGTGCGCAAACCAATTTGTGCTATAATATGAGCGATATGTGAGGCTGGTATCAGCCCGGCAACTAGCTTTGCAACGCAAGGAGGAACCTATGCTCTCTCCAGAATCTATCCTGGTGCAAAACAAGATCATCGGCGTGATGCTGCGCGACAGCCGTGTCCGCGCCGGCAAGACGGTTCAAGAGTGCGCTCAGGCTTTGTCTTGTGCGCCGCAGATCATTGCTCAGGCTGAAGAGGGATCGGTCGGGCTGAGCCTGCCGCAGTTAGAAGTGCTGGCTCACTTTTTGGGCGTGCCGCTGTATCGCTTTTTGGGCGAGGAAGACATTGGCGATCAAGAGGTACGCACGTCGCCGTTGCCGTATGACCGGGTGATGATCGTGCGGCGCAAGATCATCGGTGTGTTGTTGCGTCAGGCGCGGGTGCAGGCCGGGCGGCATCCCGATCAACTGGCGGCCTCACTGGGGATGACCACCGAGCGGATGATGCGCATCGAGATGGGCGAAGAGCCGATCTCGATGGTCGAACTGCGCGATTGGGCCGAGACGCTGGGCCTGCCTTTTGATACCTTTATCGCCGAAGACGTGATTCCTCTGACCGAAACCGAACGAAATGCACGCGATCTGCGGCGGTTGGCGCAGCTTCCATCCCAGATACGCGAATTTGTATTGAAACCGATCAATGTCCCCTATCTTCAGGTAGCCATGAACCTGAGTACCATGCCGGCCGAGTCTCTGCGCCAGATCGCCTCGGGGCTGTTGGAAATTACTTACTAGATCAACCCGCCGGAGAGGAAAATGGTCCTCAAGCGGAGTATGTGATGGTCATATCCTCTCTTTTGAATCAAGAGTCCAGCCGAATCGATCAGGACAATCTGCTTCATTTGCTGGCCTGGCGCACCCTGGATGATATGTTGGGCCAGGTTTTGACTTTGCTGCTGCACACCTTTGGGGCTGCGGGCGGCATGGTCTGGTATACGTCATCGCTCTCATGCCACATTCGTCAGGGCGATCTGCCTGAATCGGTCCAGGTCTGCCTGGCTTATTGGGAGCAGGTTTTCGCCGAGCGGATACAGGATGGCCGTTTCGCTGATTTGCCGTCGGTTGGCCGGCACCCTTGCGATGAGCAGGGGGCTGTATTGGTCGCTCCTTTGATCGGGACAAACCGCCTGTTGGGGTTTATCGGCCTCTTTTTTCCCCTCTATACGTTAAATTTTGAGCAAGAGCATCTTTTGAATCGTTGGGCGCACGATTTGGGCATTGTGGCCGAGCATGTCGAGCAGGCCAATGTCATGCGGCAGCGATTGGGTCAGTTGGGCCTCTTTTATCAGATGGAGCAGGTCATGTCATCCACCCTCGATATTGAGCGGCTGTTGCGCGATACGGTCGAGCTAACGATGACTGTGATGGATGCTCAATGTGTTTTATTGATGTTAATTGACCCAACCAGGCCAGAGTGGGTGCTGCGGGTCTCGTCTTGGGGCGCCTCTCAAACCATCCACCTGGAGCCCAGGCGGGGCCTCGCCGGGTGGATGATCCACTATGGCCTGCCAGTGCTGATCGGTCGGGTCGAGCAAGATGAGCGGTTTGATTCTCAGATAGATGCCTGTGAAGGGATATTGCCTGTGTCGGTGTTGGGGGTGCCTTTGCAACTCAAGGGTCGCTCCATCGGCGTGATTGAGGTGATCAACAAAAGAACTGCGCCGGAATTCGACCAGGAGGACCTGAGCATCTTGACCACGATGGCGGCGCAGATTGCCATCGCCCTGGACAATGCCCGGCTGTACCAAAACCTGCGCGCCGAGCGCGATCACATCATCGAGGTGGAGGAGCGGGTGCGTCACGAGCTGGCCCGCAATCTGCACGATGGGCCGGTGCAGCTTTTGTCGGCCATTGCTATGGGGCTGGATTATTTGAGGAATTTGTTGCAGCGTCAGCCCGAGGCTGCGCCGGCCGAACTGGAATCGCTGCGCCAGTTGACCCGTCAGGCCATGTACCAGGCGCGCACGGTGCTTTTCGAGCTGCGGCCGATCATCCTGGAGACGCAAGGGCTGGTCGCCGCCTTGTCAAGCTATATCGAGCGTCTGGCGACCACCAGTCCGTTTGAGGTGCATCTGGACATACCCGACGTGCCCATTGACCTCGATGTGCGCGTGGCCGGGGTGATTTTTTCCATCGTTCAAGAAGCCATCAACAATATCATCAAGCATGCCGAGGCCGGCCATGTCTGGGTCTCTCTGCGAGCAGATCAGGATGTTTTGTGGGTCACTATACAGGATGATGGCAAAGGGTTCGATGTGCAGGCCGTTCAAGATGACTATGATCGCCGTGACAGTCTGGGGTTGTTGAATATGCGGGAGCGGGCCAGGTTGATTGATGCCGAGTTGACCATCGAATCGGGGGTAGACCGGGGCGGGTCCGGCACGTTGATCCAACTGCGTCGTCCGTTCACTTTGAAGGAGCAGATCGGTGCCAGAGCAACCATCTTTTCCAGAGACCGTTCAGTCGGATGAGGTTCTGACCTGGATCCAGGGGCAGCTTGACCAAGGGCGTCTGGAGTATCGGGATGGGCAGTTTGACAAGGCTTTAGCATGTCTGATGGCGGCCTATGAGCGATGCACCCGGACGTCGCATCGGGACAAGCTGGCCGAGATCGCCAACGATATCGGTGTCATTTATACCGTCAAGCGGCGCTGGGCCGAGGCTGGCAAATTTTTGAATCAGGCGCAGCATTTGTTTATGCAGTTGGGCGATGATGATGGTCAGGCGCAAACGCTGGGCAACCTGGGCAGCATGTTTCGCACCCGCGGCGACTGGCAGCAGGCAGCGGCGCACCTGCAACTGGCCGCCGACCGTTTTCAACTGGTTGGCGACCCGGAGCGGCGGGCGGCTACGCTGACCGTCTTGAGCATGACCCGTTTGCGGCAGTGGCGATTTATCCAGGCATTGGCGGCATACGAGGCGGCGCTGTCTTGCCGGGCGCATCTCAGCTTGTGGCAACGATTTTTGCGTTGGTTTCTGTCTCTGCCGCGGCGATTGTTGCTGCGCGGTTGAACCAGAGAAAACACAAACGCCACCCAATCGGTGGCGTTTGCAGACATAGATGGTTTGTGGCGGATCAGCTTTGGGCGTGGGCCGTCTCCTGACGGTCGGCCAGACCTTTTTCGATCACGGCCAGCACCTTGTCGGTGTCGTCAAAGGGCTTGACCAGGTAATCATAGCCGTCATACTTGATCACGCGCAGCGCGGTTTCCAATGAGGCAAAGCCGGTCATCACCACAAAGACGATGGATGGGTCAATCTCTTTGGCGCGTCGCAACAATTCTAGCCCATCCATACCGGGCATACGAATGTCGGCCAGGATCAACTGAAAAGGGTCGGTGCTGACGCTGGCTTTGAGTTGCGCCAGTGCTTCGATGCCGCTGTTGGCATGAGAGACGCGGTAGCCTTCCCCCTCTAGCAGGTAGCGCAAAAACTCACACATCCCCACTTCATCGTCCACCACCATAATGCGGGCTTTTCCTTGCATCTCCCATTTCCTCTCTCTGCTCAATAGATCGTCTATTGGGAGTCTGTTCCCCCACGCTAATCGGCTTGTTCGCCTTCTTTCTTGGATGAAGCAATGATCTCATCGGCCAGGTTTTTGGGTACGGTGTCGTAATAGACAATTTGCATGGTGTACAATCCGCGCCCCTGGGTAAAAGCGCGCAGATCGGTGGCATATCGCTGCATTTCGGCCAGCGGCACCTGGGCTTTGACTACGCTGCGCCCCTGGATTTGTTCCATACCCATCACCCGTCCGCGCCGGGTGTTCATATCGCTCAGCACGTCGCCCATGTACTCTTCTGGCACGGTCACGGTGACATCGCAGATCGGTTCGAGCAACACCGGACCGGCCTGCAAAAAGGCCTGCTTGAAAGCCTCACGCCCGGCGATCTGAAAGGCAATGTCTTTCGAGTCTACAGGGTGTTCTTTGCCGTCGGTGACGGCGACAAAGATGTCATTGATGGGGTACCCGGCCAACACGCCGATTTCCATCACGCTGCGCACGCCTTTTTCAATCGAGGGTCTGAACGAAGATGAAACCGCGCCACCAAAGACTTCCCATTCATACACCAGGCCTGTGCCCGATTCGACCGGCTCCAGGCGCAGAGAGACCTGGGCAAACTGCCCGGCGCCGCCGGTTTGCTTTTTGTGGCGATACATGGTGTCGGCCTTGCGGGTGATAGCTTCGCGATAAGGTACTTTGGGCACTGCCGTGATCACTTCGACGCCGAATTTGCGTTTGAGCCGGCGGCAGCCAATGTCTACATGCGTATCGCCCATCCCGCTAAAGATGGTCTGGCGAGTGCTCATTTCGGTGTGCCACTCAAATGTGGGGTCTTCTTCAACCAGGCGCGAGAGCGATGCGCCCATCTTGGCCGAATCGGCTTTGGTTTTGGGCGATACAGCCACCGAATAGATCGGCGTGGGCATTTGCATCCCCGGCAGTTTGAACTGCATGCCCTTGTCGCACAGGGTATGCCCGGTGCTGGTGTTGGAGAGCTTGGCGACCACACCAATATCGCCGGCGACGAGGCGTGAAACAGGAATCTGTTCCTTGCCGCGCGGCACAAAGAGTTGGCCCAGACGTTCTTCTTCCTGGATGTTGGTATTGAACACGCGCGAGTCCGATTCAAGCGCGCCGCTAGAGACGCGGAAATAGCTGAGTTTGCCATACGGGTCTATGGTGGTTTTGAAAACCAGCGCAGTCAGCGGGGCATCGGCTGTGGCTGCCAGGCTTTGTTCCTGGTTGGTAGCGACATGGATAGCCTTGTGCGGCGCGGTGGGGGCCGGCAAATAGTGGATGATGGCGTTCATGATCGCCCGCGTGCCAATGCCGCTGAGCCCGGCGGCGCACAGCACCGGCACCACGCTGCCACTCTGTACACTGCCGCGCAGTCCATCAATGACCTCCGCTGGAGAAAGCTCTTGTCCATCCAGGTATTTCATAATCAGTTCGTCGTTGCTCTCGGCGGCTGCTTCGACTAGCTGCATACGCGCTTCCTGCACCTGATCGTCCATATCGGGTGGGATGGCGGCTTCGTGACCGTCTTCGCCGAGCAGGGCTTTCATCTTGACCAGGTCTACCACGCCCTTGAAATTGGTCTGGCTGCCGATGGGCAGCATGAGTGGCACAAAGTGGGCGGTGAACTTGGTTTTGAGCAGGTCGAGGGCGCGCTCAAAGTTGGCGTTTTCGCGGTCCATCTTGTTGATCATCGCAATGCGCGGCAGATGCTGATCGTCGGCATAGCCCCAGGTCAGTTCAGTCCCTACTTCGACGCCGGATACCGAGTCAATCAGAAACAAGGCGCCGTCGGCCACGCAAATGGCCTGACGAATCTCACCGATAAAGTCGAGCGTACCAGGGGTGTCCAGCACATTGATCTTGACTCCGCTCCATTCAACCGGTACGATGGCTGTATTGAGAGAAATTTTGCGTTCAATCTCTTCTTCATCAAAGTCGGAAACTGTGTTGCCATTCTCCACACGTCCAATACGGTTGGTCGCCCCCGAGGCGAACAACATGGATTCGACGAGCGATGTTTTGCCTGCGCTGCCATGCGATAGCAGAACCACATTGCGCAGCTGCTCGGTTTTGTAATCTTTCATTCCTTTTCCTCCTGAAAACGTGGACTTGGCCTTATTGTATTCATATTATCCGATCTGTCAATTTGAATTGACAAAGGACAGGCTGTTGAGTAAAATAAACCGTTTGTAGAATCTGGTTTGAGTAGACAGGTGTAAAGGAGAAACTTGAGCGATCCTCGGCGTATTTTAACCGGATTGAAAATTCATCGCGATGTCAAATACGATTATTCATTTTGGCGGCCTTTGTCGTGGTATCGTCATGACATGCAAGAGCAGTATGGCTTTATCTATTCGCCCGGCCCCGACTCACGCACCGGCTTTTATGTGGCGGTGCAAGACCTGAGCGGCGAGTTGGATGAGCTGATTTCAGAGGCCGACCTGCCGGCTCTGCACGAAGGGATGTTGAACGGCCTGAAAAGCCTGCCCGATTGTGTCATTCTGGCCGAAAAAGAGGTCTCCAAAGGTCCCGGCATCGGCTTTGAGGTGATGCTGACCTTTACATTGGATGGCGAGACATGTCAGCGGTTGATGCGGCTGCTGTATTATGGCCGACGACAGTTTACGGTCTTTGGGCAGGGGCTGCCAACCTCCGAGTATCAGGTGTTTCACGATACATACGAGTTTATTTACAGCACTTTTGTTTTTGGGGATTTGCTGGCGATGACCGGCATTCCACAGCATCCTTCCAGCGCCACTGTGTGGCAGGGAGATGCGGAGCAGGCTGCCACATAACACACACGGCCTCTGGCTGCGATGAGGGTATCGCCCAGAGGCCGTGTGTGTGTTGGTGCGGCTGTCTATTGCTGTCTGCGGCGGCCAAAAATGCTGCCCCAAATTCCTCCTACCAGCACGACCGGCGCCATCCCGATGGCGCACAGTCCTCCGATGAAAAATGCCCGCGCGGTGTTGTGTTTATCCTGAGCAAAGGCCGTTCGGTCGCCCAGGAATATCTCTTCTGGCGAGACTCCCTCGGCGGCTTTTTTGCCCCATACCGTCACCATATCGCCGTTGAACAGCCCCCGCCATTTTTGTGAGCCATCGGGCAGGCTGGTTCCGCCGTCGCTGGCCGTGAGTGTGCTGTTCGAGCGCACCAGTTTTTCGTGCAGCGGGCCGCTCAAAGTGGCGCTGGCTTGCAAGATGCGCACATTTTGCCCCTGTACACTCAGGTTCAAATTGGGCTGCGCCTGCTCGACGGTGGACCACGAACCATCCACCTCTTCGTTGCCGTCATCGTCGCGCGACACGGTGACATCCCACCTCTGCAAAATATAGGCCACAAATTCTCCATGCGCGTTGGCGGGGTTGTCTTGCAGCAGCCCGGTGATGAGAATGTCCTCATCGGACCGTGCTGCTGAAACCGCAGCTGCGTCCATATCGGGCATTTTTTCGATGCGCCGCGCCAGCAAGGACTGTTGCGGCGCCAGCACCAAAAGCATCAATGCGCCGCAGGCCAACAGCAAAATAGCTCCGATGATGCCGCCGATCAGGGCGTTCAATCGCCGTCGGAAAAAAGAGCCGATGTTCATTTTTACCTCCTCATTTTTTATCTAATCAGGGCAATCAAGATGCTCAAAGTAACTGCGCTCAACAGAGTAGAGACAAAGATCGAACCGGTGACAATTTCAGGTTCCAGGTCGTATTCCAATGCCAGGATCGCGGCGGTGACGCCGGTGGGGGTGCTGGCTTCGACCATGCCGGTCTGGAATGTGACCCCTTGCAATTGGAGCAGCCAGGCTATCGGCAGAGCCACCAGCGGAGCAATCAACAGGCGAAATGCGCTGACCAACAGGATAGGGCCTGTGTGGTTGCGCAGCGCATCTATGCTTTGCGCCAATTGCATGCCCAAAATCAGCAGCATCATCGGCACTGCAGCGTTGCCCAGCAGGGTGATCGGGCGCATGATCACTTCTGGCACGGCCAAAATGTGCGGCCAGGTCATCACCAAAAGGGCCGCCACCAGCGCGTAAAGCATTGGGATGCGTACCAGGCTATCCAATGCCTTGCGCCACGAGCCGCTGCCGGCCGCCAGAATCACGCCCAGCGAGCTGGCGATGGATGCTGTGGTGACAAAGTAGACCATCGCCCGCGCCTGTCCCTCGACACCAAAGGCCAGCAGGCACACCGAAATGCCAAAATTGCCCGAATTGATCACCAGCACCGACAGCAAAAATGCCCGCAGGCGCGGTCCCCGCCAGCCCAGCAGCATCCCCACTGGCCAGGCCAGGGCTGTCGTGGCCAGGGTGGCCAGGGTAGCGAAAAGAGCCACCTGACCGGTCTCGCTGCCGGTCAGGGGGGCTGTGACCAGCGAGGAAAAAATGGCGCAAGGGGTCAGGGCATAAAATGTGGTTCGCGAGACGGATCGGATATGCGGCCTGGCCCATAGGCCGAGCAGCACGCCGCCGCCGATGATCAGAAAAACCGGCACCAGGTTGTTGATAAAAATGTTGGCAATGATGTTCAATCCTGATCGTCCTCTGCGCCCCACTCGTTGTCTTGCTCGTCATCCAGGTCGTACAGTGAAAAATCCAACGCCCCCTGCAAAAAGTCCATCTCGGCCAGTGCCTCATCGGCGGCGTCCTGAATGGCCTCGTTGCCCTGTTCCAGGCAGATTTGCAAGATGCGGCGGGCTTCGGGGCCGCCGATCTGCCCCAGAGACCAGATGGCCATGTGCTGGACCTCGGGGTCCGGGTCGGCCACCAGACGGCTGAGTTGTGGGATGGCCTCGGCGATGCACAATGCCCCGCAGGCGCGCACGGCCTCGTAGCGCATTTCGGCGTCGGGAGAGGCGATTTGCTGCAATACTTGCTCGCTCCAGATGTCGTCGGCGCTGCGGCCCATGGCAAACACCGCGCTGACGCGCATGCGCAAGTCGTCGTCTTGAAAGGCTTGCTCGATGACTTGAGCGACCGAGGGGCGATCAAAGTAGGCCAGCGATTCGACGGCGCGACGGCGCACATCAACATCTTCTCGCGGGTCGTGAATGGTTTGCCACAGCGAATCCCAGATCTGCTCATCCAATGGGGCCGCCAGTTTGCCCAACTCGGTCAACAGCGCAAAGCGGCTCAATGAGACGGCGGCGGCGGCGCGCACCAGGGCCGACCCATCTTGCTTGAGCATGCGGATCAGCAGCCGCACCAGGCGAAAATCCTCGTTCTCCCATAGGCCTTCGATGGCTGCGGCGCGCACTCGCGCATCGCTGTCTTGCAAGGCCATGATCATGACCCGGCTGAAATCCAGCTCAAAATCGGCTTCGGCATTTTCGGCCATGCGGGTGATGATCTCGTGTCGCCGTTCGGCCTCCCAGGTTGGCCAGGCCTGCGCCAATTGCTCCAACTCTTCATCGATCAGGTTAGACAGGCGATCAATGGCGGCATCGGTTGGTTTTTCTTGTAAAGACCGGCAAATTTGCATAAAACCAGACATATTTGAATTTTCCTATAAAAAGATGATTTTTATGTTCTATAATGGGCATTGATGTCAATATAGGCGTGGGTCAAATCGCATGTCCAGACGGTGGCCTGAGCCTCGCCTTGCCCCAGGTCAAGTTCCCATGTCACCTCGTGGTCGGCCAGGATGGCGGCGGCGCGGGCTTCGTCTATTTCAAAAGGTTCGCCGTGATGCACCAAATACAAATTATCGGCCTGGCCGCGCAACCACAACGAAATGCAGGTTGGGTCAAAAGCCACGCCGCTATAGCCGGCCGCGCACAGCACCCGGCCCCAGTTGGCATCCTGTCCATAGACGGCTGTCTTGACCAGCGGGGAATGGGCGATGCTCTTGGCTACTCGTTTGGCCGATGCGGTGTCGGGCGCGCCAGTGACGCGGATGGTGATTGTTTTGCTGGCGCCTTCGCCGTCGGCGACAATGGCCTGAGCCAAATGCAGGGCCACGGCGTGCAGGCCGTCCAGCCAGGCCTGTCCGTCGGCCGTGTCCAGATCGGTGATAGGAGGATTGCCGGCAGTGCCATTGGCCAGCAGCAGCACGGTGTCATTGGTGCTGGTATCGCCATCCACCGTGATCGAGTTAAAGGTCGGCTCAACCATCGTTTGCAGGGCCCGGCGCAGCACAGTCGGCTCGATGGCGGCGTCGGTGACGATCAGGGCCAGCATGGTGGCCATGTTGGGGTGAATCATGCCGGCGCCTTTGCACATGCCAGCCACAATCACCGGCCGGCCGCCGACCATCACCCGCACAGCGGCCTCTTTGGGGTGAGTGTCGGTGGTCATGATCGCCTGGGCTGCGGCATGCCCGCCCTCACAAGAGAGCGATTGCGTTGCCGCCAGGATGCCGGCCTCGATGCAGCCCATCGGCAGCGGTTGGCCGATCACGCCGGTGGACATGACAAAGACTGATTGTGGGGCGATGCCCAGTGCGTCTCCCACCCGTGCGGCGGTGTGCCGCACATCCTGATGTCCTCGCTCACCGGTGCAGGCGTTGGCGTTGCCGCTGTTAATGATCACCGCCTGGATGGGCTGCCCGGCTCGCATCAGTTCTTGATCATATAGCACCGGCGCGGCCTTGACCTGATTGGTGGTGAACATGGCCGCGGCGGCGCATGGACGGTCGGCGGCGATCAGGGCTATGTCCAACGCGCCGTTCTTTTTCAACCCACCGGCCACGCCGGCGGCGCGGAAACCTGTCGCCAAAGTAATTTGAGGGTGTTCCAGGTGCAAAATCTCGGTCATTCTTCCTGTCTTTCTTCTACTGTGTCGGCCTGATCCAGATAGCCTGTCAGGTGGGCGGTGGTTTCGACGATCAGGTCGGGGCCCAACCGTTCCAGTTCTTGCTGTTCGCCAAAGCCGCACAGCACTCCCACCGTCAAGGCCCCGGCTTTTTGCCCGGCGCGAATGTCTACGGTGGTGTCACCGATCATGATGCATTGGTCCGGGCGGTATCCCAATTGGCGGGCGGCAAAGCGCACCGGTTCGGGGTGCGGCTTGAGTCGTTTGACATCCTGCCGGGTCACGATCACCTGAAAGGCGTCTTGCAACTCGAATTGGGTCAGAAATTGGTTGACATCATCGCACCCGCGCGTGGTGACCAGGCCCAGCGCATAATGTGGGCCGAGTTGTCGGATCATGGCGACGGCATCCTCAACGGCCACATAGTCTTGGGGTGATCGTTGAGCATAGACATTGCGCAGCCACTCGCCACTTGACAGCACCATGTTGTCCAGCCCGACCATATCAAGCAAGGTGATCGCAGCGTTGACAGGTGTTTCGGCGGCCATAATCAGCTTGCGAGCCAGCCGTTGCCCAGAGTACAGCCGCTTCAGCCACGGCCATGGACACAGCCGCCGCGCCCACCGCTCCACACTCATATCGTCGCTGTCCAGCAGCGTGCCGTCCAGGTCGAACAGCAAGGCCCGGATGCCGCGTTCCTGCACGCGCTTGGCAAAAGAGGGTGGCGGGGGAAAAGGATCGACGTCGGTCAGCTTGCAATAGACATACGAGATAATGTCGCGTAGCGTGGCCAGGATGGGCGCGGCCAGCAGGGCGCCCAAGATGTTGGCCAGGATGGCCCCGGCCAGCACCCCAATGATTACGATCAAGGGGTGCAGGTTGACCGACGTACCGATGATGCGCGGCACCAAAAAGTTGTTTTCCAGGTTTTGGATCACCACATAGATCAGGGCGACCAGGATAGCTACGCTCAGGTTGGACATGGGCAGGTAGGACGAGCCGCGAAACAGGGCCAGCAAGATGGCCGGCACAGAGGACAGCACTGGTCCCACATTGGGAATCAGTTCCAGCACGCCGGCAATGATGCCTAGAGCGACGCTGTACGAGATGCCGATGGAGGCCATGGCGATCCAGGTGGCGATGCCGATGATGGTGCAGAGGACGATCTGTCCGCGCAAAAAAGCGTTCCAGGTGCGGTTGATTTTGCTGCCCAGCCTGGCAATTTCATTGCGATACGGCGCCGGGGTCAGGTGTTGAATGAACGGGCCGATGCGCTCGGCGTCTACAATCATATAGAACGAAATCACGGCAATGAACAACACCCAACCGACGCCAGAAGCCACGCTCATAACGATGGAAAACGCGCTGCCGGCAATGGGCGAAATGGTCTTTTGCAACAATTCAAAGATCGTTTGAAAATTGATCGGGGGAATGTCCAAATCTGGCACTTTGAGGATAAAATCGCCCACCAGAATTTCGCGACCGGCAAATTGATCGGCCCAGGCGATCAGTCGGTTGATAATGTCGTTCAAGTCGAATTGCAGATTTTTGACTTCGTTGACCACGGTGGGTACGGCAATGGCCGGCATCATGCCGATCAATGCCACCGCGAGCAGGTACAGCAGCGCCGTCACCCAAACGCGCCCGATGTGCAGCCGGCGCGAGAACAAGGCCACCACCGGGGCCAGGACATAGGAAATTAAAAAGGCGATAATCAAGGGTGGAATCAGCGATCTAAAGGTATAGATCAGCAGACCGCCCAGAATGATCAGCGTGGCGGCGACCAGTTGTTTGGTGCCCAGGCTCCACTGTGGTGTCTCGTTCATACAACACTGCCTCCAAATGCTGTGGTGATGCTTTATAGCTGCTCGGCCTGTGCTTCGACCGTTTCTTCAATGATTTGCTCGGCATCCTGGCGATTGCGTAGCCGTTTGAGAAAGCGCGGCGAGCGCACGGCCTTCCATATCTGGCGGCGAAACCGGTCGGCGGCCTCGGCCCACTGCACCGGCGAGCCAAGTCCCCCGTGCGCCCAATACTCGCGGGCGGCCAGCCCCAACGCCGCCGTGCCGACTGCGGCATACAGGCCGCTGGCTAGCCAGTTGGCTATTGGCACCGGCACGATCTTGAGGGCCTGGCGAAACCCTTCGCGCAGCCCAAACCCGCCGCCCAGGGCCAGCAACACCTCTTTGGCACTCTCCCACGTCACCTGATGGCCGAACACACGCCCCAACTGCAAGGTCAGGCCGATCTGGATCGCGCTGAGCGGCACAAAGTCGGCGATGGGCAGCGGCGTGCTGCCGACGGCAAACGCCGACATGGCCGCCCCGGCGATATAGCGGGCGGCGATCTGGCGGCGATATTGCGGCACCAGCTCGCTGGTGACGGCCAGCAGGCCGGGGTTCAATCTGATCAGAGAAAACACAATTTGTTCCAGATTGATGCGCCGGGTGGCCGACACTGGAATCAGATCGCGCTCCGACACGCCCAGATCGAGGGCGGCTTTGGTGATGACCTGCTGCCTGTATTTGCCCACCAGGTCTATTTTGTTCAAGATCAAAGTCATGGGCTTGTTGAGGCGGCGCACCTCTTCAAACAGCTCGCGGGTGCCTTGGGTGATGCCGGTCGAGGCGTCAAAAACCACGATCAGCGAGTCGGCCGAACGCGCCGCCGACAGGGCCAACGTCCGGCGCTCCTGGCCGGCAGCTTCGTCGCCGCCCGGCGTGTCAATGATAGTGCAAAGGCCGGCGTCGGCGGCCTGAGCCAGGCGGGTGGTGCCCGGCACCGGGCTGACCTCGGCTTTGCTTTCTTTGGGCATGATCAGGGCGTTGAACAGCGACGATTTGCCCACATTGACCGGCCCGACGATGCTGATCTGTTTGCGCTCACGGTCAAAAACGCCTTCATACTGGCGCAGGGCCAGCCGCACCAGCTTGTAAAACATGGCCGGAGTGAGGTCTTGGGCCAACGTGCCCAGGTTGGCGACGATCAGGCTGCGCACATCATTGGGCAGCGATTCATAGAACGTTTCAACCATCACCCGCGAATCCTCAGACATGTCTTTCATCAACTGCGTCAGAATCGGCGACATATCGGCCTTGGCCTGGGCTGTGGTGGTCAGGTCAGAGGGCCGGGCCGCGCCGGGTTCGGTTTGACGGGACAGATCGGGCGATGGATCGGGCAACGGATTGCTCAAGGTGGATTCGGTCATTTTGTTTTCCCCCTCAATGGGTGGGCAGGGCGTTCAATTCCACTGGCCTGGTTCGGAATCGAGAAACAGCCGCCACCAGGCGTGCCAGGCTGGTGTGGGCGTCGGCGTCGGTGCATCGGCAGCCTGTTCGGCAGTTGCAGGTGTAGCCGGCGTCGTCGTTTCGGGCTGCGGCACCAGGATCAGCGGACGGTCGCCCGGCACGATCCAGTGAGCGTCCTGGCGCGCCCACTGCTCGACAAATTCGTCGCTCTGCACCTGGTCTCGATAGAGCTTGAGCTCGGTTTGGCGGGTTTGCTCGGCGGCAATCTCGGCGTGGAGATTTTTTTCGGCCTGTGACACATAATAGCCAGTGGTGGCGCGCCGTCCCAGGTCAACGATCAAAAAGATGACAACGGTCATGATCGCAATGCCGATAAATTGGGCACTGGAAATCAGCGGCGGACGTTTGGGTTGCAACATGGGTTTATCTCACTGTCAGGCTTGGCTCATTGGGCCGCACGGTGACGGCGTCGGTCATCATTCGGCCGGCGCGACACACCAGGGCCACGGCTCCGCCGGTCAGTGGGCGGTCGGCGTCTTTGGCCTCCAGAACGACCTGCCCGTCTATTTCGCCGCGCAACCGTGCCCCCTCGACGCACAATTGAAAGGCGTGGATTTCGCCAAATTGCCAGGTAAAGGGCGTTTCGGCCAGTACCTGCTCGCCGTCCAGTGACTTGATCAGCCGCGCTTTGCCGTCGCGACACAGCAGCAGGGCATAATAGCGGCGCATGCCTTGCACCCGCGCCGCGATGCCGCCAGCGGCTACCATGTGCAGGTTGAGGGCTGCGCTGACGGTGTAATCGCTCCATTCGCGGCTGCCCTGAATCAGCAGGCCGGTGCCCTCGTTTTGAATCAGGCGATATTCGCCGCCCCAGCCTTGAAACTGATCTATGCCGTTGACCCAGGCCTGTCGCCACATTGTGCCGCCAGAGGCCGGGCAGGCCAGTGTCACATTGGGCGGGCCGTCCCAGGTGAGTTCATCCAGGTACAGGCTGCCGTCGGCGCGGCTGGGCGAGCGCACCTCGATGCCGATCTCGGCAATCGGCTCGCCGTTGGTGTTGGGAATGTGCCAGGCAAATTCGTGACGGTCGCCGCCGCCCAGAGTGGATTCAGGGCCATAGCGATAGGCCAGATGGTCGCCCTCACTGTATGTACGGATATAGAGGCCGCAGGTGACCGGCGTGGCGTTGGCGGCATCGGCTTGCAGGCGGGCGCGTACGGTCTGGCCAGAGTACAGGGTGGGCGAGGCGATCAGGCCATAGCCGCCCATTTTGGCTGTTTCCGGCGGGATAAAGGTGGCCGCGCTGAGGCGAGCCACCCGTCCCTGGGCCACGCCGCGATAGCGCAGGGCCAGGCTGCGCGTGCCGTTCTGGCTGTAGCCGATCACATTTTCCACCGTCAGCGTGCCGCGGCTTTCGATGCTGTCCTGAGGCATCAATCCCTGCGTGGCCCCGGGCAACTCGAAATGAAATCGCGCTCCGTTTTTAGGCCGCAATGCATCCAGGCCGTTCAAGGTCCGGCCGATATTGACAATGTGCAGGGTTTCGGTCACGGCGTCGCTGATCGCTCGCCCGCCGTCGGCAGTGGGGATGTACAACCGGTCAGCGACGGGGCCGCGCCAGTCGGGGCCGTTTTCCAGCCCGGCCAGGCCGTTCTTGATGCCCATCAGGCAGCCCACATTGCCCGAATTACAATCGGTGTCCCAGCCACAGGTGTTGACAATCATCAGTGTTTTTTGAAAATCATCGTCACCATACAGCAGGCTCAAGATGATCAGCCCGTGATTGGGGACCATGTGGCAGTTGCCACCATAGCGGTCATAGCCATAATGCGTTCTGAGCCGCTCAAACGCCCGTTGCCAGTCGGGCTCCTCGGCGCGCCAGGCGCGCAGGTCGGCGATCATGCGGTAAATGACCGAATCGGCCGGAATCAGGGCGACGGCGGCATTGAGCAGTTTGTTCAGGTCGGGCTCGATAAAGGCCAGGGCCTCCATTGCGGCAATCACCTGGGCGCCATAGATGGCTTCGCCGTCGTGCGAGACGCTGGCGGCGCGGCGGGCCAGGTCGGCGGCCTGCGCCGGGTTGCCGGGCGAGACCATGGCCCAGCCGTCAATGAAAATTTGCGCCCCGATCTGCTCCGATACCACCTGACCGTTGAGGGCCATCGAGCCGCTGCGCGGGGCCGAGATGCCGCGTTTGAGGCGCAGGTAGGCGGTGTGTTCGGTGGAATTGCCCAGCCCACCCCACCACAGCACTGTGCGCCCCTCGATCAAATAGTTGAGCCAGGTCTGGCCGATCTGCGCTGGAATGATCGCCAGGGTGTTGCCGTAATCGGGCAGGGCGCGCAAAAAGGTGAATGTGCCGGAAATATCATCGTCGGTGACGATGAGCGGCACGCCGCGCTTTTCGTGTACATAATACCAGATGGGTCCCAGTTCGGCCAGGATTTTTTCCTTGCCCCAGCCTTCAAACGGCCGGCCCAGGTACACACCAATGATCTTGCCCAGCACGCCGGCATAGACTCGTTCGGCATAATCCTGCGGAATCATCATTTTTCCTTTCTTTTCATCCTTTGACGCAAATCAGCGGACGCACGCGCACGACCTGGCGAATGATGCCGGCCTCGTGCATCACATCCACCACTTGCAGCACGTCCTTGTAAGCGCCGGGGGCTTCTTCGGCCAGCCCTTTTTTCGAGTGGCAGCGAATGACGATGCCCTGCTGGGCCAACTCTTTGATCAGCCGGTCGCCCCAAAACTGCTTGATCGCCTGATTGCGCGAGAGCAGTCGCCCGGCCCCGTGCAGCGCCGAGCCAAAGGTCTCGTCCATCGCTTTTTGCGTGCCGTGCAAGATGTAGGAATAGGTGCCCATGGTGCCGCCGACCAGCACCGGCTGCCCGATGTGGCGATAGGGTTCTGGCACCTCGATCCGACCTGGCCCAAAAGCACGGGTGGCACCTTTGCGATGCACGACGACCTTTTTCGATACACCATCTATAGTATGGGTCTCGATCTTGGCGGTGTTGTGCGCCACTTCGTACAGGGTGGTGATGCGGTCAGGGCGCACACCCAAAGCCTGTTGAAAGGCCTCGCGGGTCAGGTGGGCCAAAGCCTGGCGATTGGCAAAGGCTACATTGATGCCACAGTTCACCGCCGACAGGTAGCGTTTGCCTTCGGGGCTGTTGATTGGGGCGCAGACCAACTCGCGTTCGCGGATGGGGATGTGATATTTGTGGCTGGCCTGCTCTAAAAAAGGCAGATAATCGGCGCCGATCTGATGGCCCAGGGCGCGGCTGCCCGAGTGCAGGCTGATCAACACCTGGCCAGGAAACAGGCCAAACACGTCGGCGGCCTGCGGGTCATAGATTTCGTCCACATACTGGACTTCGAGATAGTGGTTGCCAGAGCCAAGCGAGCCGATCTGGTTCAACTCGCGCTCTTTGGCCTTGTCGCTCACCGCGGCCGGGTCGGCCCCAGCCACACAGCCGCGCTCTTCGATGTAATCCAGGTCTTGGGGAAGGCCATAGCCGTGCCGCACCACCCATTCGGCGCCCTGGCTGAGCAGCTTGTCCATTTCTTTGACGGTCAGGCGAATGTCGCCCTCTGAGCCGAGGCCGGCCGGCACGGTGCGATAGAGGGCATCGGCCAGTTTTTCCTTGTGCGGCTCGACCTCGTCGCGGTGCAAAGGGGTGCGCAGCGTGCGCACGCCGCAGTTAATGTCATAACCCACGCCGGCCACGCTGACCACGCCCTCGTCCATATCAAAGGCGCCCACGCCGCCGATGGGGAATCCATAGCCAGGGTGCACGTCGGCCATGGCCAGCGATGCTTTTTGGATGCCCGGCAGACAAGCCACATTGATCACCTGGCGCAGCGAACTCCACTCCTGGTTCATCTCTTGGGCTAGGTCTTGGATGCCGGCGCGGTCGGTGTAAATACGCCCCGGCACGCGCATGTCGCCGTGACGCGGCACCTGCCAGATGTATTCATCTATCTGCTGGATGGTGATTTGATCGTTGACTTGTTCGCGCATCGTCAACCTCCTGAGAATGGTTAAGACCTGTTGCTGTTTGCGGTCGGCCGCAGCGATTCGACCAGCCGATTGAGTAGCATATCTCGATCATGCGGGTCGGTCAGGTCGGCGGCGGTGAGCATAGAGATGCGTTTGGGCAACTCGCACGGCTTGAGCTGGCACGGCACGAGTTTGCGTCGCCGCCCGGCCGGGTCGTCGCTGCCGGTCAGCAGTCCCTCAAATTCGTTCCATTGATCGACCACCCAATCCGGCGTCAGAATGATCAGGGTGTGGCGGCTGGCATCTATAGCGCGCTCGATGTTGACCATACGCGACACGCCAAACTCGAATGTCAGTTTGTCTATAGCCACGCGCAGGCGGGCCGCCTCCAGGCGGGGCAACAGCACGTTGCGCACCCATTCGCCGTCCTGTCGGCTGTAGCTGATAAACACGTCGTATTGAAATGAGTCGGGCGGCGGTGCGGGCGCCGGTACAGGCACCAGAGGGGCCGGTGTCGCCGCGGCGACGTGGAATTGGGCGGCCAGTCTGGGAAAATGCGCGGCGATCTGGATCAGTTCGGATGATGCTGCGCCCTGGCTCAGGATGAGGTATTCCTGTAAATATCCCTCAATCAAGGCCCAATGCCTGTCAATCTCTCGGCGGGCGCGCAGTTTTTCTTCCGGTCGGTCCGAGACCTGGATGGTGCGTTCGTCATCGCGGATGATGGCATAAGAATCGCGGATGTTTTGTTCGAGGTCGTGGATTCGGTCAGTCATCGGCGAGTCCCCCTTTTCACAGGTGTTGTGTTGGGTGTGCTTTCTGGTTATTATACCACATTTAGTCCAGGAAACCAGATTGTTTTCGGGCAGGTTGGCGAGAGGGGGCCAAGACCTTTTGACATTTGATTGACTTGTGCTATAATCTGCCCTCGTGAGTAAGCAGGGGCAAAAATCGGCTTTACGTCCAACCCGATCCACTCTCATCGTGGGGTGGATGCTGTTGGCGGCGACGTTGGTGGGCGGCGGGCTGCGTTTCTATCGTCTGGGCGAGGCGCCGCCGGGGCTCTATCACGATGAGGCGTTCAACGGCCTCGATGCGCTGCGTATTTTGCAAGGTGAACGCCCCCTCTTTTTCCCTGCCAACAACGGCCGCGAGCCGTTGTTTTTCTATGGCGTGGCTTGCGCTCTGGCTGCGCTGGGGCGAACGCCGGTGGCGGTGCGGGTGACGGCGACAGTTCTGGGGACGTTGCTCGTGCCAGCGACGTTTTTTATGGCACAGGCCATGTTCAACCGGTGGATAGGGCTGTGGTCGGCCTGGCTGGTGGCCGTTTTGCCCTGGCCGGTGGCGTTGAGCCGTATCGGGCTGCGGGCGATCAGTTTGCCGCTTGTTTCGGCCCTGGCCATTGGGCTGTGGGAATGGGGTCAGCGGCAGCAAGGGCGTCGTCGTTGGATCGGGGTGGTAGGCGGCAGTGCATGCCTGGGGCTGACCCTGTATACCTATACGGCCGGACGTTTTGCCTTGATCGCGGCAGCGATGTATGTTCTTTTCCAACTGTGGTTGGGCCATGTGCGCCCCCGCTGGCACGAGTTGATTGTGGCAGTTGCGACGGCCGGCCTGGTGATGTTGCCTCTGTTGGTGTATGGGGTCACTCATTGGGATATTTTTGTGCAAAGGCCGGCGCAGGTCTCCATCCTCAATCCGCAGATCAACGGAGGTCATCTCTGGGCCGTTTTGGCCCGCAACACAGTGCGCGCGGCAGGGTTGTTTGTCTACCGCGGCGATTTTATTCCTCGTCACAATGTTCCGCTGCGTCCTCTGTATGATCCTCTCGTGTCCATTTTTTTCATTCTAGGCGTGCTGCTGTGCCTGCTCAAGGCGCGCCGCGAACGGTCGGCTGTGCTGGCGCCGATCTGGGTGGTGGTGATGTTGATCCCGACCATCCTGGCCGAAGATTGTCCCCATTTTTTGCGCGCGGTGGGTGTCTTGCCGATGGCCGTCGTTTTTCCGGCCCTGAGTTTGGAATGGGTGCGGCAAAAATTTCGGCCGCGCGGCCTGGTCTGGCCTGGTGCAGCGGCGGTGGCAGGGACGCTGCTGATTTCGGCGGTGTGGGGCGGCTATGACTATTGGGTGCGCTATATTGGCGATCCCAACCTGGCCTATTGGTTTGAGGCCGATCAGGTGCAGGCCGCCGTCGAGATCAATCGTTTTCTTGGCACGGGGTGGCAGGGGCAGGGCATCTCACAGCCGCCCGGTCAGGTGATGGATGGGCGGTATGTGTACCTGGCTCCGCGCATCTGGGAGAACCGTTTGACAACCAATCTGCTGGTGGCGTCGCCGGAGCGGGTCTCCATTTTGGGGCGCGGTGCGTCGCCTCTGGCCGATGAGGTGTTGGTGTTGGCCTGGCCGCATGAGGACCTCGGCGCGGCGAGAGAGGCTCTTTATGGGGTTGCTCGACCGGCGCGGATGGCGGTGTGGCAGGGGCCGTTGGAGCGCGGCGATCTGGATGCGCAGCCTCGTTTATTGTACGTGGCTTTTCAGGCTGCTCCATTGCGTGGAACAAGCAATCGCCGGGTCGAGTTTGAGCAGGGCATCGCTCTGACCGGTTGGGATTACTTTACGATGGCTGATGGCCGCTCTTGTCTGCGCCTGCGCTGGCAGACTATACGTACTTTGTCATCTGATTACACCGTGTTCGTTCATCTGGTGCGCGACGGGCAGATCATGGCCCAGGATGATGGCCGACCAGGGCAGGGCTTTTGGCCCACTACCTGGTGGCGGCCGGGCGATGAACTGGAGGATTTGCACTGCCTGGACCTGACACAAGGCCATGACTACATCGAGGTGGGTTGGTACGAGTGGCCGTCTATGCAGCACCTGGCCGTACTGGATGCAAATCATATACCCACAGCCGACCGTGTCAGGCTGCAATGACTCGAACGGCCCGGCAGCGGTTCGAGTCGGCGGTAGGTTGGGGGCATTTTGGGAGGAAAAATGAAAGGTTTACGTATTTTGACCATCGTCGCCGTGTTGCTGATGACCTGGGCGGCGATGCGTCCTGGCGCAGGTCTGGCCGCGCCGCTTGGTCAGACCAACCTGCTGCGCAATCCCGATTTTGAGGGTTCGTTCAATCAGTTTGCTCACTTTAACACGGCGATCATGGCCGAGCAGTGGTTGCCCTGGTGGCAGCCGCAAGGGGGCAGCGATCCGGCCTGGAAGAACCGTATGCCCGAGTACAAGCGCGCCAACAGTAGCGACGAGCCGAAAAATGGGCGCGTTCACAACGGGGCGGCGGCGCAGCAATTGTTTACGTTTTTCGGCACTCATATCGGCGGCATTTATCAGACCGTCGAAGGCATCACGCCGGGGGCGCGGGTGCGTTTTAGCATCTGGGGACATGCCTGGGCCGGCTCTAGCGACGATCCCAAAAAGTCAGAAGGCGGCGGGCCGATGCACATGCGTATTGGCATTGACCCCAGCGGCGGCACCAATCCCTTTTCCGGCGCGGTTGTCTGGTCGGGTGAGCAAAACCCTCTGGATGTGTGGGTGCTGTTTGCTATTGAAGCCACAGCCACCAGCAACAAAGTGACCGTCTTTACCTGGTCAGCGCCCGATTATCCCACCCATCATAACGATGTGTATTGGGATGAAGCCTCTCTCACGGCGGTGGCTGCCCCGCAACCGACTGCGGCGCCGACCAACACTCGTCGTCCGGTAGTGGTTCAGCCGACTGCCGTGCTGCCTACGTCTACGCCGACACCGACGCCGACCATCACCTCGACGCCCACCAACACGCCCACGCCGACGCTGGTGAATACGCCCACGCCGACGGTGACGCCGATGCCCACCTTTGCCCCCACACCGATGACCGGGGAAATTTGCGTCTTGTCGTATGACGACCGCGATGGCAATCGTTTCCGCGATCCGGGTGAGCCGATGCTGCCCTATGCTGTGTTCTCGCTGTCCGATGCGTATCACGTGGTTGGCACGTATACCACCAACGGGCTGAACGAACCGTTCTGCTTTATAGGGCTGACGCCGGGGGTCTATTTCATCTCGGAAATGAACCCGCCGGGTTATGAGTCTACCACGCACGACAGTTGGGGCATTTCGCTGCAAAATGGTGCCACCCTCAATATCGAGTTTGGCAACTATACTATGCGGCAGCCCACGCCCACACCCACGCAGACGCCGCGCCCCAGCCCTACGCCGGTGACGATGCTGTCGGCCATCGGCAGCGCGGTGTACAATTACAGCGGCGTCATTGTCATCGTGCTGGCGATTGGGGCGTTGTTTGCCTTTAACGCCGCCCGGCGCGGCAATCGCTAATTTTTGACCATGTTGGAACGATGGAGGAGCGTTGGGGCAGTCACCCTGACGCTCCTTTGCCTTTTGGGGGTTATCTATCCCCTGTTTGCCGGCGTGGGGCCGGTCAACACACGCGGTGGCGGCGACAGCCCGTTTTTGCTGGTGCGCCTGGAGCAGATGGTGGCCGATCTGCGTGCCGGAGGCTGGCCGGCGCGATGGATGCCCGATGCCGCCTATGGTCTGGGTTATCCCTTTTTCAACTTTTACGCCGCTTTGCCTTATTATATCGCCGCTGCACTGAGGCTGTCGGGCTGGGGAGCGATTTTGTCGCTCCAGGCGACGCAGGCACTGGGGTTTGTGCTGGCGGCGGCGGCGATGGCTCTGCTGGCGCGGCGAATTTTCGTTCACCCGGCCGCCGTCGTTTTGAGCGTCGTCGCCTATACCTGCATGCCGTTTCATCTGGTCAATGTCTATGTGCGCGGCGATTCCCTCTCTGAATTTTATGCCTTTGTCTTTTATCCCCTGATCTTTTGGAGTATGCTGCGTCTCTATGACGCCCCTTCGCTGCCGCGCCTGGCCGTCTTGGCCTTGAGCTATGGCGGGCTGATTCTCACCCACAACCTTTCGGCGATCTTGTTCAGCCCGTTTGTGGCGGCGTGGGGGTTGCTGCTGGTGCGGCAGGTCTGGCGCGCGCATGGACACAGGCCGGCCGGCCGTTGCCTGGTCTTTCTGTTGGGCGGCGGCCTGCTGGGGCTGCTCCTCTCGGCCACGTTGTGGCTGTCCATTTTGGGCGATGTGGGTGGCGTTTGGATGGGTGTCAAGGACATTCAGACCAGCGGATTTTTTCATTACGCTGCCCATTTGCGTCCCCTGAGCCGCCTGATTCAGCCTGCGCTGTGGTTCAATTATGCCATCGAGGGCGACAATACGCCGTTTGCGATGGGGCTGGCGCAAAGTCTGGCCATTCTGGTCGGCCTGGTTGCCTTGATCGGCGGGTGGCTGCGTCGTCGGTTGAGCGCGCCCGGTCGGGCCGACTGGGGCGTGTTTGGGGTGATGGCTCTGCTGGTTTGTACCTGGATGCTGACCACCCTGTCGCGGCCGTTGTGGGATCACCTGCCTCTGCTGCCGGTGGTGCAGTTTCCCTGGCGGCTGCTGTCGGTGCAAGGGTTTTTTGCGGCCTTGATCATTGGCGCGGTGGCGCGGGGGCAGCCTAAATCCTGGTGGGTGGCGGTGCTTTTGGCGATTTTTCTGACCGGGGCGGCGGTGGGCGGTTTGCAGCCCGAATATTTGCCCATCGGCGAAAGCGATGTGACCCCGCAGCGGTTGGCCTGGTTCGAGTTGTTGACGGCCAATGTGGGCACCACCATTCGCGGCGAATATCTGCCGGCAGGGGTCGAGCCGGGCTATGTGTCCTCGGCGGTGATGTTGAATCGGGGCGAAAAGCCTGCGCCGATGGTGCTGGAGGGGCAGTTGGCGCAGGCTGTGCTGATGCAGCGCGATGCCCGGCAGGAGCAATGGGGCGTTCGGGTCGAGTCTGCATCGGCGCGGCTGGCTTTTTACACCCTCTATTTCCCTGGCTGGCAGGCCGACATAGACGGGCGGCCGGCGACCCTGGTCGCGCTGCCCAACAGCGGCTTGATTGCTCTGGCCGTGCCGCAGGGCGAGCATCGGGTGCGACTGCGGCTGGGGCGTACTCCTCTGCGCTGGTTGGCCGATGGCCTGTCGGCGGGCGGGCTGCTGGCCGTTTTGGGGCTGCTGGGCGTTCGTCTACGCCGGGTTGAAAGGGCGACCTGGCGGCGGGCGGCGGTCTGGGGCGCGGCGGTGCTGGTAGGGGGCGGTCTGGTGCTTGGGGGCGGGCGGATGCTGGCGGCTCGGCCGTCGCCCTGGGCTGACGATTTGAGTGCAGACATGGACCGGGCGCCGTTTTTCCATCACAACCCGCAGGGCATTCGCTTTGGCGAGCAGGCTGTTTTGCGCTCATATTCTATGTCCGAAACGGTACGCGGCGGCGAAACGCTGACCGTGCAATTGAGCTGGGCCCAGGCAGCGGCGCACCTGCAGGCCGACCTGCGTCTGGTGTCGCCGGCCGATGCGCATCCCCGCTTTGATCCGCCGCCGCCGCCGCTGGCGCAAGCACAGGCGCATCTGGATGGGTCGACCACGGTGTTGACCCTGACCGTGCCGGGCGATGCGGCTAGTGGGCTGTATCTGGTATCGCTGCGCGTGTGGGACGGTCAGGACGAGGTGCGCCCGGTCAATGAGCGCGGGCAAGGTCTGGGCGTGACCTATTTGCGCCCGTTGTGGGTGGACAATCCGCGCCCGGCGCGCCCCGACGATCCCATTCTGGTCCGGCTGGGCGATCAGATTTTGCTGCGCGATGATGTCCGGGTTTCGGCGCAGGATGGATATTGGGATGTCCGGTTGACCTGGCAGGCGACGGCGGCCATTCCGTACAACTATACCTGCTCGGTGCGCGTTTTGGCTGCCGACGGGCGGCTGCTGGCCCAGCGCGACTGGGCCGAGGGCCCCGGCTATGGCTTTTGGCCGACCACCGCCTGGCCGGTGGGGCAGTGGTGGACCGACCGGCTGCGGGTGGCCGCACCGTCTGGTGTGCAGGTCAAAGATGCAGCGGCGATTTCGGTGGTGCTGTATGATCGGTCGCAGGCCGGTTTTCCGGCAGTCGGCTCGGTGATGATACCGTTGGTCGAGCGGGAGCATGTCTATGAGCGCCCGGCGATGATGCAGGCGATAGAGGCCGTGTTTGGCGAGGCGATCAGCCTGCTGGGTTATGACCTGGAGAGGTCGGATGCGGCTCTGGCATTGACCCTGCACTGGCAGGCCGTGCAGCGTGGGATGGCAGATGATGTTGTTTTTGTGCATTTGTTCGATCCGCAGACCGAAACCATTGTCGCCCAGGTGGACAGCCGTCCGCTCAACGGGGCCTATCCCACCATGTGGTGGCGTGCCGGTGAGGTGGTGAGCGACCGACTGGTTCTGTCGCTGACTGGGGTGCCGGCCGGAAACTATGCGCTGGCCGTGGGCCTGTACGATTCGCACAGCCTGATCCGCCTGCCGGTGCGTGCCGCCGAACAGAGCGTGCCGGATGGTCGGCTGCTGTTGACCGACACCATTTCGGTATCTCGCTGAACAAGGGGATTCCCCAACCCGACGCCCTCTCGGAATGGGTCAATGGCAAAAACCCGGCCTTTTGGGTATAATAGGCCATTCAGGAGGATATTTGGAAACCGCACAAATTCGACCGGTAGATATTCAAGAGACAATGCACACATCGTATCTCAATTATGCGATGAGCGTCATCGTGGCGCGCGCTTTGCCCGACGCCCGCGATGGACTCAAGCCGGTGCATCGGCGCATCTTGTATGCTATGCACGATATGGGCCTGCGCCACAATACACCCTATAAAAAGAGTGCCCGCATCGTCGGTGAGGTGCTGGGCAAATATCACCCGCATGGCGACCTGGCCGTGTATGACGCGATGGCGCGCATGGCGCAGAATTTTTCGATGCGCTACATGCTGATAGATGGACAGGGTAACTTTGGCTCCATAGATGGCGACGCGCCGGCAGCTATGCGCTATACCGAAGCGCGCCTGTCGGCCATTGCCGATGAAATGATTGCCGACATTCACAAAAACACGGTTGATTTTACAGATAACTTTGACGGTTCGCTGCAAGAACCGGCGGTGCTACCGGCCCGCCTGCCCAACCTGCTGCTCAACGGCTCGTCGGGCATTGCCGTGGGTATGGCCACCAACATTGCCCCGCACAATCTCTCAGAACTGTGCAATGCCGTCTCGTATCTGATCGATCACGACGCAGACGGGTCGGTGACTGGCGAAGACCTGATGCAGTTTGTGCGCGGCCCCGATTTCCCCACCGGCGGCCTGATCGTGGGCGACGAGGGCATCAAGAATGCCTATACCAAAGGCAAGGGGCGTATTGTGATGCGCGCCGTCACCCATGTGGAAGAGATGCGCGGCAACCGGCAGCGCATTGTGATCACCGAACTGCCTTATCAGGTCAACAAAACCACCCTGTTGGAGCGCATCGCCGACCTGGTGCGCGAGGCCAAGATTGAAGACATTGCCGACCTGCGCGACGAGTCGGACCGGCGGGGCATGAGCATTGTGATCGAACTCAAGCGCGGGGCCCAGCCGCAGCAAGTGCTGAATCTGTTGTTCAAATACACCCAATTGCAAAGCACGTTTGGCTACAATTGCCTGGCTCTGGTGGATCACACGCCGCGCACTTTGCCGCTCAAACGCGCGCTGCAAATTTACATTGAGCATCGCCAGGACGTGATCGTGCGGCGCGCCCGCTTTGACCTGGACAAGGCGCAGCATCGGGCGCACATTGTGCAAGGATTGCTGATAGCTCTGGATGCTCTGGACGCGGTCATTCAAACCATCCGCGAGAGCGAGGACGCCGACCAAGCTCGCGCCCGATTGATGGAGCGGTTTTCTCTGAGCGAGATTCAGGCTCAGGCCATCCTCGACATGCAGTTGCGTCGCCTGGCCGGCCTGGAGCGGCTCAAGATACAGGACGAATATCAAAGCTTGTTGCAAACCATCGCTGATTTGCAAAATTTGTTGGCCGACCCGCATCAGGTATTGGCTCTGATTCGAGAGGACGTGCAAGAGCTCAAGGCCAAATACGGCGATGCGCGTCGCACTCACATTGTCGGCGAGGCCGATGCCGCTCTGTCGGCCCAAGACCTGGCTCCCGAAGAACGGGTGCTGATCTCGGTCACGCAGCGCGGCTATATCAAGCGCACGCCGGCGCAGGCCTATCGCCTGAACCGTGAGCAACGTCGGCGGATGGAGGGCGTGCCGGGCATGGAAACCCGCGAAGAAGACTCGGTACGCTATTTGTTTGCCGCCGGCAGCCGCTATGATTTGTTGTTGTTCAGCAACAAGGGCCAGGTTTACCAGGAAAAAGTCTACCAGATTCCCGAACGCGAGCGCGCCGCGCGCGGCATTCCGCTGGCTAACCTGATCCGTCTGGAAGAAGGCGAGCGGATTACGGCCATTTTGCCGGTTTCCAGCATGGACCAAGAGGCCTATTTGACCATATGCACCGTGCAGGGCAAGATCAAGCGGGTGCCGCTGGCCGAGTTTGCCAATGTCCGTGCCAACGGGCTGTTGGCCTGGCGGCTGGACGCCGATGATGAACTGGGCTGGGTATGTCTCACCGACGGGCGGCAAGACCTGGTGATGGCTTCGCGGCAGGGCAAGGTGCTGCGCCTGAGCCAGGAGCAGGTGCGCCCGCAGAGCCGCGAGGCGTCGGGGGTGCTGGGTATGAACCTGGTTGCCGGCGATGCGGTGGCCTGTGCCGACGTGATGGAGGAGGGCGGCGAGTTGCTGATTTCCACCCAAAACGGCTTTGCCAAACGGGTGGCCCCGGCCGAGGTTCCCACTCAGGGGCGCAACACCGGCGGCGTGATTGTTCTGCATCCCAAATTTCAAGACCTGACCGGGCCGGTTGTGTCGGCCATGATGGTTCAGCCGTCCGACCAGGTGACGTTTATCACCGCCAACGGGATGGCGTTGCCGCTGAGCGTGATTCAGGTGCCGCAGGCCGGGCGGGCCACGCGCGGGCAGATTGTCATGAACATTCTCAAGGGAGACCGCCTTGTCGCCGTCGCCCGCCTGACCCCAGAAACGCAGGACGAGGCAGCAGAAGGATAAAAGACGATGCAGCTTTATCTGATCCGTCACGGCCAATCGCAGAACAATCTCGGCTGGGCGCAGCAAGGCGAGCAGTATAGCCGCTTTGACGACCCGGAACTGACCGAGATCGGAGTGCGGCAGGCCGAATGTCTGGCGTGCTTTTTGGGCGGCCCATCGCCGGCTGGGAACCGACTGGGATTGACGCATCTGTACACCAGCCTGATGGTGCGTGCCGTGTCTACAGCCGTGCCGATTGCCGCCGCCGTCGGACTGCCGCTGTATGCCTGGGCCGACTGGCACGAATCGGGCGGCATTTTTCGAGATGACCCCGAAACCGGCGAGCCGCAAGGCCTGCCCGGCCCGGGGCGTTCTTTTTTTGAGCAGCGTTACCCCACCCTGATCTTGTCGCCCGACCTGGACGAGCGCGGCTGGTGGAATCGCCCGCACGAGACGCGGCAGGAACGTCCTTTGCGGGCGCAGCGGGTGCTGGATGAACTGCGGGTGCGACATGGTGAGGATGATTGCGTGGCCGTGGTCGGGCATGGGCAGTTTTTCAATTATGTGTTGTGGGCCATTCTGGGCTTGCAACGCGATGATGGCATCTGGTTTGTTGTTCATAACGCATCTATAACGCGCCTGGATTTTGTTCGAGAAACGCGGATTGGCTATACCAACCGCACTGATTTTATTCCTGATGACCTGATTACGGCATAGATGACCTGATTACGGCATAAAGGAAAAGCCCATGCAACTTTATTTCATTCGTCACGGCCAGTCGGCCAACAATGATCTGGCGGCGCGCACTCGTTCTGAGGTGGGGCGCAGCGAGGATGCCGAACTGACGCTGCTCGGTCATCAACAGGCGCAGTGCCTGGCGCGATTCCTGGCTGCCGCGCCGCCGCTGCTCTCGCTGCCGGGCCGTGATCGGCAAAATGTCAACGGATTTCACCTGACCCATCTGTACACCAGCCTGATGGTGCGGGCGGTGGCTACGGCGACCTATATCTATGAATCAACCGGGATCAAACCGGCAGCCTGGCCCGATCTGCATGAGGAGCGCGGCATTTATTTGCGAAACGAGCAGACCGGCCTGGAAGAGGGGCGGCCCGGCCAAAATCGCGCTTTTTTTGAGGCCCATTACCCTCACCTGCAATTGCCCGACGATCTGGGCCAGGCCGGCTGGTGGAATCGCCCGCCCGAACCGGCCGAGGTGCGCATCCCGCGCGCTCGTCGCTTTTTGGCCGGGCTGCTGGCGCGGCACGGCGACAGCGAGGATCGCGTGGCCGTGATCAGCCATGGTGGGTTTTACAACTGTGTGATGGCCGTCGCCTTGGGTGTGCCTTTGCCCGACGATCTCTTGCCCGACGGTTTGCGCTTTTCGCTGTACAACTGCGCCATCACCCGGCTGGATTTTGACGGCAAGACGCGACTGGTTTATGCCAATCGCCTGGACTTTATGCCCAGAGAATGGATCACTTGATGGTTAAAGGACGCGACGAAATAGACTGGGCGCCGCGCGTGCCCAAACACAAAATTCGGCGATTGTACGAATCGGATGCGCGGGGTTTGCTGGACGAAGAACTGCTCGACGAGGTGGGCATTGCCTTGTATTTGCGCTGCCAGAGCATTTTGCAGGTTCACGATGCGCAAAATGGGCGAGTCATGTGTCCGCGCTGCGCCGCACAGCAGCGCGTCAGCATCATCGAACGCCCGCCAAGACATGGCGACATTCGGGATGTGGTATTGACCTGCCCGATCTGCGATTGGACGATCACCTGGGGGGCCTATCACGCCAGTTTCAAACGCAGGCAGCTCAATGCCGGCGGGGCAGTCGGCGCGTTTCGCCACTATGTGCGTCATTACCCCCAGGCGCGCACGCCCCAGGCTAAAATGCTGGCGGTCGATCAACTGATCCGCGAATTTCACTATTCACTGGCTCGTCTGCCCGACCTGCCGACCCGGCCGGTGGGTGTCAATCTGATCGAGGGGCAATTGACCGATGTGGTGATGTTTCTCGACGATCTGTCTTTTGGCGAGGATGTGGGGCCAGAGCGGCAAGCCATACGGCTCAAATGGCAAAATACTTTGCAAACCTGGCGCGATGCCGTTTCATCCTGGCAAGAACGTGATGACGAGAATGATTGATCTGGTATGGAGGAGAGGATATGAATCCAATCGCTTTCAAATTGGGATCCATCGTGATCTATTGGTATGGCATCGTCATTGTGATCAGCGTGTTGGCCGGCGCCTATGTGTCTTCGATCCAGGCCCGCCGGCGCGGTGAAAACCCCGAACGGGTGTGGGATGCCCTGCTGATCTGCCTGATTTTGGGCATCGTGGGAGCGCGCGTCTATCACGTCTTTTCGGTCAATCAGGGCGGAATGGTGGGCTGGCCCTATTATCGCCAAAATCCGGCGGCCATTTTGCGCATCTGGGAGGGGGGCCTGGGACTGTTGGGGGCCATTGCCGGCGGCGCGCTGGGGATGGTCATTTATACGCGGTTGGCTCGTTTGTCTACCGCCTTGTGGCTGGACATTGCCGCGTACGGGCTGTTTCTGGGGCAGGCCATCGGCCGATGGGGCAATTATATCAACCAGGAGCTATACGGTCCACCCACCACCCTGCCCTGGGGCATTCCCATCCAGGCCACTTTTCGCATGGCTCCGTTCAACAACCTGGCCGTCTATCCGCTTTCCACGCGATTTCACCCCCTGTTTCTGTACGAGTCCTTGTGGTGTCTGATCGGCCTGGCCCTGTTGTGGTGGCTGGACCAGCAATGGTCTGAGCGGACGCTGCCGGGCGACAGATTTGCTTTTTACGTGATGTGGTATTCATTGGGCCGATTCGGGATCGAGTTTTTGCGCCCCGACGCCTGGATGTGGGGGCCCATTGCCGCGGCCCAGGTCTTTACGCTACTTGCTTTTGCGGTCGCTCTGGGGCTGACCATCTATCGCCACGCTCGCCGCAGCACGCCGCCTCAAGATGCGCCCGCCGAACCGGCGCCCGCCGAACCGGCGCCCGCCGAACCGGCGCCCGCCGAACCGGCGCCCGCCGAACCGGCGCCCGAGGCCACCCCGTGAACCGTCAAATCGGACTGTTCACGGGCATCCTGATCGTTTTGCTCGGCGTGTTGGCCTGGCTGACGCTGTCGCCGTTGTATTCGACTCCATCAGATCAGGCCATTCGCTCGCGTCGTACCATCCCCAACACCGATGTCAACCCGTTCGGAGCCAATTTTTTTCTCGAGCGCGAGGTCGAGGCCTGGAAACGGCAGGAAACCGTGCGCATGGCTCGCGACGCCGGCATCGGCTGGGCCAAGCAGCAGTTTATCTGGGCCGAGATCGAGCCGCAGCGCGGCCAGTTTAGCTGGAAAAAGTACGATGACATTGTAGACCTGTGCGCCAAATTCGACATTCAGGTCATTGCCCGACTGGACGGCGCCCCCAACTGGTCGCGCCAGGACAATTCCATGCCCGGCCGTCCGCCGGATGATTTCCAGGATTATGGCGAATTTGTCTATCGTTTTGTCGAACACTATCGTGGGCGCATCCGCTATATCCAAATCTGGAACGAGCCCAACCTGTACATCGAGTGGGGCAACCGGCCGGTAGACCCGGCCGGGTATGTCGAGTTGTTGCGCATCGCTTACCGTCGGGCCAAAGAAGCCGACCCCAACATCTATGTGCTGAGCGCGCCGCTGGCGATCACATTGGGCGAGCCACATCCCGAACCGGGCAAATGGCGGGCGATGAATGACCTGCAATTTCTGGACGAAATGTACAAAGCCGGCGCCGCGCCGTATTTTGACATCCTGGCCGCCAATGCTTTTGGGATGGACTTGCCGCCCGAAGACCCCCCTTCGCCGGGCAAACTCAACATGGCTCGGGTGCTGTTACAGCGGCAGGTGATGGAGCGATACGGGGATAAGAATAAAGCAGTGTGGTTTAATGAATATGGATGGAACGCGGCGCCCGAGTCTTTTTCGACCGAGGCATTGCTCTGGAAGCGGGTCAGTGAAAAAGAGCAGGCCGAGTACACGCTGCGAGGGATCGAGTATGCGCGACAAAACTGGCCCTGGGCCGGTGTGTTCAACATCTGGTACTTTAGACAGGTCGGTCATATTGACCCTCAAGACGCCGGCTATTATTTTCGCATGGTAGATGTCAACTTTGTGCCGCGCCTGGTTTACCTGGCCGTCAAGGACAAGGCGGCGCAAATTCACGAAGCCGGCCCCGGCTATTTTGAAGAGACTCACCCGGCCGTTCAGGCTTCGGCCGATTGGACAGCCCAGATCGTCCCGTTGGCTAGTGGCCAGGCTGTTCTTGCCAGCGACCAGGCCCAGGCCAGCCTGACGTTTACCTTTTATGGCGGTCAGGTCTATTTGACGGCCTGGGGAGGGCCACGGGCCGGGCAATTGATCGCCACAGTAGATGGACAAAATGTGGAGGGACTGCCGCTCGACCGGCAAGGCCGCTCTTTTATTGACCTGTACGCTCCCGAACCGACTATTGAGACCGTTCGCCTGATTTCTGCGGTCAGCTCCAAACGTCGCACTTTGCGTTTGACGGTGAGTGATGAAGCCAACCCGACCTCAAGCGGCTATCAGTGTGTCATAGATGCCCTCGAAGTGCGTGTGGTTGCCGACCGCACCTGGCCGGTCTTGCCCATTGTGCTGACCGGGATAGGGTGTGCGGTGGCAGGCGGCTTGTTGGTGCGGGCCATTCGTCAGGCCGCCCGCCGCTGAACCGATTTTATCTGGCGGCGAGGGGAACGATCAACAATTGACCGGGGCGCAGTGGGGTGCGAGGGGCCAACCCGTTGGCTTTTTCCAGGTCTGGCACGCTCACCCCATAGGCGGCGGCAACGGCCTCTAGCGTTTCGCCAACGGCTACTGTGTGGATGAACGGCGTCGGTGGAGGTGGCAGGGTGGGCATCAAGATCGAGGTCGCCGTCGGCAGGGGCATCGGCGTAAAAGTGGGTGGCGGCGTCCAGGTTGGTGTTGGTTCGACCGGGCGGGCGGGGTTGCCCAGCAACGCACCAAAAACGATGATATTCAAGATCACTACAACCGTCAAAATCAGCCATTGCCTGGCAGTCATTGTCTCGTCCTGAAAGAGTCTCTGGAAATACGCTGTGATGAATAGATTATACCCGCTTTTACTCACCTTGACAATTGCCCATATTTTCGAATGATATATTTGGTGGGTATATACAGTGGATATATCTACTTTCAGGTTGCCTTGTGGCGGGGTTTATGGTAGAATCAAGCCAGCCTGCGATGGACAATACAAACCCACGTGGAGGGCAGATCGTATGAGCCAGTTACCTCTGACCAGACCCAAGCCCGTCATCCTGGTGGTGGATGACGACATTGGCACTGTCGAATTGATCCAGATGATGCTTAATATGCGCGGATATGAGGTGGTTGCGGCTTTTTCCGGGCAAGAGGCCATGGCGATCATTCAAGAGTATGCCGGCCGCCGACGACCATGGCAGCCCATACCGCTGGACCTGATCCTGTTGGACATTATGATGCCCGGCATTGATGGGTTCAAAGTGTGTCAGTTTGTCAAAGAGGACCCGGTTCTGCAATACATTCCGGTGATCATGGTCACGGCGTTGGAAGGTTTGGCGGACAAGACGGCGGCAGTGGATTTTGGCGCAGATGGCTATGTGACCAAGCCGTTTATGCCCGATGAAATTCACTCGATCATCAAGGCCAAGCTGCAAATCAAGCGGCGCGAAGAGATGTTGCTGCGGCAGAATCGAGAGCTGGTCGCTTTGAACGCCATCGCCGAGGCCGCTAACAGCACCCTCAACCCGGTCCACGTGTTGCAGGCCAGTCTGTCGGCACTGATCCAGGTCACTGATTTGTCGGCGGCGGCGGTCTATTTATATGATGAGGCGGCCGGTTCGTTGATCTTGATTGCCCAGCATCACGTCTGCCGGCCCGACACGCTCTCGGCCCGGCAAGGCATCGCGGCTCAGGTCTTGCGCTCTCAACAGGTCTATATCGCCGATGAGTCAGATGAGAGCTGCGATCCCTCTCAAGAGCCAGTGACAGATAAATCTGTGCCGTGTATGTGGGTGCCATTGCGCGGCGTCGAACATTCTTTGGGCGTGCTGGAAGTGTATCGCTCCGAGTTCTTTTCTTTTGAAGCGCGTGACCGTGAGATTTTTTCTACTATCGGCAACCGCATTGGCATCGCTTTGGAAAACGCCCAAATCTTTCACAGCACCCAAATGTTGCTGTCCCGCTCGGCCGAGTTGGGTCCTCTTGTGCCTTGATCGCACCCCGATTCCTCGCTTCACAGTTCTGCGGCGCGACGACGGCTCTTGCCTATTGCGATGGTCGGGTCAGACGGTGACTCTTCTGTTTGAGCCACAGCCCGGCCATACGGGCGGCGTCGGCAATTCCCCTACCCCAACGAATGAAATAAGCCAGCGGCCACAGCCAGGCCGGGCGCAGTTGGTATCGCCAGCGCATGTAGGCCGGCGTAGGCACAACCATATCCCACGTTGTGGCGATGCGCGCCGGCCAGGGCAATGCGCCGATGCCAACGCTCAGATGCCCCAATGCCGTCAAGGCTGTGGCTTGCCCCCTCTGCGTGGCGGCCAGTCCTGCCGCCGACCTGACCGGGCAAAACCCGGTGGGGGTGAGCATTGCCGGGGCGCTGATCCTGATGGCCCCTTCGCTGTACATTGTTTATGGCTGGAGGGGCAAGACACACGCCGCCGTGCTGGGAATGACGCTGAGCCTGCTCCTCACCTGGCTGCTGGCGGCGATCTTTGTCGGCTGGATGCACGTCAACGGTCTGGGTGACGAGTCGATGAGTTTTTTGGTCGTTGCCACATGGGTCGAACTCGACCCGCGCGGGCTGGTGCTGGCAGGCATCATCCTGGGCACGCTGGGCATGCTCGATGACATCGCCATCGGCCTGGCCTCGACCGTGTTCGAACTGGCCGATGCGAACCCCAATCTGTCGCGGCAAGAGCTGTTCAAACGCAGCATGGTCGTCGGCGTGGATCACTTTGCCTCGATGGTCAACTCGTTGATGCTGGCCTACGTCGGCGCGTCGCTGCCCTTGTTTCTCCTGCTGATGATCTACCAGTAGCCGCTGGGCTTTACGCTCAACCGCGAGGTATTTGTCGAGGAAATCGCACGCACGCTGGTCGGGGGGATTGGGCTGATGCTCACTGGCCCGATCACCAGCCTGATCGCCTGCTGGGTGGCTCGACGCAAGAATTAGTCCTTCAACCCTCCCGTTTCTCGTTCACACGCTCCGGCGTGTAGGCGAGAAACAATTTATCATCGAGAAACATCCTCGCGCAGCGATTTTTTATCCAGTTTGCCAATAGCGGTATAGTCAAGCGCGTCACGAAAATCGATGACCGCCGGCATTTGGTAGCGGGCAACGCGCGGTTTCAGCCAGGCCAACAGCGTCGATTGGTCGAGCACAGCGCCCGGCCTGGTGATCACCACGGCTTTTAGCCGCTGGCCAAATTCCGGATTGGGGATGCCAAAAACCGCCGCCGATTCGATGTCTGGATGCTGGATGAGGACATTTTCCAGTTCAACCGGGTAGACTTTTTCGCCTCCCGAGATAACCATTTCATCGGCGCGGCCGCAGAGGAAAATGTCACCCTCGGCGTCTTGATAAGCTAGGTCGCCTGTTTGGACCCAGTTTGCCCGGTTAGCGGTCCAGGTGCTGCTGATCCAGAGTTGACCCACCGTTCCCGCGTCCACCTCGCGGCCCGCTTGGTCGACGATTTTGGCGCGCACGCCCGGAATCGGCTTGCCGGCGGCCTGGGGTTTCCTGCTCAGGGTCTCTGGCACGCCCATGATGGAAAAGCCGGCTTCCGAGCTGCCGTACAGGTTGAACAATATGGGGCCGAGCCGTTCGAGTGTCTTTTGGGCCAAGTCCGAGCTGAGAAAGGCGCTGCCAGCAATGATGCATCGCAGGGATGACAGCGAATCCGGGTCCAAGTCGAGCATACGCTGGAGCATCAACGGCACCACGGTCATGGCCTCGATGCGGTTGGCGACGATCAGCGAGCAGGCTCGTGCAGCATCGAATCGTTCCGTAAAATACATTTCGGTGCCGAGGGCAAGGCCAATGAACAGGAACGAGAGGCCGTGCCCGTGGCAAATGGGCGGCGCGATATAGATCGAGCGGCATTGGTCAAGATGGGCCTGGGTGAGAAAGACAAAAAAGGGCGGCAAAAAGCCCAAAACAGAAGGTTTGCGACTCGCCGACTTGGGGCGGCCTGTCGTTCCGCCGGTCAACACCACAATGTTGGCCGGTTTTGCTTTGCCCAGGCGCACCTGGTGGGGCCGCACGCTCGATGATAGACGATCGATCGACGGATCGGTGGGGTGATAGGCCGGGAGGGACCTGGATATTAGCGGCGTGTTTTCGAACACGTGGGCGACCTGCTCGTCATAGACCACCAGATCGAAGCGGGTGCGCTCTGCCAGTGTCAGGAGCTGGCTCGAACCCATTTCGGGGTTGACGAGCAAGACATGCGCCCCTAGTCGAGAGGCAGCAAATATGACCTTGATCGCCGCGGCGTGGCTGCGGCAGACGATGGCGACCTTTTGCTGGCTGCAAATGCCATAATCCATGTGCAGCGCGACGGCCAGCGCCTCGGCCTGCTCCCAGAGCCGGGTATAGCTCAACCGCCCGCGGTCATCAACGACGGCAGTGCGATCGGGGTGCAGCCTGGCCGCGATGCGCAGCAGCGCCATGAGGTTGATGCCCGTTGTCCGTATCGCCTGGAAAAGGTGCAGCAGCCCGGCAGGGGTCAACAGACGAATCCGGTACAGTTTGTGGATCAGGGTAAACATCGTCCCTCACGGTTTTGGTTTCAACCATCGGCCCATGATCGCTTCCCAGGGCCAGCGGAAAAGGACAGCGGCCAACTGTGCCGGCACGATCCACCAGGGCGCATAGGTGCGCCGGCGTGAGTTGATCGCCTTGCAGATCAGTTGGGCGACGTGTTCGGGCTGCATGGCGGGCATGTTCCGGTAGGCGCGAGTCGGTTCGATCATCCTCGTGCGCACCAAAGGCAAGTAAATCGTCGTCGTGCAGACACCTCTGGCGTTCAATTCCGGCGCGATAGAACGAAACCACTGGTCGAACGCCGTTTTCGAGGCTTGATAGGCCGCCCATTTGGGCAGCGGCGCCAGGAGCACATTAACCGCCGAGATATTGATCACCTGCCCTTGGCGGTCAACCAGCATGGGGATGAGCGAGAGCAAGAGCTGCACCGGGCCAAAATAGTTCAGGTTCATGGTTCGCGTAAAATCGTGCAGGCGATCGAGCGAGTCGAAAATGGAGCGACGGATCGATTGGCCGGCATTGCTGACAAAAACATCGACCCCGTTGGGCAGCCGGTGCAGTTCCTGGAGCAGCATGTCAACCTGGGCCGTGTCGCGCAGGTCACAGGGAAACACGTCGGCGCGGCCCCCACGCTCCTCGACGCGTTTTTTCACCTCGAACAATTTATCTGCGGTGCGCGCCACGAGAAACAGGTGGACGCCCGTCTCGGCCAGGCTCTCGGCCAGGCACTCGCCAATGCCATAGCTCGCACCGGTGATAAGCACCGTCTTTCCGGCCAACTGCTTTTGCAGTTTGGAACGGCTGTACCAGAGGAATGGAAAAAAGAGAAATTTCATCTGCAAATTATACATCAATTTATTCAGGTTTTCAAGAACCGCTGCTTCTCGACAACATCACCTTTCACATCGAATGCGGCGAGCGCGTGTGCCTGCTGGGGCGCAACGGAGCGGGCAAAACCACGCTGATGCGCCTGCTCGATGGTGATCTGTCGCCCGACGATGGTGTAGTGACGCGCCAGCAGGGGGTCAAAACGGCGCGGCTGGCGCAAACCGTGCCACCCGATCTGAGCGGCACAGTGTTTGACCTGGTTGTCGCCGGGTTGGGGCGGCGGGCCGGCCTGCTGGCCGAATACAGCCGCGCCGGCGACGAGGTATCTCATCACCCTACCGCTGCGGCGCTGGAAAAGCTGGATCGCCTGCACCGCCAGCTCGACCGCGAGGATGCCTGGCAGTTGGGCCAGGAGGTCGATCGCGTGCTCACCCATCTCGACCTCGACGGGCAGGCGGCGTTTGAGACCCTTTCCGGCGGGCAAAAACGCCGCACCCTGCTCGCCCGTGCCCTGGTCGGCCGGCCGGATTTGCTGCTGCTCGACGAGCCGACCAACCACCTCGACATCCCTTCCATCGAATGGCTGGAGGAGTACCTGTTGAGCCACGTCGATGCGCTGCTCTTTGTCACCCACGACCGCGCCTTTGTGCGCTGGCTGGCCACGCGGGTGATCGAGATCGACCGCGGTCGGTTGTACAATTGGGACTGCGATTACGACACCTTTATGCTGCGCAAGCAGGACGCCCTGACGCAGGAGCGGCGCGAGTGGGAGGAATTCGACAAGACGCTGGCGCAAGAGGAAATCTGGCTGCACCAGGGCACGCAGGCGCGCACCACGCGCAACATGGGGCGGGTTCGCGCCCTGAGCGAGATGCGCGAGCAGCGTGCGGCACGGCGCGAGGACGCCGGCACAGTGCAGATGGAGGTGCAAAAGGCCGCGCGCACGGGCAGGCTGATCATCGAGGCCAAGGGGATAAGTTTTGGTTATGGCGTCGATCCCGTTGTCCACGATTTGACCGTCACGGTCGAGCGCGGCGACAAGATCGGCATCATCGGCCCCAACGGCTCGGGCAAGACGACGCTGCTGCGCCTGCTGCTGGGCGACCTCGCACCTCAGCACGGGACGGTGCGCCACGGCACGCAGTTACAGGTGGCCTATTTCGACCAGATGCGCGATCAACTCGATCCCGAACAGTCGGTGCAGAACAGCGTCAACGACGGCAACCCTATCTTGACAGTCAACGGGCAGGCCCGGCACGTGGTCGGTTATATGCGCCAGTTTTTGTTTCCGCCGGAGCGCCTGCAAGTCCGCGTGGCAGCCCTGTCCGGCGGCGAGCGCACCCGCTTGATGCTGGCCCGGCTCTTTGCACGGCCTTTTAACGTGCTGGTGATGGACGAGCCGACCAACGATCTCGACCTGGAGACGCTGGAACTGCTGGAACGGCTGCTGATCGACTACCGGGGCACGCTGCTGCTGGTCAGCCACGACCGCGCGCTGCTCAACAATGTGGTCGATCGCACGCTGGCGATGGAAGAGGGCGGGCGGGTGGGCGAATACGCCGGCGGCTATGACGACTGGCTGTGGCAGCGCCCGCCGCCGGAAGAAATACCCATCGAACAGGCGACCAAACCCAGATCGGCGGCAACCGTCCCGGCCCAGCCACCCGCGCGCAAGCTCAGCTTTGCTGAACGGGGCGAGCTTGAGGCACTGCCGGGGCAGATCGAGGCGCTGGAGGAGGAGCAGCAGGCGCGGTTGGATGAACTGGCACAGGGATTGGAAGCGGCCTACGAGCGCTGGGCGTTTTTAGAGTCGCTGCCGGGTACTCGGTCAACTTGATTGGATGGACGAATTCGCCGGAGACTGAACGACTTTACTTTCTTGAATCAGCCCGGACGAGTACCATATAATCGACCAGCGCATTCAGCCCGTGCAGGTAGCTGCGCCAGCCAAAGCCGGAAATCTGCCCCACGCACACCGGCGCGATCAAAGAGCTGTGCCGGAACGGTTCTCGTGCATAGATGTTGGACAGATGCACCTCGACCGTGGGGATGGCCACTCCGGCCAGGGCATCGCAGATGGCGACGCTGGTGTGGGTGTACGCGCCGGGGTTGATCAGGATGCCGTCGGCCCAGCCCAACGCCTCGTGGATCAGGTCGATCAACACGCCCTCGTGGTTCGACTACTCTATGCGCAATTCGACGCCGTGCTTGTCGGCGGCGACGCGCAGGGCGGCATTGATCTCGTCAAGCGTGCGCCGGCCATAGATGCCGGTCTCGCGCTTGCCGAGCAAATTCAAGTTAGGGCCGTGCAAAACGAGAATGTTCATGGGTGACTCTCCTGAAAAAAGGTGGATTTAACCACAAAGAACACAAAGATCACAAAGAAAATTCAGATTGAGCTTGAAATTGTTCAAATACAACATTGAAATAATTAATGCAAGTCTTGACTTTCTTCGTGTACTTGGTGTTCTTGGTGGTTTTTTCAGTGGACTCATGGGTGTCCTCTCGATTTCTCAAGGTGAACGGTCGCGTTCAAACCGCATCCCAATGAGACGAACAGTGTCCCGCAAGCCATTGAACCAGCGCACGAGATAAGCCAGCGGCCACAGCCAGGCCGGGCGCAGTTGGTATCGCCAGCGCATGTAGGCCGGCGTAGGCACGATTTGCTCCCATGCGGCCATCCACCGATCCGGCCAGGGCAATGCTCCAATGCCGATACCCAAATGCCCCATCGGTATCAGCGCCGTGGTCCGCAATCTCTGCTCCATCACCAGGCCTGCCGCCGACTTGGGCGGGCTGCTTTTTTCTGACACCATCTGACCAGCTTGATGGGTTTGAAAGCGCAGCATCACGGCCTGCAAAGCAACATCTAACACCTCGTCCCAACCCAGCACATCTACCTGCCGCGTCAGGTCATCCCACTCGATGCGCTCCCCCATTTGTTCCAGCAGGATATACACATCATAATACTTGATCAGGGTCATATAGGCCTCACCGTGTTGCAGCACCATATGCGCGGCCAGGTGAAGCAGCTGCGCAGTCGGTGCCAGCCAGCTCACGCCCGGACCGGGAAATGTGTGATTGACCGGCGGCAGCGGCTCTATATGCGACCAGAACCACTCCAACCGCGGTGCATAGGGATGGTGAGGGGCTGTCACCAGCGAATGATGGATTTCAATATCGGTGGGATGCTGTGCGCCGCTCAAGTGGGAATGAAATTCTAGCATGCGCTGAAAATTCGGTCCCACTGACGGTGTTGGCAGATCATAGCCCTGCGACCGGCAGCGTCGAATCGCTTCCTGAATCTGTTGCGGCCGCACCAGAATGTCCAGATCGCCCATCAGCCGCAAGGCCGGGTGCGGGTAGATGGTTTGCGCCAGGGCGGCGCCCTTGAGCAGCACCAACGGTGAAATGAACGGGGCCAGAGCCGGCAGGATGCGCTCATTTACACCACCCAGAAACATCTGCTGGCGCAGATAGGCCTGCAAAAACAGTGTCTTGAGATGCAACGGCAATGCAGGCGGAGCTGCGGCGGGGTAGCCTTGACGATTCCACGTCCAATACAGCAGCGGGGCCACCCCCTCTTGCACGGCCATCACTTTCATATCATGCCATCGGTCGGGCGACCAGACGGCCCAGTCCACCATGTCGCTGCGCCCGGAGAGGGCCAGGCACAGCGCGCTGTAGAGTTGTTCGGGTGCGCTCAAGCGCGGGTATCGCTGCTGCAAAATTTGTCGGGTTGAGTCGGGCCAGTCAATCATGGCGATCATGTCCTTGAGCAAAGTTCATACCTGGCGCCTGCGCAATACTTTGCGCCTGCGCCAGCCGCGCATACAAGCCGCCCCGGCGCAGCAGTTCCTCGTGCGTTCCTTCCTCAACCACCAGCCCGGCCTCCAGCACGTAAACCCAATCGGCAGCCTGCACGGTAGCCAGGCGATGGGCGATGACCAGCACGGTGCGCCCCTGGCGATATTCGTGTAAGGCTTGCTGCAAAGCCTGCTCAGTTTCCGAGTCCAATTCGCTGGTGGCCTCGTCGAGGATCAGCAGTTCGGCGTCGGCGAGCAGGGCGCGGGCGATGGCGATGCGCTGCCGCTGTCCGCCGGAAAGCCGCATGCCGCGATCCTGCGCCACCGTGTGGTAGCCTTGCGGCATAGCGGCGATAAACTGGTGTGCCTGGGCCAACTGGCAGGCGCGCTCGATGTCCTCGTCACTGGCCTCAGGGCGGGCAAAGCGCAGGTTGGCCAGCAGAGTATCGTGGAACAGGAACACGTCCTGGCTGACTACGGCCAGCCGCCGCCGCCAATCACCCAAATTCAGTTCACGCAGGTCTATACCATCCACCAACACCCGCCCGGCCGTCGGGTCGTACAGGCGGGTGACCAGGTTGACCAATGTGGACTTGCCTGCGCCCGACGCGCCGACCACGGCGATCATTTGCCCCTGGCGAATGGTCAGGCTCAAGTCAACCAGCGCGGGCGGTTCGTCGGCCTGATATTGAAAGCCCACCCGCTCCAGGCGGATGCCCTCACGCAGGCCGGCAAAGGGGCGCGGGCCGCTCTGGGGGGCCATGGGCAGGTTGCCCTCGATCAGGTCGAGCAGGCTGTGCAGCACCGGTTCAACCACCGTGAATTGAGTCTGAAGCTGTGCCAGGCCGCCGATAGGCCCCATCAAACGGAAAGCGATGACCAGGAAAAGTCCCAACTGCGCCAGCACCGTCTCTGGCGGGGACTGGATGAGGTAAGGGCTGAGGACTAGCACGGCAGCCAGCAGCAGCACGTTCAGCAGGTTAAAAGCCGGGCGGGTCAGGCTGGTTATGGCTGCGGTGCGGAATTCAAAAGCCTGATATTCGTCCAGTTTTTGGCTGAACCGCTCCGTGCTCCACGCTTCGCGGTCAAACAGGCGCACCAACCGGGTCGCCGACAGCAACTCATAGACCGCACTGGCCAGTTCACGTATCATATTGCGCAGTTTGCGGCTGAGGGCGCGCAGCCGCCGATTGATCAGCGGGCGCAGCAGCAAGCCGACCGGAATCAAAAGGGCCAGGCTCAACAGCGCCAGCGACCAGGAGAGGGCCAAAGCCAGCGCGGCATAGCCGACCAACACCACTCCGTTGGACACGGTATCGCCCATCTGCAAAGCCAGGCCGCCCACCTGATGGGGGTATTGGTTCAGCAGCGTGAACAAATCGCCGCGCTGTTGGCGCTGTAGAAAATCCAACGAGGCCTGCTGCAAGCGGGCGAACACCTGCCGCTGCAAGCGGCGCTCGATGCCGCGCCGCAGGCGCAGCGAGAGCCACTGCTGGCCATATTGCAGCCCGCCGCGCAGCAGGGTGATGCTCACCAGCAGCACGGCGGCCAGTTGAACGCGCGCCGTAAATGAATAGCACGCTGCCCGCTGCAACAGCGGCGTCAGCAAAGGAATGTCTATCGTGCCGGCGCCCAGCAAGAGCAGCACTGCGCCCAGCCCCAGGCTTTCAGCGGCCACCGTCAGCAAAGAGACCAGGATCAGCCCGGCCAGCAAGGGGCGGTGCGGACGGAGCAGCGGCCAGAGCAGGCGGTAAGTGGCCGCGATGCCGGATGATGGACTCGTGTCTTCCCGGTCAACGCCGTCGCGTTCTGAGAACAGGCTCATTCGATCGCCGCCAAATAGTCACGAATAGAGTTCAAGAATTTTGCTTCCGGCGACTGCCGCCAGCCCTGTTCTACAAACAGGCCATACTGACGCGCCAGGTGCGCAATCCGCGCGGCCCGTTCCTGGTCGCTCGCGCCGCTGTCCAGCGGCGGCAGAAACCGGGTCTGGATGCACCCGCCGGGCAAGAGCGTGGCATACGCCGGTACCACTGCCGCACCGGTGGTCAATGCCAGTTCTGCAAACCCCGGTTTGATGCGATGACGCTGACCGCCCCATACCACCGGCAAGCCATTCTCTGGTTCCTTGCGCCAATCTGGCAAAATCTGTATGATCTGACCCTGCGCCAATGCTTGTCGAGTCTGGATGACGAGCGCGGCCAGGGGCGGCTTGGAATCCAAGTCACTGTCTGGCATACCGGCTGTCCGGCAACGCCATTTTTCGCGATTCAAAGCTGCCGGTTCACTGATGGTCGAGATGGGCGGACAGCCCAATCGCCGTGGTAGGGTCAAGAGAGCAGAAAATATGGCCATTGGGGTGTGATAGCCCAAGAGAATCACGCCGCATCCCAGGCGATAGGCTGCTTCAAGATGTTCCAATCCGGCCATGTCAAAATAGCGCGCAATCTGCTCTGGCGGCGACTGATCAATCAGGCGCGCCAGACTGCGCCAAAACGGCAGACGCGAGGCTCGCGCCGCGGCAAGAAAACTGCCATAGTGCAGCCTGCCGCGGCGCAGGCTGCGGGCAAAAATTTGATGGAGCAGATTGCCCATCAGAAAACAGGAAAAGGCTTGCTCGTCCACGTGGGCATCCAGGCCGGCGCACCAGCGGTGAAAGATCGTTTGCTCATGGGCATATAAGCGGGTGATGACATAGGGCCGGCTGTCCCACCACCACAGCCATTTGATGCCGAGTGGATAGGGAAGACGCAAGGTCATCCACCCGACGGCGCGCCTCAAGTCTTGAGCAGTATCGGTAAGCGTCCACTGGCCCGCCGCTGCCCGCTGCAATCGCCGCGCGACAGCGGCGACCGGATGCGCCGCGCCGCGCTTGGGTCGTTTGGAGCGGGGCAGGATGTTCCTAGCTTGCACAGTATGGGCGGCCGGCGCGGGCGTCGTCTCGCTGGCCAACTGCCGCGCCAGATCGGCGATCGTTGGGTTGGCAAAAAAGGTCGGCGCAAGCGGTTGGCCGTAACGTTGTTCAATGTGCAAGGCCAGGTTCATGGCCAGCAGCGAATCGCCGCCCAGGTCGAAAAAGTTGTCCTCGATTCCCACCTCGTCCAGTTCCAACAACTCGGCCCACAGGTCGGCCAACTGCCGTTCCAACTCGCTGCGCGGGGCGACAAAAGGTACATCGAATTCAGGACGGGCGTGTCCCGGTGGCGGCAAGGCCTGGCGGTCAATTTTGCCGTTGGCGTTGCGCGGCAGCCGCTCCAGCAGCACAAAGCGCGCCGGAATCATATAGGCAGGCAGCGATTGTGCCAGCCAGCCGCGCAGTTCGCTGATCGTGGGGGCCGGTTGGGACGCCGCAACATAATACGCGATCAGCCGCGCCTGACCATCGCGGCCCGGCCGCGCCGCGACAACACATTCCTGGATTGAGGCCTGTTTTAGCAGCGCAGACTCGATAGCCTCTGGCTCGACGCGATAACCGCGAATCTTGACCATCAAATCCTTGCGGCCCAGATATTCCAGGCAGCCATCCGGCCGCATGCGCCCCAGGTCGCCGGTAAGCAAGGTGCGCCGGTCGCCGCCGTCGGGGTCAGGCAGGAATTTGGCCGCAGTCAGTTCGGGTTCATTCCAGTAGCCGGCTGCGAGAAAACGGCTGCGGGCCACAATCTGACCAACCTCTCCGGGCGGCGCAGGATTTCCATCCGCATCCCATATCATCACCTCATTTCCCTCGCAGGCAAAACCCACCGGCACCGGGTCGGCGCTGGGCTTGATGCCTTGAAGGTCAATCACGTAGCGCGTCACCAGTTGAAGTTCACTCATGGAAAGGCGGTTGGTGATCACACAATCGGGTGAGACCAAATCGGGCAAGCCGACCAGATCGCGGTATAAAAAGGTTTGCCCTCCCAGCAGTATGGCCCGTACGGTGGGCAGTCTGGGCAGCGCCCGGTTTGAAGCCAGCAAATCCCGAATCAGGCTCACTGGAGCAAAGAACAGCGTGATGGCCCGGTCATTCAGCCAACTGAACAATTCTACCAGGCCCAACACGCCCGGCGAATGAAAGCATAGCGTTGCGCCGTTCAAGAGCGTGATCAATGTAATGGTCGAGTAGAGCGCAAAAGCGGGCGAGAACGACTGGTTCACGCGGTCGGCGGGGCCGATGTGATCATACTGGACACTTTGCCGGCAGCGGTTTAACCATCCGCCATGGCGCCAGATGACGCCTTTGGGCTGGCCGGTTATCCCCGAGGTAAAGGTCAAGGAGGCGCATGCGCTGGCGCCAATCGTCAGACGCGGCGGAGCGGCATCCGGCGCACAGTCCGATGTGTCTATGGTGAGAATGTGTGTCTCTGGCTGGGCGATTGACCCGGCGATGGACAGGAAATCCGTTGTCGTGAGCAAGATTCTGGCAGCACTCCCGTGCAGCGTGGTGCGCTGTGCGCCGGTTTCGGTCAGTGGGTCCAGCGGCACATAGAATTTACCGGCTTTGAGCACTCCCAGAATGCCGGCGGCAGCCAGGGCCGTATGGGGCAGCAAGAGCGCAACCGGTTCGGCATCCAGCCCAAAGCGGACTACTAACTGCGCGGCCAACCGGTCTGAACGGCCATCCAGCGCGGCATACGTGGTCGCGCCAGACTCATCCAGCACAGCCGGGTGGTCAGGCAGGCAGCGCGCCACCTCGCGAAAGCGGGTAGGAATGTCTTGCTCTGGATGCGGTGGATTCAACAATGGATGCGGCATATGGCCCATTTCTCCTTCAGACGGCCCGGCTTGCAATGATATGAAAAATCGAATCGGTCGCGGTCACGTGGGGCAGTTCAAAACCGGCGGCGTTGAGCAGCGCCCGAAAATCCGTTTCGCTCCGTTCGCGCCCGCCATTCATTACCATCATCATCACGTCTGTCAGCGTGGTCTCAAGCGATGGATGATCCAATGCCATAATACGCTCGACGATCAGCAGAGTTTGGCCCGATTGCATGGCGCGGCGGCAGTTGTGGAGAATTTGGATGGCGCGCTGATCGTCCCAATCTTGAATAATGCGTTTGAGTATGTAGGCATCACCTTCGGCAGGCACCGCCTCTAAAAAATCTCCCCCGATGATCTTGCACCTTTCCAACACCTGGATTTGTTTCAAATAATCTTTGCCTGCTTGAACCACTGACTCCTGATCGAACAGGACGCCGCGCAGCCCGGGATTGGCGCCGAGGATAGTGGCGAGCAGGTCGCCATGTCCCCCTCCCACGTCCACCACACAGTCAAATCGGGCAAAGTCATAGGCATCCACCACTGCCAGATGGCTGGCGTGGGCAACGCCATGCATGGCCTCATCGAACACTTGCCCCGCTGCAGAATTTTGGGCGCGATGCTGCCAGACGCTCATGCCGCTCAAATGGTCAAAGGCGATTTCTCCGGTCTTGACACTGTACAAAAGATGGCCCCAAGTGGGATAAAATTGCTGTCCAGACAGAATGGCCCATGCCCGCAAAGAGTCGGGAGCATCGCGGCGCAGATATTGAGCCAGATCGTTCAGCTCGAACCAATCTCCCGGACGCTGGACCAAGATGCCGGCGCTGGCCAGCGCGCGCAAGAGGCGCAAGAGCGACTGCGGGTGTGCGTCGCTCGCTCGCGCCAATTCCTCATAGTGCTTTGGGCCATCCTTTAACAAATCGGCAATCCCCAATTCGGAAGCGACATACAGGCACTGTGAGAGCTGATAGGCGTTGAGCATTTGCCGCAATGTTTCTCTTGGTGCAGAGACGGAATGAGACGAGTTAGCCAAAGGTTTTGCTTCTTTCAGCAAAATTCTGAACGTTTTATGGTGTGCTGGCGTCAGGTTCTTGAATAAAGCGCCCATCCCAAAACATATCCGGGCTGACGACCTGATCGAGCAGCCCTTGCGCAACCGCCCATTCCTGGTAGGCCATAACGCTGTCCAGATTGATAGCGCCGTCGGTAGGGATGGTGGCCCAGCAAATCTGCTTCAACAGCTGGGCATCCAGGCTGGTATAAGTTGCGACGATTTCAACATTGCGCTCTGTCGAGCCATCTTGATATTGGCGCACCGCATCCAGATACGCCCGCGCCACGCGCTGTCCCAGGTCAGGCGATTGCAGCAGGCGTTCGCTAAAGAGAACGACGCTGTATTGGGCATCTGGCAGCACCTCCGGCGCGCTTTGCAAGATGTCGCCATAGTTTCCCTGAACAATGCGTGTCACCCAGGGTTCGACGCTGATTGCCAGGGGAACCGCTCCCGATTTCAAAGCCTCAAAGGCGTCGGGCGCAGCCAGTTTGTTGACCTCCACGTCGGCAAGCGTCAATCCACCTTGGGCCAGCACCAGGTTGAGCATATATCCCTGCATGCCCTGCGCGCCGGTAGAGTCTGTAGACAGAGCCAACCTTTTCCATGTTGAGATGTTCTGAAGTTGAGCAGCCCGGTCTTTGTTCCCCAAAATGGCTACAGAAGCGCAGCCGTCGGCGCTCCATTGGGACATGCTCAATACAATCCGGCCGCTGCCGCCGCGCGCAATGGCGTTGAACAGGTTGGGGTTGATGACTGTAGAAATCATGTCCAGTTCGCCTTGCATCAACAGCGGGACAGCCTCGGTCGAAGGAACCTGGACAAACTCGACCTGGATGCCATAGCGGGCGAAATAACCTTCTTCCCGGGCAAGCACAAACGGCGCAAAACCGATGTAGGGCTGAAGATTGACCTTGATTTGCACCGGCGTTTCAGTTGGCAAAGCAGTGCTGTCCGGTCGAGTTGCCCCGCAGGCTGTTGCAGAAACGATTATCAGCATGGCAAGGGTTGTATAGACCATGGTAATGAGACGATTTTGGTTTTTCATCGCGGTGACTTTGTGTGTGAATTGAGTGATTTGTTAGACGATATGATGCTCACCACATTGGGCTGGTGTTGCCAGGGAATCAGGCAAGCCGAGAGTTGTTCAATGACCCAGTTTGTGCCCAGTCCCAACAGAGCGATAATAATGAGAGTAGCATAAAGCTCCTCCACGCGCAGCGTCTGCCAGGCCAGCCAGATGGCGGCGCCCAATCCCTGTCGCGCAGTGACCAGTTCCACGGCGGTGGTCATCAATAGGGCCATATTCACGGCCAGCCGGATGCCCACCCAGACCAACGGCCGGCTGCCTGGCCAGATGACCCGTCTCAGCAAAGCCCAGCCCCGTGCCTGATAATGACGAGCCACTTCCCAGGTTAGCGCATCAATCTGCTGCACGCCGGCCATGCTGTTGACCAGCATGGGGAAAAAGGCAGTCAGGGCAATCAAGACCACCTTGGAGCGCTCACCGATGCCAAACAGGATCAACACCAGCGGCAGGAGGGCCAGTTTGGGCATGGGGTGAATGGCAGCGATCAGTGGCCCGGTCAGTCTGTGCGCGACTGGCGACCAGCCTATCAGCAGCCCCAGGGCCAGTCCCAGGCTTCCCCCTGACGCCAGTCCCAGCAACATGCGATAGAGCGTCCATCCCAGGTCAACTGCCAACTTGCCGCTGATGGTCATACGCGCCAGCGCGGACAGGATGATGGACGGCGCGGGAAAGAACAGGCGCGAAATCAGGCCGGCGCGGGCGGCTGTTTCCCAAATCAGCAGCATGAGCAGCCAGAACAGCGCCGGAGCGAATTGGGATATATATCGAGCGCGCGGCTTGTTTATCCGATGATTTTCGCTGCGGGCTGGGCGTCCGGGTTCAGCCGCACAGCCGATTCCAGCATTTTCCAAATTTGCCACCTCAATTCTTCAATCTCTGGGTGACTGCGCCCGGTCAAGTCGCGCGGGCGGCCCAGAGGGACGTTGATTTCGGTCAAGATGCGGCCGGGCCGTCCGCTCATGACCAGCACCCGGTCGCCCAGAAGCAAGGCCTCTTCGATGTCATGCGTGACGAACACGACCATCTGCGGCCCGCCGCTCCACAGCCGCAGCAGCTCTTCTTGCATGATCAGCCGTGTCTGGGCGTCGAGCGAGCGGAAGGGTTCGTCCATCAACAGGATGTGCGGCTCTGTGACCAGGGCGCGGGCTAGCGCGCCGCGCTGGCGCATGCCGCCGGACAGCTCGTGCGGATAATGCTCGGCAAACTCGGCTATACCCATCTGGTCGAGTTGGCGCAGCGCCCGCTCGCGCCGCACCGATTGTACCACGCCTTCCATTTCCAGGCCAAAGGCCACATTCTCCAGCAGCGACAGCCAGGGAAACAGCGCCGAATCCTGAAAGACCAGTCGCCGCTTGGGCAGAGCCGGCCAGCCCGGAAAGACAATTTCGCCAACGTCAGGGGTGAGCAGCCCGGCAATCAGTCGCAGCAGGGTGGACTTGCCGCAGCCGCTCGGCCCGACGAGGGCTACGAATTCGTCGCATTGGGCCGAGAAAGTGACCTGGCCCAAAGCGTCCACGTCGCCGCGCGGCGACGTGTAGGTTTTGGCTAGATTGCGTACCTCAAGCCGTCTATCCATCGTATTCGTCGCTCCAGGCCGACCGATGACCAGGTTTTGTCAGCCAGACGGCGCGGTATCGCTGTGGCCGGGCTCGCGCGACAGCGGCTGGCTCAGATATCTGGACACCAATCCCAGAGAAACACTTGCTGGCTCGTTTTGAAAGGCTGCTTCCAAAAATGCCGCATACTGCCGCACCAGGCCGGCCACCCTTTCTGCGTGCGGCCGGTCGGCGGCGCCCGGGTCAAGAGGAGGATGACAGGTGACCCGAATTTGCCCGTCTGGCTCGATCACAGACATCGTGGGAACCACGCCAGCGCCGCTGCGCAGGGCCAGTTCGGCGAAACCGGTCATGAACGTCATCATTCGACCGCACACCGGCATCTTGAGAGTCTGGCTCCGGCCGTCCGACCCATCGCCGGCGATCAACACCAATCCGCCCTGACGCAAATTGGCGACTGCCTGGCTGGCCAGCATGGCCCATGCCGTGGACCTGTCCAAATAGATGCCAGACTCGGCATGGGCGCGGATCAGCCGGAGAATGGCCCCGCCGCCCATTTTGGTGACCGATTCAAATCCCAAAAGGTATAACAGTGGGCCGATCAACCAGATGCTGTGAGTGTGCAACGTCACGAGAACGACCCCGCGGCCCTGAGCGCGCAACGATTCCAGCACCGCTGTGCCTTGCACCCGATAAGGCCACTGTTCCGCCGTGTGGCTGCCGGCCGACCTGGCCGCCTGAGCAAATGGCTGCCAGAACGGGTAATCAGGGACATCGAGATGCTGCGCCAGTTCGCATCGCGAACCGGCGCGGGCCAGGTTCAGCGCCTGGCATTGGCGGAGAATGATCTCGCCGAGCAGGGCATCCCGGCACACTGTGCTTTGATGGCGCGGCGATTCCGGCAAAGCGGCCAGGAACTGTCGCAGCAGGCGCGCCTGGCCGCGGTAAAAAAGCCGGCCGGCCAGCGGGTTGCCGCACCACCCGCGCAGCCAGGCCAGGCCGGCGCGAGGGGGCAGCCGGAACGCCAGCGACTCGATGCGGACGCGCACCCGGCGAAAGGTGCGCCCGGCAACGCGCCGTAGCCGGGCGCGGGGCGCAGCGCGCCTGCCTCGCCGGCGGGGCGACTCGGCGGCCGGCGGTTTGTTGTCCAGAACCAGCGGTTCGCCCCGCGCCAGGCGGCTCAAGTTGTCCAGTGTGGGTGCGCGGAAAAATTCGAGCGGCAAGGCTATTCTCAACTGCTCTTCCACCAGCAGCGACAGGCGCAGCGCGGCTAGCGAATCGCCGCCCTGGTCAAAAAAGTGCTCCTGCAGGCCGGTGGGCGGCCGCTCCAGGATTTCGGCCCACATCTGCGCGGCAACGGCATCCACGCCAGGCGGCGGCGCAGCGGCCGTCTCCTCCGGCGTTTCCTCTTCTTGCCAGCGCGCCCAGGCCTCCAGGCGGTTCTCCAGAAACGCTGCGCGGCAGGCAAAGCGCTGCAATTTGCCGCTGGTGGTTTTGGGCAGGCTCTTGGGCGGCAGCAAGACGATGGCATAGACGGCCAGGCCGTGCTGTGCGGTCACCGCGCGGCGGATGGCCTGCATCACCGCCGCCCCATCGAGCGATGCGCGGCTGGCCGCCTGCACCTCGTGCAAAATGACCAGCCGCTCTTGTTCGTTTACCTCTACCGAAAAGGCTGCGCCGCCGCCCGGTCGCAGGGCCGGATGGCAGTCGGCCGCTGTCGCTTCGATGTCGTGCGGGTAGTGGTTTTGCCCGCGCACAATGATCATGTCTTTGAGCCGCCCGGCAATGAACAACTCGCCGTGGTGGATGAAGCCCAGGTCGCCGGTGCGCAAAAAAGGGCCGCCCCCGTCGGCCAAAAAAGCGCAAAAGGTGTGCGCCGTTGCTTCAGGCTGGTTCCAATAGCCCTGGGCGACGCCCGGCCCGGCCAGCCAGATTTCGCCGACTTGATTGGGCGCGGCGCGTTCGCCGGTCTCCGGCTGCGCGATGACTGCCTCCAATCCTGGAATCACCGGCCCGCAGCCGACCAGCCGCCGCCCCTGCGCGGCGGCTGGCGCGGCCGGTTGGACCTCGCCGCACTCCAGGCCGGCTGAATCAAAGGCGCAGACGGTGGGCAGATACGCGCCGGCCTTGACGGATACCAGAATAGTCGCCTCGGCCAGGCCGTAGATCGGGGCAAAAGCCTGCGCTTGAAAGCCATAGGGGGCAAATGTGCAGCTAAAGCGTTCCATGGTGGCGGCATAAACCGGTTCAGAGCCGTTCATGGCATATTGCCACGCACGCAAATCCAGACCAGCGCACAATTCGGGCGTGGCCCGGCGGACACACAGATCATAGGCAAAGTTGGGCGCGACTGTGCTGTAGGCGCGATAATGCGAAATCAGGCGCAGCCATCCCAGCGGATCGCCGATAAAGGCCGTGGGTGAGATCAGAATCAGCCGTGATTGGCAGAACAGAGCCGCCAGGGTCATCAGAATCAACCCGCCGTCGTGAAACAGCGGCATCCAGTTGACGATGGGCGTTTCTGGGGTATAGCCGAACGTCTGTTGGATGGCCCGCATGTCGAACAGCAGGTTGTCGTGGTTGACCATCACCCCGCGCGGCGCACCGGTCGAGCCGGAGGTGTATTGCAGCAGGGCCAAGGTGCGGCCGTCGAGCGGCGGCGGCTGCCAGCCGGCTTCGTCCCCGGACAGCAGCGCAGCGGGGTCGAGCCATGTCAATGGCGCGGCCTCCGTTTGTTTGAACTGGGCTTCCAATCGCTGCCGCGCCGCCGGCGAGGCCACCACCAGGCTGGCCGAGGCGTCGCGCAAGATGGCTTGCAGGCGCGGGCCGGCGGCGGCGCGCGAGGCTTCCAGCGCCGCCGGCACAGCGACCATTCCGGCGTACAGGCAGCCGAGAAAGGCGAGCAGAAATTCCAGCTCGGATTCGAGCGGCAGCAAGACGCGGTCGCCCGGCGCGGCGTGGCGCTGCAAGGCGGCGGCGCAGGCACGCGCCCGCCGGTCCAGTTCGCCAAAGGTCAGGTTGATTTCCGGCGCGTCGCCGGCGGCCGGCAGGGTCAGCGCAATGTGGTTGGGCTGCTGCACGGCATGTTGGCGCAGCACATCTACAAACGAAAGGGTCATGTTCTCTCCGCAAAATGGTGTGGCGCGGCGCCCAATCCAGAGGATTGCGCTGCATCATCTGGGCAATCCAGAGGATTGCGCTGCATCATCTGGGCAATCCAGAGGATTGCGCTACATCTGGTTTCAAGCCAGCCAATGGTCCAGATCGAGGCCGGTCATGCTGGCCAGTTGCAAAATGTCGTCGCGGTAGCTCTCGGTCAACTCGCGCCGCAGGGCCGGGTCGAGCGGCGGCGGCCGCACCTGATTCCACGCCCGCAGCAGGGCAACCAGTTTCTTTCGCCACCTCGCGGGCAGCAGCGGGCGCCAGAGCGACTTGAGCGGATGCGGCTGCTTGAGAAACGTTTTCAGCGTCTCTGAACGATCAAGCCGGGTGACATTGCGCCGCGCCGCCATTGCCGGAGTGAACAACTCGTCCACCCCCAGAAAATGACACATATCGCGGATCACCTTTTCTGGATTGTCGTTCCAATCCTCATACAAATAGATGCGTATCTGAGAACGCGGAAAACGGTCGAAATAGGGCTTGAGATGGACGCTGTATTGGCCATTGTGATTATAACGAAACGTGGGATGCCAGTTCTGCCGCAACTTTTCGGCCCGCAGTGCCGCTTGAAAACTGGATAATGGCTCCATTCCCCGTTGGCGCACAAAATGGAACGCCGAATAGGCCCGTTCGACCGGCTGCCGCAGGATGGCAATCAGCCGCACATCGGGCACATGATTTTGGATGGCGGCGGCGGTTTGGGCTGTGCGCCAAAAGCTGTACAGGGTTGATGCCTCGCCGATGGCTCGCGCCGATGCGCCGCCGGCAAACAAAGCCGCATACACATTCATATCCGTGATCCAGTGGGTGCGATAAGGCGGCCCATCAAAAATTGGCACACCGTCTAGGGTGGCAAAAAAAGCCGGCTCTTTGCCCGGACTCACCCAGATTTGCGGGTGCTGTTTGAGGGCATCATAGAGCGCACTGGTGCCGCTTTTTTGCGCGCCGATAATCAAAAAATTGGGCAGTATCATACGCTGTTTTGACTCTATTCTGACAAAAATGTGAAATCCTACGGACTGACTTAATCTAGCCAATGGCCCAAATCGCGCCCGATCAGGTCTTGCAGGTGCAAAATATCCTCGCGGTAGCTCTCGGTCAGTTCGCGCCGCAGAGCCGGGTCGAGCGGCGACGGTTCGACCTGATTCCAGCGGCGCAGGCGGCGGATCACCTTGAGACGCAGCGGGCGCGGCAGCAGCCGCCAGGGCCAGTTCCTTTCTGCCTGCGGCTGCCCCAACCAGCGGCCCAACAGTTGGCTGCGCAAGCGATATGAAACATTATACCGTTTGTCCGGCAGGGGGGCAAAATGCTCGTCCACTCCCAGAAAGCCAAAACAGTCTGTCAACACCTCGTGAGGGCGCTGCTGCCAGTCCTCATACAAATAGACCCGCAGTTGTTCCGGCGAAAAGAGGTCAAAATAAGGCTGCAACTGGAGCGCATAGCGGCCGACCCAATGGTAACGCATGCACGGGTGCCAGCGGTCGCGTTGACCGGCGAGGTCGGCGGCGATGGCGCGGCGAAAATCGGCCAACGGCTCCAGGCCGCGAAACCGGTGATAGGTAAAAGACGAATAGGCCCGCTCGGCCGGCTGTCGCAAAATGACGATCAGGCGCACATCGGGCAGGTAATGGTGAGTCGCCCGGGCGGTGCGCTCGGTCCAGCAATAGCTGTAAAACGTAGAGGCCTCGCCGCGAGCGGTTGCCCCGGCGCCCTCACGAAAAAGCGCGGCATAGTCCTCCATCGTGGTGACAAAGCGGGTGCTGGACGGGTCGAGCTGCGGTCCTTGAAAGGCGGGCGGCGGCTCGACACAGGCAAAAAAGGCCGGCTCTTTGTGCGGGCTGACGTAAATCTGTGGGTGTTGAGCCAAAGCGTGATAGAACGCCGTGGTGCCGGCCTTTTGCGCGCCAATGATGAGGAAATTCGGCAGGGTCAGGTCGCTCATTGCAGCCGCCCCTTGACTTTGCGCTTGAGCCTCAGTACCGCTGGTTGATTGTCCAGCCCCGGCAGGGCGCCCCGCACCCGCTGCCATACCGCCCTGATGCCTCGCCGGCCCCAGACACGCACACGCGGGGCGATGCTATAGCTGCGCCGCGGGTTGGCCCGGTGGCGCGCCCACTGCTGCTCGAACAGGTCACAGGCATAGGCGTACAGTTCGTGGTCATAGCGGGTCAGTTCCTCGACTTGCTCAATCAACTCGGGCGGCGTGCTGGCGCGATAACCGCGCAGGTCTACGCCGGTCTTGCGCGGCCCAATGTTGCGCTGCGGCGTCTGCGCCGGCGTGGGGATGCCCAGCAAGGCGCACACCAGCTCGACCGATTCGGCGAACCGTTCGGTGAGGCCCACCACGGCCATCACGTCCAACTGGCGGCGGGCCTGCTCCAGAACGCCATTCATATCAGGGATGCTGTCGTCGTCTGGAATCGAATGGGCCGCCATCCCGTCCTTGAGCAAGGGGCGCAAGTCGCGTATCCGGCCCAGATTCAACGCCTGAGGATTGCGAGCATAGCGCGCAAAATCCGGGTTCTCGAGACAGGTGTGTAAATCGGCGTGGGCAAAAGGAAGCATACGCTCCAACTCATCCGGCTTGAAAAGCCACGGTTCGTTCAAAAGCTGTTTCTGCCGGAAATAGATATAAGAAATGCTTTGCTCCACCGGGTCACGCAGCATGGTCAGGCAGGCCAGGCCCGGATGGTTCAATAAAGCGAGGAAACTGACCCCAAAATGCGAAATATAGCAACGGTAGCCGGCCAACTCTGTCAATGTTACCTGGCTAAGGTCGTGATGCCGCCCGGCTATGAACACCTGACGCGGACGATAAGCGCTGCTGATCAGGTATCTGAGGGAAGTGCCGCCTGTTTTGGGGATATGCATCAAGTAAACCGGCGGCGGCTCCCAGCGCAGCATGGGGCGGATGGTCTTTTGAGCGTTATTCATCGTTGTATGACCTCCTGATACAGTGCGGCATAGGCGGCGGCCTCTTGCGCCGGCGTGGGGATGGCCTCAGGCCGCACGCCGGCCTTGAGCGCGGCCAGCCGGGCCGGGTCATCGGCCCACTGCTGCAAAGCGGCGCGCAGCGCGGCGGCGTCGCCCGGCGGCGTCAGCACGCCGTTGAGGCCGTCTTGCACCATCTCGCACATGCCGCCCACCGCCGAGGCGATCACCGGCACGCCGCAGGCCAGCGACTCGTTGACCACAAAGGGGTTGTTTTCGTGCCAGAGCGACGGCGCCGCCAGCACGTCCATACCGGCAAAAACGGCGGGCGCCCGTTCCGGCCCATAGACGCCGCAAAACGTAATCCGCGCATCATGGGCGGCCATCTGGCGCAAGGCGGCGGCTTCTGGCCCGTCGCCCCAGATGTGCAGCCGCACGTCCGCGCCGGACACGCCGACGAACGCCTCGATCAGCGTATGCACCCCCTTGTGGCGGGTCAGGCTGCCGGCATAGGCGATCACCAGCAGCTCTCCTGCCTGCCGGCGGCGGGTGTTGGCCGTCCAACGCGGTACGCCGTGTCGAATAACGCGGATGTCCAGGTCGGGCCATTCTTGCATAAACACCTGGCGCAGAAAATGCGAGGGCGCCGCCACGCAACCGGCGCGGCGCAAAAGATCGTGCGCCAGCGGCAGCCGCACAGCGGCCAGCCCTTCGGGCAGGTCGGGGCAGTCGCGGGCGCAGGCGGCGCCGCCGGCCGGCCCGGCGCAGCGCTCGCCGCGGCTGTTGAGCAAGGTGATTTTGGGGCAGAGCAGCCAATAGTCGGTCAGGGTCATAATCATGGGGATATTCATGTCCTGCGCGGCCAGGACGAAATCGGCCATGCGCATGGCGTGGCCCACGTGCACCAACTGCGGGCGCAGGCGGGCGATGCAGCGTCGGGCAAATGGGCCGAGCGGGCCGCGCTGGAGCGTCCACCGGTCGGGCCGCCCGCGCGCCAGGCGCACCGCCGTCACCGGAATGCCCTCGTGACGATAAGAGCGGGCGACGACGGTCTGGAATCGTTGCCACCATCGCACCCGCCCTTTGATGCGCCAAGTCACGACCTGGACGCGATGGCCGGCCTGCTGGGCGGCCTGGGCCATGTGCAAGACAAATTTCTCCGTGCCGTGGTGAAATTCGGGGTAAAACTGATGCGCCACATAGAGGATGCGCAGCGATGCGCCAGAGAGTGGATGCTTGTATTGGAAACCCGTCCATGTCATTGCCGCTCACCTGCTTCCTCTCGCCAGGGGCGCAATGGGAATGGCGACCAGGCCGGCGCCGATTCGCCGCGTTTCCAAACCCAGTTGGGACTGGTAAATGGATCTCGTTTCACCCATTCGCCCCACCTGGCATGCATATCATTGGCCTCACACAGCTGCCGCGCGCGACGCTCCGGCGTGTCTTCTGGGCCGCGGCTGGCAGAATGAATGTGTACCAGTTCGGCAAAGGGAGTAAAGATCAGCCAGTAGCCGGCGGCCCTGAGTTTGAGGCACAGGTCTACATCGTTGTAGGCCACCGGCAGCCTTTCATCAAAGCCGCCAACCTGCTCCAAGACTGACCGGCGCAGCACCAGGCAGGCGCCCGTCAGCGCAGCCACATTGCGAATCTGTTCCAGTTCGGGGCGGGCGGGCGGCGGGCAGCCAGGAAATTGGTGCAGCGCCAGACGCGCCACCAGTTTTCCCCCCACCATAATGCCGCCGTGCTGCACCCGTCCATCGGGGTAGCGCAGCAGCGGCCCCGCCGCGCCCACCTCTGGGCGCACCGCCTGGCTGACCAGCTCTTTCAGCCAGCCGGAGTGAGTCACAATGATGTCGTTGTTCAAAAAACACAGCACCTGCCCGGCGGCCAGCGCCGCGCCGGCATTGTTGAGGGCCGAATAATTGAACGGGCCGTCCTGGCGCAGCACCCGCGTGTGAGGCTGCCGCGCCAATTCGTTCAAATAATCCAATGTGGCCGGCTCTTGACTGCCGTTATCCACGATGATCAGCTCGATGGCCGGATAATCGGTAGCCGCGCGCACGCCGTTCACACAGACGCGCAGCAGGTCGAGGCGGTCGCGGGTGGGGACAATGACGCTGACCAGCGGCGGGTCGGGCAAGGCATAGATGACCCGATACCGGTTGGGCCGTTCGGCATCTATCGAGATCAATTCGGCGGTCACGCCCTGCCGCTGCAAGTGCTCGGTCAGGGCGCGCCGCGACGCCGGCGGGCTGTATGCTTTGGCCTGGGGGGTTTGCGCCGCCGACAGCGGATGAACCCGCCAATGATACAGCACGTGCGGAATATGGCGGATACGCGCCGCAGCGGTTTGCTCGCTCAGGCGCAGCAACAAATCGTGGTCCTGGGCGCCCTCAAACCCCACGCGCAGCCCGCCCAGCCGGCGCACCAGCGCGGTGCGCGCTGCTGCCAGGTGGTTGATATAGTTGTATGAGCGCAGCAGGTCGGGGCTCCAGTCTGGCTTGAACCAGGGGCGCAGAAGACGGCCGTGCGCGTCCATTTTGTCCTCATCGCTGTAAATCAAATCGGCGTCAGGGTGCCGGTTGATCTCTTCAGCCACCAGGTAGAGCGCGTGCTCGGCCAGTTCGTCATCGTGGTCTAAAAAGGCCACCCACTCGCCAGCGGCCAGTTCCAGCGCGCTGTTGGCAGCGGCAGAAATGTGGCCGTTTTGCGGGCGGTAGACCACCTTGAAGCGCGGGGCGCGGGCGGCATAAGCCTGTAGAATAGCGCGAATGTGCGGCAGCGTCGAGGCATCGTCGGCGATGCACAACTCCCAGTGCGGATAAAGCTGCCGCCGCACCGAATCGAGGCAGGCACGCAGCCAGCGCGGATTGCTGTCGTATACCGGCAGCAGCACCGAAATCAGCGGATGGTGAGGCATTTCCAGGATGCGCCGGCGAATTTCGCCGCGGTCCCGGCAGGTCAGGCGGTGTGCCGCTGCCCAGGCGGCATAAGAACGGCGGCGCAGCCGCAGCCACAGCCCGGCCCATCCTTCCTTGCGCCAGACCCGCCAGACGCGGCCCAATTTGTGGATTGTCTTGTTCATCATGTGCGACTCGCTGCCTTGCAGGCACAATCTACAACTGTGTGTCCCAAAAAAGCCGCCCCAGCGCTCGCCAGCGCGCCCGCTGCTCTTGCGCCGCCGGCACGTATCCCGCCGCCAGCAGAGCCAAACTGGTCAGCCTGACGGCGGCCCAAAAAAGATCGGCGGCCCGGCGGCCTTGTGTTTTCTTTAAAAAATAGTAGCGCGAGCGCAGCATGTGCGCGCCCTGTTTATGACGTAACAAGGTATCGCTGGTCGTTTGGGTGCTGCCTCCGCCGGCATGAATGACCGCCGCTGCCGGCATATACACAACCTGCCGTCCATCCCGCCAGGCACGCCAGCACAGGTCGGTGTCCTCGCCGTACAAAAAGAACCCTTCGTCCAGCCCGCCGAGCTGCCGCCACAGCGCGGACGGGATGGCCAGGGCGCATCCTGCCACGGCCTCAACGCCTTGAGGTTGGTCAGATGTCAGGTCGTAACCGGCGCGGCGTGGACGGCGCAGCAGCAGACGCAAGGGCGTGTGGCTCAATGCAAGTCGCAGGCTGCTGGTCAGCGTAGGAAAGCGATAGGCGTTGTGTTGGAGTTGTCCCTGTTCGTCCAGCACGCGCGGCGCGCCGATACCCGCCTCGGGGTGCTGGTCCAGAAAGGCGCACAGGGTGTCTATGGCCTTGCCCAACACCGTGGCGTCGGGGTTGAGTAAGAACAAATAGCGTCCCTGCGCCGTTCGCGCGGCCTGGTTGACCGCCGCCGCAAAGCCCACATTGGCTGCGTTTTCGATCAGGCGCACCTGGGGATACCGCTCGCGCAGCAGCGCCGCCGAGCCGTCGGTGGAGGCATTGTCTACCACGATCACCTCGCTGGCGCGTTCCGTCTGGCTGAGAACCGAGGTCAGGCAGGCATCCAGCCGATCGCGGCTGTGATAACTGACAATCAGCACAGACACGTTGGGCATCATCGGTCGTTCTTGCGCCGGTTGTCTCATTCGCTGCGCCAGTCGGCCAGAGTCAAACCCTGAAAAGCAGCATAGTCAGCCGTGTTGAACGTGACCAGCACCAGATCGTGGGTGGCAGCAATGGCGGCGATTTGCCCGTCGGCAAAGGACGGCATTTGCCCGGCCAGAAACATCCGGGCGCGCTCATCGGCATGCCAGAGCGCCGCGGCTGGATCGTAAGGTAAAATAGGCAGTGCAGACGCAACGACGTCTTGCAGATAGGTTTCGATGGCGGTACGTTTGGCCGACAATGGCAGCCGGCGGCAGCCATACCATAGCTCATGCCACACTACCGCCGCTATAGCCATTTCGTCCTGATGTGCGCGCAGATATTGCAGCACTCTGGCATGAGGCTGCGGGCGCAGCGGTTCAGAGATGATATTGGTGTCAAGCAGGTATTTCAGAGTCATTCGGCCATCTCCCGACCTGGTGATGCGTCTCGCAGTCCTTCAAACACTGCCGGATCGATGTTCAGGCTGGTCAGGTCGGTGGCATCGCAAAAGGCCGTGTATGCATCCCAAAATGCGGTGCGGCTCTGACGCAGACGGTCAAACTCTTGGATCGAGAGCAGCACGGCCACCGACTGCCCCCGGCGGGTGATCTCGATTCGGGGCGTGTGTTCGAGCAGGCGGATGATCCGGGTGAGCTGGTTGCGCGCCTGAACAATGGAATAGCTGGACATGGATACCTCCTCACATAGCCATTAAAATGGCCATTTTAATGGCTATTATAGTTTGGCTGTGCCCGATCTGCAAATTTTACATGGTTGAGTCCACTGAAAAAACCACCAAGAACACCAAGTACACGAAGAAAGTCAAGACTTGAATTAATTATTTCAATGTTTTATTTGAACAATTTCAAGCTCAACTTGAATTTTCTTTGTGACCTTTGTATTCTTTGTGGTTAAATCCACCTTTTTTCAGGAGAGTCATGGTTGGTTTGCGATTCCAGCCAATGTCCCAAATCGCGGTCCAGCAGGTCTTGCAGGCGCAAAATCTCGTCGCGGTATTCGGCGGTGAGTTGCCGGCGCAGGCTGGGCGGCAGCGCAGGGCGGTACAGGTTCAGGCGGTTGATCCATCTGGTCACTCGCCTCAGCTTGTCGGCCAGCGGCGGGCGGTTGAACAGGCGGTGCAGCCGCCGGCTGCGCGGCATTCTGAAGACGTTGGAGCGCGGGTACTGCGCCGGGCGAAAGGCGTCATCCACCTGAAGAAAGCGCAAAATGTCGGCCAGCGTCTCGTCGCGCCGCTCGCACCAGTCTTCGTACAGGTAAATGCGCATCTGCGAACGGGAAAAGCGGGCAAAATAACGTTCGAGCTGATCGGCGTAACAGCCGTTTTGCCGGTAGCGCAGGAAATACGACCAGTTTTCACCGATGCGGCGCGGCTCGTCATCCCAGGCGCGCCGAAAATCGGACAGCGGCTCCCAATCCAGTTGCACCGCATGCACAAAGTTGGACCAGGCGCGCTCGGCCGGATGGCGCAAAATGGCGATCAATTTCACATCGGGCAAATAATGGCGGATGCGCTCGGCGGGCCTGTCGCCCGGATAATACAGGTAAACGGTGGAAGCCTCGCCGACCGCCCGCGCATCGCCGGCCTGGTCAAACAAGGCCAGATATTCGCTCCAGGTGGTCACGGTGGGCAGGTCAGTATAGTCGTTGCGCCGTGGGCCGCCAAATGGCGGCGGGCCGCCTTCAAAGGCAAAAAAACGCGGCTCTTTGCGCGGGCTGACGTAAATCTGCGGGTGTTGGCCGAGCACCCGCCACAGGGCGGTGGTGCCGGCTTTGGGCGCGCCGATGATCAGGAAATTGGGTAGGGTCACCCGCCATCCTCCTTGCGCCGGGCGAAAAATTCCGCGGCCCAGCGATGCAGTTCGGGCTTGTCGCTGGCCCACTCCAGGCCGCCCGATGGCCCGACGCGCAGGTCGGCGGCGGGGTCAAAACCCAACCGGTGTATCTCCCGCCAGCCTTCGCCGTGCCCACGATGGGCCACTTCGCCGTGCCACAGGTGCAGCACCTCGCCGTCTACCCAGCCGATCCGTCCCCCGACAGCCTCGGCCACCGGCCGCGCCCAACGCTCAAAATGCCGCCAAAAGGCCGAAAGGTCGCGGCGCACCCCCGGCAGTCGGCGGATGTGCCTTTTCCACGACTGGGGAATGAGCGCGCGCAAACGGTTCAACCAGGAGGCCTGGCGCGCCGGTCCGCCGAGCGCCGACCTGGAAATGCTGCGCAGGTTTTGCATACATGGGCTGTTCAGGTCGCCGGCCAGCACGTGCGCCATATAATGGTCGGCGTTGCCGCTGAGAAAGGCCTCATACAACCCATGCTGCGCCAGCCAGTCTCGCCGCGCGGCCCAGGCAAAGCCGGTGTGCCCATGGGCATGGAATGTGCCGGCCTGAAGCGTTTGCGGGTCGCGCCGGGTGACGGCGGCAAACGACTCGACCGTATATTCATCGCCGTCGGCGACCGATTTTCCTTGCTTGAGGCGCACCACCCGCTCAAATGGCTGCACGGCGGCCCATTCATCCAACTGCCGCGCCGTTTCCACTGCCCAACGCGGGTTGGCGAACAAAATATCGCCGTCCAGCCAGGCCACCTTGCGCGCTCGTTCCGGCAGGCGGCTGACGGCCAGGTTGATCAGCCGCTCTTTTTGCCATAGCACGTGCGGGCAGCGCACCTGGAGCACGTCGGGGCCGGGCTCCAGCTCGAACGGCTCGTGGCCAAAAGCGCACTCGACGGTGAGCAAGGGGATGCCGGCCGCGCGCAACGGCGCGCTAAAGCGGGCATAGTTCTCTTGCCGCGTGCGGTAATGGCACGGGTTGAAATAGGTGGTGATGCACCACAGATCGGAGCAGGGTTCATAAAAAGTCATTTTTGATCTACCACCAAGAAAAGTCAGAACCACCGGCGGGCCAGAGATCGGACGCGCTTGACGATACCCCGTTGCGTCAGGCCGGGTCAGGTTTGCTTGAGCCACTGCCGCGCTTGAGCAACCGGCATGTGCAGGCGCGGAGCCAGGCTGTAAAATCGCCGCCGCTGCGCCCGGCAGGCGGCCAACTGCTGTTCAAACAATTCACTTGCCTGTTCATACAATTGCCGGTCATACATCGTCCATTCTTCAACCATCTCGATCAAGTCAGGCGCGATGGTGCGACGATAATAATCGTTCTGTATGCCGGCCTTGCGCGGATTGATGTTGGCCTCCGGCAGCGCACGCGGTCGCCCAATGCCCAGCCGCCCACAAAGCAGTTCCAGGGTTTCATCCATGCGCTCGGTGAGACCTACAATGTCCATTGTCTCTAGCAGTTTGTCGGAGAAATCCTGTAGGCGTGATTTCCAAATCGCGCTTTGACATTTTGCGATACAAGAGCAAGATGCGCGGTAAGAAACCGCGCCTACGCTTGATCACTCCGACAGGCTGCTAGCTGCCGACAGGCGGCGGCGAAAACCTGGGCTTTATTATCGTGCATGGGCTGCTGCGCCGACCTCGGTGACTGCTGCTGCAATGGTCTGCCGCGGCTCTCGCCATCGCGCAAAAGAGGGCGGCAATCGCGAGTGTGGCCTAAAAAGCGCGTCTGGCTGTTTCTTGACATTCGGCTAAATTCAGGTATCTGGATCAGTTCCCCCAAATCGGCATTGACCCACGGCTGCATGCGATCCAGATAATCCAATGGCAAGTACGCAGCGCGCCTGGCGATTTGTTGTTGACAAAAGTAAACATGCGAAATTGCACATTCGACCGGGTCGCGCAAGACCGTAAAGCGCAGCAAGTCGTTTCGCCCAATCAGGTCAAACAGTCCTGGGCCGAAATGGCAGGCATAACAGCGGTAATGGCGCAGAGATTCTGGCGTGTGCCTGGCCAAATGTTGAGGCAGCTTGATGGATACTGTATTCCGCCGCCCATAGACGGAGAAAAGCAGGCGCGATAGTGCTCCGCCGGCCGTCTTGGGAATGTGCATAAAGTAAAGAGGGGGTGCGTCCCAGTTCAATATCATTGCGCGTCTCCACTTTTGACCATCAACATATCACAACCACTCGCCCAAATCGCATCCAACAAGTTCCTGGAGTTTGAGCGTGTCCTGACGGTAGCGTTGGGTCAGTTGTTTGTCCAATTCAGGGTCGAGCGGCAGCGACCTGCTCCGATTCAATGCCCGCAAACTGGCAGCAGTCCATGCGCGGATGGTGCGCGGCAGCACCCGCTTGAGTATGGCCTTGAGAGGATGGGGCCGGCATAGAACGGACTGCAAGGCCCGGCTGCGTGGGCAGTAAGGCTGATTGCCCAATGCTCCCTGGAGCGATTCGGTTTCCTTGACATGCAAAAAGCCCAGGATGTCACGAATGAATTTTTGCGGCCTGGTCTGGCTCTCCTCATACAGGCCAATGTGAATCTGCTCGCGGGAAAATCGCTCGTAATAGGGCCGGAGCAGTTTGTAATACAATCCATTCTGGAAATAGCGACATGCCGGCGACCAGTTGGCGCGCTCGGGCGAATATTCGGCGGCCAAAGCCTGAGCAAAATCGGCCAGCGGTTCGCGCCCCTGCTGCTGCCGTGACAAAAAGGCGGCCCAGGCTCGCTCGGCTGGACGACGCAAGATCACGATCAATCGAGCGCGCGGCACATGCCGGCGAATGTTTTCGGCCGTTTGCTCGACCTTGTACCAGTTGGTGTACATGGTCGAAACTTCGCCCACTACCGTTTCGGTAGTGACGTTTTTAAACAGGGCTTGATAATCGCCCAAGCGATAGACCAGATTGCGGCTCCATCGCGCATCGCCGGGGCCGTCGAATTGGGGCGCAGAACCTTCCAGGGCGAAAAAAGATGGCTCTGGCACAGGGCTCATAAAAATTTCAGCGTGCTGGCTCAACACACGCGCCAGCGCTGTGCAGCCGCACAGCGACCTGCCGATGATGAGCATATTGGGCATGCTCATGTTCATCCTTTCGCCGTTCTGCGGCGCAAGACCACAGACTGGATAATCTGAAGGTATTCGGTGCGGGCCAGCGCCCGCTGGCGAATGCCCATGTTCTGCCCGTGAATGCGTCTTTTCATCACAATTTCAGGGAGCATCGCCTGGTGCAAGCCCATCTCTTGCGCTCGCGCGTACCATTCAATAAAGTGAGCGACCTGCAAGTGAGGTGAGAACGGTCCCACTCGCAAAAAAGCGGCTCGTCGAATCAACATCGTACCGCTGTGTAATCCATCCATCTGCGCCCATGTATCACACAGCATATATCTGCTGAGATCGTCCCATTCCGGTTCAATAAACTGCTCCACGCGCCCAAACACCACATCTAAATCAGGCTGTTCGTCAAGCCAGGTCAATTGCTGTTCCAATTTGCCCGGCAGCCACAGATCGTCGGCATCGAGAAAGGCCAGCAGGTCACCTTGGGCTGCTTCCACCCCATGGTTGCGCGCCACAGAAGCACCCAAATTGGTCTGCTGCATCAGCCGTACCGGATATCTTTGCGCCACCAGGGCACTGTCGTCGGTCGAGCCGTCGTCTACCACAACCACCTCGTCTGGCGGGCGGGTCTGCGCCAGCACGCTCTCGATGGCCTCGCCCAGATAGCGCGCGCCGTTATAGACGGGGATGATGACACTGATCCTGAAATCCATATCGCTACACCTTGAGCCATGCCGAAAGGTCGCGCTCCAGCATGTCTTGTAGCTTGAGCACATCTGGCCGATAGCTCTCGATCAATTCGGCGCGGATAGTCGGATCGAGTTTCAGCTGGACTCGATTTGCTTTCATCAACCTGCCATACAGCCACTGGCGCCAGCGGCGCGGCGTCAGCGGCCTGAGCAAGGTCTTGAGCCAATGCGGTCTGTTTATAAAGTGGTGCAGCCGGCGGTTTTGAGGTATCCCACCCAACCGGTGGCGTTGTTGGATATCGGGCTGGAAGGTGTCGTCCACTTGCAAAAAGCCAAAGATATCGCGCAAAACGGCCAGATTGTCCCTGTCCCACTCTTCATACAAATAGATGCGCATTTGACTGCGCTCGAACAGGGCAAAATAACGCGCCAATTGTTCAGCGTACAGGCCGCGCTGCCGATAAAACCAGCTCCAGTGCCAGCGATTGCGTCGCCGCTCTTCTTCGGCCTGCAAGGCCTGCCTGAAATCGGCCAGCGGCTCACACCCTTCGCATCTCTTCATCATATAGTGTGAAAAGGCCCGCTCGGCCGGGTCGCGCAAAATGGCAATCAGGCGAACATCGGAAATGCGACGGCGGATGCGTGCGGCGGCCTGCTCGCAAAATAGATACCCCACCGAAGATTCGCCAATGGCTTGCTCGGTAGTGACCGCTTCAAACAAGGCCTGATAATCCTCCAGGCGGGTAGTGAATCGGGCCGATGGTCGAGGATCGCCTGGCCCGCGAAATTCGGGCATTCCTCCTTCATAGGCAAAAAAGTGCGGCTCTTTGATCGCGCTCATAAAAATCTGCGGGTGCTGCGCCAGATAGGCATGCAGCGAAGTCGTGCCGGCTTTGGCCACGCCGATAACGAGAAAATTGGGCATGGTCATACAGTCGTTTCCTCTTGTTTTTTGCGCGCCAGCGAGCGCTGGATAACGGTCAACCACTCGCGTCGGAACGTCATAATATCTGCCGAAATGTTGCCTTGATGAATTCGCTTGTGCAACAGCACGCGAGGAATGGTGGCCGAAGGAATGCCGGCGTCTTGGGCGCGGGCGAACCAATCTACTTCGCAGGCGATGTGCAGAGCAGGATCGAACAGTCCGACCTGCTCAAACAGATGGCGCGGGGCCAGCAGCGTCCCGGGCGTGTTGGCGGGCTGCCCTGTTTTGAATGTCTCTGGTTGAAAGCCCGGCCGCAGCGCACAACCCGGCTCTAAAAAGAGCCTGACCCAGGCGGTGGCATAGACATATTCAGGATGGGCCGACAAATAGTCTATCTGAAATTCCAGCTTGTCAGGCGTCCACATGTCGTCGTGATCGAGAAAGGCAATCCAATCGCCGCGCGCCGCCTCGATGCCCAGATTGCGGGCGTTGGCCAAACCCAGGTTGGACTGAAGGATATAACGCACTCCGGCAAACGAGCGGGCGATCTCGGCGGTGCGGTCGGTAGACTGACCATCTACTACAATCACCTCGTCTGGCCGACGGCTCTGCTGCATAATGCTGCTCAACGCCTGGGCTAAAAAGGGTTCGCCGTTGCGCGCCACCACGATGGCGCTCACGCGACACAGTTCAAGAGACATCCTCAAGATTCCTATCTGTGCGTTTGCGCCGCACCGAACGGCGCAGAGCGGTCAGCAATAGCTGGTTGTTCAATGTGGTGAGGGATATATTGGCCTCATGGACACGTTTATGAAGCAAGACACGTGGGATCACATAACCCGGAATATCGGCATCGAGCGCACGAGCAAACCAATCTACATCTTCTGCCAGCCGCAGAGTCGAGTCGAATGGTCCAATCAGATCGAACAAGGCACGGCGCGCGACCATAGCCTGGATAAGATAGGCTGCCGGCTCCTGATTGAACCATTCATGCCTGAATCCTGCCGGCAGCAGGCAGCCGGGGTGAAGAAAATGTCTGACCCGACAGAGGGCATATTGGACGGATGGATGATCTTGCAAGTAGCCAACCTGAGCAGACAGCTTGTCCGGCGTCCACACATCATCTGCATCCTGGAATGCAATCAAATCGCCTTGCGCCAGACGCAGCCCGTGATTGCGCGCTGCCGCCGGGCCGCTGTTTTCCTGATATACATAACGCACCGGCACAGGGCTTGTTTCTACAAAGGTTTGGACGACTTGATTGCTGGTATCGGTTGAGCCATCGTCAACGACAATGATCTCCATACGGCACATTTGGGGTAGCGCATCTTGTACGATGATGCTCTCAATCGCTTCATACAAAAATGCCGCGCTATTATAGACCGGCACAATCACACTCACCGGCGGACAGTTAAGCATGCTGTTTTTCATAAACTCGCTCTTGACACAGGTTGCAACCGAGTTGACGACTTGTTTGTGGAATTGTCCTGTTGGCGACGGCGATCCAGCGAGCGTTTGAGCGCCAAAAGGAAATGGGCATAGGTTTCTCGACGATTGTGGGTCAGATTGGCCGCATGGCGACGATAGAACAGCACAACATCTCGATGGGTGATGATTTGCACATCTCGTTCCAGGGCGCGCAAGTACCAGTCCACATCCTCACTCTGCCGCATATCCTCGTTCAACAATCCGACATGATCGAACATGACTCGCCGGAACAAGGCAGCCTGCAAGACAGTGATCAGACCAGGATCGCCGATGATCTGACCATCTGTCTGTATTAACCTGGTAAAACCCAACACCACACCGGCGGATGGATGACGTGCCAGGAGAGTCAACTGCACGGTCAGCTTGTCCTCCGTCCACACGTCGTCAGCGTCTTGAAAGGCAATGATTTCTCCCTGCGCCAGGCGCAGCCCGTGATTGCGCGCCGCGGCCGGCCCGGCGTTGGCCTGATAGACATAGCGAATGTCGTCGCCCAGGCCGCGCACCACCCCGGCCGTGCCGTCGGTGGAGCCGTCGTCTATGATGATGATTTCCATCGGCGCATAACGTTGGGCGCGCACGCTGTCCACCGCCTCGGCCAGGTATTTTTCGCTATTGTACACCGGAATGATCACGCTGATCCAGGGTTTTTGTTGATCCATATCCCAACTCACTGAAAATCAACCAAAGAACACCAAGAGCACCAAGGGTGAGCAGTCAGGGATTTTCTTTGTGTCCCTTTGTGACCTTTGTGGTTAAATCTACCTTTTTTCAGAAAAGTCATCCCAACTCACTGAAAACCACAAGTACACCAAGGACACAAAGGGTGAGCAGTCAGGGATTTTCTTTGTGTCCCTTTGTGCTCTTGGTGGTCAAACGTCCCAACACCCACCGCTTGCAGCGGCCGGCCCAGCGGCGCAGTCGGGCCGGCCAGTTGCGCCAGGCCAGGGCGATGGCATCCTCTTGCGGCGCATAGCCCAACACACGGCTAGTCTCGGCAATGTCCAGCCGTTTGACCTGATTGTTCGAGATGCCGTGAAAAATGCCAAAGTGCAGGTCGGCGGGCGCGTCCAGTGCCGCCGCCAGCAGGCGCAGCAAATCCTCGTGAATCAGCGCCGCCGTCAGGTAGCGATGACCGGGCAGCAGACTGCGGGCACGCCGCTCCGTCACCCAGCCCAGCCGCAGACACAGCACCGACAGCCCGCGCTGGTCGGCGTAGAAACGGCCTGCCGCTTCTGCCCAGGCCTTGGTCGCCCCGTACAGGTTCAACGGGCGCACCGGCCAGTCAGCCGGGATGCACTCGCCCTGTGGGTAGCCGTCTACGGCCATGATGCTGCTGGCCAGGATCACGCGGGCGCAGCCGGCGCGGTGCGCTGCCTCCAGGATGTTGTACACGCCGATCACGTTGGCCGGCAACAAGGCATCCCAGTCGGCGTGAGCGTTCGAGACTGCGCCCAGATGCAGCACGGTATGCATGCCCTGACACAAGGGGATCAGTGATTTCAGGTCGGCCAGGTCGGCCAGGGTGAACGGCCAGCGATGCTGTTCTTGCATCTCCGGCAGCGGGCGGCAATCAGTCAGCCGCCAGTCGTAGCGGCCGCCCAGGCCGCGCAAGGCCACCTGCGCCACCTTGCCCGCCGCGCCGGTGAGCAGCATGCAGCGGGGTGAGTTGTCCAATGGCAATGTCGGCATTGCACATCCTTGTGACAAGACAGTCAGGTCAGTCCCGCCGCCTGGAGAAACAAATCAGATAGCTCGCGGGCACGAAATGCCAGCAGAGGGCGCACGGCATCATTCGGCCAGATGCGACGCCATAACATCAATTCGCGTTGCGTCGCTGCCAGTTTGATGGCGATCTCGGCCGGTACAAAAGGCGCGCTCCATTCCATCAACCAGGTGCCCTCGTGCAGCAAATCGGCCACAAGCGAGTCAAAATGCTTATCCTGAGCGCGAGAACTCAATCGCGCCAACGTAGATGCCAGGTTGCCCATCTGTTGCGGCCACTCTTCACGCACATATCGCTCATAGAGTCGTTGGCGATCCATTTTGAACCTCCAGCAACCGCCGCACAATCGCCTCAAATCGGCGACGTAACTCGGGCGACTGAATCTCCAGGCTGCGGTTGCCTTGCCTGGGACGAATGTTGATCAACGATTCAAACCCGACCTGTCGGGCGACTGAGTACCAATCGCCTCCCCAGACATCGGACTGATTGCTTCCGTCTTCTAACAGCGACTGTTCACAATCGGCGTGCAATTCGCCGCCGCCGGCCAAAACCTGTCGTTCTATGTCTACTGCTACCTTGATCACCTCGCCCAATTCTATACGCATCTCGATGATTTGAGCATCGGTTGCCGGCTGGCGAATGATCACAATGCTCATATTGCTCTCCCTATCTTTTCATCATTTTTCTTTTTTTAATCCTGCTATTTGTCGCACTGTCGCCCGCGCCCCAAAATGGTCCGGCGCATAGCGCAAATGCGGCGCAAACGTCACCGCTGCCCACAGGAGGTTTCGCCCCTCGCACGCCTGGGTCAGCCGCCAATGCCGCCAGCTCAACTCGATCCGCCGTATGAGGGTGAGCGGGCACTGCACGGCCGCACAAAACGATTTTTCTGCTGGCGACAGAGGCTGCGCATCCAGGTCGGCCAGCGCGTCGGGCGGGATGGGCAGAGTCGTATCCAGGTCGGCCAGACAGCCCAGGGCCAGGCGCAGCAGGCCGGCCATGCGGCGTTGGCGCGCCTGCTCGATCACGCCCGCCCAGTCCGGCGGCGACGCGCGCAGCACGGCGGCCATGTCGGCCAGACGCGACCAGCCGCAGGCCGGCGGAGCGCCAAACAGGTCGCTGCACAGTCCCAGTAGCAGGCTCTCGGCGGCGGGCAGGCCGACGGGACGGCCTTGCAGGACGCCTGTTTGAGCGTTCAACCATAGGACGTCATCCGCGTCCGGGCGGGCGTCGTGGGCAACCAGCCGCCACTGCACACGCACCGACTGGCCGTCTGGCCGGGTCAGGGTGCAGGCGTGCGCCAGAGCTACATATCGGGGGCGTCCGGCATGACGGGCCTGCCAGCCTGCGCCCGTCAATGCCGACAAGGCATGCCAGGCGTCGCCAGGCCGCACCAACAGAGTCACGGCGTCCAGCGGGCGCAGGCCGGGGTCGTCGTAATATGCGGCGATCATGGCCGCGCCGTCCAGCAGCAGGGTAGAAATGCCGGCCTGCTCCAGCACGGCCATCGCCTCGACGGCGGCCTGCATGCGCTTCTGGTTCACATACCAGGTGCGCCGCTGAATGCCGCGCAGGCGGCCCATCAGCGGGTCGTCGGGCGCAGCGGCGCGCAGGTTGTATCCCACCAGACCGAGCAGGGCATAGCTTTCGGGGTCGGGATGGCTGCGCTCAATGTCCATCTCGCTGCACCAGCTTTGCCAATCTTTCAGGGCTTGCGGGGCGGCCAGCAAAGCGGCACGCAAAACCAGCTTTTGTATGGATGTGGGCGGCCAAAGTCCTGGCTGGTTTGTGCCCTCGCGTTTCACGCTTCCACCAAAATATGCGCAATCGCATCTGGAATCCGCTCCAGGTCTGTGCCCAGGTTGATCTGATAGCACGGCACGCGGCGCACCAGGTCGGCCATCATGTTCAACTCGATCTGCGCCATGCCGGGCTGATAAACCAGCGAACTGGTGGTCATTTCGCGCCATACCGGCATGGGCGAGATGGGCGTCCAGGTGGTTTCGGAACGATGGGCCAGGCGCGCCAGCAGCACGGCGCGGACAGGCAGAGCGGCGCCCACCTGTTCCGGTGCATATCGGTGAATCAAAACGAGCGATTTTTCGTCTTCCGGCCGCCCATTTTGAGCGGCGGCGGCCAGATGAGGGAACCGCTGCATTTGTTCGTGATGCAGCTTGGCGGCGTTATAGATGCACAATGCGCGCGACACAGGGGTCAAGGTCAGGGCGCAGCGGTCATCCGAGATGTACTGCATACCCGCACTGAGACAGGCCAGGGCGGCAGTGGATTTGCCCGTGCCGGTAGCGCCCACCAGCAACACGGCGCCGGCGTCTGCGCCAACCGCTGCTGCATGGATCAGTGCCTGTCCACGCCGGCGCAACCAGGCGTTGAGAATGATTTTGAGCGGGGCAGCCCGCTCATAAACCGGCAGGTTGGCGGCCGAGGCGGCCCAATACAAGGCCTGATTGGCCTCACCGTCTAGCATGCTCAGGGCGCGCACGTCGGTTTGGGCCACGGCGAAAAAGCGGGTGTCGCTGTAGGGATGCAATTCGCCGCGCAGCCCCATTTCGGAAGGCGGCGGCAGACGGACGGGCGTCGCCGCGCTGGTAGATGTGCTGTCCCACAATGAGATGGTCAGATCGGGCGGCGCAGATGATTCAACTTGCAGGTGTTCCAGCGCCGGGCCGAGGGCATTGAGCAAGGCCGGGCCGGCAAAGCACAACCGCAGCCGGTGTCCATCAAGCTGATATGAATGCTCGATCAACGGCGTCGAATACCCAACCGCATCAAACGCCTGCCAGAGGCCATGCCAAAATGTCTGGGGGGCAGAATCCTGAATGAGTGTCAACGGTTCTGGTCGCTCTTTTCCAACGGCCAACCGGCCTCATCTACCTCGTGAATGGGATCGAGCAATAGCAAATCTTGCATATCGGTGTATTTTTGCAAAATAGGAAGTTCAAAGAGCGAGGCGGTGGTTGGAACAGGGAACAGCGCGTCCAGGTGGTCTAGCCAGGCAGCGGCCTGGGCGCCGTTGGATTGCGGCACGATCAGGCTTTCCTGCTGCAATTCGCCCAGAAATGCCTCGATGGCAGCCGAAAAGGTCTCTGGATTGCCGCAATACCGCCGTTCCAGTTGGGCGGCGATCTCGTGGGCGGCGACGCCCTGGGTGATTCCTTCCCAGATCAGGGCCGCGCAGCCACCTGCGCTGTAATAGATGCCGCTTTCCAGATTGAGGATGATGGTCTCGCCATCCAGGGTTTGATGGGTGACCTGGGGTGAATTGACGCGAAAAGGCATGATCGGTTTCCTTTCAGATACTGGCAGGCTGTCAGAGATCCTTGAGCGATGGGGAGCCCTCAATTTGGCAATTTTGGCGCACTGAGCAGGGTGTCCCCGAAAAGTTCGGCATCCTGACATCCTCAAGTGGGGCAACGAGTAGTCTCTCCGACAGACTGTTAGATGCTCGAAAAACAGTGAAAATATACCACACACAGTACAAAAAAGCAACAAAACCGGGCCACAGACAGCTATATCTGCCTGGACCCGGTTTAGGCTGGTGGAAATACTGCAACAATGTGGACGGTCAACCTATGGCGCGCAGCCGCTCGATGCGTCGCTGCAAATAGGGCGAAAAATATCCCTCATAACGCGCCCACAGGTCGGGGCACCGCCAGTCATCGCCTGTCACCCGCCCGCGGCAGAGCGGCGTGCCGCAGGCGCATGGAAACTCGTCATAGGCGCATCCGTCGCTCATGGCATAGTCAAAGCAAACCTCTTCGCCGACAGCGATGGGGCGCAGTGCCACCAGGGTGCGTCCATCGCTCAACCCGGCATTGGGCATGCAGCTATGATTGATATAATCAGGCGGTTCGGGCGGGCCGACGGTGAGCAGAAAACAGTCCTCGTCCACCTGAACGGTTTGCCGGCTCTGGGTTTCGGGCGGCAGTTGGTGCAGCTCGGTCAGGGTGATCGGCCGGCCGCCCCAACGCGCCAAGGTTTCGCCGCACTCGATGGGTTCGATGGCGAACACGCCGCCACCACCCTTGTCGGGCAATTCGCGTACCTCAAGTTTGGGTGACATGAAAAATTTCAGATAATCGTCTTGGTTCATCTTGCCTCTAACTGACCAATGTGCGCACATCGCAGCAATCCCATGTGACTTTGACCGTGTCGCCCACGTGAAATTCACCCAGGCCTTTGCGGGCGGCATTTTGCAGGCGCGCCACCACCTGTTCGCCGGTGGGCAGGCCGACCACAAAGCGGGTATCGGTGCCGATGTACAGCGCCTCGCGCACCGTGCCGCTGAGGGCTGTGCCGTTGGCCTGTTCGGGGCGCACCAGGTTGAGCTTTTCGGGGCGCACGGTCAGGGTGACGGCCTGACCGGTGTGCAGTGCGGCCTCGCCGATCTCGGCATAGACGTGATTGGGTCCCACGATCACCTGCGCCCGTTTGCCCTGGATGGCGGCGACCGTGCCTTGCAAAAAATTGGTTTCGCCGATAAAGTCGGCCACAAAGCGGGTGGCCGGCTTTTCATAGATGGTCACCGGGTCGTCTACCTGAAGTACCTGCCCTTCTGACATGACGGCGATGCGGTCGGACATGGTGAGGGCTTCTTCTTGATCGTGGGTGACATAGATGAATGTGATGCCCACCTGCTGTTGAAGGTGTTTAAGTTCAACCTGCATCTCTTTGCGTAGCTTGAGATCGAGGGCGCCCAGCGGCTCGTCGAGTAGCAGCACGGCCGGCTCGTTGATCAAAGCGCGAGCCAGGGCGACCCGCTGCTGCTGTCCGCCCGACAGTTGAGCGGGCTTGCGATTGCCCATGCCGGGCAGTCGCACCAGTTCAAGCATTTCGTGCACGCGGCGTTCACGCTCCGGGCGAGACATTCTTTTGATGGACGGCCCAAAGCCAATGTTTTGCGCCACTGTCAGGTGTGGAAAGAGGGCATAGTTTTGAAAAACAATGTTCACCGGACGACGAAACGGCGGCACGCGGCTCATCGGGCGGCCCTGGATATAGATCTCGCCGGCGGTGGGGGTCTCAAACCCGGCAATCATGCGCAAAGTGGTGGTCTTGCCACATCCGCTGGGCCCCAGCAGAGTAAAAAATTCGCCCGATTGGATGCCCAGGTTGACATTGTGTACGGCGGCCACCTCTTCGCCAGGCGATTGACGGTCTCCTTTGAAAATTTTGCTCAAATGGGACAGTTCGACTGATAAACCGTACACCTAGATTCCTTTCTGGACATAGGTTTGTCCTTTATACCGTAGCCATTCTGAAAAGGCCAGAATGGCGATGGATACCACCATCACAATGGCGGCCAACGTGACCACGATGGGTAGTCGGTTGGGAAAGCGCAATTGTGAATACAAATAGATCGGCAGGGTTGCTTCGCTGCCGATCAGAAAAAAGCTGATGGCAAATTCGTCAAAAGAGGTGGTAAAGGACGACAGAAATGCCGCCGTGATGGCCGGCATGCAGATGGGGATGGTCACCCGGCGCAGCGTGCCCCAATAGGTGGCCCCCAGGTCCATGGCTGCCTCTTCCAGGCTGGAAGGAAAGCCAGCCAGTCGAGCAGCGACAATCAAGATGGTATAAGGAATATCAATGATCACATGTCCCACTCCCACCGTCCACAGTGACAGGGGAATGTTCAGGCTGCCGAACAAGATCAACAGAGCCACGCCCAATACCACATAGGGGATCACCATCGGCATCGAGGCGACGGCCAGGAACAGGCCGCGACCCGGAAAGTTGAAACGCATCAGGCCGATGGCGGCCATCGTGCCAAGCGTAGTTGAGACGGTCGAGGCGGCCAGGCCCAGCACCACGCTGTTGCGCACCGCTTTGAGCAGTTCGGTGGCCTCCATCAAAGCCGTGTACCACTTGAGGGTGAACCCCTTGAGCGGAAAGACCATCAGCGGCGAGTTGTTGAACGAGAACAGGATCAACAGGACGATGGGCAGGTACATAAAGATGACCAGCAGTCCGAAATAGATCAGCCCTGGCGACATCAGCTTGCGGTCGGCCATTATAGCTCCTCCAGCGGCAGCAAGTTGACGAAACGGCTAAACACTCCGATCAGCAACAGCATCAGCAGCAGCATAACCATGCTCATCAGCGAGCCCATCGGCCAGTTGAGGGCGTGGCCAAACTGGCTCTGGATGATATTGCCATACATGATGCCATCTACACCGCCCACCAGGGTCGGCGTGACCCATTCACCCAGGGTGGGGATAAAGACAAAGAAAAAGCCTGCCCAAACTCCTGGCAGGCTGAGCGGCAGGGTGACGCGCAAAAAGGCCTGCCAGGGCCGGCAGCCCAGATCGGCGGCGGCCTCCAGCAGGCGGCGATCAATGCGCTCCAACGCCGCAAAGATGGGCATGGCCACGAATGGCAGCCACGAGTAGACCAGGGTGACGATCACGGCCAACCGGCTGTAGAGTAAGATGGGCTGTGGCTCGCGGATCAGTCCCAGCGAGAGCAGCAGCGAACTCAACAGCCCTTCCGATCCGAGAATCAGCTTCCAGGCCAGCACGCGCAGCAAAAAGCTGGTCCACGACGGCACCAAAATCAGGGTGAGCAGCGTCAGGCGCATTCGCCCGGCGCGAAAGACCAGAAAATAGGCCAGCGGATAGGCCAGCAGCACACAGTAGACCGATGTCTCCAAAGCCATCACCAGAGATTGCCACAGCAGGCGATGAAAGGTGTTGTTGTGCCAGAATTCTCGATAATGATCCAGCGTCCACTGCTGCCGCTCGACACCAAAACTGCCGGCCCGGAAAGTAAAAGTCGCCATCATCAGCATGGGCAAGACGAAAAACAACAGCAGCAGCAAGACGGGCGGGACCATCAACACGGCGATTCGGATACGTTGATTCATCTCGGTCCTCTCAGCTATCGGGAGTATCCATCTGATCGGTCACGTCTAGCAGCACGACCGCCTCATCATAATAGTCTGGGATCAGATCGGGGTAGCGGCGCGCCTCGGCCACCATGCACGGCCCGATGCGCTCGCGCGCCTGTGTGCGCAGAAATTCCAGGTCGGTGGCGGCCACTGTCGGGCAACCCGGCGATACGGCAATGACCACCCGCCCCTCGCACCGCATAATGTAGAACGGCCAGGTGGCGCAGTCAAAGGGGCGTTCGTCGTAAATTTCGCACAACGCCGTCACCTGATCGTAAAATGGGCAGGCTGACCGCCCGGCCGGATCGTCGGCGATGGGCAGCAGTTCGATCTGCCAGAGGCGGCCAAAAGGATGAAAGCGAATGTCGCGCCCGGCAAACCGCTCCAGCACCCGCTCGTGGCTCTCTGGGGTGAATAAAGGCGCATAGATGCGATGCTCAGGGATAAATTTACAACAGTCGCGACAGCGCATACAGTCTGCTGAGCGCAGCACCTCGTCGAGCGCCTGATATGCGCTCACACATGAGCAGTCTTTCATTTGGTCTCCTCTAGGGTGCTGCCTTGACCTGGTCCCACAGTGAGGTCCAGGTCTTGCGCTGTTCGGCGGTCAATGGTTTGAAAAAGGCAGTACTGAGCATCACATCGGGCCGATCCAGGTTCATCAGTTTGACGACCTCGGGGGCTGTATGGGCAACCACTTGTTTGTTGGCGGCGCCATAGCCATACTGGTTTGCCATCTCGATCATGGAATCCAGTTCAATCATAGCATCAATGTACTCCAGAGCCAGGTCGGGGTGCTTGCTGTTTTTGGAAATAGCCAGGCCGTAAACCCAACCCAACCGTCCTTCTTTGGGGGTGATATATTCGACCGGTATTCCCTCAGCTTGAGCTGCCAGGTATGCATCGGGCCAGGCCGTGGCCACCCACACTTCACCCGAAGCGATCTGTTGGTTCAACTGGGTGTAATCCGACCAATAGTTGAGCAGATTGGGTTTCAGTTCGATCAGTTTTTGCTGCACGGCCTGTAGCTGTTCGGGGGTGAGTTGATAGGCATCATAACCCAGCGCCAGCGAGGTCGCCAACACAGCCACCTCGGCCGAATCAAAGATGGACACATGCCCGGCGTACTGCGGGTCCCACAGATCGGCCCACGAGGTGGGTATTTGGGACACTTTGTCGGTGCGCACCAAAATCGAGTCATAGCCCCATTCCCACGGCACCAGGTATTGCACGCCGTTGACCTGCCCCAAGGCGGTCAGTTCGGGCATCAGGCTGCTCCAGTTGCGCAGTTTGGCCGTGTCAATCGGCAGCAGCAGGTCATTCTCCACATAGAGCTTGAGCCAACTGCTGCCCGGATGAACCAGGTCGGCCTTGAAACCGCTTTGCAGTTTGGCAAAGGCCTCCGGATCGTCGGCAAAAAAGGTATACTCTACCTGCACATCCGGATGCTGGTCGGCAAAGGTCTGCCAAAAGACCTGCTGCTCATAGCCGGCCCATTCCAGAGCCACCAATGGCCCGGCTGCTTGAGGTTTGCCGCAACCGCTCAGAATGCACAGCAAACACAAACCGGATGCAATTAGCACATACTTGATTTTCATATTGCTCCTTTTCGATACAATGTCCATGATCGCGCCTGGCAATAACAGACAAAATAGAACAAATAACAGGCAGCACTGTCTGGCAGGGGATGCCCGGCACGATGCCGCATGTCTGTTCTAAACTCTGACAATGAGCGTTCGAGATAATCTCAACTCAATTATTGATTAGAGGAGGCGGGCGCGGGTGAGGGATGGCCTTCGTTGCGCCCTGGATAAAAAGCACGACTAGACACACAAATCTATTCGCCGGAGATGGCGAAAGGCAGACACCTATCCTCAAACCAGCCTGGTTCGGGGCACTCACCTGGATGGGATGACTCGGGTGGTCAGACCGTGTGGGTCAGACCCTGACCGTCAAACCGTCCGGGTACCAAGCCCTGGGGCGTGCAAACCGGATAGGCCGAATGTGTGAATGGGCGTGCTTGATAGCGCTGACCCAATGGACAGCAGCCCAATCAATTCGAGTATACTACAAAATTCGACAATTGCAAATAACCTGGATTTTCTAGCAGTCTGGCGGAGAGACTACTCGTTGCCCCACTTGAGGATGTCGGGGACACCCCACCCAGTGCGCTAAAATTGCCAGGTTGGGGACTCGGCCGCCTGGGCGGTTTGCCAATCAGTTCCCCCTATGCCCAGGCAGCCTGGTGTAGGGGGAAGAAATCATGGCGATTCAGAGCAGTGCTGTGTATATCTGGGCTACGGCACCCTTTGAACCTAACTTATGCGCAACCACAGGCATAAGCGCTTGTGGAGTTAAAAACCGAAC